>NZ_BJMM01000006.1 GCF_006539165.1 Streptomyces cacaoi | reverse complement strand
ACCAGCAGCTCCAGGCCGCTCGACGCCCACTCCACGCGCGGCGTCGGCTCCTCCGCGTGCAGCGTGGCGGGCAACGTCCCATGGCGCATCGCCTGCACCATCTTGATCACGCCACCGATCCCCGCGGCGGCCTGGGCGTGCCCGATGTTCGACTTCAACGAGCCCAGCCACAGCGGCCGTTCGGGGGGCCGCCCGTGCCCGTATGCCGCTGCCAGCGCCTGCGCCTCGATCGGATCGCCCAGCCGCGTGCCGGTGCCGTGCGCCTCGACCGCGTCCACCTCGGCGGCGGACAGCCCCGCGTCCGCCAGCGCCGCCCGGATCACCCGCTGCTGCGCCGCACCACTGGGGGCCGTCAGACCATTCGAGGCACCGTCCTGGTTGACCGCACTGCCCCGCAGCAGCGCCAGCACCCGGTGCCCGTTCCGCCGGGCATCCGACAGCCGCTCCAGCACCAGGACGCCCACACCCTCGCCCCACCCCGTACCGTCCGCGCCTGCCGAGAACGGCTTGCAGCGGCCGTCCGCCGCAAGCCCCTGCTGCCGGCCGAACTCGGTGAACATCCCGGAGGTGGCCATGACCGTCACTCCGCCGGCCAGTGCCAGGTCGCACTCGCCCGAGCGCAGCGCCTGGCCGGCGTGGTGCAGCGCCACCAACGACGACGAACACGCCGTGTCCACCGTCACCGCCGGCCCCTCGAAACCGAACGTGTACGCCACCCGGCCGGACAGCACGCTCGGTGTACTGCCCGTGAGGACGTAGCCGGTGAAGTGGTCCGGGGCATGGTGTGCACGGGGACCGTAGTCCTGCGCCATGGCGCCGACGTAGACACCCGTGGGCGAGCCGCGCAGGCCCGCCGGATCCATGCCGGCCTGCTCCAGCGCCTCCCACGAGGTCTCCAGCAGCAGCCGCTGCTGCGGGTCCATCGCCAGCGCCTCACGCGGGGAGATGCCGAAGAAGTCCGCGTCGAAGTCGCCCGCGTCGTGCAGGAAGCCGCCGACCAGGGCGTGGCCGTCGGAGTCCGCTCCGTGCGGGGCGTTCGGAGCGTTCGGGGCCCAGCCGCGATCGGTGGGCGGCCCGCCGATCGCGTCCGCACCGGACACGACAAGGTGCCAAAGGTCGTCCGCCGTGGCCACGCCGCCCGGATAGCGGCAGGCCATTCCCACGATCGCCAACGGCTCTTCCGTGGCTGCCCGTTCACGCGGTTCCGGGGTGTGTGGTGCACGGGTGTCCGAGGTGCTGCGTCCGGTGTCGGCGAGCGAACCGCGCAGATACTCGGCAAGGGCTGCCGGAGTCGGATGGGCGAAGACCGTCTCCGGCCGGAGGGGCACTCCGGTGCGGGTGGCGAGCGCGTCGGCGAGTTCCTCGGTCATCAGCGAGTTGAAGCCGAGGTCCCGGAACGTCAGTGCCGTGTCGACGGGCCCGGAGTCCCGCATGATGAGGCCCGCCTGCTCCCGTACGAGGTCGAGCAGCTCGTACGGGGCGTCGAGCAGCTCGTACGGGGCGCTCGGGGACGCGCCGGGTGCGGCTTCGCCCACGGAGGCCGAGGAGGCCGGAGCGGACGTCGGCGTCGGCGTCGGCGTCGGCGTCGGCGTCGAGGCGGAGTCGGCCGCCGCGTCGACGTCGAGCCAGAACCGCCGCCGCTGGAACGGGTACGTCGGCAGGTCCACCAGCCGCCCGGCCCCCAGCAGCGGCGCCCAGTCGACATCGGTCCCACGCGCCCACAGCTGTGCGAGCACGTGGACCAGAGACCGCCCCTCGTCCAGGTCACGGCAGCGCAAGGGGATGGTGGAGACGCCGGGACCCTGCCCGGCCGCGCCCCCGGGCGCCGTTGCGCCCGCCGGGCCGATCTCCAGGAACGTCGAGACCCCGTGTTCCGGCATGGCGGGGAGGACCTCGCCGGAGAACCGAGCCCCCTCCTGGGCGTTCCGCATCCAGTACGCAGGGTCCCGCAGCAGCTGCGGCTCGGCGGCCCGTCCCGTGACATTCGAGGCAAGGGCCGGTCCGGGGCCGGGAGCCGCGAACTCGACCGATCCCAGTACCCGTTCGAACGTCTCCAGCATCGGCTCCATCAGCCAGCCACGGGCCAGCACCACCCGCGCCGCGTCCCGCAACGACCACACTCCCGCCACATGAGCGGCGGTCAGCTCTCCCGCCGAGTGCCCCGCCACCAGGGTCGGCTCCACGCCCAACGACGACAGCAACCGCCATGCCGCCGCACCGAACGCGAACACGGCTGCCTGTGCCAGACACCCGCTGCCGCCCGGACCGGTCTCTCCCTCGCCGGGCTCCTCCGCCACCACACGCCGCAGACGCGCGCCGAACTCCCCCTTCCCGACGCCGAACCGCTCACGTGTCTCCTCCGACAGGCCGACCTCGTCCGCGACCTCGCCGGCCACCTCGTCGAAAGCCCGGCACACCTCTGCCAGCGCCTCGTCGAACACCGGGAATCCGGCCAGCCCCGCCCCCATGCCGGCGCTCTGCGGCCCCTCGCCCGAGAACACCACCCCCACACCGCCCGGCAGGGCCGTGCCGGTGAGGACACCGGGCGCGGCGGTCCCTTCGGCCAGCGCCTGCGCCCCGGCCAGGAGTTCGTCCCGTGAGGTCGCCACGATCGCGGCACGGTGCTCGAAGGCGCTCCGGGACGAGGCGAGGGACCAGGCGACGTCCGCCGCCGAGACCTCCGGATCCCGGGCCGTAGCGCTGTTCGCGAGCCGGGCAGCGGCCTCGCGCAGTGCCGCCTCCCCGCGCCCGGAGAGCAGCCAGGGCACGGCGGGCAGGGCAGGGTCCGCCGGGGCAGGCTCCGGCCGGGGCCGGGCCGGGGCCGACTCGGGGCACCAGTCGCTCAGCACGACATGGCAGTTGGTGCCCCCCATGCCGAAGGAGCTGACGCCCGCCACCCGTGGCCGGCCGGCGGCGGGGCCGCCGGGCCACGGGCCCAGCTCCTGCTGGACGCGGAGGTTGAGTGCGTCGAGGGGGATGCGCGGATGGGGGTTGTCGAAGTTGAGGCTGGGCGGCAGTTGCCGGTGGGACAGGGCGAGCACCGTCTTGATGAAGCCCGCGACGCCGGCCGCGCCGCTCAAGTGTCCGATGTTGGTCTTCACCGAGCCCACGGCCAGGGGGCGGTCGGCGGGGCGGTGCCTGCCGATGGCCTCGCCGAGCGCCGCGGCCTCGACGGGGTCGCCGGTGGGGGTGCCGGTGCCGTGCAGTTCGACGTAGTCGACGGCCTCCGGGGCGATGCCCGCCTGCCGGTAGGCGCGGACGAGGGCCTCCGCCTGCGCCGCGGCGGTCGGCGCGGTGAGGGTTTCGCCGCCCGGGTCGTTGGTGGTGGCGCTGCCGCGGACCAGGCAGAGGATGCGGTCGCCGTCGGCGAGGGCGGTGCGGAGGCGTTTGAGGACGACGGCGCCGCCGCCCTCGCCGGGCACGTAGCCGTCGGCCCGCTCGTCGAACGTGAAGCAGCGCCCTCGTGGGGACAGGCCGCCCAGGCGGGCGGCGAGCAGCACGCTCTGCGGCAGGAGATGGAGGTTGACCCCGCACACGAGCGCCGCGTCGGACTCGTCGCCGCGCAGGCTCCCGCAGGCCAGGTGGAGCGCGACCAAGGACGAGGACTGGCCCGAGTCGACGGTGATGCTGGGGCCGCGGGCGCCGAGGAAGGCGGCGAGGCGGTTGGCGATGATGCCGCGCTGCACGCCGGGCATGGCGTGCTGGGTGGCGAGGGTGTGGGCGTGCGGGGACAGCAGTTGGGCGTAGTCGTCGCCGGTGACGCCGACGAATGTGCCCAGGCGGGTGCCGCGTGCCCGGTCCGGGACGATACGGGCGTGCTCCAGGGCTTCCCAGCCGAGTTCCAGGGCGAGTCGCTGCTGCGGGTCGACGTACGGCGCCTCGCGCGGGGAGATGCCGAAGAAGGCGGCGTCGAACTCCTCGGGGCGCTCCAGGAACGCGCCCCGGCGGGGTGTCTGCCCGGCGGCGGGGCCGGACCAGCGGCCGGGCGGCACCTCGGCGACGCTGCTTTCGCCCGCGGCCAGCAGCCGCCACAGCCGGTCCGGGTCCTCGGCACCGGGGAACCGGCACGAGACGCCGATGACGGCCATCGTCGTGTCCGGGTCGGCAAGGTGCCCGGCCGCGCCCCCGGAGTTTTCCGCTGCCCTCATGAGTGCGCTTCCCGCAGACATTTCCCTCGCGACCTTTTCTCGCGTCCGGTACTCATCGTGCTCGATCGTTCGTCGCGCGACTGTGGCGCGGCATCCGCGAATGCCGCCGTTACGGCGGCACACGGACGCGTTCACCGCGGGCACGGCACCGGTTCCGCTGATTCGGTGTTGCTCTGCCGAACTCCCGCTGCTACACCGGTTGCAGCTACGGTTCAGCGCCTGTCACGTTCTCCGAATTTCCCCCGCAACACCGCCCTGGAGGAACAAGGGAATGCCGATCGAAACCCTGGCTTCCGACATCGCCCGGATACGCTCGTCCTATATCCGTGACCGTTTCGCCTTCGTGCCCGGCGAGGAAATGGTCCGTATCGTGCAGGCCCTGGGCGCCACCGACGAGGACCTCGACCGGCTCGTGACCGTCAGCGAAGCCCTGGAGAGCGATCCGACGCTGCCGTTCCGCAGGACCCGCACCGGCCGCTTCGGTTTCGACCCGGCGTCGATGGAGGTGCGGAGGCTGGAGTTCCAACCGTTCATGCTGTCCACGGAGGACGACTTCGTGCGGCACGACGCCGGGCAGGTGCGGATCTTCGACGAGATCCGCGACGACCTCCAGCTCAACACCGCGCTCCAGGCGCTGTTCGTGTTCAAGTTCATGGTGTTCGACGGGATGGCGATCCAGCACCGGCCGAAGCTGGACTACGACAGCGAGCGCTGGGTGTGCACACTGCTGAACGTGCGGACCATCACCGACGGCGACCTGATCGGCGAGCCGGCGCTGGAGGGCGTGCACAGCGACGGCGTCGACCACACCATGACGACGTACCTCGGCAGCGGCAACATGACGCAGGACAGCGCGGTCACGTTCCTGCACGAGATGGCCGAGACGAACGGCACCCGCTGGCACGACACGGATCCGGAGCTGGTGCGTGCCCGTGCCCAGCACCGCGATTTCCTCGACACGTGCCTGATCGTCGACCACGAGCTGAAGCACAGCGTCTCGACGCTGTACGCGGCCGACCCGGAGCGCCCCGCCTTCCGTGACCTGCTGGCGTTTCTGACCCGCAGACCGGTGGCGGAGGGGCACCACTCGCGGGAGTTCGACTCCGCCGCTCCGCACCCGACCATGCCGATGACGGTGCCGCTGCGGGCTCCGGGCGGGGCGGCCGAGGCGGGCTGACCGCCTCGGCGCGGCGGAGCACGTCCTCCGCTCCCGCTCTCGTCCCCGGACACTCGGACCGCCGGAGTCCCCGTGGCACGGGGTGAATCCCGTGGCGCTGCCGGAGTTCGTCACGGAGCCGAGGGAAATGTGCAGGATGATGACCAGGGCCACCCAGTCGAGCGCTCGCACTTTCACGCAGGATGCGCGCAGAGTGCAGATCGTTCAGGCGACCATCGAGACGCTCGCCGAAATCGGCTATTCGAGGGCCTCGTTCAGCGCGATATGCCGGCAGGCCAGGCTCAGCAGCACCGGCATGATCTCCTACTACTTCTCCGGGAAGCCCGAACTCTTCCGGAAGGCCGCACAATCCGTTCTCGCGGAGTCCGAGGCCGCCATGGCGGAATGCGTCGCCCGGGAAACGACCTACCGGGCAAAACTGGGCGCCTACATCGTCGCGCAGATCACTTTCGTCACCCGCCGTCCGACGCAGACTCAGGCGCTGGCCGAGATCGTCGCGATGGTGCAGGCCCGGCAGATATCCGGCCTGGACGACGTCGCACGCGCCGCGCTGTCCGTCGACTCCCTGACCGAGCTGCTCGAACAGGGCCGCCAGGCGGGCGAGTTCCACACCCTCGACGCCCGGCTGATGGCCCTCGTCATCCACAGCGCCATCGAGAACGTCGTCCGCCACCACTGCCTCCAGGACGGCGACGGCGACCCGGAGCCGTACGCGCGTCGGCTGGCGGACATCTTCGACCGCTGCATCGCGGCGAGATGACCCGCGCTCCTCCCGGCGCCACACCCCCCACGACCCCACGCACCCCGCCGGTGCGTGGGGTCTGCGCGTGTGCCCGCCGCGCCCGCTGTCACGCCCTGTGCCGGTGCGTTCCACACAGGGCATCGATCGAAAACGGACCGGAAACGGGCGCTGCGCTCCCTGATACGGGTGGCGATGCGAGCGTCTCATGCGGCTGGCAGAAATGGTGCAGCAAGCAGCGCGAGGATACGACAGGAAGCGGTCAGCAAACGGGCACCGAATAACGGAAAGCAGACGAATGAAATACGGACCTGGCTTCGGCCTACCGCACCGCCGAACCCATTGACCGCATCGTTTCGAGACCGCGCAATGCATCGCTTGACCGACCAAGAGAAAGTTTCTATCGTTACCGCATCACTTGAGGCAGACGACTGTAATCGCCCTCATGCGAGCGCAGAAAGAAAGACGGAGCGCCGTGGTGACAATGCGTCCAGCAGGCATCGCACGTGAGAGACCGGACGACTACCCCCTTCTCCAGCCCCTCACGACCTCGCACAGGGCCGTGATCTGCTCGTAAGGCCCGTCCCCTCCTCCACTTCCCGGCCCCGTTCCGGGGCGGGAGGACGGCGGAACGCCGACTTGACATCGTTGCCGTAGTGCGATCGCGGGACGAACACCACGGGACAATTCAGCAGTTCGGCGGCGCACCTCGCAAACATTCTTCCGGTTAAAACGGAGTAAGAATGCAGCAAGCCCCCCACCACCTCAATGCGCGCCGACCGGAAGCCCACCCGGCAGTTATGCCGTCGACCAGGCAGTAACCGCGCGCCACCACATCACCGCACACCCCCCACTTTTCTCTGCCGTCGAGCACTCATTTGAGCCGCCATCGAGGCGTCACCCCTGCGCCGTCAGCCGCGCGCCCATTCCCGTCTCCCTGGACGGTTGCTCACGCATGCCCGACCTCGCTCCCAAAGGTAGGTGCAATGTCCCTTTCCTCCACGGCCGCCTGCGACACCTGCGGCAAACCGGTGCGCCCGCAGCGGCAGTCCGGAAGCTCTCCGCCGCGAGCCCGCTACTGCTCCAACGCCTGCCGGCAGCGCTCCTACCGCATGCGGCAGAAGTCCGGGGGCATGGAGACCGCGCTCGTCGAGACACCGCTGACGCAGCTGAGCAGCTTCATCGGCCGCACGCACGAACTGATCGAGCTGACGCGGTTGTTACGAGAGGTGCGGCTGCTGACACTGACCGGCCCCGCAGGTGTGGGCAAGAGCCGGCTCGCCCTGGAGCTGGCCGGCCAAGAGGCCCGCAGCCGGCGCTACGAGATGGCGGTGGTCCGGCTCGGCCGGCTCGCCGAACCGGAGGAGATACGCCAGCGGATCCTGGCCGCGCTCGACGAGCTGACCGACGGCACAAACGAGGCGGAGAAGGACCGGCTGCTCCTCCTCGACGGCTGCGAGCACGTGCTGGAGATCTGCGGCGCGCTGTTGACCGATCTGCTGCCGCGCCAGCCGCGGCTGCGGATACTGGCCACGAGCCGCGAACCGCTGCGCCTCCCGGGCGAGTCGGTCTTCCCGGTGGCCGAGCTGGCGCCCCCGGACCTGGATCCCGCGACCGTGCTCGCCGCGTGCCTCAGCTCCGACGCGGTCGCCCTGTTTCTGGACCGGGCCCGCGCAGTCGCCCCCGGCTTCCAGCTCACCGAGGCCAACGCGGCCGATGTGGGCGAGATCTGCGCACGGCTGGACGGGCTGCCACTGCCCATCGAGATGGCCGCCCAGCTGATGCGCGTCTTCCCGCCCGCCGAGGTCCGGGCCCAGCTGGACGACCGGCTCGCGCTGCTGACGAACGGGTGGCGGCTGGCAGACGACCGCCACCGGAGCCTGCGTGCCTCGCTGGGCTGGGGCTACGACCTGCTGAGCACGGGGGAACGCGCCCTGCTGCGCAGGCTGTCGGTGCTGCCGGGCGGCTTCGGCCCTGACGCGGCCGGCGCGCTCGCGGCCGATGTGCCCGAGGTGGCCTCGGCGATACCCGAGATCCTCATCGGCCTGGAGGCGAAGTCCGTCATCACGCCGCTGCCCGGCGCGGACTGTCCGACCCGCTTCCGGCTCCTGGAGTCCATGCGCTGCTTCGGCCACGAGATGCTCGTCGCCCAGGGCGAGGACTCGGGGGCGTACGAGCGACTCACGGCCTGGCTGACGACGGCGTCCCTACCGCTGTACACCGAGGCCGTCGCACCGGCAGGGGCGCTCGCCGTGCTGGAGAAGGAGCAGGCCAACCTCACGCAAGCCCTCCTGGTGCTCCGGTCCGGCACCGACGAGCGCCAGTTGCTGCTGGCCGCGGCGCTGGCCGCGGTGGAGCTGGCCAACGGTCAGCACCTCGGTGCCGCCGGACATCTGGTGCACGCCCTGGAGCGCACCGCCGCGGACTCCGGCTACCGCGGCATCGCGCTGGAGGCGGCGGCGCTGCTGGCGCGTCGGGAGGGCGCGGACGCCGAGGCGGCACGGCTGACCGACGAGGCGGTGGCGCTGGAGCGCGGGTGCGGCGGCAGCACGGCCCGGCTCGGCCGCCTGCTGCTGCTGCGCGGCAGGCAGCGGCAGCAGGCGGACGAACGGGAGTCCGCCCGCGCCGACCTGGCGGGGGCCCTGGACATCGGCCTGCGGCTGGATGACGGCCTGCTCGTCGCGCTGAGCTCGGGGGCCATCGCCCGGCAGCAGGTGGAGAACGGCGAACTGGGCGAGGCCGAGCAGGCGATCCGCCGCGCGCTGCCGGCGCTGCGCCGCCGCTCGACGCCCTTCCATCTGCACCCGGTGCTGGTCACGGCCGGTGCCCTGGCGCTGGAGAAGGACGACCCGACGAAGGCCGAGGCGTGCTTCGCCGAGGCGCTCCGCGCGCGCCCTGCCCACCGTGACGACACCGCAGCGGCCATCGAAGGGCTGGCCATGGCCGCCGTCCGGGCCCGCCGGTTCGACCGGGTGCTGCACCTCCTGGGGACCGCGGAGCGGATCCGGTGCGGCCCCGGGCGGGACACCGAGTGGTGGCGTGGGCAGCTGCACGAGGTGCGGGAGGCGGCCCTGCGGACCATGCCGTCGGCGCGCGCCGAGGCGTGCCTCGACGCGGGCCGGCGTCTGGCGGCTCCGCAGGCGGTCTCCCTCGCGCTCGGCGACGACGGCGGTCCCGGAAGGCATCACAAGCGGCCCGGCCATCCGCTGAGCAGACGGGAGCGGGACGTGGCGGAACTGGTCGTGGAGGGGCTGACCAACCGTCAGATCGCGGCACGGATGCATGTGTCGGTGCGGACCGTCGAGACACACATCCGGCACATCCGCGCCACGCTGGGACTCCGCTCCCGGGCGCACATCGCGGCGTGGGTGGCCCAGCGTCAACCGGAACCCTCGGCGGTGCTCCCCCCGTCCACCGCCCGTCGCACCTCGCCGCCGTCGACCGAACGGGGCGCGCACGCCACGTCCGTGGAGCGCCGGATACCCCCTCCGCACAGCGTGCTCCACGCAGGCCGCGGCAGCTCCCGCCAGCTCGAAGACACCTGAGGCGGGGCAGGCCACCACCGGGTGAGGGCGGGCGCCGGAACGTGCCCTCCTCACCCGGCGGTGGTCTCCACCCGCAGCAGCGCCGCCGCGGTCGCCAGTGCCGTCTCCACCTCCCGCTCCGTGTCGCCGGCCGCGATGACGTGGCCGAGCCGGTCGTAGGCGTCCCTGGGCGGCCGGACGGCGCGTCCGGGCGCTCCGGTGACGACAACGGCGAGCACGCCCGGCACGCGTTCGGCGGCGGCGGTGCCGGTGACGGCGACCAGCCGGCCCGCCTCCGGCGCGGTGAGGAACCGCAGCCCCGCGTGCCGGGCGCGGTGCGCTTCGAGATGTACGGGAAGTCCGGCAGCGGCGCGGACCTGCTGTTCCAGCAGGTCGATCCCGGTCGCGGCACGCACGAGCTCGGGGATCATGCCGCCGGCCAGCCGCCCGTTGATCTCGATGACGACGGGCCCCACCGCCGTCAGCCGCGTCTCGACGTGGGCCGGGCCGTACTCGAACCCGACGGTCTTGAGCGCCTGCCGGGCGGCCTCCGCGAGTTCCGCCTGCCGCGCCGCCGGCAGGCTTGCAGGGAAGAGGTGCCCGGTCTCGACGAAGTGGGGCAGCGGCGTCGTGGTCCGCCCGGTGACGCCCACGCACACGGCCTTTCCGCCGGTGCAGAACATCTCCACGCTGTATTCCGGCCCGTCCACGAACTCCTCGACGAGGACCCGTCCGGCGCTCCGCTGCCCCCGCACGTTCTCGGTGACGGCCAGGACGCGTGCCGCGTGCGCGACGGCGGTCGCCTGGTCCGGGCACCACCGCACGTCCTGCGAGCCCGACCCGTCGGCCGGCTTGACGACACAGGGCGCGCCGACCCGTGCCACCGCCCCCGGGATGTCCGCGGTGTCCGCTGCGACCGCGTACGCGGGCTGGGGCACCCCGGCGTCCCGCAGGGCCGCCCTGGTCAGGGCCTTGTTCCGGCAGGCGGCCGCGGTCCGGGGCGCGTGCCCTGGCACGTCGAGCGCCCGGGACAGGCGCGCCGTGTGCTCCAGGTAGAAGTCGCTGGTCGTGGTGGTGCCGGCGACGGTGCGCCCGGCGGCGGCAGCGCGGACGGCGTCCCGTACGGCGGTGTCGTCCTCGGTGTCGCAGGTGACAGTCGTGCAGCCGGCGTCGTCGAGCCCGGCGTACCGTCCGGGGTCGCGGGCCACCAGGACGGGCGCGAAGCCGAGCCGGGTGGCGGTGCGCAGGGCGAGCATGCCCGTGCCGGTGGTGTTGGACTCCAGGAAGACCAGCACCTGGCGGTCGCTGCGCGGGATCGACGCATACGACCAGCCGGTCACGACCGTGCCGAACGGCACCCGCGCGGGCGCCGCGGCGATCGGCCCGGTGGGTTCGTGCCGGTAGACGGTGTCGACGTAGCGGTCGCCGCGGTCGGGCATGATGCCGACCAGGCGGGTGCCCGGTGCGGCGCCGGCGGCCAGGTGGGTCAGGACGCGGTACACCGAGCCGGAGGTGTTGCCGGCGAAGATCTGCTGCTCCCTCGCGAGGCTCCGGGTGGCGTGGAACGCCTCGTCGTCGGAGAGCCAGTGGACCTCGTCCAGGAGCCGGTAGTCGATGTTGTCGGGGAACAGGCTGTTGCCGAGTCCGCTCTGCTTGCGCGTCGCCAGGTCCGGCTGGCCGAACAGGACGCTGCCGACGCAGTCCACCCCGACGACCTTGAGGTCGGGGAAGCGGTCGAGGAGCGCCTCGGACGTGCCGCACAGCGAGCCGCCGCTGCCGACGGAGCCGACCAGGACGTCCACGGCGCCCAGGTCGGCGACGAGTTCGTCGGCGAGGTCCCGGTAGGCGGCGGGGTTGTCCGGGTTGCTGTACTGGCGCGGCCAGTACGCGCCGGGCAGCTCCCGCATGAGGTCCGCGAGGCGCTCCAGCCGCGCCGACTGCCACCCCTGGGACGTCATGGCCTCGACGATGTGGACCGTGCAGCCCATCGCCGTCAGTTTGGTGTGGGTGACGGGGTCGATGCGGGGGTCGCTGACGATGTGGACGGGGTGGCCCAGGTGGATTCCGACGAGGGCGATGCCCAGCGCCATCGTGCCGGATGAGCTCTCCACGACGGGCGCGCCCTCCGCCAGCGCACCCGTGCGGCGCGCCTCCAGAATCATGCGCCGGGCGACCCGGTCCTTCATGGCGTACGGGTTCTGCAGTTCGAGCTTGGCGTAGACCTCCACGCCCGCCGGCGCCTGAGCGCGCAGCCGGACGACCGGGGTGTTGCCGATGGCGTCGATGAGCGCTTCATGACGCATGCGTGCTCCCTGGAGAGGTGGCCGACGGGGCGGCGGAGCGGTAGACGGACAGGGTGCCGGGCAGCCTTGCGCAGGCGGACCGGGCCGCGGCGAGCGTGCCGGGGTGGCCGGGTGCCGTGGCGTCCAGCAGAAGCCCGGCCATGGTGCCGCTGTGGGTGCACACGACGCCCGGCGCTCCGAGAGCGTCGGCGATGCGGACGAGCGCTTCGAGGTTGCGCTTGGGCAGCCACTGCTGGTTGAGCCGGGCGCTGCGGGTGGCGACGGCGCCGACCGCGGCCAGGTCCTGGCGGCGGACGGCGGCGGTGAGGTCCTCGGCGAGCGCCGCGTACTCGGCGGCCAGCCACGGCGGGACCCGGCGGGGCCACCGGTTGTGGGCGACCGTGTCGAGCAGGCCGCCCTCGTCGACGGCGACGACGGTGGCGGGCGGCAGGGTGCCGAGCCGGTCGCGGAGGCGGACGGCCCGGTGGTCGAACAGGACGATGCCGGGGTGCATGACTCCGTCGGTGGGTTCGATGGGGCGCAGCCAGTGCTCGATGCCGGCGGGCGAGGTGTCCAGGGCGAGGACGGAGCCGACGGCCCGTGCCGTGGCGACCAGGTCGGCCGACGAGCTGGCGAGGCCCTTGCCGACGAGCAGGTCGCTGTCGAGGACGAGGGAGCCGCCGCCGTGCGCGCCCGCGGCGGCGAGCATGGCCCGGGTCAGGCGCAGCGACTTGGTCTTGTGGGCGGGGTAGACCCGCGGCGGGCCGTCCCGGTGGTAGCGGAACCAGGCGCGGGTGCCGTGGGTGATGGGGAACGTGGCCAGGAAGCCGGTGCCGTCGGGCAGGACGCCCTGGAGCAGTTCGCCGAAGGTGCCGCAGGCGGCGGCGCTGCCCTCGGTCAGGTCCACGCCGGTGCGGCGGGCGACGAGTGCCGGCTCCGTCATGCCGCCCGCCGTCGGAGGGCGGCGAGCGCGGCCTCGCGGCGCGCGGTGGCGGCGGTCCGGCGGTCGGCGCGTTCGGCCCAGGCCGCGCCGAGCGCTTCGAGCTCCGCTTCCTGTCCGGCGAGCAGCTCCCGTACGCGGCCGGGGTGGGTGGAGCCCGCCGACTGCTTGGCGCGCAGCCCGCGATCGACGTCGAACGCCTCGGCGAGGAGGGCGCCGAGGCCGCCGGTGCCTTCGGTCTCCTCCAGCGTGTGACCGTGACCGGCGGCGCAGTCGCGCAGCAGGTCGGCATCGGGCTCACCGGGGCGCAGCCCCCGGCGTACGGCGTCCTTGACGTACTGCCCGGCGATGATCTGGGCGGTGCGCCAGGGAATGGCGTAGGTAAGGGTGAGCCGGTTGGCGAGGGTGAACGCGCCGAGGTGGTCGTCGGCGCAGGCGGCGCGCATGCGGTCGGTACGGAAAGTGGCTCCGGCGACGACGGCGTGGGCGAGGCGCAGCACCGAGCGCATGGCGTCGGTCTGCACCCGAAGCTGGCCGCCGGTCTCCTTGGAGACCTCGACGGTGTTGCTGTACGGGGTGTTGCGCTGGCCTCCCGCGATGTCGGCCGCGCGGCCGGCGATGTGTGCGCAGCGGCCCCGGATGCGTTCCAGAACGGGGAAGTTGCGCTTCTGCGGCATGGCGGCGGAGATGCCGGCCAGCGCGTCCGGCAGGTCGAGGAAGCCGGAGCCGCTGCCGGCCCAGGTCATGAGGTCGGTGGTGAAACGGCTGAGGACGACTGCGTACTGCGCGAGGTCACCGGCGATCCGGGTGGTCCAGGTGCGGGAGGCGACGGCCACCAGGGCGTGCGGCTGGGGACGCCCGAAGCCCAGGAGGCCGGCCATGCGGGCGCGGTCCCAGGGCAGTTCCTGCCCGGCCATGGTGCCGGAGCCGAGCGGGCAGGCGTCGCACTCGTCGTAGGTGTGCAGCATGCGGTGCAGCGCGGTGACCGTCTCGGCGGCGAGCGCGGCCAGGTGGAAGCCCGGGCTGACGATCTGCGCGGCCTGGCCGTGGGTGTGTCCCGGCATGGGCGTCTCGGCGTACCGCCCGGCCAGTTCGAGGACGGCGCGGGCGAACGCGGTCAGGTCCTCGGCGACGGCGGCGAAGGTGTCGCGGGCGGCCATCAGCTGGGCGCACGCCTGGAGGTCGTTGCGGCTGCGGTCGAGGTGCCAGGCGGGGAAGGGCGGGGTGGCGCCGTCCTGCACATGGCGCTCCACCGCGAAGGAGATGTCGGACATGTTCTGTTCGGGGTCGGCGCACACCGCGTCGCGGCTCAGCGTGTCCAGCCGGGCGGCGAGCACGGAAGCGCCTGCGGCGTCGGCGAAGTCCATGCGGACGTACTCCAGGAGCAGGACCTGTTCGATGGCGCGGTAGTGGCCGAGGAGATGCTCCGCCTCGTAGGCGAACTGCGGGGCGAGCACCTCCTCGTGCCAGACCTCGTCGGGGACGCCGTCGATCCGGCCGGTCACCGCCATGCTGTCCTCCCGGGGCAGGTGTGCTGGAGTGCGGTGGCGAGCCCGGCCACCGTGGGGTCGGCGAAGAAGGTCCGCAGCGGCACCTCGGCGCGGTGCGGGGCCGTGAGCCGGGCGAGCAGCCGCAGAGCCTGCAACGAGTGGCCCCCGAGGCCGAAGAAGTCCTGGTGGACGTCGGTGACCTCGATGCCCAGGACGTCCTGCCACACCGCGGCCACCCGGCGTTCGGCGGCCGTCCGGGGCGCTGTCGCGGCGTGCCGCCCGTCGGCGGGCGGTGCCGGCCCCGACTGCCGCGCCGTGCCGGTGCCGGCATCGGCACCGGCACCGGCACCGCGGATGCCCGGGAGCGCGCCCAGCCGGGACAAGCGGGTGTGAGGTGCTTCCAGCGCCGTGGCCAGCAGGCGGAGGTAGCCGGACAGCAGTGTCTCGGCGGTGGCGCGGTCGAACAGGGCGGCGTCGTAGACGATCCTGACCGTGTCGTCGGTGGCGTCCAGCAGCAGGTCCTCCTCGCAGGAGGACACGGGGGCGCCCAGATCGCCCGCGGGGGCGTGGTTGAAGGCGAGCTGGTACAGCGGCGGGACACCGGGCAGGCGCGGCGCGGGCAGCAGCTCGACCAGGGTCTGGAACGGGATGTCGTACGTCTCGTCGGCACCGACGGCGGCGGCCACACGGCCGATGAGCGCGGTGACGTCGGGGTCGCCTGAGGCGTCGACGCGCAGCACGCGCATGTTGACGAGAGTGCCGACCATCGGCAGCGTCTCGGCCTCGGTGCGGCCCGCCACGGGCAGGCCGAGGACGAGGTCGTCGGCGCCGGAGCGGTGGTGCAGGAGGGCGACGTAGGCGGTGAGCAGCAGCATGACGGGGCGGGTGCCGTGGTGCCGGGCCGCGGCGGGCAGGGACGCGAGGACGCCGGAGGGCAGCGCGGCACGCACCTCGGCGCCCTGGAAAGTGCGGACCGGGGGCCGGGGCCGGTCCAAGGGCAGGGTGTGGACCGGTGGCAGCCCGGCGAGGCGGGCGCGCCAGTGGGCGGCGAGCGCGGACCGGCGCGCGGGGGTGAGGCGGGCGCGCTCACGCCGGGCGTGCCGGCTGTAGGTGCTCGGCAGGCGCGGGAGTTCGGGGTCGCGGCCCTCCTCCGCGGCGGCGCACATCTCGGTGAGTTCGGCGTGCACGTTGAGGCGCGAGGCGGTGTCGTAGACGGTGTGGTGGGCGGCGAGGAGCACCGACCAGGTCCCCTCCCCCAGCATGAGGACTGCCGCGCGCCACAGCGGCGGCCGGTCCAGGTCGAACGGCCGGCGTGCCAGCTCCGCGCGCAGCGCGCGGGAGCGCTCGGCCTGCTCGGCGGGGCCGAGCCCGCTCAGGTCGAGCCGTTCGACCGGCAGTTCCACCCGTGGGCGCACGTCCTGCGTCAGCTGCCCGTCGACGACGCACAGCCCGGTGCGCAGCGGCTCGTGGCGGGCGGTCAGTTGGGCGAGGGCGGCTTCGAGGACGGCCGGGGCGATGTCCGCGTGCAGGGGGAACTCGTCCACCACGCAGTACGTCGGCGGGTCGTGGGTGAGCCGGGAGGCGAACCAGGCGCGCTCCTGCGCGTAGGAGGCCGGCGGCGGTGGGCCGGCGCCGGGCGCCGGCGGGGCGCCGCCGGTCTCCGGCTCGCGTACCGTCATCGGCGCTCCGCCGTGCGGTGCTCCGCCGTACGGCGCTGCGGCGCGGGCACGGGGTGCTGCGGTTCGGCGCCCGGTCCCCGGCTGTCCGGGCGCGAACGGGCCGCCGCGTGCAGGCCGGTGGCGACGGTCTCGGCGATCCGGGGCTCGTGTGCGTCGAGGGAGAAGGGACCGCCGTCGAAGACGTGCAGTGCGAAGTCGCCCGTGGTGTGGTGACGCCATGCCTCGGCGTCGGCGGGCCCGACGTGCTCGTCGTGGCCGCCGGTGAGCGCGACGACGTCGCAGTGCACGACGGCGCCGGGTCCGGGTGCGTAGGTCCCGGCTGCCGTGTGGTCCGCACGCGGCGTGGGCAGGGCCGGTCCGGCCAGGTCGGGGTCGTCGAGGACCTGGGTGTCCGTGCCGGACAGCTGCCGTACCTCGGCGAGGACGTCGGCGCTCGCCGACAGGCGCTGCGACAGGGAGAAGCAGCTGCTCGCTGACCCTCCGGCGTGCGGCAGGCGGACCAGCGCTACCTCGGCGTCCGGACGCGGGCGGAACCTGCGGAACCACCGGCTGGCGGAGGTGACGGGTGGTGCCATGGCGGGGTCGGTGTCCCTTCGACTCGTCGGTGCGGGCTCTGCGCCGTGACCGTGCGGCCGTGCAACGGCATGGCGCGCGCGGGACGCCGGCCGTCCCGGGTCAGGTGAGGTAGTCCTCGGGTCCGCCGTCGCGGACGGTGTCGAGGGTGAAGCAGTGGAAGCCGCCGCCGAACAGCCGCCGGTGCCGGTGGCGTACCGGCACGACGGTGAACTTCGCGTCCTCCAGGGTCCGGACGAGTTCCGGGCTGGCCTCGTTGACCAGGACGGTCTCCTCGTCGACGGAGAGCACGTTGAGGTCGATGAAGGGGCTGGTGAGGATGAGCGCGTCGGCCTCGTAGCGGGGGAAGTTGTTCTGCCGCGGAACGGGGGCGACGATCCGGTCCCAGCGGCGCAGCGCGGGCGGCAGCGCGTCGGCCACCGCGTCCGAGCGGACCAGCAGCAGGCCGGGGCGCAGGGCGAGCACCATGCTGTCGATGTGGCTGTCGCTCAGCTCGTGCACCCGGTGGATGCGGAAGCGGCCTTCGAGGTGGCGCTCCAGCCACGTGACGGCGAGCGCGTGGTGCTCGGTGGAGATGTTGGCGACGATGTCCCGGCCGAGGCGGAGGCACTGGGCCGCGTCGAACATCATCTCCACGCCCACGTCCCAGGGCGAGGGCTGCGGGTCCTCGACGGGTTCGGTGGGTCCTCCGACGGTCCCGGTGCGCGCGTACGACAGGTCGAAGGAGGCGTCGGTCATGAGCGGGCGCGGCATGGCGGTCCAGCGGGCTCCGCTGCGGAAGTAGTCGCGGAACAACGGCTTGAGGAACTGCGTCTCGAAGTAGCGGGAGCGGATCATCGGGGAGGTCTCGATGATCTCGTCCCCGGCGATGAGCGTGTTGTCGCGGACGTTCAGCGGCGGGACCACGGACGCGGACCAGGCGGGGGTGGTGACCTCGCCGGTGTCCGCGGGCAGCGCGAGCGGCCGGTGGACGGTGACCCCGAGGGAGCGCAGGGTGTCGGCGAGCCCTTCCAGGTCCTCGTTCAGCTCGTCCACGTACCGCCGGGCCACCGGGGTGTGCTGCCGCCCTGAACCGCCGCCGCGTGCGGTGAGCCGGGGGTAGTACCACTCGGACCGGCCGGATTCCCGTTGTCCGGCATTGTCGTGCAGGAGATTGTCATGGAAGAAAAGGTCGAAGGAGAGCTCCCGTTCGTGGGAGACATAGTTCTCCGCGGATCCGACGACGACTTCCTGCAAGGGCGACCACTCGTCGAAACTGTTCAAACGCACGCAGCGCACCGCCTGTTCATCGGGTCGTTCGATGCTCCGCCAGCGCACCTGCTCACCGCACCAGTGCTCCCCGCAGTTACGGACCCGGAAGCGTCTTGTCCCCGCCTTTTCCTGGTATGAAGCCCAAGAGCCGTGCAGAAGCCACCACCATGCGGAGAGCCATGAAGAACGCCCATGAACAGGACCCGGTTCTCGACCGGTTCCATTTCCTCGTCAATGCGCCCGCGCTGTTCAACGCCGTCACCACCGCCGCCGAACTGCGCCTCTTTTCCTTCCTGTCCGAGAAGCCCGGAGCCCGGTCCGAGGAGATCCGCGCGTTCAGCGGGCTGCCCGCGCATCAGCTGCGCGTCCTGCTACAGGCGGTGTGTGCGACCGGACTTCTGGAGCGCAGGGACGGCGGCTACCACAACTCCGCCGTCGCCGAGGAGTTGCTGGCCCCGGACGGGCCGGACAGCTGGCGGCACATCCTGACCGGCTGGAAGGAGGTGTACTACCCGGCGTTCCCGCACATGACGCACGCGCTGCGGACCGGAACCAACACCGCGCTCGAAGCACACCCCGGCGACGAACCGACCCTCTACCAGCGGCTGGCGCACAATCCTCCGCTGGAGAAGATCTTCCACCGGGCGATGACCGCGTTCACGCTCCGCTCCGTGGACGCGCTGGTCGAGCAGCCCGTGTTCCGGGACGTCCGGCACGTCCTGGACGTGGGCGGCGGCGACGGCAGCACCTCGGCGCGGCTGGTCGCACGCCATGCGCAGCTGCGCTCGACGGTGCTCGACATGCCGAGCGTCTCGCGGCTCGCGGACGGCGCGCGGCCCGACGGCCAGGCCGACGGGCTCCCGGACCGGGTGGAGCTCCTCACGGGCGACATCTTCACCGACCCGTTCCCGGACGGGCCGGACGCGGTGCTGTTCAGCCATGTCCTGGAGATCTTCGACGAGGACAGCATCCTGCACCTGCTGGGCAAGGCCTACGCGTCGTTGCCGCCGGGCGGGAGGGTGCTGCTCTACGGCTACAACGTCGCGGACGACGAGACGGAGGGCGTCTACGGCGCCCGGCTCGGCCTGTACTTCAACGTCCTGGCCAGTGGCCGGGGCATGGCCTACCCGGCCCGGGACTACGAACGGTGGCTGGAGCGGGCCGGGTTCGACAACGTCAGGACCATCGGCGGGCTGCCGTACGAGCATGGGCTGAGCCTGGGCGTCAAGAGCTGACCTCCAGGCGCCCAGCCGTCTTCGCCGTCGCTCCCGGAGCGGCGGTCAGCCGCCCATGGCCTCGGCCAGGCTCTTGGGCCGCAGGTCCGTCCAGTGCTCCTCGACGTACGCCATGCACGCCGCGCGGGTGTCCCGGTCGTGGACGAGGTGCCAGCCGTCGGGGACGTCGGCGAACGCGGGCCACAGCGAGTGCTGCCCCTCGTCGTTGACCAGCACCAGGAACATGGCCTCGGGGTCGTCGAACGGGTTCACCCCGCTCACCGCCTTTCTGTGTGCTCGGCACGGCAGGTCACCGCGGTGCCCGTCATCCTCGCGCCGGCCCGACGGGCCGGGCATCGGGGAGCCCCGCCGTTACGGCACGCCGGTGTCGTACGGCCGTAACTGTGGCGATCGGGGATGTTTCCCCCTGCCCGCCGCACCAGGTTGGGACGGTCCGCCACCCCTCGCTCCCCTGTGAGGAATGCCGTCATGCGTGTACAAGATCCGGTCCTGAACGAGCCTCCTGCCGGGAGGCGATGATGACGCGAACACCCCGCCGCTACCGATCCACCCAGCAGGACAGCGCCCGTTGGGACGACTTCCCGCTGCGCGACGGCGACATCGTCATCAGCGCCCCGCCGAAGTCGGGCACGACGTGGGCGCAGATGGTGTGTGCCCTGCTCGTCTTCCGGACCCCGGAGCTCCCCGAGCCGCTGTCCGCCATCTCCCCGTGGCTGGATCAGCTTTTCACGCCCCGGGAGGAGATGTACGCGCACCTCGCCGGGCAGGAGCACCGCCGCGTCATCAAGACCCACGTCCCGCTCGACGGCCTGCCGCTCGACCCGCGCGTCAGCTACGTGGCCGTGGCCCGGCACCCTCTCGACCGGGCGCTGTCCCTGTACCACCAGGCCGCCGACGTCCGCGCCGAGTGGCTGCACGCCTTCCAGATCGCCGAGAACGCACCGTCCGCAGGACCGTCGTCGCTCACGCTCCCGCCGGTGCGCGAGTGGCTGCTGAAGTGGTGCCGGCGTGGTTCCTCCGACGGCTGGGAGAAGGACATCGCCGCGGCCGAGCTGCACCATCCCTTCGACGCCTGGAGCCGGCGGGCCCAGCCGAACGTCCGGCTTCTGCACTACGCCGACCTGTGCGCCGACCTCGCGGGGCAGATGGCGGCGCTGGCCGAGTGGCTGGGCATCACGGTGGAAGCGGAGGTCTGGCCCGAGCTGGTGAAGGCCGCGACGTTCGACGAGATGAAGGCCCGCGCGAAGTGGCTGGCGCCGGACACGGAAATCGTCGCCGATCCGGTGCGGTTCTTCCACACCGGGCGCTCGGGCGCCGCTCGCGACGTCCTGACCGAGGACGACCTCGACGCGTACCACGAACGCGTCGCCGCCCTGGCACCACAGCCGTTCGTCGACTGGCTGCACCACGGCCTGTCCACCGGCGCCGCCGCCCCCATCGGCGGCAGCCGGGCAGGCGTCCCCGCCTGAAGCACCACGCCGCCCCTCCCCCGCCCCTCCCGCGCGCTCGACTCCCGTGCAGACAAAGGAGACACCGCTGTGACACAGTCCGTATCCGAGCAGCCCGCCCCCGCCACTGCCGCCGCCTCGTCCGGCGACGGCCTCGACATCCGCCCCGTCTCGGGCGCTCTGGGCGCCGAGGTGCACGGCATCGACCTGAACGACCTCACGGACGCGCAGTTCGACCAGATCCACGCGCTCATGCTCGAACACCTCGTGCTGTTCTTCCCGGGCCAGGAGAAACTGACCCCGAAGGCACACGTGGAGTTCGGCAGGCGCTTCGGCGAGGTCGAGATCCACCCGTTCCTGCCCAAGCTGGGGGAGTACCCGGAGGTCACACTGATCGAGCCGGACAAGGGCGGCAAGGCCGACGAGTGGCACATCGACGTCAGCTTCAGCCCCAATCCGCCCATCGCCTCGATCCTGCACCTGGTCACCTGTCCGCCCTCGGGTGGCGACACCATGTGGAGCAACCAGTACCGCGCCTACGACACGCTGTCGGCGCCGTTCAAGGAGATGCTCGAAGGGCTCACCGCCGTTCACGTGTTGCAGGTTCCGCCGGTCGTCGAGATGTCCGCCGAGCATCCCGTCGTGCGGGTCCACCCGGTGACCGGGCGCCGGTCGCTCTACGTCACCCGCATGTGGACCTCGCACATCCCGCAGCTGTCCCGCCAGGAGAGCGATGCCGTGCTCCAGCACCTGTTCGAGCACTCCGAGCAGCCGAGCCACATCTGCCGGTACCGCTGGACCCCGCACACCGTGGCGCTCTGGGACAACCGGGCCACCCAGCACTTCGCCATCAACGACTACCAGGAACACCGCAGCGGCCAGCGCGTCGTCGTCTCCGGGGACCTCCCCACGAGCGACACCCCGCGCAAGCCCGACTACGAACGCAACGGCGACGAACGCTATTACCCGCGCCGCATCAACGCCCGCGTCGGCTACTGAGCGCGACATCCGGGAACTCCCGGCCGCCGACCGGGAGTTCGGCCCCACCCTGCACCCGGCTGATCGCCCCATCGCCCCGGCACGTGCCCCGCAGGCACTGTGGGCGCGGGATCGACGATCAAGGACGATCAAGAAGCCGCCGACGCCGCTGCCCTGCGTGAGCGCGGTGCGATCCGCACCAGCGCGGTGGAGCGGACCTTCGCCACGGTACCGAGGCATCTGTTCCTGCCCTGCGGCTACTACTCCAGCGGCCGTTCCCTGACCACGCCCACCGAGCCCGGCGACGAGTTGCTGGACCACATCTACTCTGATGCCGCCCTGATGACCCACGTCCCCAAGTCCGACGACGCGGCCGGACGTTACAGCTCGACCTCCCAGCCCCGAGTCATCGCCTCCGCCCTCGACATGCCTGCGGCCCGGCTTCCGAGGGGCGCGGAGCCGCCTGCCTGCTCCGCGCCGGCCGCCGCCAGGTGCGGACCATGTCCGGTGGACATCCGGCCGACGGGACGTCTCCGTACCGGAGCGGCCCTCGGCACTCTCCAGCATGGATCCGTTGCCTGATACGCAGCGGGAGCGGAACGCGGCTCGGAGAAATCCCCGACCCGCGCGAAGCCGAGGTCACGCGCCTCACAGCGGAGAACTCCAAGCTCAGGAAGCGGCTGGCTCAATCGGAACAGACCGAACCAGGAACTCCGTGAACTGCGCACACAATCCCTATCCCTGCTCGCCGCTGACACGCGAAGATCGTCCACCATCGGGCCACAGCCACTGAGAAGGCATCCGTGATTCAGGTCCCTGGCGTCAGCAGCGCGTGATCGGATCATGCAGCTTCAACGCGGGCAGGCAACGCCTCACCGGCATCAGGTCGGAGCGTCGGCCCGCCGTATATGCAGGTGGCCTTCCCCGGGGAAAGGCGGCTGAGCCGGAAGGACCTGGTGAAACCCGTATCCGGCCTTTTCCGCAACCCGGCACGACGCGAGGTTGTCCACCTGATGGAGCAGGTCGAGACGTTCCAGCCCTTCGACCGCGAAGACGTCGAAGGCCCAACCGGTGAGAGCTTCGAGAGCGCGCGAGGCCACCCCTCGGCCTCGGGCGTGGGCTGCCGTCCAGTAGCCGACCTCTGCGGATTCCCGGCTGGAGCCGGTCCGCTTCATGACCACGTTGCCAGCCAGTCGGCCCTCACCACCGCCGAAGTGACCTCGATATACGGCGAAGCTCATCCGTTCCCCGGTCTCCCAGCCGCGTCTCTGAAGCTCCAGCCACTTCGCTGCATCCTCGATGGTCTCCACGGGAAGCGTCGTCCATCGTCGCAACGTCGGATCGCGATATGCCTCGACCAGCGGCTCGACGTCGTCGTCAGTCCAAGGACGCAGGAAGAGCGCAGAGGCAGACGGCGTCGCGCGGACCCGCAAGGTGACGTTCATCAAGGTCCTCCCCCCAACAGTTCGCCTGATCCTCTCTCATACCGCGAGTTGTGATCCGTGCGGTCGCGCAACCACATCCTTGTTCTCGGAATGCAACACGCGCACCGGACGGCGCCGTGAATCGGCTTGCGGTCGAAGACGAGCTGTGGGCGATGATCGCCTGCCGTGGCACCGAGTACGGCTCCGGACTCGGCACCCAACGCTGGGGCCCGGTACGCCCGTTCCCGCATGCACATGGGTTCCGCTGCTGCGCATCCGCTGAGGGATACACGACATGCCCACGAGGCGTTCCTCGCTCTCGGGTGTGCCCTCATCTGCCGGCGACATCTGACGCGTTCGCGTGGGAGTGCTGGATGAGACGCCGTGTCGGACTTCCGAAGGCCGAAGCTGTGGGGATGCGCAGGACGTGAGGGCGGCAAGGTCTGCGGACGGGGCGTGCCAGTGGGGCGGTTCAGTGGGTGAAGGCGACGGATTCAGCGAGAGCCTTCTGAGTTTCGAGCGCGGTGAGACGTTCGGTGAGTGCCACGTGGATTGCGCCATAGGCGTCGGAACCGAGGGTCAGGCGCAAGGGCGGGCTCGGGTGGCGGGTGGTGTCGTAGATGGCGGCGGCGAGCTTGGCCGGGTCGCCGGTGAAGGTGTTCTCGTCTGCGGTTTCCAGGTGGTGCCGGGTCCGGCCGACGGCGGTGTCGCGGTAGACGGTCGTCTCGGTGGTGTACTGCAGGGCCGAGGCGAAGCCGGTACGGGTGGCGCCGGGCTCGACCAAAGTGAGGTGAACATTGAAGTCGGAAACCTCGCGGCTGACGCTCTCGGTGAAGCCCTCCAGCCCCCACTTGCCCGCGTGATAGGAGCTGTGGGTGGGGATACCGACCTGGCCGCCCACGCTGGAGATCTGGATGATCCGGCCACCGCCCTGCTCACGCATCGGCTGGAGGAAGGCGCGGGTGATCGCCATCGGCCCGAGCAGGAGAACCTCGATCTGGTCGCGCATCTGCTCGGTGGTCATTTCCTCGGCGGCGCCCACCACCGCGTATCCGGCGTTGTTGACCACGATGTCCACCGGCCCGGACCGGAGAGTCCTGCCGGTCACCTCGTCCACATCGGCCGGCCGCGTGAGGTCGAGGATCTCGACGGTCAGCCGGGCGCCGTACGTCTCGCGCAGGCCGTCCAGGGCTGCTGGGCGGCGGACCGTCGCCGTCACGCGGTCACCGTTGCGGAGGGCGTGCTCGGTGAGATGGCGGCCCAGCCCACCGGAGGCTCCGGTGACGAACCAGTGACGTGAGGTCTTGTCGGAGGGAACGGGCACGGTGGTCTCCTGAAGTAGGGTGATAGCGGAATCCGTTCCGTTAAAGCTAAGCGGAACAGATTCCGGAAAGCAACCGGAGTCCGACACCGAAGGAACCCCATGCCCGCCACGCCCCGCCGCACCAGGAGCGACGCGCTGCAAAACCGGGAGCGCCTGCTTGAGGTCGCCGCGCAGGTCTTCGCCGAGCAGGGGCTGGACACCGCACCCGCTGCCATCGCCAAGCAGGCGGGCGTCGGTGTCGGCACGCTCTACCGGCACTTCCCGACCCGGGAAGTGCTCATCGACGCCGCCTACCGGCGCCAACTCACCCAGGTGTGCGGGAAGGTCAACGACCTGCTCGCACAGCACCCGGCCGCCGAGGCCACCCGGATGTGGATGGAGCACTTCATCCACTACGCCACGGCCAAGAGCGGAATGTCCGAAGCCCTCAACGCCGTCATCGCCTCCGGTATCGATCCCTACTCCGACAGCCGCGCGCTCCTCACCGACGCTGTCGCCACCCTCCTCGCGGCCGGCGCCCGGGACGGAAGCCTGCGAACGGACGTTGCCCCGGACAATGTCCTCCTCCTCATGGGTGGAATCGCCTATTCCGTGCGGCACGGGACCGAAGAGCAGGCCCGGCCGCTCGTCGACCTCTTCATGGACGCGCTGACCAAGGACTCGGCCACGAGCTGAACCCCAGCTTCTGGACCGGGCATGCCTCCACCCCTTTGCGGTACGGGTGTTGCGGGCCGGGGCTACTTCATGTGGGTGGCGAACCAGTCCAGGATTGCCCGGGGTCCGCGCTGGAAGTGCAGGTAGCCGTCCCAGCGGCGCGTGGTTCCGTGAACCCAGACGAGCGATCGGGATGTTGTCGAACATCGCCTGGACGTCGGCGGGCCGTGTCATCAGGTCGTCGTGGACCTGGTAGACGAGCGTCGGCACCCGGACGCTGCCGGCCGCGCCGGTCTCGACCGGGGACATCTCGTCGAGGCCGAAGCCGGTGCGGAGTCTGATCAGCCGGTCCAGCTCCTTAATCCGCTCGGCCGGGGTGCCGTGCCGTTCGAGTGTCCGCTCCAGAACCGCGCGCGGCGACAGCGGCCGGCATGCGACCAGGCAGCGGACGTCCGTGAACTCCTGCGGGCCCGCTGCATCGCGAACAGCGTGGCGTCCGCGCCCAGGCAGCGGCTGAACAGCGCGATCCGGGCTCCGCGCCGTCGGGGTGGTGCCCCGCGCAGGCGGTTCGGCACGTCGGGGTTGTGAAGCGGTCGTGCCGGTGGGTGTGCGAGAAGCGGGAGCTTCGTCGCGACAGGTGTGAGCACGGGGGCAGGCAGGGCGGCCCGGGGTCGCTGTGGTCGAGCATGCCGCCGACGCCCGGGGGACGAGGGCGAGCCGACGGCGTGTGTGTCACAGGAGGATGACGGTGCGCTCGCCGGGTGCGTCCTGGTGGGCCCAGGCCGCCTCGACCTGGTCGAGCGGGAACGGATGCGGGCGCACGGCCATACCGCCCGCGGCGATCGCGGCGACGAGCTCGGTGAACTCCCGTTGCATCACCTGCGTTTCCACCGAGCCGAAGCCGCTGCCCAGAACACGGAAGGCGTTGGAGCGCAGGGCGTGCCCGGACAGGGTGATCGCATCACCGCCCGTGCCGCCGATCTGTACCCAGTCGAGCAGACGGGTGTGCTGGGTACGCGCTCCGAGGACGGCACGCATGGCGAGTTCGGTGGGCGGCCCCCAGACGTAGTCGAGGACCACGTCGACTTCTGCGGCGGCCCCGGCGAGCGCGGCCGCGGTGGCGTCCTCGTCGGGGGTGAGCTGAACGATGTCGTCCGCGCCCTCGGCGGTGAGTTCGTCGAGGCGGGCGCGGTTGCGTCCGGCGGCGATCACCCGCCCCGCGCCGAGGTGCTTGGCGACCTTGACGGCCATCGAGCCGGCGTTTCCGGTCGCGCCGTGCACCAGGACCGCCTGCCCGGCCTGGAACGGGACGCGGGTGCGCAGCGCGGCCCATGAGGACAGGGCGGGGTTCATGGTGGCGGCCAGCAGCGCCGGATCGGCTCCGTCCGGGACCGGGATGACAGCGGCCGAATCGACGACGATGCGCTCGGCCAAGGATCCGGCGCCCATGACCATCACATAGCCGAGGCTGCCGTCCGCCCGGCGGACGACAGCATCCGCACCCGCCAGGGCGGGCAGCTTCTTGGGACTTGTGTAGTGCTTGCCGGCGGCGATGCCGCGGGTGGCGGGGTGCACGCCGACGGCGAGGACGTCCACCGGTTCCTGGCCCGGGCCGGCCTCAGGGGCGGGGACGGAGCGGAAGTGCGGCGGCTCGTCGAAGGACTCCACAAGCGCGGCGTTGACCATGGGCATGCGCGTTTCCCTTACGTGGTCGCGCACCGTCGGGAAACGGTGCCGTGTCCTCTGGATCCGAGCGTACGACCGCGCCCTAAGGTACGCAAATGAATCTAACCGTATGGACACACGCCGCAAAATGCGCATACGGGTATCGGTGAGTGAGCGGCGCGGTGCGCCACCACCCGCTGATGACCAGCGGAGCGGTTCAGGGCGAGGCGATCGTCGAGACCCTGGACACGGTGTGGCCACCCCTGCTCGCCCCACCGTCGACAACGCCTGTACTCGGTACAGCTAGCCTTCGCCCTTCGCCGGTTCTCCCAGCAGGGCGGACATCGCGCCGAACACCTTGCTGCCGTCCAGGTCCGCGAGGGACAGTCCGACGAAGTCGACGGCGGCCTCGGAGGTCTGCCAGCGGAACCGGGGGGTGTCCGTCGTCGCCGCCTCGACCACCACCGCCGCAGCGTCCTGTGCCGCCTGTCCGCTCGCCATGAGCGCGGCGGCCGACTGGAAGAAGGTGTCCGCCAGGTCACGGTAGGGGTCGCCCGGTACGGCCAGCACGTCGGTGTCGAGGTTGTCCATCATGTGGGTCACGACGGATGCGGGTTCGACCACGCTGACCTGCACACCGAACCGGGCGGCCACGGGCGCGAGGGACTGCATCAGACCCTCGACCGCGAACTTCGAGGCGCAGTAGGCGTCCAGGAACGGCTCGCCGATGGCCCCTCCGTTGCTCGTGACCGTGACGATCCGCCCGGCGCCGGAGGCACGCATCGTCGGCAGCACATGCCGCGTGAGCGCGGCGACGCCCAGGTAGTTGACGTCGAGCTGCTTTTGCAGGGCGGCGTCGCTCAGTTGCTCCAGCGTGCCGAAGGCGGCGCTGCCGGCGTTGTTGACGAGGACGTCGATCGTCCCGAACTCGGCTGTCACGCCGTCCAGGCAGGCACGGGCCGCGTCGTGGTCGGTGACGTCCAGGGCTCGCACCGTCAGGTCCACGCCCTGGCGTGCGGCCTCGGTGCGCAGAGCGGTGGCCCGTTCGGTGTCCCGCATCGTCGCGACGACGTGGAGTCCCTTGTGGGCCAGGCCGATTGCGGTGTGCAGGCCGATCCCGCTGGAAGTCCCCGTGACCACCGCTACTTCTCTGTCCGTCATGTCGCGTCACCTTGATCGAAGTGAGGGAGAGCAGTTCCCCGTCTCCAGCGCCTGCTGTTTCCGGGGCTGTTGTCCGTGCCCCGTCTGTGCCGAGGCCGGTGATCATGCTAGGGAAGGCGTGGTGCCCCCGGACCACCGGGGAGATCGCCGTACTACTCCGCGGGTTTGCCCGCGCGGACGAAGAAGGCGATCAGGAACGCGAGCACGCCGAACGGCGCGGCCCACAGGAACAGGTTGTGCGTGGCGTCGGCGACCGAGACCACGTAGTCCCGATGGACGGGTGCGGACAGCGCGCGCATGTTGTCGGGGTCGAGCTTGCCCGCCGAGCCGCGCAGTTCGGCGTACTCGTCGGCGGGGAGCCTCTTGGCGAGGCCGTCGAGGAGCCGACCGGTGAACACGGCGCCGAACAGGGCGACGCCGAACGAGCCGCCGATGGACCGGGAGAAAGTGACAGTGCTGCTCGCCACGCCCATGTTGACGCGGTCGACGCTGTTCTGCGCGGTGACCACGGTGACCTGGAACAGCACACCGAGGCCCAGCCCGAAGACGATCGTGTAGGCGGTGAACAGGAACGGGCTGGTGTTCTGGTCCACGAGCAGCATCAGCAGCAGGCCGCCGCCGAACAGCGCGCCGCCGCCGACGAGGATCGTGCGGTGGTTGTCGGTCTTGGTCAGCAGCTTGCCGGAGTACATGGTGGTCACCAGTGACGCGCCGAGCATCGGCAGCAGGAGCAGTCCGCTGCTGGTGGCCGAGTAGCCGTGTGCGGCCTGCTGGTAGAGCGGCAGGAACGCGATCAGGCTGTACATGGCGAACCCGACCAGGAACGTGAGGATCTGCGCGACGGTGAAGTTGCGCACCTTGAACAGGCCCAGCGGCAGCACGGGTTCGGCGGCCTTGCGCTCCACGGCGATCATCACGGCCAGCAGCACCACGCCGGCGATCGCCAGGCCGATGATCTGCGGGGAGCCCCAGGCGTAGTCGACCCCGCCCCAGCTGGTGACCAGGACGATCACCACGGCCAGCGAGGCGATGACGAGCGCGCCGAGGTAGTCGATCCGGTGCTCGACCTTGTTGCCCCCGTGGCTGAGCCGGGTGAGGACGATGAACAGTGCGACGGCACCGATCGGGACGTTGATGAGGAACGCCCAGCGCCAGGAGGCGACATCGGTGAGGAAGCCGCCCAGGAGGGGCCCGCCGATCATCGCGACGGCGCCGAGGGCGGCGATGAAGCTCTGGAACCTGCCGCGCTCGCGCGGGGTGGCCAGCCGGCCGATGATCGAGATGACACCGACGAGGAGCCCGCCGGCGCCGATGCCCTGTAGTGCGCGGAACGCGATCAGCTGGCCGATCGACTGGGCCAGGCCGCTCAGCACGGACCCCAGCAGGAACACGCTGAGCGCGAAGACCAGGGTCCACTTGCGGCTGTAGAGGTCGCCGAGTTTTCCGTACAGCGGGGTGGAGGCCAGCGTGGCCAGCGTGTAGGCGGTCACTACCCACGACAGCTGGTTGACCCCGCCCAGCTCCGCCACGACCGTCGGCAGCGCGGTGCTCACGATCATCGCGTCGAGCTGGGCCAGCAGCATCGCCAGCAGCAGGCCGGGCAGGACGCGCGTCAGCTCCGTCCGCTCGGCGGTGGAAGTGGTGGTGGTCGTCGCCACGCTCGACTCCGTTCGCTCAACACTTCGCTCAACATGCGATGAGTGACTGTACGAGCGCGGCTTTCTCCGGTCAACAGCCGTTGAGCGAACGCGAGTAGAGTGGTGCCGTGACGCGAAATTCCCAGACCGTGCCCCGCTCCCAACGGCGCGCACGGACCGCCGAGCGGATCCTCGCCGCGGCCCGCGCCCTGTTCGCCGAGTCGGGCTACGACCGCACCACGATCAGGGCGGTGGCCACCCGGGCCGAAGTCGACCCCGCACTCGTCATGCAGCACTTCGGCAGCAAGGACGAGCTGTTCCGCCGGGCCATCACCGTCTCCTCGCAGGAGGCCGACGAAGGCGGCCAGGAGAAGCTGGTCGAGCTGCTGCTGGGCATCCTCGGCGTGAAGATGGGCGAGGTCTCCGGCACGTCGCTGGCACTGCTGCGCTCCATGCTGACCCACCCGGAAGCCGCCGAGCAGGTCAAGGCCGCCAACACCCGGCAGCTCAACCAGATCAGCGGCGCCATCGAAGCAGAGGACGCCGAGCTGCGGGCCGCACTGACCGTGAGCACGCTGCTCGGCGTCACCATCGGACGCCACCTGCTGGAGCTGGACGTCCTGCGCGAGGCCGACACGGAACGCATCGCCGAGCTGATGAAGCCCTGCCTGGAGGCGCTCACCGGGCGGCCCGCGCAGTCCTGAACGGCGCCCCGCCCTCAACCCGGCGGACCGGCGGAGCCGTTGGCCGGCACGGTGAGCGCCCGGTGCGGACCGGCGCCGCAGCGAGGCGTCGACACGGCACCCCGGGCTGTTGCTACAAAAGTCAACTTCCGTACTTACGGGGGCAGTTGGAAACGCAGGGGCCAATTTGGACTCTTGGCACCGAACGGCACACGATGCATCCTACTCACCGGTCGAACACAGCCGGCTGCGATGAGTTGCCTTCGCCCGGTTGCGGGGAACCGACCTTGGCGCACGACGGGTCCGCTACCGCGAGGAGCATGGACGGATGTTGGTCGGGCGGGGACGGGAGTGGGATGAGCTGTTCACGGTGGTCGGAGCCGCGCGGGAGGGCAAGGGCAGGGCGCTGGTCCTGCACGGCCCGCCCGGGGTGGGCAAGAGCGCGCTGCTGACCGGTGTGACCGAGACCTGCGCGCCCGGCATGCGGGCGCTGCGGGCGACCGGCGTGGAGGGCGAGGCCGGGCTGCCGTTCGCCGCTCTGCACCAGCTGCTGCGTCCCCTGCTGCCCGGCCTGGGTGAACTGCCGCGCCCGCAGGCCGACGCGCTGTGCGGAGCCTTCGGTATGAGCGCGGTGCGCGCCGACCGCTTCCTGGTGGGGCTGGCCACGCTCTCCCTGCTGTCCAACGCCTCCGCCGGCACTCCCCTGCTGATCACCGTGGACGACGCGCACTGGCTGGATCCGGCGTCCGCGGAAGCGCTGGTGTTCCTCGCGCGTCGTCTGGAGTCGGAGGCGGTGGCCCTGCTCCTCGCCACCCGCAACGACGCCGGTCTCTTCCCGCTGCCCGGCGTGCCCGATCTACAGATCCTGCCCCTGAACGACGCGGATGCGGCGGGGCTGCTGGCGCGTACGCTGCCGAAGACCGTTCCGACGGTGCGCAAGCGCCTGTTGCGCGAGGCCCGCGGCCATCCGCTGGCCCTGGTGGAGTTACCCGCCGCGCTGTCCCCGTGCCACCTCGACGGCACCACCCCGCTGCCCGATCCGCTGCCGCTCGGCGAACGGCAGCGGAAGTTCTTCCACGACCCGGCGGCCGGTCTGACGGACGTGCAGCGCGACGTGCTGCTGCTGGCGGCAGCGGCCGGGGACGCCGAACCGTCCACCGTGCTCCGGGCTTGCACGGACGCCGACGCGGCCCGGGACGCGCTGTTCGAGGCCGTGTCCACCGGGGTGATCCGGCTCGACCAGCGTGAGGTGACCTTCCGGCACCCGCTCGCCCGGTCCGCCGTCTACCACGGCGCCTCCTTCCGCCGGCGGCGCGCCGCACATCTGGCGCTCGCCCGCAGCCTGGCCCCGGACGACGACCGCCGGGTCTGGCACCTGGCCGCGGCTTCCGTGGGCCCGGACGACGCGGTGGCCCGGCTGCTGACCGAGCTGGCCGAACGCGCCCGGCACAGCGGGGATCCGGCGACCGCCGGGCAGGCGCTGCGCCGGGCGGCGGAGCTGGCCTCCGAGCCCCTGGAGCGGGCCCTCCTGCTGGTGGAGGCGGCCGAGTACGCCTGGATGACCGCGGACACCTCGCACGCCGAGACCCTGCTCAAGCAGGCGGAGGCGCTGGACGGTGACCCGCGGATGCGTGCCAGGGTGCTGGGGCTGCGCGGCGCGATGACACACGCCGGTGGTGACCCGGCGGCGGCCTGCCGCCTCCTGCTGGACGGTGCCCGGCTGGCGCGGGAAACGGACGCGGAGCTGACGGCGGAACTGCTCGTCACGGCGGCCCGCGCCGCGTGGGCGGCCGGCGATCCGGCCACGCTCACGCAGATCGCGGAACTCGGCGCCGGCCCGGGCCCGGCCGAGCACGCCACCCTGCGTCGTTTCTCGCGCCACTTCGCCTACTTGGGCAGCCTGACACCGCAGCAGCCCGGTCCCGCGCGGTACCGCCACCCCCCTTTCGACGCCGCCGCGTGGCTCCTGTCCCCGCTTCCGCGGCCGTGGGTGTGGCCGCCGGTGCTCCTGCCCCATCTGACGGGCGGCACGGAGGCGATGACGGCCGCGCACCGGAGCGCGGCCGACGCGCTGCGTGCCGCGGGCGCGGACGGTGCGCTGGCCATGTCGCTGACGTCGCTCGTCGCGCTCGAACTCGTCACCGGCCAGTGGTCGAGCGGGCTCGCGAACGGCGTGGAAGGGCTGCGGCTCGCGCAGGAGGCGGGGCAGCCGGGGTACGCCTGCCATCTGCACGCGCTGCTGGCCTGGTTGGCCGCGGCGCAGGGTGACAGTGCGCGCTGCCGTGCGCTGGCCGAGCAGTCGCTGGCGGTCGCCGCGCCGCACCACATCGCCTCCGCGCTGGCGTTGGCGCACTGGGCGCTGGGCCTGAACGCGCTGGCCGAGGGCCGGCCCGACCAGGCGGCCCGGCTGCTGGGCGACGTGGTGTCCCCCGGTGGGCCCGCCGAGCACTTCATGGTCGGCTGGCTGGTGCTGCCCGATCTGGCCGAAGCCTGGGTGCGGTCGGGCGATCCGGCCCCCGCACGGGCGGCGCTCGCCCGCTTCGAGCAGCGGGCCGACCCCGAGCGGGCACCGCATCTGCACGCCCCGTGGCACCGTTGCCGGGCCCTGCTGTCGACCGGTGAACGCACCTCGGCCCGCTACGAGAGCGCGTTGGAGGCGGCGGGCGCGTCCCCGTTCGACATCGGCCGTACGCACCTGCTGTACGGCGAATGGCTGCGCCGCAACCGCCGGATCAAGTCCGCGCGTGAGCATCTGCACCAGGCCACCACCCATCTGCACATGCTCGGTGCGCGGCCGTGGATCGACCTGGCGCTGGAAGAGCTGCGTGCCGCGGGAGACCGCAGCCTGATCGAGCCCGCCGCCGATCCGGCCTCCGTGTCGCGGCGGTTGACACCCCGGGAGTTACAGATCGCCCGGCTGGCCGCGCGGGGCATGAGTAACAGCGACATCGCGGCGCAGCTCTTCCTCAGCCCCCGCACCGTGGGCTATCACCTGCACAAGCTCTTTCCGAAGCTGGGCATCACCTCCCGGACCCAGCTGTACGGACGGGACCTCAGCTGACCCGCGGCACGGTGGCCTCGGCGGTTCCCGCGGGCTTCACCTCCCCTCCCAGCCGCGGTCCCGCAGCGCGTCCAGTACCGCGCCGCGGCGGCGACGGCGCTCGGCGCGCACCGGCGTGGCGGCCGGGTTCTCGAAGTGGGCTCGTACGGTCAGCGCGAGCCGGCCGGGGGCGAGGCGCTCGCCGCGGTAGACGTCCTCGACGCGGACCAGCCGGCGCGCGGTGGCGCCCGCTTCGGCGACCGTGCGCAGGACTTCCGCGACGGGAGTGGTGTCCGTGACGACGACGGTGACGTGGAAGGCCGGGAGCGTCGCGGCGGGCGGCAGTCGCACCCGCGGGTGGACGGGCGGCAGCTCCTGGAGTGCGTCCAGGTCGAGGTCGGCACAGTAGATGCGGGCCGGCGGCGCTCCGGCCGACTCGGCGGCGTCCGGGTGCACCAGGCCCGCCCAGCCGGCGGCGCGACCGCCCAGCAGGATCGTGAACGACGCGGCCGGGTCGAGGACGGAGGGCGGGGACGCGGGGTGCGGGGGCGGTGCGGTCAGGGGGGCCAGGTCGGGCGTGCCGCGGCCGAGGGCTGTGCCGAGCAGGTGGACGAGTCCCAGCAGATCCGCGAACGCGGCCGGGCGCGGTTCGGGGTCGAGCAGCGAGGGTTCGGCGACCGGCCCGCTGAGGACGGCGGTCAGCCGCTGGTTCTCGTCGCCCGGTGCGGCCGATCGCAGCACCGGGCCGGTCTCGAAGTGGTGGGCGGCTCCGGTGTGCCGCAGGGAGCGCGCGGCCACGTCCAGGACGCCCGGCAGCAGGGAGGCGCGCAGGCACAGGTCGCGGAGTCCGGCCCGGCCGTGTACGCGTACCGGGCCGGTGCCGGGGGCGGTGCCGAGGTGGGCGAGCGGGGCGTTCCGGGGCCGCAGGACGGGGGTGGAGATCTGTTGGAGTCCGCGTCGGACCGCTGCTTCGGCGGCCGCGCGGCGCAGGTGCGCGGCCGGGTCGCGTGCGGGGGCGCCGAGTGCCGGGGGCAGACGGCGGGGCAGGGTGTGGTGGCCGCGCAGGCGGGCGGCTTCGGCGAGGAACGGTCCGGGACGCTCCAGGTCGGGCCGCTCGGGCGGGACGACGGCGTGCACGGTGCCTGCCGCGCCGTGCTGGGCGCCGCGGGCCACCCGGCGTACCAGCGCCAGGGCTTCGTCGGGGGTCAGCGTCGGGTCGATCGCGTGCCGTATGTCCTCGGTGCGCAGCACGTGGGTGCGCGGTGGGCGGGGCGGCAGGCCCGCGGCGCCCGCCGCCTGGACGGTGCCCTGTCCCCAGGCGGCCGCCAGCTCCACGGCTCGGGCGATGGCCCGGTCGCAGCGGCCCGGGTCGCCGGATGCGGGCGGCCGGGTACGGGCGGTGCCGTGCGCGCCGGGAGGCGGCCACACCGTGTAGAGCAGGACGTCGGCGGGCCCAGTCGGGGGCGGTTCGGTGTGCTCGTACCGCGCCGGGAGGGCCAGGACGCGGTCGCCGGCCCGCAGGACGGGTGCCGGGTCCGGATGCCGGGGCTGTCCCCCGGTTTCCTCACCGGGTGCCGGGGCGTACCGCAGGTGCGGGCCGTCCGGCGGGAGGGGGCGGTCCGGGACGGCGCCGAGTGGCTGGCCCGTCTCCAGCGCGACATAGGCCAGCAGGTCGGCGACGGTTCCGGTGAGCGCAACCCCCGCGGCGTGCAGCCATCCCTTCTCCGGCGCTGGGGGCAGGGGGACGGTGGGCAGCCGCACGCGGGCGGCGGCGACGCGCGCCACGGGGCCTTCGGCGTCCTCGGCCACCGCGATGTCGATCCCTGTGGGCAGCGGCGGCGGGTCCGTAGAGGGGGGCGGCAGCCCCAGCCGCCCGCGGATCTCCGCGACCAGGCCCCGCACGGATGCCAGATGCGGGCGCCCCGGTGGTGCGGTCACCTCCAGGGTGCGGTCCGTGCTCGTGTCGGCCCGGGCGCCGGCCTCCGTCAGCCAGCGCGACACCTGCGCGGGGTCGAGCGGTCGGCCGGCTGCGTGTTCCAGCCAGGACAGCGGAACCCTCACGGATGGTCACCTCCCTCGGCTCGGTCCTGCGGCGCCGCCGTGTCCGCTGCCCCGGCCCGTCCGTCGCCGGCGCGGCGCACGGGCGGGTGACGGGGGCGGCTGCGGCCGCGCGGCGTTTCTCGCGGGTACGGGTCAGTGCCCCTGGCCTTCGAACTGCTCCAGCACCCGGGGGTCGTTGGCGAGCAACTCCCGCATGTCGTGGAGGCCGTGCAGGTAGCGCAGCAGCCGTTCCACGGAGCAGCCGAAGCTCAGGCCGGTGGTGCGGCCGGGCGCGTATCCGCTCGCGGTGAGGACTTCGTCCCTGAGGACGCCGCCGGTGCACACCTCGACGCGGCCGCGGTCCCAGCAGGTTGCGCAGCCGCTGCCGCAGTGGGGGCAGGCGATCGACAGGGCGAATCCGGGGTCCACGAACGGGTAGTCGCAGCGGGTGAGCTGCCAGGCGCAGCCGGCTCCGAAGACTCCGCGGACGAACACGTCGAAGAGGCCCATCAGGTCGGGCAGTGCCAGGCCCGGTTGCGCCACGACGCCGTCGATCTGGGTGAACTGCGGGCCCGAGTGCGGTGCGGGCGGTTCGTTGCGGAAGCAGGTCGCCACCAGCAGCGCCCGGGCGGGCCCCGGCCCGGCCTGCCGGAGCACCTCGGCGATCCCCGAGGACGCCTGGGTTCTCAGCACCACTCCGGGCGCGGGGTGGAAGGTCAGCCGGGTGCGGGTGGGGTGCCCGGGCGGGTAGCCGAGCAGGTCGAAGTTGTCGTCCTCGGTGGCCAGCAGCGGCAGGTTGGTGACGTCGAATCCCAGGGGGACGAAGCAGGCGGTGATCCTCTCCACCAGGGCGGCCACCGGGTGGGGCCGTCCGATGCGGGGGCCCGCGGGCGGCAGGCCCGGGTCGCTCAGGTCCGCCGCCGCTGCCGCGCCGCGCACGGGCTCAGCCCTCCTTGCGGTAGACGCTGATGCTGTTCTCCGAAGCGGCGTCGAAGGGTACGTCGGCCCAGTCGCCCCAGCGTTCGACGAATGACAGGCCCGCGATACGGGCCATCAGGTCGAGTTCGCTGGGCCAGGTGTAGCGCAGGAAGGCCGGGTAGAGGCGGATGCCGTCCTCGCGTATCTCGATGTGGTTCTCCTTGATGTGCTGGGTGGCCCGGTCGAAGGTGTCCGCCTCGATGCGGACGTGGTCGAGGTCGACGTCGTAGACGTGTGCACGGCCCTGGAAGCGGAACCGGGTGGGGTCGGGCACGAAGGTCTCCACCACGAACAGGCCGCCGGGTTCGAGGTGCCGGGCCGCCGACTCGAAGCAGCTGATCTGCTCCTGTTGGGTCTGGAGCGCGTAGAGGGAGTTGAGGAGGAGGAAGATCAGGGAGTAGTCGCGGTCGAGCCGGAAGTCGGCGATGTCCCCGATGGTGACGTCGATGGCTTCGCCGCCGGGTTTGGTGCGCATCACCTCGACGATCTCCGGGGAGGCGTCCAGGCCGTCCAGTTCGACGCCCTGGGCCGCGAGCGGAACGGCCACCCGTCCGGTGCCCACGGCCAGTTCGAGGGCGCGCCCGGAGCCGCGGCGTTCGGCCAGGAAGGCGACGGCGGCGTCCGGGGCGGGCCAGTCGATCCGGTCGTAGACGTTCTTCCACCGCGGTCCGTAGGTCCCGGGCGTCCACTCGGTCATGGTCTCTGCCTCTCTGTGGTCGGTACGCGGGTGAGGAGGGGCGGGCCGGCGTGCACCGCTCACAACGGCTCGCCCAGCACCCGCAGTTCGTGGTGGGCCAGCAGCAGCCGGTCCTCGACGTCTTCGCAGTGGGGCCCGGTGGCCATGACGTAGGCGGCGGTGCCCCAGGGGTTGTCCGGCGGCGGCACGATCTCGCTGCCGTGGGGGCGCAGTTCGGTGATCTCGTGGACCCAGGGGCGGGACCGCAGGACGGGTGCGGGAGCCAGTCCGGCGAAACGCAGCGGGTGGGCGGGGTAGAGGAAGCGCAGCCCGGCCGCGCGGTCGGCCACGGTCCGGGTCTGCACCGGCAGCCCGAGGGCCGCGGTGGCCAGCAGGCCGCCGGGCCGTATGCCGGTGGCCAGTTCGGCGATCCGCGCGGAGATGTAGCCTGCCGGGCGGCCGTTGATCTCCACGATCCGTGGTCCGCCGGCGGTCATGCGCACCTCGATGTGGGCGACGGTGCGGTCCAGTCCGGCGGCGGCGGCCGCACGGCACGCGAGCGCGAATCCGTCCCGGACCGCGCCGTCGTCCAGGGCTCCGCGGCCGACGACCAGGCCCGCCTCGATCGGGTGGGGGTCGAACGCCCAGATCTTGCGCGCTCCCCACACGGGTACGGCCGTCCCGTCGTGCACCCAGCAGTCGACGCACAGTTCGAAGCCGTCCAGGTACTCCTCGACGAGGATGCCGTCGCTGGTCATGCCCTTCTTGTCGATGCCCGCCGCGGCCCGGAACGCGGCCGCGAGGCCGTCCGGTGCGTCGACCCGGCACACGCCGGCGCTGCCCGACAGGCCGCGGGGTTTGACGATGACGGGGTAGCCGGTCTCGCGTGCCGCGGCGGCGGCCCCGTCCAGGTCGTGGACGAGGGTGGAGCGGGTCGGTGACAGGCCGGTGCGGTTGAGGAGGTCGCGCTGGAGGCGTTTGTCCCGGCAGAGTTCGGCGGCGGCGGGAGGGAGTCCGGGCAGGCCGAGGGCGGCCGCCAGGTGTGCGGCGGTCAGGACGAACGCCTCGTCGTAGGCGGTCACCGCGGCGACGCCGTGCCGGGCCGCGAGGTCCTTGGCGTGCCGGAGTGCCGCCGTCTCGTCGGCGGGGTCGAAGACCTCGGTGTCCCGGACCCAGCGGCGCTGCCAGGTGGGCGGTTCGGGGTCGAGCAGGACGAGGTCGGCCTCGGCGGCCATCTGGGACAGCATGCGTTCGTGGCTGGTCCGGTTGCCGGAGCCGACGACGAGCAGGCAGTCACGGCGTGCCGGGTGCTGGGGGGCGGTCATCGGTGCCTTGCTCCTTTCACTGGTCGGCCTCGGGGCTGACCGGTAGGGGGTCGCGCTCGGGCCCGCGCTCCCGGGTGCGGGCGGCGTGCCGGCGCAGGGAGAGCAGGGCCACGCCGGCGGCTGCGTACCCGGCTGCCTGGAGCCACAGGTAGCCGCCCAGTCCGCCGGAGGTGAACACCGGCAGGCACACCGCGGGGGCGATGAGGTTGCCCATGCCGTAGATCAGTGAGGTGGAGGCCGAGTACGCGGCGACCCGTCCCGGCGGGGCGTGCGCGACGACCACGGGCTGGAAGCTGGGTGAGATCAGGCACTGTCCGATGCCGAACACCAGGCCGTATCCGGAGGCGAGGAGCAGCGCGCCGCGGGCGTCGGGCGCGGCGGGCACGCTCCACAGGACGAGCAGTCCCAGGCACCAGGTGAGCACGGCCGTCTCCAGCGAGCGCATCGGTCCGATCCGTTCCGCCACCCGGACCGCCAGCCCCTGGACGGCGATGACCGTCACGGAGTTGACGGCGAGGACGACGCTCACACCGGACACGGCCATCTGCGCGCTGTCGCGCAGCACGATCGGGGTGACGGATTCGATCTGCCCCAGGCCGAAGATCACCAGGACGCCCTGGAGCAGCAGCGCCCACAGGAACACCCGGTCCGTGAAGGGCGCCAGGGCGGCGCCGAGCGCCCGGCCGGGTCCGCGGGCGGCAGCGGCGGCGGCCGGGCGGGGGGTGGGCGCTCCGCGGCGGAGCACGGCGCACAGGATCAGGCCGAAGACGAGGTAGCTGGGCCCGTTGACGGCGAAACACAGGCGGTATCCGGCCTCGCCCAGCGAGCCGGCGAGGAGGCCGCCGAGGATCGATCCGGCGCCCATCGTGGCGGCGCTGATGCGGAATTGGGAGGCGAGCATCCGGCCCAGCCGGTCCTTGCCGAAGACGGAGATGAGCAGCGGTGTCTGCACGGCGTAGAAGACGCCGGTTCCGGCGCCCGAGAACAGCGCGGCGGCCACGCTGAGCCGGGCGGAGCCGAGGGCGAGCAGGAGGGGCCCCACGGTCTGCACGAGCGTCGCCGCGACGGCGATGGGCCCCGGCCGCCATCTGTCGGCGAGGGCCCCGGCGAAGGGGTTGATCACCAGGCCGGCCGCGGCGAACAGTGCGAAGTACAGGGAGACGCCGGAGACCGGCAGGCCGAGGTGGTCGCGCAGATAGACCGCGGTCAGCGGGAAGACGAGCCCGGAGCCCAGGGTGGTCACCCCCCAGCCCAGCAGGTAGCCGTGGCGCAGCGTCGGTCCGCCTCGGGCGGGGTGCCGCGTGCCGGGGCCCACCGCGCTCACCGCGTGCCACGTCCCACGGTGCTCACGGTCAGGCCGCACGCCTCCAGGGCCTCGGGGTCGAGGATGCGGCGTGCGTCGACCACGTGGGGGCGGTGCATCAGCTGGGAGATCAACGCCCAGTCGAGGCGGGCGAATTCGGGCCACTCGGTGAGGACGGCGACCACCGTCGCGGCTTTCGCCGCCGTGTAGGGGTTGTCCGCGGTCTGGTACCAGTCGTCCGGCCCGGCCGGGTTCGCCGCGGCCGGGTCGTACACGGTGAGTTCCGCGCCCTGTGCGTGCAGCAGGCGCGCCACGGCCAGGGCGGGGGAATCGCGGGTGTCGGCGGTGCCGGCCTTGAAGGCGAGGCCGTACACCGCGATACGGACGCCGTCCAGGCAACCGCCGGCGGCGGTACGGACCTTGTCGGCGATCCGATGGTGCTGCCGGTCGTTGGTCTCCAGCGCCGCCCGCACCAGGGGGAAGCCGATCTGTCGTGTGCGGGCGAGGTCGAGCAGGGCGTGGGTGTCCTTGGGCAGGCAGGGGCCGCCCCAGCCGGGGCTCGGCCGCAGGTGGGCGGGGGCGATCCGGGGGTCCAGGCCGAGGCCGCGGCCGACGTCCCCGATGTCGGCGCCGACGGACTCGCACAGTTCGGCGAGGGTGTTGGCGTAGGAGAGCTTCACGGCGAGGAAGGCGTTGGCGGCGTATTTGATCAGTTCGGCGCTCGCGTTGCCGGTGAGGAGCACGGGGGCGGCGAGGTCGGTGTACAGGTCGGCCAGCCGTCGGGCGGCGGCGCGGTCCGCGGGGGTGGTGCCCGCGCCGATGACGAGGCGGTCGGGGTGGCGGCAGTCGTGTACCGCGCTGCCCTCGCTGAGGAATTCGGGGTGGGAGAGGACGGGGAGGTCCGGCCGTCGGAGCAGGCCGCGGACCCGGTCGGCGGTGCCGACGGGGACGGTGGATTTGAGGACCACGGCGGCTCCCGGGGGCAGCAGCCGCCCCAGGTCGCGGGCGACGGCTTCGACGATGGAGACATCTGCCGCGCCGCCCTCGCCCCTGGGAGTGGGCACGCACACGAAGACCAGGTCCGGCGGGTGCGGCGGGAGCAGCGCGTCCGGCAGCCGGGCGGTGAAGCGCAGCAGGCCCGCTCGCCGGCCCGCGGCGACCAGTTCGGGCAGGTCCGGCTCCAGCAGGGCGACTCGTCCGGCGCGCAGCTCGGCCACCTTGTCCCGGTCGACGTCGACGCAGGTGACGCCGTGTCCGGCCGCCGCGAGCGTGGCCGCGGTCGTCAGGCCCACGTATCCGGCGCCGATGACGGCGATCTTCCGTGCCGGCATGCTCTCCCCTCTCATCCGGTGGCCCGCGCCGCGCCGGCGGGCGTCATCCGGGCGGCGACCAGATCCAGGGCCTGGGCGGGGGAGGTGGCACGACCGAAGAGTTCCCGGTCGCGGGCGAACCCGCGGGCGTGCACGCTCGCCACGAGCTGGTCCAGGCCGGTCCAGTCGCCGTCCACGTCCAGGAGCACCAGGGGGCCGACGGGCAGGCCGAGCGCCGCCATGGACAGGATCTCCAGCACCTCGTCGAGGGTTCCGTATCCGCCGGGGAGCGCGATGAAGGCGTCGGACCGCTCGATCATGACGCGTTTGCGCTCGGCCAGGCTGTCGGTCAACTCCAGTGTCTGGTCGGGCAGTTCGTCCCCGACTTCCCGCTCGCGCAGGAACGCGGGGATGACACCGTGGATCTGTGCGCCGCCGAGCTGTGCGGCGCGGGCGACGGCGCCCATCAGGCCGATGCCGCCCGCGCCGTACACGAGGCGGTGGCCGCGCTCGGCGATCAGCAGTCCGAGTTTCTCGGCGGTCTGCCGGTACCCCTCGTGGGGGCCGTCGGCGCTTCCGCAGAACACGCACACGGACGCGGGCAGGGTCCGGCTCTCGTCGGAGGCGGGCCGGCGGGGAGTGCCGGCGGGACTAGAGGTAGCCATAGTTGAGCCACCCTCCGTCGACCACGAGTGTCTGGCCGTTGATGTAGTCGGCCTCTTCCGAGGCGAGGAAGCGGACCGGGCCGGTGAGGTCCCGGGGCCGGCCGCGGCGGCCGGCGGGGATGCGGCGGGTGAGGGCGTCCTCGTCGAGTGCGGCCGGGTGCGGCGTCTCGATCCGGATCATTCCGGGGGCGACGGCGTTGACGTTGACGCCCGAGGGGGCCCACTCCACGCCGAGCACACGGGTCAGTTGCAGCACCCCGGCCTTGCTCGCCGCGTAGGCGGCTCTCTCCGGGAAGGCGGTGAAGGAGAGCAGCGAGCCGAAGTTGACGATCTTCCCGTGCTGCCGGGCCAGCATCCGGCGGCCGAAGACCTGGCAGCACCGCAGGGTGCCCAGGACGTTGGTGTCCAGCAGGGCGCGTGCCTGCTCGGTGTCGTAGGCGGCGGAGGGCCCCATGGAGAACAGCCCGGCAGCGTTGACGAGGACGTCCACGTCGCCGAACTCCCCGGTCACCTTCCGCTCGGCCTCGGTCACCTGTCCGGCGTCGGCGACGTCGCAGACCACAGGGAGCGCTTTCGTGCCGCCTTCGGCGAGTTCCGCGGCGACCGACTCGACCTGCTCCGCCGTACGGGCCAGCACCGCCACGTCGGCTCCTTCGGCGGCGAAGCCGAGCGCAACCTGCCGGCCGATGCCCCGGCCGCCGCCGGTGACCAGGACCCGCTTGCCGTCGAACCGCCCGTTCATCCGCGCGTCCTGAACCGGCCGATCCAGTGGATCTGTTCGGGTTTCTTCTCCGTCGGCAGGTTCCGGTAGAGGCGCAGTTCCTCGCACTCGAACCGGTCGCTGTCGAAGGTGTCGAGGATCTCGGCGCTGGTCACGCGGCGCGGCCCGGTGCCGGCGACCATGTGGTCGGAGAAGGAGTTGAGGACGAACAGGCCGCCGGGGCGCAGCAGTCGGTGCACCTGGGCGGCGTAGCGGTCACGGGCCTCGTCCCGCATGTTGTGGAAGACGAAGGAGTCGGTGACGAGGTCCGCCCGGTGGTCGGGCAGCGGCACGTCGAGGACGTCTCCTTGGACGAACTCGGCTCCCACTCCGGCCAGTTCGGCCCAGGAGCGGGCCCGGGCCACGGCTTCGGGCGACAGGTCGACGCCGGTGACGCGCATGCCCTGGGCGGCGAGGAAGACGGCGTCCACGCCCGGGCCGCTGCCCAGGTCGATCACGCGGGCGCCGCGCGGTATCACGCCGTCGATGACGAGCTTGATCAGTTCGATACCCGGGGCCCCGGTGAACCAGGAGAGTTCCGCGAGGGGGGCGTCGGCGTAGACGGTGGAGAACCGGTCCACCCAGCTGTCGGTAAAGGCTTTCACCTGGCGTCCTCCGTGCCTGTCGGGTCGGTGGTGTCCTGGCGCTGCGCGGCGGGCGGTGCGCCGGCCGTGGCCGCGGCGCCGAGGGCGTGCGCGGGGCGGAGGGCCGTTCCCTCAGCCATGGGGGTCTCCTTCGGGTGAGCGGGTCTCGTGGCCCGGCGGGTGCTGCTGGGCGGCGGGCTCTTCGGCGAGCCAGGTGCGCACCCGTGCGACCATCCCGGCGAACCGCGCGGAGGCGAAGACCTCCGAGGACGGCACCTTCCGGCCGGTCAGCCGCTGGATGCCGGCGATGAGGTGGACGCCCATGAGGGAGTCGCCGCCCAGATGGAAGAAGTGGTCGTCCGGGTGGACTTCGCGCAGCCCGAGCAGGGCCCGCCACTGTCCGGCGAGATGGGCCTCCAGGGCGTCGGCGGCCTCCGGGTGTGCGGGCGCGGCCTCGGGCGGGGCCGCGCCCGCGGGCGGGTCCGGCGCTCGTGCGGCGGTGGGTGCGGCCGGTTCCGGAGTCGCGGTGGTCCCGGCGGTGGGCGGCGGGGTGTCCGGCAGGAAGCGCCGCCGGTGCAGATGCGGGGCGGGCAGCGGGGCGCGTGCCCGTCCGGGTCCGCCGAGCGCGGTCCAGTCGCACTCCACGCCGTGCAGCCACAGCTTTCCCAGCGCCTCCAGGAGCACGTCCCTGTCGGGGATCCGCTCGTAGTCCTGCCGTACGGTGCGCACGCAGACCGCTTCGGGGTCGGCCTGGAGCAGCCAGGGGCGTGCGGTGCCGGGTCCGACCTCGACCAGCACTCCCACGCGGTCGAGCGCGAGCCGGGCGGCGGCGCGGAAGCGGACGGTGCTGACCAGGTGGCGCCGCCAGTAGGCGGGGTCGGTGACCTGATCGGACAGCCACTCCCCCAGGACGCTGGAGGCCAGCGGGATGCGGGGCGGGCGCAGTTCGATGCCGGCCAGGTCGTCGCCGAGCGCCCGCGCGGCGTCGGCGAGCTGCGGGGTGTGGAACGGGTGCGCGGTGTCCAGCGGCAGGACGGAGAATCCCTTGCCGGTCAGCTCTTCGCCCACGGCCTCGATGTCGGCGGGCACTCCGGACAGGACGCAGTGGGTGGGGGCGTTGTCGGCGGCCAGCCACACGCCGTCCCGCGTGAAGCGGTCGACGTCCTCGGCGGGCGCCAGCACGGCCAGCATCGCCCCGTTCCCGGCCCGGGTGACCAGGTCGGCGCGGCGGGCCACCGCGGCCATCGCGGGCTCGGGGTCGATCACCCCGGCCAGGACGGCGCCGACCCACTCCCCCAGGCTGTGCCCCACCAGGACGGCGGGCCGGATGCCCAGCTCCATCAGCGTGCGGGCCAGGGCGAGTTCGAGGCAGAACAGGCCGAGGTGCAGCTCGCGCAGCGTGCCGGCCGGTGCCCGCGGTGTGTCCCGGCGGCGCAGCATGGCCCGCAGGTCGAGCCGGTCGTCTGCGGTACCGGCCCGGCGTTCGTCTCCGGCGTGGGCGAAGCGCGCACCGACCGCGCCGTCGGTGAGTGCGTCGGCGACGGTCACCGAGGCGCGCAGGTGCCGGGCGAAGACCGGGTCGGTGGCGGCCAGGCCGGCGCCCATGGAGGGGTAGTGGCTGCCGATGCCGGGCAGGACGAAGCCGATCTCGGGGCGGTGCGCGGGTGCGGTGCCGGTCTGGTGGCGGAGCCGGTCGGCGGCGAACGCCTCGTCCACGGCCGGCTCGGGGCCGAGGACGACGAAGCGGCGCCGGGGCAGTCGGCGGCGGCCCGTCTGGGAGCTGTGGGCGAGGTCTCCGGCCTGTGCGGGCTCCCGTTCGACTTCGGTGCGCAGGGCCTCGGTGTCCTGGTCGAGGGTGTCGGCGCGGTGGCTGGAGAGGAGGATCAGGCCCTCACGGCAGGGGGCCGGCGGGGCGGCAGGTGGTGCGGCCTCCAGCACGAGGTGGCAGTTGGTGCCGCCCAGGCCGAAGGCGCTCACTCCGGCTCGCCGTACGCCGCCGGCGGGTTCGGCCCACTCCAGGGTTTCCTCGACGGGCAGCAGGTTCGGGCCGCGACGGGCCAGGGCCCGGGGCAGCGACCGGAAGTGCGGGGTGCGCACGAGCCGGTTGTGCCGCAGGCTCAGCACGGCCTTGGCCAGGCCCGCGATGCCCGCGGCCTCCCGCAGGTGCCCGACGCCGGCTTTGACGGCTCCGATGTGCACGGGCTTGCCGCTCGGGCCGAACACCTCGCTGAGGGCGGTCCATTCGGCCGCGTCTCCGAGCAGGGTGCCGCTGCCGTGCGCCTCGACGTAGTCGATCTCTTCCGGGCCCACGCCGGAGGCTTCCAGCGCGGCCCGTACGACGTCCCGCTGCGCCGCGCTGTTGACGCCCGCGAAGCCTGATTTGACGGAGCCGTCGTTGTTCGCCGCGGAGCCGCGGACGACGGCCCAGACCGTGTCGCCGTCGGCCCGGGCGTCGGCCAGCCGCTTGAGGATCAGGGCGCCGGCGCCGTCGCCGGGGACGGTGCCGTTGGCCGCGGCGTCGAAGGGGCGGCACACCCCGTCGGGCGAGCCGATGCCGCCGGGCGGTGCCGGGTAGCCGCGCGGCGCGGGCACCCGGACGGCCGCGGTCGTCGCGATCGCCGTGTCGGCGCCGAAGCCGAGCAGGTCCTGGCAGGCCAGGTGGACGGCGACCAGCGAGGTGGAGCAGGCGCACTGGACCGCGACGGCGGCGCCGCCGAGTCCCAGCCGGTAGGCGATCCGGCCGGCCGCGTAGTCGCGCCCGTTGGCGATCTCCAGGGACATCTCGTCGACGCCGGGGCGGCCGGCCAGTGCGTCGGCCACCCAGCTCTCGTAGTCGTTGCGGCCGACACCGGCGTAGGTGGCCACCCGTCCGGCGCGCTGCGGGTCGATGTGCGCGGCGGCGAACGCCTCGTCGACGCTCTCCAGGAGCAGCCGCTGCTGCGGGTCGATGAGCAGCGCCTCGGCCTCGGAGATGCCGAACCGGCCCGGGTCGAAGTGGCCGGCCGCGCGGAGCGTGCCGTAGGCGGGCACGAAGTCGCCGGCCGCCGCGCCGCGGCGGGTGATGCCGCAGCGGCCGGCCAGCAGGTTGCGCCAGTACGTGTCCAGGTCGTCGCTGCCGGGCAGCCGCACCGCCATGCCGACGATGGCGACCGCGAGTTCGTCGGAGTTCATCGGCTCTCCTCCTGGGCACCGGGGGTGCCGGGCACGGCGCGGTGCCGGGTGCGTGCGGCCTGCTGCCGCAGCCGCGCGGCCCGCAGCCGGCGTGTGTCGGCCGGTGCGTGCTGCGTCTCCGTCCCGGCGGCGGGCTCGGAGCGGTCCCGTACCAGGGCGGCCAGGGCGCGCGGGGTGGCGGCGCGCAGCAGGTCGGCCAGGTCGATCTCGGTGCCGGTGTCCGCTTCGACGGCGCTGCGCAGCAGCATCAGCCGCAGGGAGTCGCCGCCGAGCTGGAAGAAGTCGTCGTCCAGGCCCGCCTCGTCGAGGCCGAGCACCTGGGCGAACAGCCGGGCGGCGGTGCGCTGTCCGGGGGTCGAGGGCCGTGCGCAGGGCACGTCCAGCGGTGGGCGTGCCCGGGAGGGCACCTGGAGCCGGGCGCGGTCGACCTTGCCGCTGTCCAGCAGGGGAAGCGCGGGGACGACGGCGAAGTAGCTGGGCACCATGAAGTCCGGCAGCCGGTCGGCGACGAAGGTCCGCAGGGCGCCGACCGAGGGTTCGGCGGCGCCGGGTACCACGTAGGCGGCCAGCAGGGCGCCCTGGTCGGCGTCGGCGACACCGGCCACCGCGGCGTCGGCGACCTCGGGGTGCGTCCGCAGGACCAGTTCCACCTCGGCCGGCTCGACCCGCTGTCCGCGTACCTTCACCTGCGCGTCGGCGCGCCCGAGGTACTCCAACTGCCCGTCCGCGCGGTGGCGGGCGAGGTCTCCGGTGCGGAAGAGGCGGGCGGGGCCCTGGGGGTCGAGGGTGTTGGCGACGAAGCGTTCGGCGGTCAGTTCGGGCCGTCCGAGGTAGCCGTCGGCGAGCCCGGGCCCGCCGGTGAGGATCTCGCCGACCGCGCCGGGCGGCACCGGGTGGCCGTGCCGGTCGCACAGGTAGACGTGCATGTCCAGCGGGCGGCCGATCACGGTGGCGGCGTCGCCGTGCTCGGGCCGGGCGCCCCGCGGTCCCTGGCGGTGGCAGACGTAGTCGGCCTCGCTCAGGGTGTAGGTGTTGTGCAGTTCGCGGCCGAGTGCGCGTACCCGCTCCTCCAGGTCGGTGCCGAGCGGCTCGCCGCCGACGAAGACGTGCCGCAGGGCGGCGGCCCGGCGGAAAGCGGGCTGGGCGAGCAGCAGCCGCAGCATCGAGGGGACGAAGCTGACGGTCGTGAGGCGTTCGCGGTCGATGAGTTCGGCCAGATAGCGGTCGTCGCGGTCGCGGCCGGGTTCGGCGATCACGGCGGTGCCGCCGCTGGCCAGCGGCCAGAGGAACTCCCGGAAGCTGATGGCCGACTTGAGGAGATGACGGTCGTCGGCTCCCATGCCGTACAGCCGTTGTTCCAGGTGGATACGGGCGGTGTGCATCCGGTGCGGGCGCAGGACCGCCTTGGGTTCGCCGGTGCTGCCGGAGGTGAAGATGACGTACGCGGTGCTGCCGTCGTGCGCGATCTCCGTCAGCGGGTCCGGCGGCTGCGGCGTCCCGTCGCTCTCGGAGAGGGCCTCTTCCACCCGGAGCGCGTCCGCGTGGTCGGTGAGCGGGTGTCCGGTGGTGGTGCGCAGCGTGGCGGCCGGGCGGGTCAGCCGCAGCATCGCCTCGGCGCGCGCCGTGGGCAGCGCGGGGTCGAGGTGGACGTAGCCGGCGCCCGCCTTGAGCACGGCGAGCACCGCCGTGAACAGCTCCGTGGAGCGTTCGCCGGACACGACCATCAGGTCGCCGGGTTCGGCGACAGCGGGCCGCAGCCGCCGGGCGAGGTGGTCCGACGCCTCGTCGAGCTGCCGGTAGGTCAAGGTCCGTGCGCCCATGACCAGCGCCGGGTGTTCGGGGGTCCGTGCGGCCTGGGCCCGGAACAGGGCGTGCAGGGTGTCGGTGGGGCGGGGCGCGGGCTGCGGGTTCCACTCCGCCAGCTGCCGCCGCTCGTCGGGCAGGAGGAGGGGGAACGCGGCTGTGCGGGCGGTGGGTTCGGCCGCGGCGGTGTCCAGCAGCAGCCGGAGGTGCTCGGCCATGCGGCGGGCGGTCGGTGCGCCCAGGATGGTGTCGTCGTAGTGGACGGTGAGGGAGCCGTCGTGCGGGGTGACGGCCCAGACGACCGCGTGCAGCGCGGCGGGCAGCCCGCGGGTGCCGGGCGGCAGGACGGCCGCGCAGGGCCGGTCCCTGTCGGTGGCCGCTCCGCCGGCCGGGGCGGGACGCAGCGGCACCTCGGCGAACGTCCCGTCCAGCGCGGCCGGTCGCGCCTCGTACCGGACGGCGCGGCCCTGCTCGTGGCCCAGGATCGTCCACGCGCTCCCGTAGCGGTCCAGGACGACGGCCAGCAGTCCGGCGAGCAGATCGGCCGGGCGCTTCCGCGCGGCGAGCAGGTCCGCGGCGCGGGGGTCGAGCGGCAGGTCGAGCGCGGAGTGGTGTGCGGGCCGGTCGGGGCGGCTGCGTGGGAGGAGGAGGGTCACGGCCGGCCTCCCCTGCCGGCGGGGGCGCTCGCGCCGGTGATCGAACGGGCGGCGGCCATCCCCGTGGCGGCGCCGTAGGTGATGCCGATGATCTTCGAGGAGGAGTCGCCGACGAAGTAGAGGCCCGGCAGTGAGGACTCCATGTCGTGGGAGAGCTCCAGGTCGGGGAAGAGCCGTTCGACGACGGGGGCGGCGACGGCGGCGGAGCCGGGGATCAGGCCGGGGTGGAGGGAGTTGAGCCGGTCGGCCATCTCCAGCACGTCCCGCACGATCGGCTCGGGCAGGCACTGCCGCAGAGGGGCGTGCGCGTAGTCGATGAGGCTGGTGGACGGCGGCTCGTCGCCGGTCTTCCCGGTGGCCAGTTCGTCGACGGTGCACACGACGGGCCGGCCGCCGCCGAGCCGGGCGACACGGCCGGCGAAGTCGCGTGCGTAGGCGGTACCGTCCGCTCCCTCCGGGAGGCCGACGGTGGTCAGTACGCCCATGTTGGAACGGCTGGTGGGCTGGTTGAGGCAGTGCTGGCCGTCCAGGGCGACGGCGTCGAGGAACGCGTACTGCATGACCCGGCCGCCCTCGCACACACAGAACGTGCGCACGGACTCGCCGCGGTCGTTGAGGAAGGACAGCTTCGGGTTGTGGCAGCCGTCCAGCAGCGGGGCGAGGTCGGCGCGGTCGGTCTCCAGCCGGACGCCGACATCGACGCGGCGTGCGGGGCGGCACCGGATCCGCTGGGTCTCGACCAGCTCGCGGACCCAGGGCAGGCCGAGCTTGCCGGTGGCCACGACCACGGCGGCGGCCTCGAAGTGCACCGGGCCGCGGGGCGATCGGGCGTGCACGGCGAATCCGTTGCCGGGCAGCGGGCGCACTCCGGTCGCCGTGTGCCGCAGCAGGAGCCGGCTGCCGGCGCGCTCCAGCTCCGCGCGGATCTCGGCGATGACACCGAGTGCGACGTCGACGGTGACGCTCTGCGAGGGCGCGGTGTCGATGTGCTGGAACGCGCCGCCGGTGCCTTGGATGTCGTCGTCCGCGCGGGCCGGTGCCGAGGGGTGGGCGGCCCGGGGCAGCCCCAGCCCGAAGAGGGTCTCGTAGACCTCGGCGACGAGGTCGCGGGCGCGGCCGAAGGAGCCGAGCGTGCGCTCCAGCCCGCTGTAGGTGCGTGAGGTGCCGTCCTCCGCGGATTCGATCTTGGAGCGGGTGAGGGCGTTGATGTAGCCCAGGTCGGTGTCGAAGTGGAAGGCGGCGCCGCCCAGCCCGGTCAGGCAGTCGCAGCGCGGGCACTGGAGGCGGAACTTCTCGGCGTCGCGGACCGTGCGCCCGCTCAGCCGGGCGCGCACCCGGGGGCACAGGCTCTGGTCCATGTCGCCGCCGGCTTCCAGGACGGTGGCCCGTCCTCCGGCGCGGGCCACCGTCAGCGCGGCGAACAGCCCGGCCGGGCCACCGCCGATCACCAGGACATCGGTGTGCTGCGTGTCCTCGTCAGGCATCGGCACTCCTCACCCAGGCCGGCCGGCCGCTCAGATAGCGGTCGGCGAATGTGCGGTAGAACATGCCGCTGGTGTCGCGGCCTTCGGCGGTGATCCGTTCGATCAGCCACTGGCACATCAGCGGGGTCAGATCGGCGACGTCGGCGGTGCGCTGCCCGGTGGCGGCGGCGTAATGGGCCAGGCCCCGGGCGAGCGCCCCGCAGAACCAGTGGTCGCTCTCGAAGACACGGTCGTACAGCCAGTCGAAACCGTGCTCGCGGTAGTCGGGGAACACCAGCAGGCCGCTGGTGACCAGGAGGTTGAGCACGTCGACGGCGGCGATCCCGAGCGGCTTGTAGTCCTCGAAGTCCAGCAGCCGCACGGTGCCCCGGCCGGGCTCGTAGCGCACGTTCCAGGGTCCGAGGTCGCCGTGTGTGGGGGCCAGCAGCGCGCGCCGGAGGGCGTTGTCGGCGTGCTCGGCCCCCGTCCAGGGGCGGCGGACGTACTGGGCGGCCGCCTGTTCCGGTGTCAGGTGGGGTGCCCCGGCGGCCGTGGTGAGGTGCAGCGCGGCCACGCCGTCCACCACGGGCCGCATCACGTGCCAGAACTCCTCGGGGCCCGCGGTGAGTTGCCCGACCGCCGGGAGGTCGACGCCGTCGAGGTACGTCATGGCGAAGCCGGCGCCGAGGCGACCCAGCGGCCCGGGGCGTGCCAGGGGGAAGGCGGCGGGCAGCCCGGTGAGCACCGTGAACTCGTGGGTCAACTTGGGATCCTGGGCGGCGAGCGGGACCTTGGCCACGCCGACCGGGACGCCCCCGACGTCGACGCGCACGAACAGCCGCCGCCTGGTCTTGCGGGCCCCGGCCGGTATCCAGTGCCGGACGGCGATGTTCCGCTCGGGCGGTGCGGGCCGCCCGGTGCGCTCCAGGTGCAGCGCCAGCACCTCCTGCGCCACGGCGCCGACCTCGATCCGGTCGCCGGTCTCGGTGCCGATCCGTACGCCGGCCGCTGCCCGGTACGTCTGTGCCGCGGGCGGAGGTGTCGTCGCGGTCCGGCCGGCGGTCATCGGCGGCCCCCCGACTCCAGGAGCGCTCCCTTGAGTTCGGCGATGACGGAGCCGAGCGAGGGCCCGCCCAGCAGGGCGGCCACCTCGTCGACCGCGCCCTCGCGCTCCTTGGGGGTCAGCGCGCGGTAGGCGGCGGTGCGCTCGTCGACGTGGGCGCGGAACTGCTGGTAGTCCGGCTCGTCGTCGACCAGCCTGCGGGTGAGCCGGTCGAGTTCCCTGGTGCCTTCCAAGTCGTCCTCGGCGACCTGGTATTCCTCGCCCAGGTCCGTCAGGCACGCGGCGTGCCGGCTGACGGCGGTACCGGCCAGGTGGCGGCGGTTGACGATGTGCCCGTAGTGCTGTTCGGGCAGCAGCAGCGGCATGCGCCGTGCGATGACCGCCTCCTGGAGAGAGGTCAGGCTCGGCGGCATGGCGCACATGCCGGTGCCGGCGAGGCGGCGCAGGAAGTCCTGGTGGGTCAGGCAGGTGAACTCGACGCGTACGGTGCCCACCTGGACGGTCTCGGGCCGGGTGAATCCGCCGCAGCACACCAGGACGTGGTCCAGGTCGGATGCCTTCTCCGCCAGGTCGAGCACCCAGCGCCGCATCAGGTGGAGGTAGGCGTTGTGCGAGGCGTAGTCCAGGTAGAAGTTCTTGAAACCGCCGAGGTTGACCAGGAAGCTGCCCGCGGTCTGCTCGTCCGCGGGTTCGGCGAGTGCGCCGTGCAGCGTGGCGGTGTCGACGACGGGCCCGCACAGCCGGATGTGCCCGGCGCCCGTGGCGGCCAGTTCGGCGACGCGCTCCCGCACTCCGGGGAAGTTCTGCGCCCAGGAGAGGTCGGCGATCAGGTGGGCGACGAGGATCCGCTGGTGGGGGCCGAGCGCTTCGAAGGCGGTGCGCGCGGCGCGGGCGCCGCCCTCGCGCACCGTCCGGGCCACGTCGGCGAGCCGGGCCGCCGGGTGGGTGCGGGACCAGAAGTGCAGCAGGCTGTCGAAGAACACCACCGGGCGGCCGTGGCGTACCGCCCAGAAGACCAGGTCGGCGTCCATGACGCTGATGACCGCGTCGGCGTCGGCCAGGCGCGGGGCGAGCAGGTCGCCGCGGGTGGTGTCGGCGGGGTGCACCGCACCGAAGCGTTCGGCGTGCCGGCGGGCGTAGTCCAGGGCGACGCCCTGGCCGACGAAGTCCACCCGGTCGGTGCCGAGCAGCGACGAGACGGCGACGAGTTTGGAGACCGGACCGAACCCGCACGCCTGTGCGCTAGCGAGAATCTTCATGATCACCTTTCCCGATGAGGGCGCGCACCACAGCGGACTCGATCGCGGTCCGGTCGACGCCGTGGAACGCGAGCAGTTCGTCGTGCTCACCCACCGGCGGATGGCGGTCGTCCACAGCCAGCCGGAGCAGCGGCGTCCCGCTGCCGCGCAGGGCCTCGGCCACCGCCGCTCCCAGGCCGCAGTGGCCCAACTCCTCGGCCGCGGTGACGACCAGCGGACGGTTCTCGCCGAGGGCGCGCACCTGGTCGGTGGGGAACGGGCGCAGACAGGTCACGGCCGCGACGGCGACGTCCAGGCCGTGTGCCGCGCACCGCTCGGCGGCGGCCGACGCCTCGGCGACGCACCGGCCGGTGGCCAGCAGGAGCGCGTCGGCTCCGCCGCGCAGCACCCGTACCTCGTGCGGGTCGCCGGGTTCGGCCGTTCCGTCCGGGCGGAAGACCGGCGGGTCCACCCGGGCGCTCAGCCGTACGTAGGCGGGCCGTGTGGGCGGCAGGAAGTGCCGCAGGACGTGGGCGGCGTCCGCCGCGTCGGCCGGGCAGTAGATGCCCATGTGCGGCAGCGCGGACATCAGGGCGATGTCGTCGACGGCGTGGTGGGTGGGCCCCAGCGCGCCGTAGCCCAGTCCGCCGCCGACACCGAGCAGGGCCACGGGCAGGCCGGGCAGCGCCACATCGAGCCTGAGCTGCTCGTAGGCGCGCCGCACCAGGAACGGTGCCATGGCGCCGACCACCGGGCGCCACCCGGTGCGCGCCAGCCCGGCGGCGACGCCGACGAGGTTGCTCTCGGCGATGCCCACCTCGACGTAGCGCTCGGGGCTCTCGCCGATCACCGTGCCGAACAGCGCCTGCCCGTCGGCGCCCAGCGTGATGAGGTCGGGGCAGCGGCGGACGGTCTCGGCGATCACCGGCGCGCACGCGGCGCGCATGCTCCGGGCCGTGCCGCTCATGCCCGCACGTCCCGTCCGGCGGACACCTCGCCGGGTCCGCGGCCGGGGGCTTCCTGCTCCGCTCCGCGCGCGGTGCCCGCTCCGGCCGCCAATTCGCCGAGTGCCCGGTCGAGTTGCTCCGGTGTCAGGCGGCCCGAGTGCCACCGGGCGTCGTCCTCGATGAAGGACACCCCGCGCCCCTTGACCGTCCGGGCGAGGAGCACGCCGGGGCCGGGCGCGGCCAGCAGCGCGGACAGCGTGTGGTGCAGAGCGGCGGGGTCGTGGCCGTCGGCGTGTGCCACGCGCCAGCCGAAGGCGCGCCATTTGTCGGCGAGCGGCTCCAGCGCCAGGACGTGCTCGGTTCTGCCTTCCTGCTGCAAGCCGTTGCGGTCGACCACGGCGACGAGGTTGTCCAGGCGGTGGTGCGCGGCGAACTGCGCGGCCTCCCAGTTGGTGCCTTCGTCCAGCTCGCCGTCGCCCGTGACCACGATCACCCGGCCCGGCGATCCGCCCAGGCGCGCCCCCAGTGCCATGCCGCAGCCCAGGGACAGGCCGTGTCCCAGCGCCCCGGTCGCCGCCTCGACGCCGGGGATGCCGTCCGCGGGGTGCCCGGGCAGAGCGGCGAGGTCCGCGTCGAGCACACCGGCCTCGGCCAGTACCGCGTACAGGCCGTAGGCCCCGTGGCCCTTGCTCAGCAGCAGTCGGTCGCGGTCCGGCCAGTGCGGTTCCCGCGACCGGCGGCGGAGCACGGACGTGTACAGGACGGCGAGGATGTCGATGACCGAGAGCGCCGGCCCGACATGGATGGGTTTTTCGGCCGCGAGACGCAGCACACGCTCCCGGCCGCGGGCGGCGAATACGGAAATTCCGATCGGATCAGGCGCCTCGTCACGGCCGGCCGTAGATTTTTGCCGACCGTGCTCGGTAAACGACTTCACAGGGAACTCCTCAAACCCGTCGGCCGGTTCCTGAGCAGTCTGGGCAGTTCCTGTGCCGGCGACAAGAACGTACTTTCAAGTGCGTGCGCCGAAAACGGTTTTCCGGCGCTTCGCCGTCACGTACTTGGAAGTACGCAGGTGTACCGGGCGCTTTGACAGGTAACGTCTCCGGCAGATCAGGATCGGACGCCCTGCATTCCTGCCGAGCAGATGAGGATCACGAGATGAATCTTCTGCGCAGCGACACGCACACCCCTCTCGTGCACGCGATTATCGGGTGCGGTCGCGTCGCCCCGAATCATGTGGACGCTTTCTCGGCGGCCGGCGGTGTCGTCCTCAAGTGGGCCTGTGACCGGGACATGGAGGCGGCCCGGTCGCTGGCACGCTCCGGACGGATATCCGCCGTCACCACCGACCCCGCCGAGGTGTTCGCCGACGCGGAGGTCGACAGCGTCTCCATCGCCGTCGACCACGCCCAGCACGCGCCACTGGTCGCCGCGGCCCTGCGGGCGGGCAAGCACGTCCTGGTGGAGAAGCCGCTGGCGATGAGCGACGCCGAGGGCGCGGAGCTGGTGGCCCTCGGCGAGCGCACCGGCCGCGTGCTGTCGGTCGTCTCCCAGCACCGCTACGACCCCGTCGTCCAGGCGGTGCGCAGCTGGCTGGCGAAGGGGCTGCTCGGGGTGCCCGTGGCCGTCGACGTCACCCTCCAGTGCGGCCGGACGGCCCCCTACTACCGGGACAGTTACTGGCGCGGCACGTGGGCGGGCGAAGGCGGTTCGGCCCTGGTGAACCAGGGGTACCACGCGCTGGACGTGGTGCGCTGGCTGTGCCGGGGGCTGGAAGTGGTCGGCGCCGCCGCCGGTTCGGGGCAGCTGCGGGAGGCCATGGAGACCGAGGACACGTTCGCCGCTCTGCTGCGGAGTCCGGCCGGAACGCTGGTGACCTACAGCGTCACGGTCGCGAGCGTGATCTCCTGGCGGACCCGGATCGGCGTCGTGGGCTCGGCGGGAACCGTGCTGTTCGACCTGGACCACCCCGGCACCCTGCACCTCGTCGACGGCGGTGAGGAACTCGTGACGGCGGCCCGTGCCGAGAAGGCCCGCGCCACCCGCGAACAGCCCTCCGGCATCGACTACTACGGGATCTCGCACCGCCTCCAGGCGGCCGACTTCTGCCGGTCCGTGCGCACCGGCGACCCGATGACCGCCAGCGGCGCGGCGGGGCTGGAGACGCTGCGGCTGCTGACGCAGCTGTACCGGGCCGGAGGGGGCCGCCGGGGCGAGCCCGTCGCGCCGGCCGGGCCCGCTCGCTGAGGGCCCGGCGATGGCGCAGATCGTTGCGGCGGCCGGTGTGCCGCACACCCCGGTCTTCCCCGCGCTGGCCCGCGGCGGTACGGAGCAGGGCCACGACATCGCCGCCCGTTACCGCGCCGTGGAGACGGTGGTGGCGGGGAGCGACGCGGATGTGGTCGTGATCCTCAGCTGCGACCACATCAACACCTTCTTCCTCGACGCCTGGCCCACGTTCGCCGTCGTCGGCGCCGATCGCGTACGCGGCCCCAACGACGAGGTTCCGGGCGTGTCCGCGGTGGAGCTGAGGGTGGCCGGGAAGCTCGGTGCACAGCTGCACGAACGGCTGGTCCTCCAGGAGTTCGACCCGGTGCTCTCGCGTGCGGCCACGGTGGACCACTCGATCGTCGTCCCGCTGCACTTCCTCAACCCGCACGGCGTGCCCATCGTGCCCGTGTACATCAACGGCATGGTCGGTCCGCTGCCGACCGCGCACCGCTGCCGCCGCCTGGGAGCCGCCGTCCGGCGCGCGCTGGAGGATCTCCCGGCCCGCCGGGTCGCCGTGGTGGCCAGCGGCAGCTTCTCCCTCGACGTGGGCTCGCCGCGGATCGATCCCGACCGGATGTACGGCGTCCCGGCGCCGGAGTGGGCCGCCACGGCGGTCTCCCATCTGCGCCACGGCCGCCTGGACCGGCTGTCACAGGAGGCGACGGCGGAGCAGATCGCCGCCGCGGGGAGCGTGTCCGGGGAGATCCTGCCGTGGATCGTGATGGCCGAGATCTGCCGGGACCTGTCGGTGTCGGTCATGGACCACCGCGAGGGCGAGGGGCATGCCTTCGCGGCCTGGCAGTGAGGCGCGGGGCCCGCAGACGACCGGTCCGGAGGTGACCCGATGTCCGTCCACGAGATCAACCGGCTGTGCTACCGCGCGTCCCACGATCCGGAGTACCTCGCCGCGCTACGGGCCGAGCCCGGCCGCCAGCTCGCCCTGCTGGATCTGGAGCCGGAGGAGCGCCGGGAGCTGCTGAGCGGCGACGTGCTCGCCCTCTACCACCGGGGCGTGCACCCGGTGCTGCTGGTACGCCTGGGCACACACCGGCTGCTGGGCCTGACGCCGGAGCTGTACGCGCGGCGCATCACGGCGGACCGCGACGCCCCGCCCCCGTCCTAGGCCGTGTCCTCACCGTCGTGCCTGCCCGGCGGTGCCGGCGAACCGGCCCTCGGCGGCACGACGGCGGCGGCGCGTTCCGGGTGGGAGGCGCCGCCGCCGGCCATCAGGGCGGACGGTGCGTCAGGCGCTGCCCGGTTCGACCGCGGTGAGCCACGCCTCGTGTGTGCTCAGGGCGCCGCGCACGGCCTGGTGGTAGAGCGATTCGACCTTCCGCGTGACCGGCCCGGCCTGCGCTCCGTCGCCGATGGCGAAGCCGTCGACCGACACCACGGGCAGGACCTCCGCCGCCGTGCCGAGCAGGAACACCTCGTCGGCGAGGTACAGCTCGGTGCGTTCGATGCGTCGGGTCCGGGTCGGAATGCCTGCCTCGGCGGCGAGTTCGAACACGGATCTGCGGGTGATGCTGTCCAGGATGCCGCTGCCCGGATCCGGTGTGCACAGCGTTCCGTCGACGACCATCACGATGCAGGCGCCCGAGCTCTCGGTGACTTCGCCGTTGGCGTTGACGAACACGGGCCAGTCCGCGCCGCGGCTGCGGGCGTCGATCGTGCCGAGGCGGCCGTTGTGGTAGTTGGAGAAGACCTTCAGCCCGGCGGGCGAGGCGCTGCTGTTCAGCCGCGGCCAGGAGCTGACGGCGAGCGCGCAGGTCTGTCCCTGCCCCAGTTTGCTGGTGAAGTCCCAGCTGTCGATGACGACTTCGGCCCGGGTGCCCGCCGGGACCATCTGCTCACGGTGCAGACCGGCCGCGAATCCCCAGGGCCGCAGGTAGACGTCCCGGCCCGGTGCGCCGACCCGGGCCAGCAGCCCCGCCGCCGCCGCGGTGAGTTCGTCCGCGTCGAAGGAGGGACGCAGCGAACCGAGCCGCAGCGAGTCGACCAGCCGCCGCATGTGGTCCCGCAGCCGGAATCCGAGCAATTGACGGCGCGTCGGGCTCCAATAGGCGTGCACTCCCTCGAATGCGGCCGAGACGGACGCGTGTCCCACGGCATTGACGTGCACCACGGCGTCGTCCCACGGAATGAATTCACCGTCTCTCCAGATCACACGCCCCGGACGTTCAGCCGGCATCGTCATGCGGACCCTCCATCCCTCGGCTTCCGCCGTAAATGCGACATGCACGGATCGGCCTCGCTGAGTGATTCCGCTGGAACGCTACGCGTGCGGCAGCGGGCGCACAACGACGTACTCCGGAGTACGTCCCCCGCCCGACTTCCCCGCTTTCTTTCCGGGCCGTCCTGCCCTCCGGTGTCATCTGGCCAGCCGGTCGAATTCGGCCGGGGCACGCACGAGATACTGCTCGCGTTCCTTGCTCCATTTGTCGATGTCTTCGATGAGTCCCCACAACTGCCAGCCCAGTCCGGTCAGTGCGTAGGGCGGCGCCTCCGTTCGGCCCCGCCCGCCCGGTGCGGTCAGCGGGCCGTCCAGGTATCCGTCCCGCTGGAGCCGGTAGACGGTCTCGATGAGGACCTTGTGGTTGATGCCCTCCAGGTGGCGGTGCAGGTCGTTGAACCGGCAACGCCCTTCGGCCACCGCGTAGATGACCGGGATCGACCAGCGTCTGGAGAGGGTGTCCAGGACCTTGGCAATCGGCCGGTCAGCCATCCGCTGCAACGCGGGAGCAAGCATCCTGTCTGTATACCCCAAGGGATTCCACCGCCCGCAGAGGTTCACGTCGCTTCTGCCATGGGCACCGCGCCGTCGGCACCGTCACACGCGTCGTCCCCGGACGTCTCCGGCCCGGGGACAGCGGGGGTGCGGGAGGCAGCGGTGTCTGTACGTTCCGCCCGTGACGTTCAGTATGGTGCCGCCCGCGCCCCCGAGCATCTGTCGTATGACTGGGGCATCGGATACGTCCCTATGACGGGGGCATGGCGACGGCCGGTGCGGCTCGGCCCTCGGCCCCTCCCCCGGCCCACCGTGCCGGGCTGTTCGGCGGGGTGCCAGGGCCGGCCGGGTGGGAAACGACCGGTGCCGGCAGGCGGCGTTGTCCGCGGGTGTGGCAGGAGGCAAGCTGTGGGGCGGCGCGGCCGGAAACCGCACGTCGCGGCGTCGCGTCCGCGCCTTCCGCACGATCCTTGACGGAGGACCTCTTGGGAGACGACGACCTGGCGTCCCTCGCCGCCGACGGCCCCCGCCCGCACACCGTCCCCCGTGACCGGGCCACCCGGGCTCCGGCCGGTGCCCCGCACGGCGGCGGCCTCGACGGGCCGGCCGGCCACCTGCGGCACAGGGGCTTCGCACGCTTCCACGCCGCGGAGCTCGGTGTGGACCCGGACGCCCGCACCGACGACCTCCAGCAGATCGCCGACGTCTGCACGCGGCTGCCGCGGGATCCCTACGCGCCGGACAGCAACCGGTTCCGCCGCTACTCGCACGCGGTCTTTCTGCCCTGGACGGATCAGCTGTCCTTCGTGCCCGGTGCCCCCGACGCGGAACACGGCACGGTCACCGAGTACTGGCAGGACGAGCACAACCCGGAGTACCCCAACATGCGGCGCAGGCTCCCCGACGTGCCTGCCGCGCTGCGGGAGAACGCGCTGCTGCTCGACCTGATGCGCGCGGATCTGGCGCAGGCCCTGTGGCTGGAGGAACTGCACCACGCGCCCGTCTACGTCGGTGTGCACCTGATCAAACTGGCGGTCGGCGACCGCACCGATGCCGCCGTGCCGTCCCCGAACTGCCTGCACCAGGACGGCGGTTCGCCGGCCACCTTCACCTTCGCCCACCTGATCGGCTGTGCGGACATCTCCGGCGGGGAGAACGTCATCGCCCGGGCCTCGGCCGCCGGCCGGCAGCCGGAGGACCTTCCCGACGACGCCGTCCTGGCCCGCTTCACCCTCACCGAACCCCTGGACGGGTACGCCGTGCACGACCACCGGGTCAGCCACTACGTCGGCCCCGTGCGCCTGGCCGGGCGGGCGCACAGCGGGCAGCGCAGCATCCTCATCATCGGCATCGCCCCCTACGCGCCCCGCATGTGACGTCCGCCGACGCGACGGGGTTCCCACGGCCCGGCACGGTCCGGTGCACGTGCGCTCACTCCGCTGACATCGCGTGGTTCATCGCGAGGTTGCTCGCCAGCAGGCCCCCGTCGACCGGCAATGTCACTCCGGTGATCCAGGCCGCGTCCGCCGAGGCGAGGAAGGTGACGGCGGCGGCGATGTCCGCCGGCTCGCCGACCCGGCCCAACGGGTAGTGGGCGGCGACGCGTGCGAGAACCGGGCCGCGGTCGTCCCAGGCGCCGGTGCGGGTCGTGCCGGGTTCGACGATGTTCACCCGCACCCCGCGCGGGGCGCAGTCGACGGCGAGGGTGCGGGTGAGGGAGGCGAGCGCGGCCTTGGCGGCGCTGTAGGCGTGGTCGCCGAAGTGGCGTTCGGCGTTGACCGAGCCGATGTTGACGACGGCTCCCCGGCCGCCGGCCGCTGCCAGGTGCGGCAGGGCAGCGCGTGTGCAGCGGTAGGCGCCGTGCAGGGTGACCTCGAAGTCCTCGTACCAGGGGGCGTCTTCGTGGTCCTCGAAGCGTGCGGGGTCCGGGTGGCACGCGTAGGCGTTGTTGACCAGGACGTCGAGGCGGCCGAAGGAGTCCACGGCGTGGGCGACCGCCGCTTCCACGGCGGCACGGTCGGTCACGTCGCAGGCGTGCGGTTCGGCTGTGCCGCCGGTGTCGCGGATCGCGGCGGCCACCCGCTGTGCCCGGGCCGCGTCCCGGTCGGTGACGAGCACCTGGGCGCCCTCCCCCGCGAAACGCCGTGCCGTGGCCTCGCCGATGCCCTGGCCGGCGCCCGTGATCAAGACTCCGTAGCCGTCGAATCGCGTCATCCGCTCACCTTAGGAACAGGCGGGCCGGGACGGCCATGGTGCGATCCGGGCTCCGTCGTCAGTCCAGGACCCGTCCCCTGGTCTCGGGCATGAGCCAGATGAACAGCAGGGTCAGGACGGTGCAGACCGTGACCACCGTGACGATGGCCATGCCCAGTCCGATGCTCGCCGCCGCCCAGCCGATGAGTGCGGGGCTGAACGCCGCGACGCCGCGGCCCACGTTGTAGGTGATGCCGGCGCCCGTGCCCCGCGCGTGTGCCGGGAACAGCTCGGTGAACAGCGCGCCCTTGCCCGACGCCTGGGCCGCGATGAAGAAGCCGACCACGAGTGCGAGCATCAGGTTGTACCAGAGCGCGTCCACGGGTATCGCCATGAACAGGAAGCCGAACACCGCGGTACCCAGGTAGAAGACGGTGAAGGCCCAGCGGCGTCCTATCCGGTCGTGCAGGCGGCCGCCGAGCACATAGCCCAGCCAGTTGCCGACGATCATGAACCAGACGTACAGCGCCGTACTGCTGACGCTGAGCCCGCGCTCGTCCTTCAGATAGAGCGGGATCCAGGTCTGGAGCGCGTAGGTGCTGGCCAGCCCGGTCGCGCCGAACAGCGTGCCCAGGACGGTGACTTTGCGCAGGGCCGGGGAGAACAGTTCGGCGAACGCGCCCTTCCTGTGAGGTTTTTCGGGTGCCGTGTCCGCCGCCGGTGCGTCCGCGGCGGCGGGCCCGGTACGCGTCCGGGGGATGTCGCGCAGGCTGCGCCGGATGACCAGCGCCACGAGTGCGGGCAGGATGCCGACGGTGAACATGACCCGCCAGGCGACCGTGTCCGGCAGCCAGGCGTGGCTGAGCAGATAGGAGAGGTTCGCGCCCGCCCAGCCGACGGCCCACGCGGACTGCACCCACGCCAGTGCCCTGCCCCGGCGTTCCGGTGCGGCGTACTCGGCCATGAGCGCCGCGCCCACCGGCCATTCGGCGCCGAAGAAGAAGCCTTCGAGAGTGCGCCACAGCAGGAGGGACTCGAAGTTCTGCGAGGTGGCGGTCAATCCGGTGAACAGGGCGTATCCGCAGATGACCAGGAGGAGGACCTGCACCCTGCCGAAGCGGTCGGCGAGTCTGCCGCCGACGACGCCGCCGACGGCCGAGCTGAGGAGCGCCGCCGAGGTGGCCAGTCCGCCCTGTCCGGTCGTCAGGCCGAAGGCGGCGATGATCCCGCTGAGCGCCAGGGGGAACATCTGGTTGGTGAAGCCGTCCAGGCCCCAGCCCGTCCAGGTCGCCCAGGTCACGCGGCGGGCCAGGGAGGTGTCGGGCGCCGGGGCTTGTTGCCGGGTGGCCGGTGTGGTGGTCATGCCTGCACTCCGTTCGGTCACTGCCGGCCGGGCTCGCTCGCCCGTCCGAGCCCGTAGAGATCGTGTGCCGCACGTTCGGTGATGCGTCCGTTGCGCAGGTCCTCGCGCACCAGCTCCGGGTCGCGGTCCGCCGGTGCGCCGAAGCCGCCGCTGCCGGGGCTCTCCACCCTGAGCACGTCGTCCTGCCGCAGGCGTACGCCCGAGATCCTGCCGCCCGGCAGCTGCCGCTCGCCGTCCCGACCCGGGTTGACGACGAACCGGCCGGGGCTGCCGTCGTGTCCGCCGCTCAGCCCCCAGGGCCGGGTGGTCTGCCGGTCGGCGTGCGCGGAGAATTCGGCGCCGTCGCCGAGGACGCGTACGTCCCTGCGCACGCCGAGGCCGCCGCGGTGGGTGCCGGCGCCGCCGGAGTCGGGGATCAGCTCGTAGGTGTCGACGAGGAGCGGGTACTCCTGTTCCAGCGCCTCGATGGGCAGGTTGGAGGAGTTGGTGATGTGGACCTGGACGGCGTCCAGGCCGTCCTTGGTGGTCCGGGCGCCTCCGCCGCCGGCGACCACCTCGGGGTAGACGAAGAAGCCGTCCTCGTGCTCCCCCGAGAACGTCACATAGGTGACGGTGCTGTGGCCCGCGGCCGGTACCCGGTCGGGCAGGGCGGCGGCCAGCGCGCCGAGGACGACGTCGGCCACCCGCTGGCAGGTGTCCGTGCGGGCGGTGACGGGCGCGGGTTCGCGCGGGTTGACGATGCTGCCCATGGGGGCGGTGATGCCGACCGCGTCGAAGAAGCCGCCGTTGGGCGGGATTCCGGGGTCGAGGACGGCCTTCAGCGCGTAGTAGACGGTCGCTTCCAGCGCCGGGCGCACCACGTTGATCCCGACCGCCGCCTGCGGGCCCGTCCCGGCGAAGTCCAGCGCGACGCGGTCGCCGCTGACGGTGACCGCGACCGCGATCCTGGTGCCTTCGGCTCCGGCGGCTCCGCCCTCGTCCTCGGCTCCGGTCTCCGGCGGGTCCATCAGGTCGCTGAAGTGGTAGGTGCCGTCGGGGACCTCGCGCAGGGCGGCGGCCAGTCGTTTCGCGGAGTGGTCCAGGAGGTGCGCGGTCGCCGCGCGCACCGTCGGGGTGCCGTGGCGCCGGTGCACCTCGCACAGCTGCCGCTCGCCCACTTCCACGGACGCCAGCTGCGCGAGCATGTCGCCGCGACGCTCGTGCGGCAGCCGCGAGTTGAGTTCGACGAAGGCGAGCGGGGCCTGTTCGATGCCGTCGGCCGTGGCGAACCTGACCAGGGGTATGCGCAGCCCTTCCTGGAAAAGGGAGTCGGAGTCGCCCGCGTTGCTGCCGGGGACCCGGCCGCCGATGTCGGAGTGGTGGGCGATGTTGGCGCTGTAGCCGACCAGTTCGCCGTCCACGAAGACGGGCTTGACCATCGTGAGGTCGGGCAGATGGGTACCGCCGCCGCGGTACGGGTCGTTGGTGAGGAAGACGTCTCCGGGCCGCACGGTCAGCTCGGAGGCGAGCAGTGCGTCGATCAGGCCGGTCATCGAGCCCATGTGGATGGGCATGTTCTCGGCCTGCGCCACCAGTTTGCCCTGCGCGTCGAACAGCGCGGTGGAGCAGTCGGAGCGCTCCTTGATGTTGGTCGAGTAGCTCGCCCTGCGCAGCACGGCGCCCATCTCCTCCGCGATCGTCACCAGGGACGCGCCGATGACCTGCACCGTGATGGGGTCGGGGGTGTGCGTCTGATTCCTCAACGCTGCTCCACTTCGATGACGAGGTTGCCGTACGCGTCGACGAGCGCGGTCGCGTCGGGTGTGATGACCGTCGTGGTGTCGAGCTGTTCGACGATGGCCGGGCCCGGCAGCCGGGTTCCGGCACGCAGCCCCGCGCGTTCGTAGACGGGGGTGTCGAGCGGACCGGTCTCGTCGAAGTCGACCTGGCGGCGGTCCACCAGCGCTTCGCGGGGGTCGGATCCCGCTGCTATGGAGGGCAGTTCCGGTTTGTCGACGAGCGCGGCGGCGGTCAGCTGGATCTCGACGATCTGCACCCGCGCGTCGGCGTGTGCGAAGCCGTAGCTCTTCGTGTGCTGTTCGTGGAAGGCGGCGACCATCTCGGCGACGGCGCCGGGGCCGAAGCGTGCGGTGTCGATCGCCTGCCGCGGCAGCGGCACCGACAGCTCGAAGTTCTGCCGCGCGTAGCGCATCCGGGCCTCCCCGGTGATCCTCGTCTCCGCGCCCGGCGGGGCCTCGGCCGCCAGCCAGCCGCGTGCGGACTCGTGGGCCTCGCGCAGCGCCTCGTCCAGCTTCCCGGGGTCGTGCTCGTCCGCCTCTTCCAGCACGGCGCGGGGGAACTCGGCGCGGATGTCGGTGACGAGCAGGCCCAGGGCGCACAGGGTGCCCGGGTTCGGCGGCACCACGACGGTGCGCATACCGACCTCCCTGGCGACCTCGACCGCGTGCAGGGGGCCGGCGCCGCCGAAGGCGACCAGGACGTAGGCGCGCGGATCCTCGCCTGCTTCGACGGAGACCTTGCGCACGGCCCCGGCCATGTTGACGGCCGCGATCCTGCCGATGCCGCGCGCGGCCACCTCCCGGCCGGTCGCCATCGCCTTCGCGACGCCGTCCACCGCGCGAGCGGCCGCTTCGTAGTCCACGGCGAGCGCGCCGCCGAGGATGTGGCGCGGGTTGAGCCTGCCGCGCAGCACGTTCGCGTCGGTGACGGTGGGCCGGTCGCCGCCGCGCCCGTAGGCGGCGGGGCCCGGCTGGGAGCCGGCGCTGGCCGGGCCGACCTCCAGCGCTCCGCCGGAGTCGACGTGGGCGATGCTGCCGCCGCCGGCGCCGACGGTGTGGATGTCGAGCGAGGGGGTGCGCACGGGCCGGCCGTTGATCCGGCGCTGCGTCGAGGCCACGGCCTGCCCGTCGCGCACGAGGCACACGTCGGTGCTCGTACCGCCCATGTCGAAGGTGATCAGGTTGCCGAAGCCGGCCTGGCCCGCCACGTGCGAGGCCGCGACGACGCCGGCCGAGGGGCCGGACAGCAGGGTGGTCACCGGGTAGCGGGCCACCGATTCCAGCGACATCATGCCGCCGCTCGAACCGATCACCTTGGGCGGGACCGGCACGCCCGTCGCCTCGATCCGGTCGGCGAGCCGCGACATGTAGCGGTTGATACGCGGTCCGACGTAGGCGTTGACCGCGGCCGTCGAGAACCGTTCGAACTCCCGGAAGACGGGGGCGATGTCCGCCGAGGCACACACGTAGACGTCGGGCAGCGCGGCGCGCAGGCGGTCCGCGATCTCCCGTTCGTGGCGGTCGTTGCGGTAGCTGTGCAGGAAGCAGACCGCGACCGCCTCCGGGTCCGCCGCGCGGATCCGCTCCACGACGGCGTCGGCGTCCCGGCCGCTCAGTGGGGTACGTACCGTTCCCTGGGCGGTCATCCGCTCGGTGACCGTGTGCACCAGCGATCTGTCGACCAGCGCGGGCGCCTTGTCGGCGTCGAGGTCGTAGAGGTCGGGGCGCTGCTGGCGGCCGATCTCCAGTACGTCGCGGAGCCCGGCGGTGGTCACCAGCGCGGTGCGTGCCCCGTCGGACTCCAGCACGGTGTTGGTGGCCACAGTGGTGCCGTGCCCGAGGTATCCGACGTCGCCGGGTGCCGCCCCGGTCCGTTGCAGGATCGCGCGGACCCCTTCGGCGACGGCGACGGACTGGTCGTCGGTGGTCGAGGGCAACTTGTGGATGTGGAACCGGCCGTCGGCCGTGTCCAGGGCCGTGACGTCGGTGAAGGTACCGCCGACGTCGATGCCGATACGGAGCATGGAACCCTCCTGCGGATGAGGATCAGGACAGCCGCGACAGCGACAGATGATCGACGGGGATGCCGGTGCGGCCGTCGAGCAGCAGATCGGCCGCCGCTTCGGCGAAGACCGGCGCCAGCTTGAAGCCGTGCCCGGAGAACCCGCCCATGACCAGGACGTGGGGCCGCCGCGGGTCGCGGCCGATGATGCCGTGGTTGTCGGCGGTGTAGCCGTCCATGTAGGTGCGGACCGCGGTGGGCCGGTCCGGCAGGCCCCGCAGGCACCGCGCCACGGCGGCCGACACCCGCGGGGCGTAGTCGGGTTCGACCACGGGATCCAGCCGGTCGGGGTCGTCCACGGGCGACTTGGGCACGTGCAGATTGACCTTCACCCCGCCGCCGACATCGGGGAAGAAGGAGAAGCTGTTGTCCGCGCCACTGCGCCGGATGCCCACGGGAAAGCGCCCCGGGGCCCATTGCGCACCGGCGTCCTTCCCGCCGGTGTCGAACCAGCACAGCACGGCGCGGCGGATCTCGACCTCGTCGGCGAGCCCGGGCACGCTGCGGCCGATCCAGGGGCCGGTGCACAGGACGACCTGGTCGAACTCCTCGACCTCGACGCCGTCCCGGGCCCGCCCGCCGGCCCCGCCCGGGTCCGGGGAGAGGCCCCGCGCTGGCGGTCCGTGCCGGTAGTGGACGGCCACGCCCGTGCCGGTCTCGACGACGTCGAGGACGGTGGTGCGGGTGTGCAGCGCGGCCCCTGCCTGCTCGGCGAGCCGGGCGGCTGCGACCACGGCGCGGTGCGGATCGAGCAGCCCGCCCTCCCGGTCGAGCAGCACGATGTCGTCCTCGAAGAGCCGGTGCTGGGGGAACCGCCGTTCCATCCGGCGGCGGTCGAGCTGTTCGACGTCCAGCCCCCACTCCCGGGCCACCCCGAGAACGGTACGCACGTCGGGGTCCTGCGCCGACCCGACGGTCAGCGCCCCGCACGGGGTGAGCAGCGGGGTACCCGTCCGGTCACCGAGCCGTTCCCACGCCTTCCGCGCCTCGCGCAGCAGCGGGACGTAATCGCCGCCCTCCTTGTAGGCGATACGGAAGATGCGCGTCTCACCGCCCGCAGCGCCGCGTCCGTGGCCGATGTCGAACTGCTCGAACCCGGTCACCGGCACGCCGCGGGAGGCGAGTTGGTGGAGGACCTGGCTTCCCATGGTGCCCACGCCGATGACGGCGACGCGCGGCTGCGGGGATGGTTTCATCGCTGTCTCCGCGGAGTCGGGAGCGTTGACCCGAGGAACGTAGCATTCACTTCATGGGGGGACAATGGACAACGTGAACACTTCATCTGACACGCTGGCCGAGCGCATCCGCCGGGCCGGACCGCTGGCGAGCGGCGAACGCGCCGTCGCCGCATATCTGCAACGGCACCCCGAAGAAGCGGCCGTCTCCTCGGCGGCCAAGCTCGGCAAGGCCACGGGGACCAGCGACGCCACCGTGATCCGCACCGCGCGCAAGCTCGGCTTCGCGGGCCTCGGCGACCTCAAACGCAGCCTCGTCCAGCACCTGGCACGACGCCGCGATCCCGCCCAGGTCCTCGACGACCGGGTACAGCGGCTGCACCCGGCACACGCCGCACTGCAACCCGTCATCGACGCCGGACGCGCCCTGCTCGGCGACGTGCCGGCGCTCGTCGACAGCACCGCATGGACACGCGCCGTGGACGTCCTCAACGAGGCCGAGCACGTGTGGGCCTACGGCATCGGCCCCGGCGCCGCCCTCGCCGACCAGTTCGCCCTCAGCCTCCGCCGCGCGGGCAAGGCGTCCGACGCCTGGACAGCCACCGGATTCCGCCTCGCCGACGACCTGTTGCGCCTGCAACCCGCACACGCCGTGGTCGTCATCGCCCCGCTGCGCCTCTTCCGCGAGATCGGCATCGTCCTCGACCACGCACACCGCACCGGCGCACACAGCGTCCTGCTGACCGAGGCCACCGACGAGGCCAAGGACACCCGGGCCGGAACGGTGCTGCCCCTGCCCGACTCGACCGAGGGAGCCGCCAACGAACTCCTCGCACCGCTGGCCCTCCTGCACGCCCTCGTACTCCAACTGGTCACGGCCCAGCACGCATCCGCCGTCGACCACTACCAGCGGCTCAACACCCTCCGCACAGAGATCACCGGCACAGAACTCGACCTCAGCAGGCTGCCGGAGCCGTGACATGCGGGTGCGCGGGGTGACGGCGTCGGCACCTGCGCCCGCGGCCACGACACCACCGTCACCCCGGCCATCCGCACCCTACGGAGACGTCCCCTCGACAGGCGTGTCGGCAGGACGGTTCATGAGGGCGGTGGGGGCGGCTGCGGCTCGGTGATTCCTGATTCCCAAGCAGCACAGCGCCGCGAGGACGGCGAAGCCGAGAGGCAGGAGCAGTGTCCAGCGCATGGCGGAGACGAACCCGTGATTGAAGACTTCGGTGCTCAGCTGTTGCATCTGCTGCCCCGCGGCTCCAGCTGTCCCGGTGTTCCCGGGAGCCTGGGCGAACAGGCCGCTGTCGCCGACGGCTTCGAAGCTGTCGACGAATTCCTGACGGTGGGCGCTGGGAAGGCCGGCACTGCGGCGGAGGGCTTCGTCCGTGAGGGTGTGGTGCAGCGTGGCCTGCAACAGGGCGCCGACTGCGGCGGTGCCCAGCGCCTGGCCCAGTTGCCGGGTGGTGTTGAAGACGCCGGAGGCCGCGCCGGACAGTTCGGGGCTCACGTCCCCGACGGCGACATTGGTCATCGTGGTGAACAGCAGACCGATGCCCGCCCCGATCGCCGCGACGGCCGGCCGTCGAAAGGGGAGCTTGGGGTGGGCGTTACCGCGTGTGGGGGTCGGTCGCGAGGATGCCGTTGAGGAGGGTTTCGATGCTCCAGCGGCGGCGCTCGGTGGGGGTGCCGGAGACGAGGTTGTCGGCCTGGGCGCGTACGTGGGGCAGCGTGTCGGGCGAGGCGGTGGCGAGTGCCTGGCGTAGCTGTATCCAGTCGCGTTCGGCGTTGGAGTCCTCGCGGCGGGCGGAGTGTTCGGCGGCGGAAGCGGTGGAGCGTTGCAGCAGGATGTCGACGCCCCAGGCGGCCTGGCGGTCGGGGACGCCGCCCTCGTTGAGCAGGGCGAGCAGGGATTCCACCAGGGCGAGGTAGTTCTCGCCCGCGGGCCGCGCGGTCAGCGCCGCCTGGGCGAGCGCCGGGTGGGCGAAGAGGACCTGCTCGTAGCTGGCGAGCACCGAGTCCAGTCGCTCGCGCCAGTCGGCGCCGGGATCGGCACTCAGGTCGACGCGGCCGAGCAGCCGGTCGAGGATCGCGGCGTGCAGTTCGGCCGTGTTGGCGACGTACACGTACAGCGAGGCCGGGCCGGTGTCGAGGGCCTGGGCGAGCCGGCGCATGGTGACGCGCTGGAGGCCCTCCTGCTCCATCAGCAGGACGGCCGCGTCGATGATGCCGTCACGGGTGAGGGCAGGTTTTGCGGGCCGCTCGCGGCGGCTCTGCGGAGTGGGCATGCCCGGATTCTACGTCGAAACACGTTCGGTTCGAACATGTTCGCTCCGGGTCAGGCTTCCAGGTCGCAGGCGGTGCGATGTCGGCCAGGACGGCGTCGACGGCCCAGGCGATGCGGGCGCGCCCGCTGCCGGAACAGCCCGGCACACGGGGCGGCGGCGCGAGGGAATCGGTCCATGGAGGGCCGCTCGTAGACCTCCGGGCATGGCCTGGCGCGGGACGATCAGGTAGCCGACGAACTTGTTCGTTCCGAACATGTTCGTTACGGTGGCATCGTGTCCACCTCCCGCTCGGCCGAGCACGGTGCCCGCCTTCGGGTACGGCGATGCGGCTGCGGCAGCCGTCTCCCGCACACAGACGATCCCCACTTCCCTCGGAGCCCTCATGAGCACCACCCACTTCCCCGTCGCGATCATCGGCGGAGGTCTCGGTGGCCTGACGGCCGCCCGCGTCCTGCACGTCAACGGCATCGAGGCGGCGATCTTCGAACTGGAGACGTCGCCGAGGGCACGCACCCAGGGCGGGATGCTCGACATCCATGCCGCCAACGGGCAGCAGGCACTGCACGCCGCCGGTCTCCACGACGCCTTCCTCAAGATCATTCACGAGGGCGGTCAGAGCATGCGCGTGCTGGGGCCCGACGGCACGGTGCACGTGGCCGAGGAGGACGACGGCTCCGGCGAGCGGCCGGAGGTGGACCGCGGGGACCTGCGCGATCTGCTGCTGAACTCCCTGCCCGACGGCACGGTCCGCTGGGGACGGAAGGTCACCGGCGCCCGGTCACTGGGCGACGGCCGGCACGAGGTGACGTTCGGCGACGGCTCGGTCGTCACGACCGACCTGCTGATCGGCGCCGACGGCGCCTGGTCACGGGTACGGCCGCTGGTCTCGGACGCGAAGCCCGTCTACACCGGCATCTCGTTCGTCGAAACGGACCTGTTCGAGGCCGACGCCCGTCACCCGCGGAGCGCCTCGATCGTCGGCGCCGGCTTCTTCATCTGCCTCGGCGACGAGCGCGGCTTCCTCGCACACCGCGAGACCGACGGCAGCCTGCACGTCTACGCCGCGCTCAAGGCCGACGAGGACTGGCTCGACACCCTCGACTTCACGGACCACGCCGCCGCCAAGGCCGCGGTCCTGGCCCACTTCGAAGGCTGGGACGAGGGCCTGCGCGGACTGGTGGCCGACGCGGACACACTCACCCCGCGCCGCATCCACGCCCTGCCGGTCGGACACCGCTGGGACCGTGCACCGGGAGTGACCCTGCTGGGCGACGCCGCCCACGTCATGTCCCCGTTCGCGGGCGAGGGAGCCAATCTGGCCATGCTCGACGGTGCCGAACTCGCCCAGGCCGTCGCCGCCCACCCCGGGGACACCGAAGCCGCCCTCGCCGCCTACGAACGGGCCCTCTTCCCGCGAAGCGCGGAATCCGCCGCCGACTCCGCCGAGAACCTGGAGACCATGTTCGGTCCGCGCGGCCTGGAGCAGATGGTCGAGTTCTTCACCACCGGCCCGGCGAGCCAGTGACCCCGACACGTCACCACCAGCCGTCTTTCACCGGCCACGTCCGCCGGACAGGAGGAAATCTGTGAACGCGCTGCACCATCGCACCATCTCGATACGCCCCGGCCTGGACCTCGACGTGCGTGTGGGCGGGGAGGGCCGGCCCCTTCTCCTTCTGCACGGCGGCCCCGGTCCCGCCAGCGTCGCGGCACTCGGCGAGCATCTGGCATCACACCATCGGGTGGTGGCGCCCACCCACCCGGGCTGGGAGGGGACCGAACGGCCGGACGAGCTGGACTCGGTCCCGGCCCTCGCCGCCGTCTACCTGGAACTGCTGGACCACCTGGAGCTGAGCCAGGTGACAGTGGTCGGCACATCCTTCGGCGGCTGGGTCGCCACCCGGATCGCCCTGGACGACCGCGCGGACCGGCTCTCCCGGCTCGTCCTCATCGACGCCATCGGCCCGGCGGTGCCCGGCCAGCAGGTCACCGTGCCCACGGCGCCACCGGCTACGGGCCCGTCCTCCTCCCCCGCCAACCGTGCCTCGGAGGAAGGCGGTCCGGGCGCACGGACGATGGCTACGATGCGCGCCTACACCGGCCCCGACCTACAGGATCCGGACCTGCTGCCCCGCCTCGGTGCGGTCGCTCTCCCGGTGCTGGTGCTCTGGGGCGGCGACGACACGGTCGTCACCCCCGACTTCGGCCGCGCCTACGCAGCCGCGTTCCCGCACTCACGGTTCGAACTCGTTCCCGGCGCCGGCCATCTGCCCCTGCGCGAAGAGCCCGAGGCGGTCTTCACCCACCTCGACACCTTCCTCGCTCCCCAGCGCCGGACCGCGGGCCCCTGACTCCATCCGCTCCATCCCCTGCGCCGGTACCGGCATGCCTTTCGGGTGAGGCGCGCGGCTACGCCGAAGCCACCGCGCGCGGCACCCCGGCGAAGCTCGGGGCAGGCGCAGCCCGCGGACGGCCCGGCACCACCCTGACGTTCGCCAACCGGAGACACGATGCCCAAAATCGCCATCATCCTCGGCAGCACCCGCACCGCTCGGGCCGGCGCACGCGTCGCACAGTGGGTCCTTGAGCAGGCGCAGCAGCGCGGCGACGCCGACTACGAACTGATCGACCTGGCCGAGGTCGACCTCCCGCAGATCGACGAACCGTTCCCGCCCGCCATGGGCCGCTACACCCACGCCCACACCCGGCAATGGGCCGCGACCATCGCCGCCTACGACGGCTACGTGATCGTCACCCCCGAGTACAACCACTCCTTCCCCGGCGTCCTGAAGAACGCCCTCGACCGTGTCCACGCCGAGTGGCACAACAAGGCCGCCGGCCTGGTCTCCTACGGTGCGGGCGGCGGCGTGCGCGCCGCTGAGGCCCTGCGCCCCGTGCTCAGCGCCTTGCAGCTCGCCGACGTCTCCGCGCAGGTCACCTTGAACCTGCGCACCGACTTCGCCGACTTCGGCGCCTCCTTCACGCCGGGAGATCACCAGGGCCCCGCGCTGGCGGCGATGCTCGACCAGCTCCTGTCCTGGAGCAACGCCCTCGCCGCCACGCGCGCCGGCACGTCCTGAGCCCCTCCCTGACCTCTTCCGGGGACTCCCCCCATGCGCCCGGCCCCGGCTCACCGCACCGTTCGCACGAGGCCGGCCGGTCTCGTAGACGCCGCGCAGCAACGCCCTCCCATGGGCGACTGACCTCGTCGTGCGCGCGCCGAGACCGGGACCACTGTCCACGACGCGGCACCCTGCCCACGTTTCAGGGCGCCGCACCCACCCGCGGCCCGCTCACCAGGTTCATGCACAGCGGGCCGCACCCAGCGGAAAGGCCGAACATGACCGGCTATCGGATGGACCGGACACTCACCCTCGGCGCCGTCGAGCTGACGGTGGCCGATCTGGAGCGCAGCCTGCACTACTACACGCACATCGCCGGCTTCCAGCTCCTGCACCGCGAAGCACAGCGCGCCCAACTGGGCGTGGAATCCACGGTGTTGGTCGATCTGCGGGAGGTGCCGGGGGCCGTTGCGCCGCCGCCGTCGAGCCCGGGGCTCAGCCACCTCGCCCCGCAGGTGCCCACCCGCGCGGACGTGGCCCGCTTCACCCGACGGCACCTGGACGCGGGCCTCGACGTCGATCTCCACGACCACGTCGTGTCGCAGTCCTGCTATGCGACCGATCCCGACGGCCACACGATCGAGGCGACGTGGGTCTGCCCCCGGGACGACTGGCAGTGGACCGATGAGGGACTACCGGTCGTCGTCGCAACACCCATCGAGCTACAGGACCTTCTCGACGAGCCCGGAGCGAGCACGCCTGCGGGGCTCCCGTCGGCGACAAAGCTGGGCCACGTCCAACTCAAGGTGACCGACACCGCCCTGACGCACACCAAGCGGTTCTACCGCGACGTGCTCGGCCTGGAGATCTACGCCCGGCTGGGAGAGAAGTTCCTCGGCTTCGGCGTGGCCGACTACCGCAGCCTGCTCGTCGTCACCAACCGGTTCAGCCCGCAAGGAGGCACACCCGCGGGGCCCGAGACCGCCCGGCTCCTCGGCGTCGGCGTCCGGCTGGGCACCGCGGAGGCGATCGAGGCACTGGCCGCCCACCTCGCCGAGGCCGACCACCCGCACCAGCGCGAGGGCGACAGCCTGACGGTGCAGGACCCCTCCGGGAACACACTCCGCTTCTTCGCGCGCGAGGCCCGGTAGCCGACTCGGTGCGGACTGCCGTCGCGGTGCCGCCAGGAGTCGGCGGCGCCGCGACACCACCACCGTCGACCACGACGCGGACACCGCGACGGCACCACAGCCGGCAGGGCACAGACCCCTCCCCGCGGGAGCCCCGGTACCGCACTCCCCCGTCGCAGCACTCCCGGCACTCACGGCGTTCGTTGCGCAGGTGACCCCTGACGAATGCGGGGTGATCGGTGACCGGGTGGCGAACTGTTCGTTCCGAACGCGTGCGTTCAGGGGGTGGCTTCCGCCTTATCAAGGCCCTGAGAAAGGGGTGCTCCACCGTGACATCCCCCTCCCGCCCGACCGGTCCCACGGCACCGGCCGACGCCGTCGAACTGCCCAAGAACATCCGGTGGGTCCTGCTCGGCCTCATGCTGGCCCTGCTGCTGTCGATGCTCGACAGCTTCATCGTCGGTACCGCGATGCCGGCCGTCGTCGCGGACCTCGGCGGGCTGGACCACATGTCGTGGGTGGTCACCGGCTACACCCTGGCCACCGCCTGCTCCACCCCGGTATGGGGCAAGCTCGGCGACCTGTTCCACCGCAAGACGATGTTCCTCGCCTCGGTCGTGCTCTTCCTCGCGGCCTCGGTGCTCTGCGGCATGGCTCCCTCGATGGACACGCTGATCGTCTCCCGCGTGCTCCAGGGCCTGGGCGCGGGTGGCATCGGTGCCGGAGCGTTCGCTCTGATCGGTGTCCTGTTGCCACCGCGGGAGCGCGGCAGGTACCAGGGCATGGTCGCCGGCGTCATGGCTCTCGGGCAGCTGGGCGGGCCCCTGGTCGGCGGCTTCGTCACCGGTCACCTGGGCTGGCGCTGGGCCTTCTACATCAACGTGCCCCTCGGCGTGATCTGCATCGCCTGGTGCTGGATCATGCTGCGCGTGCCCGCCGCTCGTCGTCAGGGGAAGGCGAGCTTGGACTGGTGGGGCATCGCCTTTCTCACCGGTGCGATCTCCGCCTGCGTCATGGCCGCCACCTGGGCGGGCAGCACCTACCCCTGGGGCTCGTGGCAGATCATCGGCCTGGCCGTCCTGGCCCTCGCGCTGCTGGCCGCCTTCATCGCCGCCGAGCGCCGCGCGAGGGAGCCGCTGATGCCGCTGCGCATCTACAGCGGCCACCGCAACTTCCCGCTCTCGGCGGTCCTGTTGACCGTCACCGGTATCGCCTCGTTCGGCGCCACCCTCTATCTGCCGCTGTACCAGCAGGTCGTCCAGGGCGCCTCCGCGTCCCACTCCGGGCCTGCTCCTGCTGCCGATGATGATCGCCACCCTGATCACATCCAACATCGCGGGCAAGGTCATGACGGCCACCGGCCGCTACAAGACCTTCCCGGTCATCGGCGGAGTCTGCCTCACCGTCGGCATGGGGCTGCTGTCGACCATGGGCACCGACACCTCCCGGATCGCGACCTCGGCCTCCATGGCGATCGTCGGAGCCGGCACCGGTCTGACCATGCAGATGGCCAACACCATGGCTCAGAACGCCGTCGCACTGCGGGACATCGGCTCCGCCTCGGCCGCCACGAACCTCTTCCGCAACCTTGGCGGCTCCCTCGGCATCGCCGTCTTCGCCTCCCTGTTCACCGGCGCCGTCTCCGGTGGGACTGCCCAATCCCCCGGCGCAGCCTCCCACTCCGGCCACGCCACCGAACACCTGACCGCAGCCGCCCACCAGGCGTACGTCCACGACGTCGCTCACGCCACCCACTTGATCTTCCTGACAGGCGCCTGCATCGCGCTGACCGCCTTGCCGGCCGCGGCCTTCATCGAGGAAGTTCCGCTGCGCGGTAGGCCCGGAAGCGACCCGGCCACGCCTCGGCCCAAGAAGGTTGCAGCCTCGTAGCCCGAGTTCACCCTCCTAGCCCGAGCCCCCGACCGCACACTGCCCCGCACACTGCGTACTTCACCGGCACCGTCTGGAACTGGAGCTGGAACGCGAGCGCGTCGACCTCGGTCTGCGGCACGCAGCCCATCGGACAGGCTCTAGGAGAAGTCCCTCGTCACAAGGACCCGGTGGTGTGCTTCCTCGCTTTCCTGCCGTAGGTCCAGGCTCCGGGCCGGGCCTCCCTGCCTCGGGATGTCCAGGGTGTTCATCGAGGCGGCAGGCACGTTGCGGCGTGCGACGCCGAGCGTGACGTGGGGCCAGTAGTCGTCCTCCGCGCCGCCCAGGTTCCGGGTCAGGTCGGAGTAGATGCCGAGGAGTTCGGGCACGGGTTCGATGCCCAGCCGGATCTGCTCGCCCTTTTGGATGGTGGCCTCGTCGTAGTGGTAGTCGGGGTCGCTCTTCAGGGCCCAACTGCCGTGCCGCACCTGGCCGGTGAAGCGGATGAGCGGCGCGGTCCACGTCTTTCCGCTGAGGAACGCGGCGGCGTCGGCCAGTTTCTCCGCGTCGAGCCGGCCGAGGAAGGCCAGCGTGAGATGGATGGCGTCGCGGTGCTGCGGCTCCATCTCGTCCCTGCCCTGCTGCATCGTGATCATGCTGTCCACGAGCTGGGTGGGGATCTCCAGGCTGGTGAAGACCGTGATCGTCTGTTCCTCTGCCATGGGGCCGTTCCTTCCGGAGGCTCGGTTCGTCGGCGGGTCCCGGGCTCGCGACGGTATTCCCCGGGCCTGTTGCACCCGGCCTCCGGACAGCCTGCACCAGCCGAACCGACGAGGACGGTGCCGCATGTTGACGCCAACGACCGCTCAACGGCGTGCGGTTCACGGTTTCCTCTGACACGGCTCTCGCCTCAGCACCATGCAGCGTGTCGCGACGACGAATGGTGGGCATTGCCGCCCTCTCGTCCCGGTTTCGGCAGGTGACCTTGTTGCACTGCACCGCATGCCGCGTGCTCCCGTACGCCCCCGACCGGGCGCATGGGGCCCGTTACCGTGGGACACGGATCGCAGTCGGTGATCTTGGACACCCTCGCCTGCCGCCCGTCCACTGCGGCCGCGATGGCGGGTGCCCTTGGCCACCCTTCCGGCGCCGAAGAACGGAGACACATCCATGGCACTGACAGAGCAGAACGTCGAAGCCGAGATGGAGGCCGCGAACCAGGTCGGCGACCCGCCCGCCGACGCGCTGGTGTCCGATCTGATCGACAACAGGGAGGTGGACGGGGTCAACGGCCTCTTCCGCACGATCGGAACCCTGAAGCACGGTCAGGACCTGTCGCAACTTCCCACCAGGCTCGCGGAGTTCCTCCAGGAGGCTGCCGCCGAGCCGCCCGGCTGGAGCGAGGCGGACGTCAAGGCGGCGGAGGGGTTCTTCGACAACCACCACGGCGTGGCGTCCATGCTCCAGGGCACGGTCGGCCTCATCGGCACATACCTGTCCCCCACCGGCGCCTTCACCCTGCGCTCCACCGGCCGCCTCGGCGGAGTGGAGGGGCCGGGCCGGCGACTGTCCCAGTCCTCCCGCCTGTTCATCGGCATGGGCGACCGCGGCGCCCTGCGCGACGGCAGCCTGGCCGCGACGGTGACCAAGGTGCGTCTGGTCCACTCCTCTGTCCGCCAGTTGCACAAGAAGAGCGGCGAGTGGGACTACGAGAAGTGGGGCGAGCCGGTCTCGCAGAAGTACACCGCCGGCGCCATCGGCGTCTTCAGCGTCCAGGTCCTGGAGGCGATGAAGAACCTCGGCGTACACGTCTCCGACGAGGACCGCCAAGGCTTCATGTGCGCCTGGCACTACGTCAACCACTACCTCGGCACGCCGGAGAGGTGGCTGATGCCCAAGGATGTGGACCTCGTCGACCGGATGTGGCGGATCGAGCGGGAGAAGGAGTGGAAGGAGACCGACGACGGCAAGTTCATGACCGAGCAGGCCCTGAAGTTCTACGAGCGGGAGATGGTGCCTCCGCCGGCCTACGCCCCGTTCGTCGCGATGGTCCGTCGCGCGCTCGGTGACAAGTACGCCGACATGGCCGGCATCCCGAGCAACGCCGCGCTCGACACGGGTGCCGCGCTCGCGTCGGCGGGACACGGCCTCGCCGGCAACACCTTCGGCGGCCTCTTCGGCGAAGCCGCCAAGGAGGCCACCGGCACCAATCCGTACGACGCGATCCTGGGCCAGGCGTCGAAGGCGTTCAACAGCGTGCAGGAGTACGCCCTCACGCACGACAAGGACGATCAGCCCCAGATGCACCAGGAACTCCACGACAACCGCTGACCGTCAGCAGTCGGCCGATGTCGGCGCGGTGCCGCTGAGCGGCACGGGAGCAGCCGGGGCCCCGTGGTCCGCGAGGGACCGCGGGGCCCCGGCATGTCTCCACCGACGACCCCACGCCCCGCGCCGGAACCTGCCCTTCGCTGCCCCATGGACCGGTGTCGATGAGCGTGCGAGCCGCTTCCGGTGCACTGCCTGGATGAGCAGCCAGCCGAGCGGAGGTCGGTGCCGACGGCCGGTCGGTCCGGAGGCGACGAGCCCGCCGTCTTCGCCGTCGACCCCGGAGGTGTGACCGCCCACGGTGAAGCGCTCGGGGCGCTCAGGCCCTCAACGGCGCCTCGGCGGAACGGACCCTCTTGCCGACCGGAACGGTGCTCCGTATATTAATCGGAACAGCGTTCCGATTGCGGTGCGGGGGCGGCTCCGGCCGGACACCCGCAGCTCCGCGGTGTGCGCGCGTGCCCCCGCTCGCCCGGCCTTCCGTCGCGCTCCCCGCGCCCAGGAAGACGCGTGTGCCCCATCACGAGAGGAAAGCCCTCATGCCGCACAAGCAGCACCCCATCGGGTCAGGTTTCTCCGCCGCGTCGACGGCCGACGACGTCCTCGCCGGTACCGATCTGACCGGTACGAACGTCATCATCACGGCGGGCCACTCCGGTATCGGCCGCGAGGCCACGCGCGCGCTGGTCAAGGCCGGCGCCTCCGTCACCGTGGGCGCGCGCCGTCCGGAACGCGCCCGCCAGGCGCTGGCCGGGTTCGACGGTGTCGACGTGGACCGGCTCGACCTGCTCGATCCGGCCTCCATCGACGCCTTCGCCGACCGCCGGCTCGCCTCCCGGCGCCCGCTCCACGTCCTGATCAACTCCGCCGTCCGGCCGACCCCCGGCAGCCTCGAACGCGATGCCCGCGGCTACGAAGTGCAGTTCGCCACCAGCCATTTGGGGCACTTCCAGCTGACGCTCGGTCTGCTGCCCGCGCTCCGCGCAGCCCACGGCGCCCGCGTGGTCAACGTGTCCTCCGGTGCCCAGCGACTCGGCGGCATCCGGTGGGACGACCCGCACTTCGAGAACGGTTACGACCCCCTCGCCGCCTACGCGCAGTCCAAGGTCGCCAACGTTCTCTTCGCCGTCGAGCTGGACCGCCGCTGGGCCGAGGACGGGATCCGTGGTTACGCCGTCCACCCGGGCGTGGTGGTCGGCACGGGTCTGAACAACGCGGTGGACGAAGGGAGTCTGCGGGAGATGGGGCTCGTCGACGCGTCCGGGCAGCCCGTCATCGACCCCGAGGTGGGCAAGAAGACGCCGCAACAGGGCGCCGGCACCCTGGTGTTCGCGGCGGCCAGCCCTCTGCTGGCCGGAATCGGCGGCGTCTACCTCAAGGACAACGACATCTCGCGCCTCGACGACGAGCCCCGCCCCCTCACCGCGGACAGCATCCCGTCCGAGATCGCCTCGCACTCCATCGATCCGCACTCCGCACGCAGACTGTGGGAGCTGAGCGAGCAGCTGCTCACCGCTTCCGCGTCTTGAGGTAGCCGACGCGCGCCTCGACGGCCGGGCTCTGGGGCTGTCGGCGGCCGAGGCCGGCGGTGAGGCCGTCTGGGCGGCCCAGAACGAAGTCGAGACGGCGCACTCGGGGCCGATGGCCGAGGCCGCGCCGGAGGTGCCGCAGGCGTCCGTGCGGGAAACTGCGCCAGGTCGGTACGGAACAGCGTCGGTGCGCGTGGCGAACGCCCGCAGGACCGGGGCCCGTTCGGAGCCGGACAGCAGCCTCGGCGGTCAGAGCGCGTGTCCCTGGACGCCGCACCTCCTGGGGTGCCGCGCGCTCCATCGAGCACAACGCGCGCAGGCCTTCCCGGGGGCGGCGGCCCCAGTGCAGCGGTCCCGGGCGACGTTCAGTCCGAGCCGAGCGACACGTTCCAGCGGCATCCCACGTGGGTCGATGCGTCCTGCGGCTGCCACTGCCCTAGCCGGAGCGCTGAGCACCTGATGCACCGACACCTCGTGCAGGGCCACGGACGGCACGACCCGGATGAAGGCTCTGCCCACTTCGGTGGTCGTGCTGCTGGTGTCCGAGGCGTGCAACGTCAACCCGGCCCCGGTGGTCGACCCCGGCTACGAGGCCCGGACCCGGGCCCGGTTCGTGCACGTCGACCAGCACCCGCCGGAAGCGCTCACGCCTCCGAGTCAACCACTGGCGGCTTCTGGGTCCACCTCGGTGAGCCCCCTTGAGGGGCGACGGCAGGAGCACCTGACGAGCCGTTCGGGCGCTGTCGCGAGGCGGAGGACGAGCCGAACGTGGGCAACCATCCGACGACCCTCACCAAGGTCCGGGGCGCACGACCGCCGATGGCGCAGCCACGCCTTCCGGCATGGGCCGGCGCCTCGCCGAGGCGCAGGCGTATCGCTCAGCGGGGCCTGAGTCCGTCGACGACGATGTCCAGCATGCGGGTCAGCTGGGGGCGCTGCTCGGGGGCGCCGGCCACGGAGAACAAACCGGCGAGGATGCCGCCCACCTCGACCGGGTCGATGTCGCTGCGCAGTTCACCTGCTGTGGCGCCGGCCTCGAGCAGCGTCGTCAGGACCTGCTGGACCTCGTCGCAGACCGGTCCGGTGCCGAAGCGGCCGGAAGCGCTCATGGCGACCAGGGCCTCGCAGATGCCGCGTCGTTCACCGGCCCAGTCGGCGAACCGGAGCATCCATGCGTGGAGGGCCTGCGCGGGTGGCTCGGTAGCCAGCAAGGTGCGGGCATCTTCGCGCAAGGGCCGGATCTGGTCCCGGTAGACCTCTTCGACCAGGTCCTCTCGGGTGGGGAAGTGCCGGTACAGGGTGGCGTTCCCCACTCCCGCGCGTTTGGCGATCGCGTCCAGCGAGATCGCGCGTCCGGACGCGAAGGCTTCGGCGGCTGTGGCGATCAACTGTTCGCGGTTGCGCTGCGCGTCGGCGCGCAGGGTGCTGCGTGGAGGCGTCATGACCTTCGCGATCGTGAGTGGCGGATGGGGCTCGGGAACGATTCGGGGATCTCCCCGGTTCAGTGTACGGTGAGGCAACCGGGGAGGTCCCCGATTACGGGTGGGTCGCACCCCTCGCTTCAGCGACGAAAGGTTTGCCATGTCTACAGCTCTCATCACCAGGGGAAAGACCGAGGTCAGCGGAGCGACGGCCGAGCCGCCGCACGCCCGCGACCACCAGGCCACGGTCGCCGGACAGAACACCTCATGAACGACGGCGGCCCGGTCGTGCCGACCGCCGGCCTCGGCTCCCGTCGCAGCAGCCCCGGCGCCACGGTGGGGGCGGCGGCACGCGGTGCGCCGCCGGCAGTGCTGCCCTCGCTCGCGCTCGAACCTGCCCCGCGCGGGGTCCGCGTCACGCCGTGACCCCGGGCCCACCGCCACCCCGCTGCTCAGCAAGCGGCGGGTCCCGGAGAGCGGCCGGGACGCCATGCGCTCGAAGACCCTCCTCGAGCGCGTCGGATCCAGCCAGGAGATCGCGGAAGCAGTCGCCCCACCTCGCCGCGGACGCCGCCGGCTGCGTCACCGGCCAGGGCATCACCGCGGGCGGCGGCTACGGGCTCGGCGCCTGCAACCCGGGCGAGCCGACCACCGATCCGGCCTCTCGAACGCCACGAAAACTCCCGAACACCACGAACCGCACCTCACAGGAGAACACGATGACGCTCACCCTCGACACCTATCGGCTGCTGGGCCGTTCCGGACTCCGGGTCTCACCGCTGGCGCTGGGCACGGCGACCTTCGGCACCGAGTGGGGCTGGGGCGCCGACCGCGACGAGGCGCGCAAGCTCTTCGACCGCTACACCGAGCTCGGCGGCAACTTCTTCGACACCGCCAGCACCTACACCAACGGCAGCTCCGAGCGACTGCTCGGCGAATTCGCCCGCGCCGACCGCGACAAGATGGTGCTGGCGACGAAGTACTCGACGCTGCGCCGGCCCGGTGACCCGAATTCCGGGGGTACCCACCGCAAGAGCATGCTGGCGTCGGTGGAAGCCAGTCTGCGGCAGTTGAACACCGACTACATCGACCTGCTCTACGTGAACGTATGGGACTTCAGGACGCCGGTGGAGGAGATCCTGCGGGGCCTGGACGACCTGGTGCGGCAGGGCAAGGTGCTGTACGTGGCGATCTCCAGCGCCCCGGCCTGGCAGGTGTCGCGCATGCAGGCGATCGCCGACCTGCGCGGCTGGTCGCCACTGATCGCGCTGGAGACCGAGTACAGCCTGGTCGCGCGCACCGCGGAGCGTGACCTGATCCCGATGGCACGCGAGATGGGACTCGGCGTGGTCCCCTTCTCCCCGTTGGGCGGCGGGGTGCTCACCGGCAAGTACAGCCGGGAGGACCAGAACCAGACGGGTTCCGTCGCCGGCGAGACCGCCAGCAACCGCAAGAGCCTCAACGTCGCCCTGGGTTGGATCACCGACCGCAACCTTGCCATTGCGGATGCGGTGAAGGAGGTGGCCTCGGAGCTGGGCTGCACACCCGCCCAGGTCGCACTGGCCTGGACCCTGAACGCTCCGGGCGTGACGGCGCCCATCATCGGCGCCCGCACCAGCGCACAACTGGAGGACAACCTGGGTGCCTTGCAGGTCGACCTCACTCCTGCCCAGCTGGCCCGCCTCGACGAGGTCAGCGCCATCGACCTCGGCAATCCGCACGACCTGCTCGCCAGCGATCACATCCGCACGGTCACCACAGGCGACATGAGGATCGAAACCCTCAGCTGATTCGCTCCATGAACGGCGACATCCAGATATATCGACATGTTTCTGATGATGGAACGGAGCAAACCCGGTACATGGGTAAGTACAGCGACAAGAATGTGGTGATCACGGGTGGCAGCAGCGGCATGGGGCTCGCGCTGGCGGAGCTGCTGGCGCAAGACGGAGCCCGCGTGGTGATCACCGGCCGTTCTCAGGCCAAGCTCGACGCGGCACGCGAGCGGCTCGGTGAGAATGCCGTGCCCGTCCGGGCGGATGTGGCCTCACTGCCCGACCTGGATATGCTCGCCGGCCGGATGAAGAGCGAGCTCGGCTCGATCGAGGCCCTGTTCGTCAACGCCGGCGTCTCATCCCTCACGCCCCTCGGGTCGACGACCGAGGACATGTACGACGAGCTGTTCGCGATCAACGTCAAGGGCGCCTTCTTCACTGTGCAGAAGCTCGCCCCGCTGCTGAGCGCGAACGCCGGCGTCGTCCTCACCACCTCGATCGCGAACGTCATCGGCATGGTGGACACCAGCGTCTATGCGGCCGGCAAGGCAGCGCTGCGCTCGATGGCCCGCTCCTTCTCCCGCGAGCTGCTTCCGCGGGGAATACGCGTCAACGCGATCAGTCCGGGTCCCATCGACTCGGGGGTTCTGGAAACGATGAACCTGTCCGAAGAGGCTGCCGACCAGTTCAGGGCGGAGCGGACCGCGAGCAACCCCATGAAGCGCTACGGCACCGTCGAAGAGTTCGCCAAGGCAGCCGCATTCCTCGCCTTCGATGCCACGTACACCACCGGCATCGAGCTGGCCGTGGACGGCGGCGAAACCCAGCTCTGAGCTCGTCCGCCGTCCCGCCACGGGCGTGAGGCCCCTACCACGGGGTTTCAGGGGGCGCTGAGACGTGGCCGTGTCGATCAGGCGGCGAGCAGTTCACGCAGGCGCTCGGCCGGGGTTCCCCAGCCGAGCGTTTTGCGTGGGCGGCCATCGAATTCTGCGGCGACGGCGGCACACAGGGGCGATTGCGCGCCCTGACGGGATTCTCGCGGGGTGTCCTCATGACGCAGCATCAGTTTGCCCTCACCCCCTGCACTGCGACGCGCCTCCTCCGGATACCTCACGAGAGACCTCGACGACAGCTTCCGTGAAACCGCTGGACACTGGACCGCGAAGTTGCGGGCGGGCGCCTGTGAGCGCCTTCGAGCGGGGGGTGACATCCCTTGGGCAGTACAAGGCCCGCACCGGTCTGTGGGGCCGATCAGCCGGTCGCATGTCGGGACCGTGGTGAGCGACGAGCAGGAACACGCGGTGAAGTCCGAGGTGTTGGGCGATGAGGCTCAAGAAGTCGACCACCCGCGGTGGAGTGGACCGTGCGGCCACCGGTTCACGAACCTCGCCTTGAGCGGTCTTCAGTCATCGTCCGGATCGCGTCGGTCCGCGCGTGCTCGGCCAGGACCGGCTGCGGCAGCTCGTCAAGAGCAGGGCGCGGGCGATGCGGCTCACGGTCCGCCGCGTTGTCGGCGCGCCCGTGGGGGTGCTCCGGCCGGCCCCGGTACGGCCTCGCCCGCGCGGCTGTCGGGAATGCGTCGGCGGTTCACAGCGTGCTGCGCGCCGCTCGGAAGAATATGGAAAGGGGCCCTGGCGTCAGGGAATCCGATCGACTAACGTGCATTCGAGACTGCTGCCCCGACACGCGGTTTTACGGCAGGAAGAGGCACGTGATGAACGGCTATTCAGGACTGCGCCAGGAAGAGCTCGATCTGCTGCCCTCCGCGGAGGATGTGCGCACCTATTCCGAGCGCGGCTGGTATCTGTCGGAGAAATTGCTCACCGACGCGGAGGCGGACGCCCTCACGGCCGCCAGTGAGCGCTACTACGCAGGTCAGCGCGATCGCAAGTTGCCCGTGGAGCCGGAGAAATGGGCCGACTGGAAGCCGGGCGACGGTGAGATCCAGCGTAACAACGACTATGTCCACTACCAGGACGACACCATCGCCGAGATATTGCGCAAACCGATCATCGGCGCCGTCGCCGCCCGGCTCGCACAGGCGGAGGCGATCAGGATTTTCCAGGCCACTTTGATTTACAAACCCCCGGTGGCCGAGGAGCGGTCGAACATTGTCGCCTGGCATTTCGACAAGTATTTCTGGCCCACGTGCACCTCGGAAAACATGCTGACGGCTTTCATTCCGTTCCACGACTGCACCGAGGAGGCCGGGACGATCACGATGGTCAGCGGCAGCCACCGCTGGGCCCGGCGGCACGGTGCGGACCGCGGAAGCGGCGCCCCGGAGGACGTGGCGCGCGAGTACCTGCTGAACGGTGACGCCCAGCGGAACGGGGTGACGGATCTGGAGAAGGTTCCGGTCCACATCCCGAAGGGCCACATGACCTTCCACCACTGCCTGCTCTACCACGGCAGCGGCAAGAACCGCAGCGCCGAGCCGCGTCGGGCCATCTCGCTGCATCTACAGGACGAGACGAACCGGTACCAGCCGCACCACCTGTCCGACGGGCGCCAGCAGCCGTACAAGCACGATGTGCTGGTGCGCCGGACCGCCGACGGCACACCGGACTACACCGATCCGGACTTCCTGCCCCAGGTGTGGCCGGTCGCGGCGGACTGACGGGCGCGCCCCGTGAGGACGGCCGGGTGCCCGGCGGCGCCGCGCGGTCCCGCCCCTCGGGGGCGTGGGTCCGCGGCGCCGTGGGGCCCGGCTGTCGTACGCCGGGACCGCGCGCCGCGCTTCCCTCCCGTACGGCCGTCCGTCAGTCCAGTTGCCAGGCGGCGGCGTCGATACCGCCGACCACGAACCCGCTGTGCTCCTCGGCGAAGGCCGTGATCTCCCGGCGGTTGCGTGCGCTGACCGCCTTGGCGTCGGCGTCCAGTGGCCGGTCCACGCCCACCAGGACCGTGTAGAGCGGGGTGGGCTGTGCGCCGCGCACCATCTTGGCCTCGAAGGTGCCCAGGCCGAGGTGGATCTCGCGGGTGCTGCGTCCTTCGCCCTCGGCGATGGAGTGGTAGAAGACGAGGTTGAAGTAGTCGGCGATGTTGGGGCGCGAGTAGTCGAAGCCGGCCACGCGCCCGTAGAGCATGTCGCGTTGGCGGTAGCGCAGGGCGAAGCCGACGTTCGTGCCGTCCGACTCCTGTGCCATCAGCAGCGTGCTGGAGTCCCCGAGGTGGCGGCCCTGGCGGTCGTAGACGGTGGCGACGCGTTCCTCGTCGAAGGCGGTGTGCCCGTGCTTCTGCATCAACGCGCTGTTCATCGGGGCCATTTCCTTGACCACGTCGGGCAGCTTGTAGTCGCGTACGACGCGGCCGGCCTCGCGGAACCGGCGCAGTTCGCGGCGGGCGCGGGGGCGGCGGCCGGAGGGCAGCCATGCGGCGTACTCGTCGAAGTTCTCCCACAGTCCGATCGGCAGTGAGGTCTCCACGTTGTGGAACAGCAGGACGGCGCCGTCACCGGCGTGGGCCCTGGCGACCTCCTCCGCTTCCTCGCGCGGCATGAAGTAGTAGGCGAGGACGCTCGCGCCCGCGTCCCCGGCCCGGCGCAGGGCCTGTGCGGTGAGCGCCTCGACGGCGGACCTGCGCTGCTCGGCGGTGACTCCGGGGCGGCCGGGCAGCTGTCCGCGGAACTCGGACCAGCCCGCGCCGATGGCCAGCGGACTGGCCGCGAGGTGGGTGTGACGTTCCTGCGGGATCAGGCCGTCGAGCAGGTCCGCGGGGGTGTAGATGACGTGCGGGGGGCGGAGGAAGGAGTAGACCTCCAGGCCGGCGACGGCTTCGCCGGCGCCGCCGGGCGCGGAGGCGTCCTCGTCGTAGGCCAGCAGATGGTGGGCCTGCGCGCCCTCGGGCAGCTCCTCCTCGCGCACGCCGAGGAAGCCGCTGCTGGAGTAGATGGTGGCGCCGACGGTCAGGGCGTCCCACTCGTGGGCGGGCAGTTCGGCCAGTGATCCGTATCCGGTGATGCGCATGGGTAACTCCTGTGCTGAATAAAAGAGTTCGGGACTCGGGGAACGCGGCCGGTCAGCGGCCGTCCCTGCCGATCCGCGACGATACATCTCTGCTGCGGGTGTGGATGATCACGGTCTTCGAGCCCGCCAGCCGGTCGAACAGCTTCTGGTCGGCGCGGCGTTGTGCGTTCCGGGTGCGCAGCGCGTACCAGAGGATCGAGCGCGGGCCGATGACGGTCCACAGCGTCTCGCGCTCGCCTCCCCACAGGACTTCGCGGCGTATCCAGCGGCGCAGGGTGCGCCGCAGCAGCCGGGGCCAGGCCACGACGAGGGGCGGGTCGACCCAGACGACGCAGTCGGCGCGGTCGGCGAAGGCCGCCACCGCGGCGGGGTACTGGCCGTCGACGACCCACCGGTCACGGTCGAGTTCGGCGGCGGTCAGGGCGAGGAACTCCTCCTCGGGCCGCGGTCTTCCCTGGGGGCCGCCCCAGAAGAGCGCGTCCAGCTGGACCCAGTGGGCACCGGTGTGTGCGCACAGCGCGGCGGCCAGTGTGGACTTGCCGCACCCCGGGGCGCCGACGATCCACACGCGGTCCGCCGTCTCCAGGGCTTCTTTCAGGCCGGGCACGGACTCCTCGCTTCCGGGTGTGGGGTGGACGGGAACGGCGCCGCCCCGGCGGCCGGACGGCCGCCCCGGTGGGTCCGGGGCGGTCGTGGCTGCCGGGGGCGGCGAAAGGGTCGGTCACTTCTCGGGGACGGGCTCGCGGGGTGCGCGCATGCGGTAGCTGATGACGGCGGCGTAGCGGTGGAAGTGCCACTGTTCGTAGCCGAGATGGCTCTCGCCGTAGATTCCGCAGTCGGCGTTCTCGAAGATCCGCCAGCCGGGCCGGTCGACGATCTTGTCCATCTCGTTCGTCTCCGGGTAGTAACCGCAGGCGATCTCGTCGTCGTTGAGGCCGATGAGGTAGTCGCCGAAGAAGATCCCGCCGGGGGCGACCATGTCCATGGCGTGGTCGACGAGCTTCTGGAGGCTGTGCACCCTGTTGGGCGGCATGGACCACAGCCCGCTGCCCATCACGAGCTGGAAGTCGCCCTGGGCGGGCAGGGTCATGTAGTCCTGTTCGACGATGGTGCAGCGCTCTTCCAGGCCCTCGGCTGCCAGTCGGCGGCGCAGTCCGACGATGTCGTGGTGCCCGTCGGAGAGGTCCAGCCCGCCGCCGTCGAGGAAGAGTTCGTCGGTCTCGACGGCGACGACCTCCCAGCCGGCGCGCAGCAGCGGCAGTGCGAACTTGCCGTCGGAGGCGCCCAGTACGCAGGCGCGCGGGTGGTTCCTTCTGGCGTAGTCGCCCAGCGGGATGTAGCGGGCGAGCGCGGGGAAGTAGCTGAAGTACGGGCCCCAGTAGCTCTCGTGGTCGACGTCGAGCACCTGTTGCGGGTCGACGCCGGTGCTCTGCTGTGTGCTCAGGGTCATGAAAGGGCCTCGCTGAGGGATTCGGTGTCGCTGTTGCGGATGTTGCCCCACCGCTTGTCCGCAGCCTGGTGGATGTACCAGATGTCGTCCTCCGTCAGCAGTCGGGAGACGACTTCGGGGTACGCCTCCTCGAAGTACGTGAACGGCGGGCGGTTGTCCTTGCGTGAGTGGTAGTCGAGCCGGTTCTGGCCGTGCTGGGCCGTGATGGCCGTACCGGGGTGGTAGGTGAGGATGTTGGGGCTGGCCATGATGAGCAGGCCGTCGTCGATGAGGCGGCCGATCTCCTCGATCGTCTCCTCGATGGTCTCCCGGTTCTCGCCGTCGAGTCCGAACAGCACCGAGGAGCCCACCCGGATCCCGTGGCTCTTGATGGTGCCCAGTGCTTCGCGCACCTTGCTCACCCACGCCTCGGGGTTGCGGCGCGTGAGGTTCTTGCCGACGTGTGCCATGACGCGCTGCGCCATGCTCTCGATGCCGATGTAGATGTAGCTGCATCCGGCCTCGCGCATCAGGTCGAGCCCGGCGGCGACCTCGTCCGCCTTGGCGCGGTTGAGGACCACGTCGACGGTGAGCTGGGCGCCCCACTCGAAGGGGGCGTCGCCGGGGCGTTGGGCCCTGCGGGCCTGGAAGTCGGTGCAGAAGGCGGAGATGGCCTTCCAGTTGCCGCCCCAGAAGACGGGGTCGTCGAAGAAGGCCGCTTCCGCGCCCCAGTCGATCATCTGCATGAGCCGGTCCGCGGCGTGTTCGGTCTCGGTGACCGCGAAGCGGGTGGGCCGCTGCGAGATCTGGATGCTCTCGGAGCAGAAGGTGCATTTGAACGGACAGGCGTCGAGCGTGAGCATATGGGCGGTGCGGCTGCCCAGTGCGGAGCTGCCCGCTGCGGTGAAGATGCCGAACCGGGCACGTATGGCGAACGGCCTGTAGGGCGAGGGGAGTTCGGCGGAGGAGAGCCGGCGCCCGCGGACCGGGTGGACCAGGATCTCGTCCTCGGCGAGGCTCACGACGGTGAAGGAGCCCGTGAGGTCCTCTTTCGTCGCGGCCACCAGCTCCAGCGCCTCGGCGACGTCCGCGACCCGGTTGGGGCCGAAGCCCGGTTCCTGTACGAGGGCGAGTGCCTGCATCAGCAGGTCGAGCCCGGGGGCGCCGTCGCCCGCGACGACGAAGTCGACGACGCGGGGAGAGCGGCCGTCCCTGATGACTTCGACGGTGCTGCTCCAGGACAGGTCGAGGCTGTGGTCGCCGGGTGCGTACCGTACGGTCTCGTCCGCGTGCCGGCCGCCGATGACGACGACGCAGTCCGGGGAGTGCGTCTTGGCCAGTTCGGCCATCTCCAGCGCGTACCGGTGTCCGGCGGAGACCGAGCTGAGCAGTACGGCCTTGGGCTGGAGGGCGCGCAGCTCGGCGACGAACTGTTCCTTGGCGAGGTCGTCCCAGATGCGGGGGTCGAAGACGTGGCCGTCGGTGGTGGGGTTGTCGGCGATCAGGCCGGGGCGGGGCCCGTCGGCCGCGCGCCGGTAGTCGTCGTCGGGGTAGTCGCCCCAGCAGGGGTAGACGTCGTCGAGCGAGGGTTCGGCGGGTAAGCCCGCGTGCAGCCGCTCGACGGAACGCTGGATGGTGAGAGTGAGCGCCGCGTACAGGGACATGGGGTCGCCGGGATAGGCGACCTCGCCTCCCCTGCTCGTGGCCACCGGTACGAGGGCGGCCAGGACGGGGAAGCCGAACCCGGCCTCTGTGGGGGCGGCGTCGAAGCGCCGGCGCCGCCGGGCGAGACGCTCGGCCAGCTCCACGTCTGCCGTTCGCCGGTCCGGCCTGCGGGGGCCCAGCGGCGTACGAACCGTGATCCTCACCTTGGTGTGTCCCTCCTTGCGATCGGACTGCGGCTGTCAGATCGCCGATATGAGGTCCGCGACCGCGCTGTCGGCAGCGGAGCTGGTCACGAGGGACATGGTGTCGCCGAGCTTGCGGTAGGCGTGGGTGGCGAGGCAGGCGCGGGCGACGTCGGCGAAGTCGGTCTCGGCCGGACGGCCGGCGATCTCGTCCACCGCGGCCACGTCGCCGGCCTGTGCCGCCTCGCGCAGCCTGCGCTCGTAGTCGATGAGTTCGGCGGCGACCCGGCGGCCGCCCTCGGCGTCGTGGGGGAAGGAGGGGAGCGCGGCGGCGGCCGGCGGGGCGTCGACGATCTTCTGCGCCAGCGGGGCCTCGTTCTCGTAGAAGTGGAAGGTTCCGGCCTGGTGGATGTAGGGCCCGCTGGGCACGTTCAGCTGGGACGCGGCGTACTGCTGCATCCCCATGAAGAGGAAGGCGTCGTAGGGCATGACGGTCAGCGCCTGCTGGGCGCGCATGACGGTCAGCCAGGTGAGCCTGCCGTCGCGGAGGAACAGATGGACGCCGACGGCGCACGGGTACTCGCGTGACTGGCGGAAATTGTCCTCGGGCTCCAGCACCAGGGCGAACGCGCGGCGGTGGGCCGGGTCGCGCTCGATGCGGCCGATGACCTCTTCGAGCTGGTTGCCGTTGTGGGTCACCAGGCGGTGGCCGAAGGCGCCGCTGAGGGTGTGCTCGTCGTCGGAGTACTCGTAGGCGCCGCGGCGGTAGAAGGCCGGGGTCTCGACGTCGTTGCGGCCGGCGAGCGACCAGGCGAGCAGGCCGAAACAGTACGACAGGTTGATGGGAAGGTCCGGGCTGGCCGCCAGCGCGGAGGCGGGGTTCTCGATCCGGGTCTGGTAGCCGAGCAGTTCCCGATAGGGCCGGTCGTTGCGGCCGAAATCAGACGCCTTGGAGAGGGGGTCGCGGACGGAAGGCACGTAGCTGCCGTCAGCAAGTACATCGCTCAAGCCGGCCGTATAAGCGTCCGCGAAGGAGGGGTAGCTTGTCATGACAACCTTTCGGGATAGGGCTGGAACAAGCCAAGGAGGACGTCGTGCGGAACTGAGGGGATTTCCAGCTCAATCCTCCGTGAGGCCCGGTGGGAGTAAAGCCGAAGCCGCTGGTCGCAGCACGCTTCCGAGAAAGACCGCACACCATGCCAAACCCCGTTGTCAAGATCACTCCTGGCGGCCGTTGAGGCTTCTTATGAATTCTTCTAGTGCCGGCTGCGGCCTGTTGACACGGGCCGTCGCACTGGGGACTATGACGCCTGGACAACGGAACGATCAAGCCATCATTGTTGCGTGCTATTGCTGCGAAACAGCCCGAATTCCGGCCCACTGAAGGGGATGGGACATCTGGTGAAAGCGCGTCCGTCACGGCAGCAGAAGCCTGCGGTCGAGGGCGTGCGCGGCACAGGTGGGTGAGCTGTTCGCGAAACTGTGAGAATCCACACCGAACCGGCAGGCCCCGGTGCACGACGGCTCGCACGGCGTGCGCCGGGCCCGGAGTCGGACCGAACCCGCCGCCGGATCCCCGAAGTTCGCGCACGCATCGGCGTCCGCTCGTCAGCGGCTACCCGGCGGCGCCCATCCCGCTACGTCTGGGGCGAGACCCTCTGTTTCTGATCAATGAATCCCGATTGATTGGTTTATGTCAGGTGAATCCGTGGCAGTTGAGTGAACGCTGGCGCATCGGACTCGGCACGACGGTCATCCTGCTGACCTATGTCGCGCTCATCGCGGCGAAACCCACCTCCGCGCACGGCGTGGGCGGCCCGGCGGCCCTGCTGGCGCTGGGCGGCTACGGAATCGGCGCGATGCTCATCATCTCCGGCGCCATGGCCCGCCTCCCGACCACGACGCTGACGCTGCTGCCCGTCGCGATCACGGTCAACATCGTGATGGGCAAGATCGTCTACTTCAGCGGCCTTCCCCTCCAGCTCGACGCCATCGGCACGGTACTGGTCGGGGTGGTCGCCGGCCCCGCGGCGGGGGCCGCGACGGGCGCGCTGACCAGCATCCTCGTCGGCATGACGATCACGCCGGGAGCGCTTCCCTACGCGGTGACGGCCGCCGCCGTCGGCTTCGTCGCGGGCGCGCTGGCGCGCCTGGGCTGGTTCCGCAGAAAACCGACGGCACTGGCCGGCGGAGCCCTCATCGGGGTCGTGGCCGGTGTCATCTCCGCCCCCATCACCACGTTCGTCTTCGGCAACGCCGGCGGCTCGGTGGGCCAGTCCGCGCTGATCGCGACCTTCCAGGCGTACGGCGACGGCATGCTCCGGGCCGCCAGCCTCCAGGGGCTCGCGGCCGACCCGCTGGACAAGGCGCTGACCGTCGCGCTGGCGCTGACCATCCTGGCGAGACTGCCGGCGGGCTTCGTGCAGCGGTTCTCCTTCGCCCGTGAACACCATGTGCTGAACACCTACGCACCGGCCGCGGGAAAGGCGGGCGTGGCATGAGTATCTTGGCCGTATCGGACACCTCTCCCATACACCGGCTGAATCCGGTCACCAAGCTCGTTTTTGCTTTCTCGGTGACCGTGTGCGGATTCGCCCATACGTCGGCCCTCTGGCCTTTGGCGTTGTTACTGCTGGTCCTGCTCCCGGCCATCGTGTATGCGGGAGCGCTGCGCAGATTCACACAGCTGCTGGCCCTCTTCTCCGCTCCGGTGGTCGTCGCCTTATTTCTTGTGCAGGGCTTTTTCTATCCGGGCGCGGAACGCGTGATCGCGGCCCTGGGACCGGCCCGGCTGAGTTACGAAGGGCTCATCTTCGCGGCACAGACGGCGCTGCACATCATGGTGCTGGTCGCCAGTTTCCTCTTTCTGCTGCTGACCACTTCTCCGAGCAGGCTGATGAGCGCCATGACACAGCGCGGGATGTCGCCCAAAATCGTGTACGTCATCTCCGCGGCTCTACAGATCGGTCCCGCTTTCGCCGCACGCGCGCAGCGCATCCTCCAGGCCCAGCAGGCCCATGGCCTGGTCATACGAGGGCTGCGCGGACGGGTGCGGGCGCTGGTGCCGCTGGCGGGCCCGCTGATACTGGGCGCCTTCACCGAGATCGGGGACCGCGCCGCCGCGATGGAGACCCGGGCGTTCGGCGTCACCCGCCGTCCCACGAGTCTGTCCGGGCCGCTGCCGGACAGCACCGGACAGAGAGTGGCGCGCGCAGTGATGATTCTCTGCGCGGCCGCGGCCGTCGCCGTCAATGTGTGGGGAGTCATACGGTGATCGAATTCAAGGATTTCACCTTCACCTATCCCACGGGACGGCCGGCGCCGGCGCTGCGCTCGATCACCATGACCGTCCGGCCGGGCACCATATGCGGTGTCGTGGGTGCGGACGGCAGCGGAAAAACGACGCTGGCGGCGGTGGTCAGCGGCGTCTCCCCGCATCTCACCGGCGGCGAATTCAGCGGATCCGTCGAGGTCTGCGGCCGGCCCGTGGCCGGTACGCCGATGGCCGAACTCGCCACCTCCGTAGGGCTGGTGAGGCAGGATCCGTTCAGCCAGATTTCCGGTGCGCGATTCACGGTCCGTGAGGAACTCGCGTTCGGGCTGGAGAATCTGGCCGTCGAGCGGGACGTGATGCGCCACCGCGTCGAGCATGTCATGGCGGACGTCGGGCTGAGCGAGTTGGCCGACCGCTCGCCGTACGAGCTGTCCGGCGGGCAGCAACAGCGCCTGGCCATCGGCTCGGTGCTGGCGATGCGGCCCGCGGTGATCGTGCTCGACGAACCGACCTCCCAGCTCGACGCCGAAGGCAGCCGACGAGTCTTCGGCATCCTCGACGCGCTCAAGGAGCGCGGCGTGGCCGTCCTCGTCATGGAGCACCGGCTGGAGCTGCTGGCCCGTTCGGCGGACCAGGTGGTGGTGCTGGAGGACGGCGCGGTGGCGGCGGACGGGCCGACGCGGGAGGTGCTGGGCGATCCGCGGCTCCCCGAGTGGGGCGTCGGCCCGCTCCAGTACACCACCGCCGCGCGACGGGCCGCCGAACACGGGCTGTGGGACGAGAGCCGCCCGCTGCCGGTGACGCTGGAGACGGCAGCCGACGGTTTCCACCAGGTCACCCACCGCATCCCGATCCCCGCCGGAGACCAGCCGTGATCCTCTCCATCGACTCCCTGACCTACGCGTACGCGAACGGCACCCCGGCGCTGAACGGCGTCACCTTCCAGGTGGCGGCCGGTGAACGCGTCGCCGTCGTCGGCTCCAACGGGGCCGGGAAGAGCACACTCGCCCGTCACCTCGTCGGTATCGAACGGCCCACCTCGGGCACCGTGGAGGTCGAGGGCCGCAGAACCGACGAGCTGAGCATCGCCGAACTCGCCCGCTCGGTCGGGTTCGTCTTCCAGAACCCGCACGACCAGCTGCATGCCCGTACCGTCGCCAAGGCGGTCGAGTTCGGGCCCCGCAACCTCGGCTTCACCGCCGAGCAGCGGGCGCGGGCGTGCGAGTGGGCGCTGCGCGTGACGGGCCTGACGCACCACGCCCAGGACCATCCGCACCACCTGTCCTTCGGCCAGCGAAAGCGCGTGGCGCTGGCCTCCGTCCTGGCGATGGACACCCCCCTGGTGGTGCTGGACGAGCCGACGACGGGCCAGGACCACCGCTCGCTGGCACTGCTGGGTTCCCTCCTCGGCGAACTCGCCGAGGAGGGGCGCACGGTCATCGCCGTCACCCACGACATGGAGTTCTGCGTGCAGCACTTCGAGCGGGTCATCGTGCTGGAGCGGGGCAGGGTCCGCTGGGACGGAACCGTGGAGCAGTGGCTCGCCGCCGACGCCACCGCCCTCCCCGCGGACGGCAGCCGGGACGATGCAGCGGAGAGGAGCGGACCCCCCACGGACCTCGAACGCCCCCAGCTCACGCGGCTGGCGCGGGAGTTGGGGTGGTCCGCTCCCGTGGCGACGGTCGACGCCTTCCTCTCCGAACTGCGGGAGCGCACCCCTTCGGTTCCCGCGAACTGACTCCGCCCACGCGGCGGGCCGGGACCGGTGTGGTCGCGGCCCGCCGCGCAAGGGGCCTCAGCGGCCGGCCAGTTCGCCGCTCGCGGCGGCCGGTTCGGGCAGGGCCCTGCCGTCCTGCACGGCGGTGAGCAGCGGACGCAGCGAGAGCGCCAGCAGGGTGGCGACCAGGCACCCCGCGGTGACCGCCCCCACCCACACCATGCCGCCGCCGGCCTCCAGCAGGGGTCCGGCCGAGACCGGCCCGATGACGCCGCTGATTCCGAAGATGATGGAGGTGAACGAGTTGTAGCGGCCCCGCAGTTCGTCCGTGGCGAGCGAGTTGGTGAGCACCGGCAGCACCGGGGAGAGCATCGTCTCGCCGAAGCCGAAGATCGCCGCGCACGCCGCCACGCACAGCGCGGCCAGGAGCGCGTGCTCCTGGGCGAAGAGCCTGCCGGCCCCGAGCACGATCCACGCCGCCGCGAACATCGCCCCTACCAGGGCGAGCACCAGGGCGCGGCTGCGGCGCTCCATCAGCCGGATCACCAGCAGCTGGGCCACCACGATGACGATGGTGTTCCCCGCGAGCGCCCAGGCGACGACCCGCGGCGTCACCTCCACCACCTGCATCGCGTACGCCGGGAAACCGACCTGGATCTGCGCGTAGCCGCAGGTGGTCAGCACCAGTCCGAACGTCACCAGCCGCCGGAACGGGCGGTCGCGCAGCACGGCCAGATAGCCGCCGGAGCGCCGTACCTCCGTCTTCTCATGGGACGCCGAGGGCCCGCCGACGGACGGCATCGCCAGCAGGATCACCACCGGCGCGAGGAAGCTGAGCGCGTCGAGCGCGTAGACGGCCTGGAACGTGCCGGGCCGCGCGGTGTCCACGATGGCGCCGGCCACCAGACCGCCGACTCCCAGCCCCAGGTTGAGCAGAGTGAACTGGAGGCCGAACGCCCGCTGGCGCTCCCCCGCGTCGGTCAGAGAGGCGAGGATCGTCGACTGCCCCGCCACGATGGCCGAGTTGCCGATCCCCGTCACCGACACGGCGAGGAAGGCCGTGACCACGGAGTCCACGAGCGCCAGGGAGCCGGTGCCGAGGGCCTCGATGATCAGGCACGGTATGACGACCCTGCGCGCTCCGAAGCGGTCTATGAGCGTGCCGCCGAACGGCGACATGGCGAGCGTCACGGCCCCCAGCCAGCCGATGAGCAATCCGGCCTGGGAGCCCGAGAGGTGCCGCACCTCCGTGAGATAGATGAACAGGAACGGCAGGGTCAGCCCCCGGCCGACGGCTGATAACAGGGTCCCGCCGAGAATCCACCGGGCCTCAGCACGACGGGGCAGGAATTGTGGGAGCAAGGTGCTTTCTCCGATGCGCGTTGGACAGGGGTGAGAAACCCAGTCAATCGAGGACTGGGCGGGCTCGGTATCGGGTAGGGACGTGGCTTGCTTTCATCGGCCAATCAACGTCGTCCGGTATTGTCCGCGCCTGCGCGCGGCCGGTCCACTACGGGACGCCAACGGCAGTGCTCCACCTGCTGGTTGAGGAGCCCTCGACCTCGCCGGTTGTTAGCATGCAGCCGTCTCGAAGCTGCACACAGGAAGAGGACGTGGGCATGGGGGAACACCTTGACCGGATGCGGGCCGGCGAATGGTTTCTGCCGAAAAATGAGCCGGAACTGCGGGAGGCCGCGGAGCGGCGGGCCGCCCTCTGCGCACTCTACAATGCCGAGGGCAAAGAGGCCCCCGGCCGAGCCGAGCGGCGCAGGATCCTGGGAGAACTCCTGGGATCCGTCGGCGAAGGCGTCAACGTACGCCCGCCGTTCCGCTGCGACATGGGCACGTACATCAGCATCGGAGCCCACACGTTCGTCAACTTCGGCGCGGTGTTCATCGCGTCGGCCCCCGTCACCATAGGCGAGCACGTCCAAATGGGCCCCTACGTCCAACTGCTCACCTCCACCCACGCGTTGGAGGCCGAGCGCAGACGCGAGGGCTGGGAGCGGGCACTGCCGGTAACCATCGGCGACAACGTCTGGCTGGGCGGCGGCGTGATCGTCTGCCCCGGCGTGACGATCGGCGAGAACACGGTGGTCGGCGCCGGCTCGGTGGTGACCAAGGACCTGCCGGCGGGGGTCCTCGCACTCGGCTCCCCGGCCCGCGTCGTACGGGAGTTGGAGGACTGAGCGGCGTCCGGCGGGACGCTTCCCGTGCCTCCGCGCTTCCTGTGGGACAGCCGTCGCCCGGGCACCGGTGCAGCGCGGCATCGCGAGCAGTCCGCACGCAGCCGGAGCCCCGAGGGACCCACTCGGCCGCCCCGCCGAGACCAGACCACCGCCCTCCCCTGACGCCGTCACTACCGATCGGCGACGAAAGCCCCTCTCCTGACGGCCGGTTGGCCGGGGCGTCAGGTACGGAAGAGATGTCCCGGCCGGGCACGGTCCCAGCGGAGCCAGTCCGAGCAGGTCCATGTCCGAGGGCCTTGGTACCGTCCGGCGCCGTGACGAGAGAGGGCACAGAACGCCTTGCCACCGCATGGACCCGCATCGATACATGGCTCGGCCAGTACGCCCCCGGTACGGCCGCGCTACTGCGACGGGGCGCCGATGAGGAGCGGATACGGGCAGCCGAAGAGGCCACGCGGCGGGTCTTCCCGCCGGAGCTGGCGGCCTGGTACCGCATCCACGACGGCATGGAACACCGCGACGACGGTCTGGACTGCCTCCTGCCCAAGCGGACGTCGATGCTCACCCTGGAGGAACTCGTTCGGGAGAACGCCTTCTGGCACAGGAGCGCGTACGCCGGCGTCGACGTGGACGAGGACGAGGAGGCCGATCTTCTCCGTCTGCCCTTCGCCGCGGACGAGGAGCGTGTGGAGGGCTGGTACGTCGATTCCCGGCCGGAGAAGGACACCTTCGGCGGGCTCAACACGTGGTTCTCGGAGGGCGACACCGACCCCTACCCCGGATATCCGTCCTGGGAGTGCTGGCCGCTGCACGTGTGGGCCGAGGAGATCGCCGCGTGCCTGGAACAAGGACGCCCCTTCACCCTGCCCCAACCGCACGACCGCACCGAAGGCCGTCCGGCCCTGGCCCCTGGTGGGTTCCTGGTGTGGGGCACGGAGGACGCCCCGACGCCGCTGTACGGACCCCGTCCTTGACGGCAAACAACTTGCGCAGAACCGGAGCACCGCACCGTGCACTGTGCCGTGGGGGATGCCCAGGCGCCCTGCCACCTCGTGCAGCGTGCCCCCTCCCCGCAAGCGCGGCATCCCCGCTGCAAGTGAGCTCGATGCCCGTGCGGTCTCGTACCTGGCGCAAGTAGCTTGAGCAGACGTTGCGTTGAGGCCGTATCGAAGGGCTGGGACCATGGCTTTGGAGATCGAACCGATCGGCGAAGTCGTCGTGGGGCGTGCCGACGTCGTCGACGACTATTGGGGAGGCGTCGACTCGGTGATCCAGCTGGACACAGGCTTTCCTCTCGATGCCGTGCAGGGGCTGGAAGAGTTCTCCCATCTGGTCGTCGTGTGGCACTTCGACCAGGCATCCCCCGATGACGTCGAGTACCACGCGCGTAGCCCGCGTGGGAATACGCGGTGGCCGGCCACCGGTACGTTCGCCCATCGCAATCACCGCCGGCCCAACCAGCTGGCGCAGAGCTTTCCACGGCTGCTGAAGGTCGACGGGCTCAGCCTGCGTGTGACCGACCTGGACGCAGTGGTCGGCACCAAGATCTACGACCTGTCGCCCTACTTCGCAGAGATGGGGCCGCGGGGAGCGGTTCGCGAACCCGCGTGGCCCGGTGAGATGCTGACGAACTACTGGGCCACGTCCTCCGACGCGCTCGGGTAAGACCGCGATGAAGCCACGGCCGACTTGCCAGCCGTGTCCGGGCCGCGGGCGACGTCTCGTGCGACCTTTCCGGATACCCCCCCGCTGTGGGCGCTCAGCAGGTAGGTGAGCCGCGCCCGCCCGGCCGAAGACGTCTTCGCACGTTGGGGGCGGCACTGACTCTTGGGCGGCGAGACTGGTCAGCGTGTGACGCACTTCCGTGCCCAGCCGGAAGAGTTGCGGACTGATCTGGCCGCCCTTACCGACAATGAGGATGCGGCAGATGGTCCTGACGCACTGACTGACTTCATCGCCTGTTCTGTCTGAGAATTGTCGGCTCGTCGGCAGGGCCGCCGTACCCGCGCACCCGCTCCTTACAGGCACCTGGTCCGGAAGCCCCGTCACTGGCTTGTCCACCCGCCCGACCGGCGCATGTCGCCCTCGGAACGACAACGCCACAGGGGCGGAGAGGGCCGGAACGAGTTCGGGAGTCACTACGGCCTTTCCGCCCATCGTCATGCCTCCTTGGCGGTCAGCCGGCCGATGGTCCGGATGACTTGGCGCCGGGTGGCCAGGCGTCGGGCGAGGGAGGCCATCACCCGGTTCGTACGGCCTGCGATGACGCTGGGTGGCGGGTTCCTGCGGTCCAGGGCGGCCAGCGCGGTGCGGACGACGTCGACGGGCGAGGCGAGCCTGGTCCCTCCGGCGGCCTGTGGGGTGCCCACGACGTCGAAGAACTCGGTCCGGGTCGCGCCGGGGGACAGGGCCAGCACCCGCAGACCGGTGCCGCGTGACTCCTCCCACAGAGCCTCGGTGAGGCTGAGCACGAACGCCTTGGTCGCCCCGTAGACCGCCATGCGCGGGTTGGGCTGGTAGGCGGCCATGCTCGCCACGTTGACCAGTACACCGCGGCCCGCGGTGCGCAGTTGGTCGATGAAGGCACGGCTGATGTCGGCGACCGCGGTCACATCGACCGCGATCTCCCGGCGTAGCCGGTCCGGATCCGCCTGGTGGAAAGGGCCGAAGGTGGCGAACCCGGCGTTGTTGATCAGACTCGTGACGTGCAGACCGAGCTGGGCCACCCGCGCGGCCAGCGCCTGCCCGGGGTGGTCCGTGGCCAGGTCCATCTCCACCACGTGCACCTGGATCCGATGCTGTGCGCGCAGTTCGGTGGCCAGCTTCTCCAGGCGTTCTCCGCGGCGGGCGACCAGCACCAGGCCGGAGCCGCGGGCGGCGAGCTGGCGGGCGAACTCGGCGCCGAGGCCCGCGCTGGCCCCGGTGATGAGGGTGGTCTGTGCGTGGTAGTCGACGGCAGGCATGGGCCTCCTTCTTTCAGTCGCTGACTTCCTGGCAGTTAATGCCAAGTAGGCGGCCGCTGTCCAGAGGCGTATCCTGATGTCCATGACGACCTTGTGGGAGCGTTCGCGGCAGGTCGCCGTCCAGGCGATCCTGGATACGGCGGTACGCCTGTTCGCCGAGCAGGGCTACGAGCAGACGACGATCGCGCAGATCGCGCGGGAGGCGGGGATCTCGCAGCGCTCCCTCTTCCGTTACTTCGGAACCAAGGAGGACCTGGTCTGCGGCGACCAGGAGGCGCTGGGCGAGCTGCTGAAACGCACCGTCGAGCAGCAACCGGCCGAGATGTCCGCCTGGGATGCCCTGCGCGCCGGGTTCGAGGTCATTCTGACCGCCAACCATCCCCCTGAACGTGCGCTGGAACTCTCCCGCCTCATCTTCGACACACCCTCGCTGCACGCCCGCTACATCGAGAAGCGACTGCACTGGCAGGCCGAACTCGTCCCCGTCATCCGGGCGCGACTGGGCAACGGCCCCAGCGGCGCGGTTCCCGAAACACAGTCCAAGGCGATCGTCGCGACAGTCTTCGCCTGTATCGACACGGCAACCGAACTCTGGGCCGGACATGACGGACGGATCGACCTGGCGGACCTCTACGATCAGTGCCTCGCCGCGGTGCGGGGCCACGACTGAAGCACGTGTCCCGGCACACCTTCGCGCAGAACCGACGTCACCGCGCGCTGTCGTTTGCCACGGCCTGAAGCAGGTTGGCATGCGACAAGTGGCGGGCCATGCGCGGGAAGGTGCCACTGAGCGCGTTCCAGATCACCGTCGGAGATCGCCTGCCCCACAGCGACACATGACCGCTCAACAAGCGGGATTTCCGACAGATTGACGCTGCCTCAAGAACCTTGCAGAAGTCAGCGGGCGGTGAGTCCGCCGTCGACGGCGAGGATGGTGCCGGTGGTCCACTGGGCCGAGGCCAGGTAGGCGGCCGCGGTGGCGACGTCATCGGCGGTGCCCAGACGCCCCAGGGGGTAGGAGTACTCGATCTGCTCGTCGTGTGCGGCGCGTTCCTCTGCGGCCATGGGGGCGAGATAGGAGCGTTCGTACTTGGGAGTGCGGACAGCACCGGGAGCGATGGCATTGACACGGACGCCTTGGGGGCCGAGTTCACTGGCCAGCGCCCGGGTCATGGAGTTGAGCGCTCCGCGGGTGGCGGAGTAGGCGGCCGAATGACGGCCGGCGACCATTTTGCGGGCCCAATAGCTGCTGATGTTGATGATGCTTCCCCGAGCGTTCACGAGGGCGGGCAGGAGTTGCTGGCTCAGCAGCAGCGGCACCTGGACGTTGAGGTGCCACATGGTGTTCATCTCGTCGACCGTGGTGTCGGCAAGGGAGGCGAAATGTGCGGTGCCGACGTTGTTGACGAGGGTGTCGACCCGGTCGGTCAGGTTTCGGACGTGCGCGGCGATCCGGGCGGGGGCAACGGGCGCGGAGAGATCCGCGGGGACGGTGTGCACGACGGCGCCCTGCCGGCCGAGCTCCTCGGCGGCGGTCTTGAGCTTCTCGGGGTTGCGGGCGACGAGAATCAGCTCCGCCCCGTCGTGGGCGAGGGCACCGGCGATGGCCAGACCCAAGCCCTCGCTGCCGCCCGTGACGACGGCGAACCGGCTGGTGGTGCGATGCTCGGACATATCACATTGCCTCTGCGTGGTCGGTGGAAGAGCTCAGCGTCGCGAATCGGCGTAGCTCTTCGAGTTGGTCGCTGCGGGCGTTGCCGATGCCGGCGAGGGCGTCGCTGCCGAGAGGAAGGCGCAGCGGGGGGCTGGGCATATCGGCGAGGACGACGAGGGCCTGGGCCACACGGGCGGGGTCGCCGACCTGCCTTGCCGCGGCGTCGGCGGAGCGCGCCAGCGCTTCGTGCACGGGGAGGTAGTCGGGGAGGGCGGCGTCGCCGGGCAGCCGGCTCGCCCAGTTGGCGCGGAAGCCTGTGCGGGCTGCTCCGGGCTCCACGATCGTCGTCCGGATGCCCAGCGGGGTGAGCTCGGCGGCCAGTGAGACGCTCAGACCTTCGAGGGCGTGCTTGCTGGCCGTGTAGGCGCTCATCCCCGGGGCACCGATCTGACCCGCCAGCGAGCTGATCTGCAATACACGGCCTGCTTCTGCCGCGCGCAGGTGGGGCAGGGCGGTGCGCAGGACACTGGCGGCGGCGAAGAAGTTCACTTCGAACTGGGCGCGCAGCTCCGTGTCGTCCAGTTCCTCGAAGGGGCCCGCCAGCGCGTAGCCGGCGTTGTTGACGACGACGTCGAGGCGGCCGAACCCGGTGATCGCGTCATCCAGTACCGGACGCAGCGTATCGGCGTCGGTGATGTCCACGCTCACGGTGCGCAGACGGCCGGGAAAGGCGGCGGTCAGCGGATGCAGCGGCTCGTCGTCGCGCGTGACGGCGATTACTCGCTCGCCTGAACCGAGAACCTCACCGACCAGAGCCTGGCCCAACCCGCCGGACGCGCCGGTGATCAGCCACACGCGGGACCCCATGCTGCGCACCTCTCGCACGAGCCGAACAAACGGACAGACCTTGTCCGTTTCCATGAGAGTAGAGGAGACGGACAGAAGCTGTCCACTTACGGATAGGGTGGGGCGATGAACAAGGAGCGGCCTGCGACGCCCCAGGGGGCGGCGATGCCCGTGCGTGCCGACGCCCAGCGCAATGCCGCGCGGGTTCTCGCGGCCGCGCGTCGTGCCGTCGCCTCCACCGGGCTGGACGTGAGCTACCACGAGATCGCCCGGGAGGCCGGCGTCGGCGTGGGCACCGTCTACCGGCGCTACCCCGAACGCGACCAGCTCATGGCGGCGGTACTGCGCGACATCCTCACGGAATTGATCAGCACCGCACACCAGGCTTTGGGCTGCGATGACGCCTGGGAGGGCTTCTCGTCGCTGTTCACCGACCTGGCCCTGTACACCGCTCAGAACGCGGGACTGTCCGGCTCCCTGGACCAGCACGGCGGGCCCGCTGTCGCCCAGCAGCGCCACGAGCTCCTCGACCTCACCCGGCAGGTCATCGAACGCGCTCAGGACCAGGGACGTCTTCGCCGGGATCTGCCCTGGAAGGAAGTGCTGCGGCTGACCGGCGCCCCAGCGACACAGGGATGCGTACTCGGACTTGAGCCTGACCCCGCACATGGTCACCACTTGGCGCTGACCGTTCTACTCGACGGTCTACGAACCGACTGACACCGGCAACGCGCCGGAGCTCCCAAGAGCGTCCACCGCGACAGCGCGTGAAGGGCCGGGATGTGATCGTGACAGGCGGCGGGATGTCATGGGTGCGGCCGGCCTGGGCGCCGACTGCCACACCTCGTACACCCGTCGCCGGCCGGGCAACCCGGATCGGCACGTCCCACGCCAGTCCGCTGGGACGCGTCAGGGGCGTCCGCTCCTCGTTGATCTCCATGAAGATCAGCCGTCCGCAGTGGTGTTGCACGCTCCCACGCGCCGCCCACACGACGCTGTCTCACTGTTGACAGCCACGGTCTCCCCCGCCGTCAGACCGTACGCAGGCAGAAGGGGTGGCCGGCCGGACTGGCGTAGACCCGGCTGCCCTTCCGGGAATCCGGAGGGACGGCGTCGGTGGGCCGCAGCCGACTGGCACCGGCCTCGACCGCCGTCCGGTCGGCGGTCGCGAGATCGTCGACGGCGAAGTCGAGGTGCAGCTGTTGCGAGGTTCCGTCCGGCCAGTGCGGGGCGGCATGCCCGGGGGCCGCCTGGATCACGAGTACCGGAAAGCCGGGGGCCTGGATGAAGTGATGGGTCGGTGTCCGGGTGATCGAGCCGCCGAGCAGCCGCTGCCAGAAGGCACCCTCCGACTCCGGGTCGGCAGCATCGATGATCACGGAGCTCAGGGTGATGTTCACGGTGGTGTCCGCCTTCTTCGTGTCTGCCACGGCTCAGACCGCCGGGATGATGCCGCCGTCGACGCGGAACTGCGCTCCCGTGAGCCACTTCGCACGCCCCGAGGCGAGGAACGCGATCATCTCGGCGACGTCCTCGGGATCTCCTGGGTGCCCCATCGGCACCTTCAGATGGTCCGCGATCTGCTGCGCCACCTCGTCGGTGCTGACGCCCTGCTGGTCGGCGAGGTGCTGTAGGTGGGCGGTGGCGCCCTCGGTGACGACGAAGCCCGGCAGGACGCAGACGACGCGCACCCCTTACTCGCCCACCTCGGTGGCCAGTTCGCGGCTGTAGGCGTTGAGCGCCGCCTTGGCGGCGGCGTAGGACGCGTCCCTACGCTGCGGAAGGCGGCTCGCGATCGAGGAGACGTGCACGACGACACCGGACCCCCGCTCGACCATCCCCGGCACCAGAGCCCGGTCCAAGCGCACGGCGCTGAGGAGGTTCATCTCCAGGTCCGCACGCCAGGACTCCTCCGACCGGCTCAGGGTCGGCGCCGGGGCGCTCGCCGCGCCCGCGTTGTTCACGAGTACGTCCACCCCGCCCACGCGGTCGACGACCTGCCGACCCAGCTCCGCCACTCCCTGCTCGGTGGAGAGGTCCGCCTGGATGAACGTGACCGGCAGATCCTCTCTCGGCCTGCTCCGAGAGGCGGTCAGCACGGTCGCCCCCGCGGCGGCGAAGCGGCGGGCGGTCGCTTCGCCCAGGCCGCGACTGCCGCCGGTGACCAGCACACGCAGCCCGTCCAGACCTTCCCCTGTCTCCGTCATGAGTGCCCTCCTCCGTAAGATGAACCCGACTCCGGAAACAATACATATCCGGAGTCGGACTCACCTTAGGGAGGTTCTGTTGCCCTCATCACGTCCGCTGCGCGCCGACGCGCGCCGCAACCGCGAGGCGCTCCTGGCCGCGGCCCGGGACGCGTTCCTCGGTGGCGACACCGACACGCACGTCGAGGCGATCGCCCGCAGGGCCGGAGTGGCCGTGGGAACGCTCTACCGCCACTTCGAGACCCGCGAAGCACTCATCGAGGAGGTCTACCGCAAGGAAGTCGACGAACTGTGCACCGCTCCCGCACAGCTCCTGGAACAACACGACCCGCACGAGGCCCTGCGGAGGTTTCTGCTGCTGCTCGTGGACCACGCAGCCGTGGGCAAGGGGATGGCCGTCGCCCTGGAGAGCATCATGGCGACGAGCTCACCGCTCTTCGACAACGCCCGCACCCGGATGGCCAACGCGCTGACCCTGCTGCTCGACGCGGGCGCCAAGGCCGGCACCATCCGCGACGACGTCACCGGCCCCACCCTGCTGCGCGCCCTGGGCGGCATCTGCGCCATGCACGCCACCGAGGGCTGGCAGGACGAAGCCCGGCAGATCACCACCGTCCTCTACGACGGCCTGCGCTTCGGCGCTCCACGGACAGCTTGAGTTGCCCACCCGGGTCGAAGCGGGAACGCCGACGTCGTGTCGGACCACGAAGGCACGCCCGGTCCTGATCGAACAACAGATAGCTCAACTGCCTTCCGGCAATTGACCTTGTGGTGGGTTGTGGTGCGTCGACGGACGCGGCGCGAGGGCCGACAGCGCCTGTGCTACCGGGCGTTGACGAGCGTGGCCGTCCGTGGCGGGATCACGGGATCACCAGCTGGTGAACAACGGGGTGTTGTGGCCGCGTGGACGAGTCCTCGCGGCCGAGGTCACGACCCCTTCTGTGCGTGCCTGCTGTCAGACGAGTGGCCAGCTCCGCAACGCCGCGTCGGCCACCTGCTGGAGTTCGGAGCGGCTGGCACCGCCGACAGCTTGGACGGCGATGCCGTTCGCCACGGTCATGAGGTAGCGGGCGAGCAGTTCCGGGTCCGCGTCCGGGGGCAGGTCCCCCTCGTCGGCGGCCTGCTGAAAGCGGTGGAGGAGGCGGGTACGGCCGTCGTCACGCCAGGCGATCAGGGCGTCCTGGGCCGGCCGTCCGGAGTCGCCGGAGGCCAGTGAGCCCTGTACGCCCAGGCATCCGGTGGGGCAACCGGGACGGGTGGTCGCGTTGACCGAGCCGGCGAGGAACGCCGTGGCCACCTCCTGGGCGCTCGGCTTCTCCAACGCGCGGGCCGCATAGGCGGCGGGGCCCTCGGTGTAGCGCTCCAGGGCCTTGCGGAACAGCTCCTCCTTGTTGCCGAAGGCCGCGTACATGCTCTTGCGGGTGATGCCCATGGCGCTGGTCAGGTCGGTCAGGCTGGCGCCTTCGTAGCCCTGCTCCCAGAAGACCCTCATCGCCCGCTCCAGGGCCTCGTCGGCGTCGAAGCCTCTCGGCCGGCCGATCGGCGCCTTCCGGGTGTTCTCCATGCCCCCATCCTACGACCTCGATACCGATCGGTGCAGAAGTGCTACCGTTCCATTCTGCACCGATCGGTATCCAAGTTTCGGGAGTTCACGCAATGAGGCAGAGGGAAGACAAGACCGCCGTCGTCACCGGCGGGAGCACAGGGATCGGCCTGGCCACCGCCGCACGGCTGGCGTCCGAGGGCGCCCATGTGTTCATCACGGGCCGGCGCGAGGACGCGCTCGACAGGGCCGTCGAGTCGATCGGTTCCGCGGTCACCGCTGTGCCGGGCGACATATCCGAACCGGCCGACCTGGACCGGCTGTACGACGCGGTCCGTGCCCGCGGCCAGGGCCTGGATGTGCTCTTCGCCAACGCGGGCATGGCCACGCTCGCACCGCTGGCGCACGCCACCGAGGAACAGTTCGACCAGATCTTCGGCACCAATGTCCGGGGCACACTGCTCACCGTGCAGAAGGCGCTGCCGCTGCTGAACGACGGCGCTTCGGTGATCTTCAACGACTCGATCCGTGCCGACGACGGCCGGGAGAACTTCGGCCTGTACGCGGCGTCGAAGGCCGCTGTCCGGTCCCTGGCGCGGACCTGGGCCAACGAGCTGAAGGGCAGGGGCATCCGGATCAACACGGTTGCGCCGGGCGCGATCGACACCCCCGGAGTCGACAGCGCCATCGGCGAGGAGGACGCGGACGCGGTCAAGGCGGAACTCGCGGCGGGCGTACCGATCGGCCGCAGGGGACGCCCGGAGGAGGTCGCCGCCGCGGTGGCCTTCCTCGCCTCCGCGGACAGCAGCTTCATGCTCGGCACCACGCTGCACGTCAACGGCGGCGAGAACCAGTTCTGACCCCGCCACGCGGAGTCCCGCCCTGTTGCGGGCGACTCGCAGAACGCCGACAGCTCGTATTCATCGGCGCGGGCCGGCTGCACGCCCGACGTCGCGACCGCCGGAGTCGACCCGGTGGGCGTGGCCGGTTCGCCTCGTGCCGGCGAGCTACGAGCCTGGCGGCCCGGACCAACTTGCGAGCAGGGCGGACATGCCCGGCGTCCGACAGGGCGCTCCCTGTTGGACAGCCGTCGCCCGGGCACCGGCGTCTACCGTCACGGAGACCGGGCGGCGTCGGCAGCGAAGCGAACTCCCTTCTCCTGACGGCCGGTTGGCTGTGTGCGTCGGGTACGGAACAGATGTCCCGGCCGGGCACGGTCCCAGCGGAGCCGGTGCCGAGCAGGTCCTCTCGCCATGGCCGAGGGCCCTGGTACCGTCCGGCGGCGTGACGAGTGACGGCACAGAACGCCTTGCCGCCGCATGGGCCCGCATCGATGCATGGCTCGGCCAGTACGCCCCGGGCACGGCCGCGCTCCTGCGACCGGGCGCCGATGAGGAGCGGATACGGGCCGCCGAAAAGGCCACGGGGCGGGGGCCCGTGCTGCCCCGCGTCACCGGCCACCGGCTCTTCGGGGATCCCGGCTACCGCCGGTCGGCGCGCCGGGCCGCCGGACAGCCGGCCACGCTGGGCGTCCGCCGAGACCGTCACGGCGTTCCCCGGTCACGTCGAAGGCGCTCTCGCCGCAGCCGGACGCGCGGCGGACGAAACCCCGTGCACCGGCTGAGCCCGCAGGTCCCGAGCAGCCCGGCAGCGGCGGTCACCCGGCGTGCAGCCGTGGCAGCGTGGCCCCGACGCGAGCCGCGGTCTCCCGGAGCCAGGCGTGCCCGGCGTCGTGGGTGTGCACGGGATGCCACCACAGGGCCTCCTGCAACGGGACCGCCTCGTACGGCGGTTGGGCGACCCGCACGCCCGCGGAGGGGGTGAGCAGGCGGGCGAGCCGGGCCTGGACCATGGCGATACGGCGGGTTCCGGCGACGAGAAGCGGCAGCAGGTGGAAGCTGTCGACGGACACCTCCACGCGCGGTTCCACGCCCAGCATGCCGAGCTGGTGGACGGCCGGGGCGTCGTAGGTGCGCTGGTAGGTGACCCATGGCAGGTCGGCCAGGTCCTGCCGGGTGAGTCCGTCGGTGAGGGACGGGTGGTCGTCGGCGAGCACGAAGACCCACCGGTCGTCGTAGAGGTCGGTGGCGGGGAAGCCGCTGATGACGCCGTGCGGCATGAGCAGCCCGTCGACCGCGCTGAGCAGCGTGGCCGTGTCGTCGGCCACGGTCGGCGGGGTCTGGACGAAGCGCAGCCGGATGCCGGGGGCCTCCCGGTGGACGACGCGGGCGAGTTCGGCACCGAAGACGGAGACGGCGTAGTCGGAGGCGACGAGGGTGAACTCGCGTGTCTCCCGCGCCGGGTCGAAGTCGGCCCGGCTGGAGAAGAGGCGCTCCAGGACGTCGTACGCGGTGGAGGTGCGGTCGAGGAGGACCTGTCCGAGCGCGGTGAGTTCGTAGCGTCCGCCGACGCGGGTGAGCAGGTCGTCGCCGAAGTGGCGGCGCAGCCGGGAGAGCGCGGCGCTCATGGCGGGCTGGCTCAGTCCGACGCGCTGCCCGGCGCGGGTGACGTTGCGCTCCTCCAGCAGGGCACGCAGGGCGACGACGAGGTTCAGGTCGAGACGGGCGAGGTTCACTGTCTTCCTCTTGCTGTGCGGCGGCGAGCAGCGCTGACCAACCGGCCAACCGGCCAACCGGCCGACTGGCCAAGGGAAATCTACCTGGTGGATACCTCTCATTTGCACAATCTATTTCCCTGATCATGGGTCGGCGGTCCAGATTGGTCTCACCGCGACCAGGAGGACACCCCGTGAAACCCGCCCCCGCTTCTGCACCCTTCGCCGGCCCCTTCGCGCTGGCGACGCTCTCGGCCCCGGACGGGCCTCCCTTCCCGGCGCTGGTCACGCCCGACGGGCGGACCGTCGACCTGCGAACCGCCCTGGGCGACCCACAGTTGACCACGCGTCACCTGCTGGAGGACTGGCCGGCCGTGCTGCCGCGGCTGCGGTCCCTGGCACACGACGACACCGTGGAGCGCGGGACGTCGGCCGGGCTCCGGGTGCACGCGCCGGTCGAGCCGCGTCAGGTGTTCCAGTCCGGCGCCAACTACCGGCAGCATGTCATCGATCTGCACGTCGCCCACCGTGCGCCCGGTGACGACCGTCCGGAGGACGAGCGCCGGGCCGAGGCAGCAGAGATCATGGACCGGCGGGCGCGGGAGGACCTGCCGTACGTCTTCATCGGACTGCCGAGCGCCCTCACCGGCCCCTACGACGAGGTCGTGCTCCCGGCGTGGGCCGAACAGCCGGACTGGGAGCTGGAGTTGGCAGCAGTGATCGGCCGACCCGCATACCGCGTCGGCGTCGCCGAGGCGCTGGAGCACGTCGCCGGGTACACGATCGCCAACGACCTCACCGACCGGGCCGGTGTCTTCCGCCGCGACATGCCGCAGATCGGCACGGACTGGCTGCGCGGCAAGAACGCGCCCGGCTTCACCCCGCTCGGCCCGTGGCTCGTGCCGGCCGAGTCGGTCGCCGACCCCGGCGCTCTGCGCCTGGTGCTGAAGCTCAACGGCGAGACCATGCAGGACGAGTCCACCAAAGACATGATCTTCGACGTGGCACGGATGGTGTCCTACATCTCCCGGACGGCCCGGCTTCTGCCCGGCGACCTCGTACTGACCGGTTCCCCCGCCGGGAACGGCATCCACCGGGGCCGGCTGCTGCGCGACGGCGACGTGATGGACGCCTCGATCACCGGCCTCGGCACACAGCGCACCCGGTGTGTGACGGAGGTGACGCCGTGACCACCGGCTCCCCGGACCCCGGACCCCTGGACCGGAACGACCCGGAGGGCGCCATCGCCGCTGCCGCCGAGGCGTACTCGAACTGGGGGCGTTGGGGCGAGGACGACCGGCTGGGCACCCTCAACTTCCTCGACGAGGCCAAGCGCCGGGAGGGCGCCGCGCTGGTGCGCCGGGGCGTGAGTCTCTCGCTGGCGCAGCGCTTCGACAGGGACGGGCCGCAGCGGGGCTGGCGACGGCGCACCAACCCCGTGCACACGATGCTCGACACCGGTACGGACGCCGCGCTCGGCAACCAGGGCTTCCCGCACGGGCTCGGCGGCGCCGACGACGTCATCGCCATGCCGTTGCAGTGCTCCACCCAGTGGGACGGTCTCGGCCACATCTTCGACCACGGCAAGGCGTGGAACGGGCGTCCCGCTGAGCAGGTCGTCACCTCGGACGGCGACCTGGTCACCGGCATCGAGCACATGGCCCCGTATGTTGCCGGCCGCGGCGTCCTGCTCGATGTGGGCCGCGTCGCCGGCGCGGACGGCGAGCTGCCCGACGGCTTCGCCATCACCGAAGAGCATCTGCGAGCGACCGCCGAGGCGCACGGCGTGACCGTCGGCCGCGGCGACATCGTGCTCGTGCGCACCGGGCGCCTCGCGCGGGCCCGCCGCGAGGGCTGGGGCGAGTACGCCGGCGGCCCCTCCCCCGGCCTCTCGTTCACCACCGCGGGATGGCTGCACCGCACCGAGATCGCCGCGATCGCCACGGACACCTGGGGCTTCGAGGTCCGCCCGAACGAGTTCGCGCACTCCTTCCAGCCGCTCCACCAGGTCGCCATCCCCCACCTGGGGCTGCTCATCGGGGAGATGTGGGACCTGGACGCGCTCGCCGAGGACTGCGCGCACGACGGGGCGTACGACTTCTGGCTGACGGCCGCTCCCCTGCCCGTCACCGGCGCGGTCGGCTCCCCCGTCAACCCCGTCGCCGTCAAGTAGCCCTCCATCTCCCTTGAGGGACAAGGAGTTCCCCATGAGCAGTACGCGTACGAGCGGTACGCGCGCACACCGCACGGTCCTCGTCGTCGGCGGCGGCTCGGCCGGCAACGCCGCCGCGATCCTGCTGCGCCGCGCGGGGATCGCGGTCGACCTGGTCGAGGCCAGGGACGACTGGAACGCCACCGCGGGCTCCGGCATCACCCTTCAGGGCAACGCCCTGCGGGTCCTGCGGGAGCTGGGCGTGTGGGAGGAGGTGGCACGGTCCGGGTACGGCTTCGACGCGGTCGGCATCGTCGCCCCCGACGGCACCGCCCTGCACATCACCGAGGACCTGCGTACCGGGGGCGACGATCTGCCCGCCACCGTCGGCATGCGGCGCCCGCGGCTGCAAGGCATCCTCAGCGACGCGGTGCGCGCCGCCGGCGCCACCGTCCGCCTCGGCGTCCGCGCCACGTCCCTGGACCAGGACGACGACGGGGTCACCGTCCGCTTCACCGACGGCGCCGTGGGCCGCTACGACCTGGTGATCGCCGCCGACGGCCTGCATTCCGCCACCCGCGCGGCCATCGGCATCACGGACCGGCCCGAACCCACCGGCATGGCCATCTGGCGCGTCGCGGCACCCCGCCCCACCGGTGTCACCCGCACCGACCTGTGCTACGCGGGCCCCGCCTACATCGCGGGCTACTGCCCGACCGGCGAGAGCACGCTGTACGCGTACGTCGTCGAGGACTACCGGGACCGGGCCGGTATCCCGCCCGCCTCGTACGCCGACGAGATGCGTTCCCTGACCCGGCACTACGGCGGCCACTGGCCCGAGATCACCGCGCACATCACCGACCCGGCCCAGGTCAACTACACGTGGTTCGACCGGATGCTGGTCGAGGGCTCCTGGCACCGTGGCCGCGTCGTCCTCGCCGGCGACGCCGCGCACTGCTGCCCGCCCACCCTCGCCCAGGGCGCCGCCCTGTCGCTGGAGGACGCCTGGGTGCTCGCCCAGCTGCTCATATCCGCCGACACCTGGGACGACGCGCTGCTCCAGCGCTACCACGAGCGGCGGATCGGACGGGTCCGGCCCGTGGTCGAGGCTTCCGTCCGGATCGGCCGATGGCAGCTCGACGGGGACCGCGACGCGGACGTGCCCGGCCTGATGGGGCGCACCGCGGCACTGCTGCGGGAGCTGCCGTGACGGCGCCGCCCACGGTCGACGTACACGCCCATGTCCTGCTGCCCGCGGTCGAGGACCTGGTGGAGGGGCTGCCCGGCCTGAGCGAGGCAAGGACCCTGGACGCCCGCCGCAACGGGCCGGCGGCGCTGGAGGTCAACCGCGTGATGATCGGCGAGCGCGTCCCCCGGCTCACGGATCCGGCGGTCCGGCTCGCCGCCATGGACACGCAGGGCGTGGACATCCAGCTCGTCAGCCCCTCCCCGTCGCACTACCACTACTGGGCCGGCGAGGAGACGGCCGAGACGCTCTTCCGGCTCGCCAACGAGGCGACAGCCGAGCACTGTTCGGCCGCGCCCGACAGGCTGCGCGGCCTCGGACTCGTCCCGCTGCAACACCCCGTTCTGGCGGTGCCGGCCCTCGACGACGCGCTCGCGCGGGGCCTGTCCGGAGTCGAGATCTCCAGCCACGCGCCGGGGCACGAACTGTCCGACCCGGCCTACGAACCCCTCTGGAACAGGGCGGAGGAGACCGGCGCGCTCGTCTTCCTGCACCCCTTCGGCTGCACTCTCGACGAACGCCTCGACCGCTGGTACCTGTCCAACTCCGTGGGCCAGCCCACCGAGAACGCCGTCGCCCTCTCCCACCTGATCTTCTCCGGCGTCCTGGACCGCCATCCGGGGCTGCGGATCGTCGCGGCGCACGGCGGCGGCTATCTGCCCACCCACATCGGCCGCGCCGATCACGCCTGGCGGACCCGCCCCGACGCCGCGTCCGGCTGCGCGCACCCGCCCAGCCACTACCTGCGGCGCCTCTACTTCGACTCCCTCGTCCACGACCCGCACGTGCTGCGGGAGCTGGTACGGGCGGCCGGAGCCGGCCGGGTGCTCCTCGGCTCCGACTTCCCCTTCGACATGGGCACACCGGACCCTCTCGGCGCGCTGCGCGCGGCCGGACTGTCCGATGCCGACTTCGAGGCGGTGCGCGGCGGTACCGCGGCCGGCCTCCTCCCGAGGAAGGACTGACACCATGAGCGACCGTCTGCTCACCCACCTGCGGCACGTCGACCTCGCCGTGCCCGACTACGACAAGCAGCTCGACTTCTACTCCGGCGTCTGGGGCCTGACCGAGGTCGCCGAGGACACGGGCATCTCCTTCCTCGCCGCCGAGGGCAGCCCGGAGCAGTACGTCGTCCGGCTGCGCAAGGCCGACGAGAAGCGCCTCGACCTCGTGTCCTACGGGGCCGCGTCACCCGCCGACGTCGACACGCTCGCCGAACGGCTGCTCGCCGGAGGCGTCCAGCTGATCTCGCGACCCGGGAGGATCGAGACCCCCGGAGGCGGGTACGGCTTCCGCTTCTTCGACGTCGACGGCCGCACCATCGAGGTCTCCGCGGACGTCGGCGTCCGGCAGCACCGCAAGATCGAGGAGAAGGAGGCCATCCCGGTCAAGCTCTCCCACGTCGTCCTCAACTCCCCCGACCTGAACCGCACTCGGGAGTGGTACGAGCGCCACCTCGGCTTCGCGCTGTCCGACACGCTCTCCTCCCCGCGCATGGGCGAGGTCATGCACTTCATGCGGATCAGCAACCAGCACCACTCGATGGCTCTCGCACGGGGGCCGCACACCGCCCTGCACCACGTCTCGTTCGAGATGCGCGGCCTCGACGAGTACATGCGCGGCTCCGGCCGGGTCATGCGCGCCGGATTCCGGAAGATCTGGGGGCCGGGCCGGCACATGGCGGGCGACAACACCTTCACGTACTTCCTCGACCCGCACGGCAACACCGTGGAGTACACGACGGAGCTGGAACTGCTCGACGAGGACACCTGGCACCCGCACGTCTACGACTTCTCGCAGCCCGAGGTCACCGACCAGTGGGGCACCGCCAACCCGATGAACGAGCTGGTCGCCAAGGAGTCGTTCAACGATCCCGACCGCGGCTGCTTCGTCGCCCCGCCGGTCTGACCCCGGCGGGCCCCGGCCCCGGGCCCCGAAGGCGCGTCGGCCCCCGTCCGCGCCTCGGGCCCGGCCCCCGACGCCGTTCTCCTTCCGCTCCCCCGCCCCGGTCCAGGAGCCCCATGCGCTTCGTCACCTACACACACCAGCACACCGTCCGCACCGCCGTCGTCGACGCGGAGGGCACTCTTCACCCGCTGCCGGGCACCACCTCGCTCACCGCGCTGGTGCGCTCCGGCGACGGCCTGCCCGCTCTCCTCGCCGCGGGCGCCGCCGCGCTCGACGCGGCACCCGGTCCGCACGTCTCCCAGGTGCGGCTGCTGCCGCCGCTCCAGCCGTCGTCCGTACGGGACTTCGTCACCTTCGAGGAACATGTGGCGGGCGTCCGCCGCTCCGTGGACGGCGCGCACGGTGTGCCCGAGGAGTGGTACACGGCCCCCACCTTCTACTTCAGCAATCCGCACGCGATCCTCGGGCCCGGCGACGCCGTCCCGATGCCGCCCGGATCCGCCGCCCTCGACTACGAACTGGAGGTCGCCGCCGTGATCGGCCGCGAGGGCGGCGATCTGACCCCCGCGCAGGCCCGCGACCACATCGTCGGCTACACCGTCCTCAACGACTGGTCGGCACGCGACCTCCAGTCCGCCGAGATGCGGGTGGGTCTCGGCCCCTGCAAGGGCAAGGACACCGCCACGACGCTCGGCCCCTGCCTCGTCACGGCCGACGAGCTGGAACCGTACCGCGACACCGAAGGGCTCCTGCACCTCGCGCTGACCGCGCAGGTCAACGGCACGACGACCGGCACGGACCTGCTCTCCCACATGAGCTGGACGTTCGAGGAGATGGCCGCCTACGCCGCACGCGGCACCCGTCTCGTCCCCGGCGACGTCCTCGGCTCCGGCACCTGCGGCAACGGCGGCTGCCTGGCCGAACTGTGGGGACTGCGCGGCACCCAGGACCCGCCGCCGCTGAAGCCCGGCGACACGGTCACCCTCACCGCCGAGGGCATCGGCACGCTCACCAACACCGTGACCGCCGGCCCGCCCCCGGTCGAACTGCCTCGCGGACGGCGCCACTTCCGGTGACGGACGGGAGCATCTCCCCGTGGGCAACTCCGTCGCCGCCGGGAGATGCACACGGCATCAACTCCCGCCCGGCCTCGGCCTGTCCGATGCGACCGCATGCCGCCGAGCCCGCCGCCCGCTACGCCCGCGTCTCCACGCCGCGATCACGGAACGGCTGAGCTCAGGGCGACCAGACATACGGTGTCGTCGTGGTGACCGCGTGCAGGCCGAGGCGGGTGAGGATCGGGGCGCTGTCGGCCGAGGCGTCGACGTAGACGTAGGGGACCTCGCGAGCAGCAGCGAGTTGGGCCCGGTGGGCGACCATGGCCCGGTAGATGCCCTGCCCCCGCCATTCCTTGAGCGTCGAGCCGCCCCAGAGGCCGCCGAAGTCGATGCCGTCGTTGAACACCAGCCAGGCGGCGCAGACGACTTCGGTACGTGCCTCGGCGACGAGGACGACGGTGTTCTCCGGGGCGTTCTCGATCCGGGCGGCCAGATCGTCGGCGAGCCAACTCCAGTCCTCACCCCAGACGGTGCTCTCCAGAGCGGCGATGCGCTGGAGGTCCGATCCGGCGGTGACACGGCGGACGGTCACGCCGTCGGGCAGGACGGGGTCGGCGGCAAGATCTGCGGACTGCCCGATGAGCACGGTCTCGCTGTCCTCACCGACGAAACCGGCCGCCGTCAGTCGCTCGGTGAGGTCGGTGGGGAGATCATGGGCGCGAGTCTTCCATTCGACCGCCTCACCACGGGCGGCGTAGAAGTCGCGCTGCCGCGCTATGAGCGTGTCGAGTTCTGCCCCGTACACCCCGAGGTCGCGGGGGCCCGTGACGAAGCCACGGCGCCAACCGACGACACGGGTCAACGGACCGTCCCTCTCGACCCGGACGCTGCCGCCGGGCGTGGTGACACCCCGGAGTTGGGCGTCATACGCGGTGCGGAGTTCGTCGATCGGAATGCCCTCCATCCGAACACCGTACGGAACGGGGGTCCGTTGCACGAGCCACTCGGGCGGCCGGCGTCGTCCATGCGTGGTGGAAGTCTCCGGCGATGCTGAGGACCGGCTGTCAGGAGCCGGCGCCGGCGGCATTGTCGGCGACCCGCGTGAGCAGCCCCTTGAGGGACTCGACTTCTGCGGCCGTGAGTCCGTGAGCGAGGTGATCGTCGAGCTCGGTGACTCGGGCGTCGGCGAGCCGGAACAGCTCGCGGCCCCGGGGGGTGAGCCGCAACTCGACGAGGGTCCCATGGACAGGATGCGGTTCGCGTATCAGGAGGCCGCGGCCCTCAAGCTTGGCCACGGTGCTCGTCATCGTCTGCGGCGTGACCTGGCACCGGCGGGCCAGCTCGGCCGACGTGATCGCGGCGTGTTCGTTGAGCACGGTCAACGCCTGCTGTGCGCGTTCGTTCGCATGGACGGCGCTCCGGTCCAGGCGATCCAGATCTCCCAGGACAAGGCCTACACCGCCGCGGGGTTCGGGATGCCGACCGCGCAGTGGCACGAGTTCATGACCCAGGACGCTCCGCTGGCTGCGGGGGCGCCGACGAGCATCGCCCGGTTCGTCCCCTACGGCGGTGGACTGCCGCTCATGGTCGACGGTCGGGTCGTGGGCGGGATCGGCGTCTCGGGCGGGCACTGGAGCGCGGACAACACGGTCGCCGAAGCCGGTGTCACAGCACTGGCGTGACATCCGTCCACGGGATGTGACGAGAGCCATTAAGAGGAGCTGACACACAAGGCCGATGGCGTTGCCGTACCCCCCGAACCGGGACAGAGACCGGTGCCGGAGGCGGAACCGGAATCGGCAGCGCCGCCGACACCCGATCCGCGCTGGAGCGGGTGCCGTCACTGGTCGCCTCCTCCCGCAGCGCGGGACTGCCCGTGGAATTGCGTACCACCGGGGAGCCGCGCCCGCTGCCGGAGACGACGGAGCGCGCCGCGTCCCGGATCGCCCAGGAGGCGCTGACCAGCATGCACAAGCACGCGCCGGGCGCCCAGACGGAGAGCGCCGTGGCGTACCGGGACGACACCGTGTGCGTCAGCGTGCGCAACTACGTGCCCACCGAGGTGCGTTCCGGCGAAGAGCCGGCCTCGGACGGCACGCCACGGCTGCCCAGCGGCGGCCACGGGCTGACCGGGCTGATCGGGCTGATCGGGCTGAGGGAGCGCGTACGACTGGCGGGCGGCGGCGGCCAGACGGGAACGGCCCGGCGGCGGCTTCCTGGTGGTAGCCGAACTGCCCGCGCCCTGCCCCGCGGAGACCGCCGCCGGGCCCGCGTCCGGAAGCACAGCCGAAACCGGAACCCGAGCCAGCAAAGGCCCGAGCACGCAGCGCGGCCGTCTCGCGCCCTGCCGGGGGGCCGGGCCGAACGCCTCTGCCCCTCCCAGGTGTTCCGCACGCCCGCGCTCGGTCGTGATCGCGTAACGGACACATCGCACGGTTGAGTGACCCGCCGGGCTCATGATCGAGTCGATCTTGAAAAGTCCGTCCGAGCCGACACGGACAATCGAGCAAAGGAGAGACTCATGCGCACGTTCCACAAGAAGGCAGCCCTGGTCCTGGCCGGCGCGGCTGCCGCTTCCAGCCTCTCCCTGTTCGCCGCCGGCAGCGCCTCCGCCGCCGAGGGCGACCTGTACCCCACCCAGGACGCCTGCCTCAAGGCCGCCACGGACGAGGCCCACAAGCTGGACCCGGCGCCCTCCGAGTGGAGCTGCAAGAAGGACGGCGACCAGTGGAAGCTGATCCGGGTCAGCTGACCCGGAACCGACGACCGACCTCCGAGGCCCCGGCCGCCGCGGCACCCCGCCGAAGGCGCCGGGGCCCCGTCCGTGCCCGCGGCTCCGCCCCGTCGGCCGCGTCGGCGCCGCGCGGGCGCGAACTCGCCTCCCGTCACGTCCTGTCGGCCCAGCAATCCACCCCGGCCCCCGTCAGGGCACCGACGACGCCATGGGTTCGCGCGGTCTTGATGCCGTGGACAGATCGCGTCGGCCTTGCCGGAGGCCGTCCTCACCGCCTCGGCGAGGGTTCGAGCCAGAGCGGCCAGGATGTCGACGGCCTCGGCGATGCACCGGTAGGCGGTGGTGGTGCCCACACCGAATCCGGCGGCGAGCTGGGCGTAGGTATGGCCGCATCGCAGATGAGCCAGCACCCGGATCCCGTCCTCACCGCCCTCACCCCCAGTGGCCCTGCTCCGCTTGCAGGTTGAGGAAGCCTCAGTGGATGGGGGCGTGAGGGAGTGTGCGGAAGAGTTCGGCGCCGATCACGAGCGCGGGACGGTGGTCGAAGCGACACCGATCCCGTATGTGCCCGCGTCGTGCCCGGCTACCTGCGAGCCGCGCGGGCTGGATCCGGCCGAGCTCGCGGCTCAACTCGGGCTCCCCTCCGGTGTGCTCAGCTGCGCTCAGCGAGGAGCAGTACCGCCCGGGGACTCCGAGCCCAGGAGCGTGAGCAGCCCGGGGAATCTCTTCTCGATGTCCGCGCGCCGTAGTCGGATGCCCTTGCGGTTGCCGTAGTCGATCTCGTCGATGAGACCTGCCTCGCGCAGGACTCGGAAGTGGTGGGTCTGGGTCTGCTTCGAGATCGGAAGATCGAACGAGTTGCAGCCCCGCTCACTGTCGCTGCGGTCGGCGGCCAACTCCGTCATCACCGAACGACGGTGCTCGTCGGCGAGGGCGCGAAACACCGCACCCAGATCGAGCGCATCGACCTCCAGGCCGACCAGGTTCCTCCCGGCCACACCGCACCTCCTTCAGGTATGACTTGCATCGTACCTGAAGGGCGTGCTTCTCTGAGGTACGAAAATGATCGTACCTTGGTCCGGTTGCACCTCCCTGTGCCGCCGCTCCCTCAGGCCCGGCCCGGCACCCGCCGGGGACCTGGTCATCGACACTGCGAGAGGTCATCGTCATGAAGAAGCCCGAGGTGCTGATAGTCGGTGCCGGAATCGCAGGGCCCGCACTCGCGTACTGGCTCTCCCGGAACGGATACCGGCCGACGGTCGTCGAACACGCCCGGCAGCTGCGCTCCGGCGGTAGCGCGATCGTCGTGAAGGGGCCCGCGATCCCGGTCGCCGAGCGCATGGGCATCCTCCCCCGGCTCCGCGAGCTCGCCACCCGCAATCGGTCGCTGACCCTGCTCGACCCCGGCGGCAGGCGAATCCTCCAGCTCCCGCTCGCCTCGGACGAGGCGCCGACGGTCGAGGTGACCCGAGCCGACCTGTCCGAGGTGCTCCACCGGTCGGCGCAGGCCGAGGCCGAGTTCTTGTTCGACGACACGGTCACCGCTCTCGACCAGGATGAAGACGGGGTGGACGTCACCTTCCGGCGGTCCGCGCCACGGCGCTTCGACTTGGTGGTCGGTGCCGACGGGATGCACTCCACCGTGCGGCGCCTGGTATTCGGCCCCGAGCGGCAGTTCGCGAGCGACCTGGGCCTGTACGGCGCGACCGTCCCGCTGGAACCCGACGCCATCGAGGACCCGACCGAGATGACGATGCTGACCGTGCCGAACCGGATGCTGGTCCTCCACCCCTCACGGACCACCCCGCTCGCGATCTTCACCTTCCGGGCCGCACCGTCAGCGCCCCACGACCGCAAGAACGTCACCCTGCACAAGCAGACCGTGGCCGACGCCTACGCCGACGTGCGGTGGCGGGCACCGGAACTCGTGGCAGCCTTCCTCGACCACCCGGCTCCGTTCTTCGACCCCCTGACCACCGTCCGGGTGCCCTCGTGGTCCCGCGGACGGGTCGTACTGCTCGGGGACGCGGCGGCGGCGACAGCCCTGCTGGGCGACGGGTCCAGCATGGCAATGGCGGGCGCGTACGCCCTCGCAGAGGAGCTCGCCGCCCAACCCGGTGACCACGCCCGCGCCTTCACCGCCTACGAGTCCCGTCTCCGCCGTGAGGTAGGTCCGCGACAGCGACGCGTCGGTCTGCTCTCCCGGCTCCTGGTGCCCCGCACCCGGCCGGGCCTCGCGGTGCGCAACGCGGCGGGCCGCGCGGTCGGTCGCACGAACCGGATCGCCTCTCGCGACGCCGCGAACCGGTAGACCGAGCCCGCACCGACCGGTCACCGGTCGGTGCGCAGCTCCCCTGTAACTCCCCACCGGGTCGGCGCCGTCATGTCCGACGAGCCCGGCTCGACGTGGTAGGTCGTCGCCGATGCGGCAGGTCGACTGCTGTCGGCCTCACCCACCGTTCCCGGCGCCTCGCCACGACACGGGGGCTTCCGGTGACTACGCCCCCGGCGACGCGAAGGTGAAGTGCTGGGCGGCCAAGGCATATCGAGGCGCCGACGGCAAGTGTGGTCGATCGGTATCACGACGCCCTGGGGCCGGATCCGCCACTCGCAGCGGGGATCGGTCAGCAGTGTGCGGGTGACCGTGGAGTCGTAGCCCGCGTCAGGGCGCATCACGAACCGTTCAGGCAACGCAATCTCGAATCACCCGAGCTTCTCTGGCGTCGAGCGCAGGAGCGGGAAGTCGTGCCGGCGGGCAGCACGCGGATCAGCGCATTGCGCGCGCCCGCCCGCAAGCACCGCCGGGCCGACCACAGAGCTGAGCAGGCCGAGGCCGAAAGCTCGTCGCGGGCCCGGCGGTGGCCGGGAGCTACCGTGAGCCCGCCACGGACTGCTGCTTGTAGAAGGACTCGGCCAGGTAGGCGGCCTCGTGCGGCTGGTAGGGCTCCTCCAGATAGGCCGCCTCGTCTTCGTCGAGTGCGACGTCCACCGCGGCGACCGCGTCGGCCAGTTGGGCCGGCTTGGTGACCCCGACGATGGGCGAGGTCACCGTCGGGTGGCGCATGACCCAGGCCAGGGCGACCTGGGCCGGGGACAGCCCCCGCTTGTCCGCGATCTCGTGGACGCGTTCGGCCACGGCCTGGTCCTCGTCGCGGTAGAGGATCTTGTCGCCCGCGTCGGTCTCGGCACGCGTCGTGGCGGTGTTCCCGGCCCGCGTCAGCCTGCCTCGCGCCAGCGGGCTCCACGGGATGACGCCGATGCCCTGGTCGGCGCAGAGCGGAAGCATCTCCCGCTCTGCTTCCCGGTGGATGAGGTTGTAGTGGTCCTGCATCGACACGAACCGGGTCCAGCCGTTCAGGTCGGCCAGGTACAGCGCCTTGGTGAACTGCCAGGCGTACATGGAAGAGGCTCCGATGTAGCGGACCTTCCCGGACTTGACCGCGTCGTGCAGCGCCTCCAGGGTTTCCTCGATCGGGGTGTCGTAGTCCCAGCGGTGGATCTGGTAGAGGTCGATGTAGTCGGTTCCCAGCCGCTTCAGGGAGGCGTCGAGCTCGGCGAAGATCGCCTTGCGGGACAGTCCGGCGCCGTTCGGGCCGGGGCGCATCCGCATCCAGACCTTGGTGGAGAGAACGACCTCCTCGCGCCGGGTGAAGTCCTTGACCGCCTGGCCGACGATCTCCTCGCTGCTTCCGGCGCTGTACCCGTTGGCCGTGTCGAGGAAGTTGACGCCGCTCTCCAGGGCCTGCTTGATGATGTCCCGGCCGGCGTCCGCGCCCAGCGACCAGGGCTCGCCGCCCCGGTCCGGCTCGCCGAAGCTCATACAGCCGAGGGCGATGGCGGAGACTTCCAGTCCGGTCTTTCCGAGTTTGATGTATCGCACGCTGCGAAACCTAGGAGTTGGAGTGCGCTCCAGCGCAAATGCGGAGGCGCGCGGGGCATGCGGCCCCGCCAGGATTCTCGAACTCCTCGGTCCGATGGCGGCGGTGCAGGGAGCCGATCACCGTGCCGGTAGCGACCGCCGGCGCCGCAACCGCGGGAAGGCGGACACCTACCGCACGGCCCCGATCGTGCGTACCTCGGCGAGCGCTTGCCGTGCCAGCGAGCCGAAGTCCTCCTCGTTGTCCGCCTCGATCCACTGGTCGTAGGCGATCTCCCAGACGAGCGCGCCCAGTTTGGCGGCCACGCGCGCGGTGCGGTCCGGTACTCCGCGGAGGCCGAGTGCCTCGACCATCGAGGCGGTGAGGCCGATCCTCTTCAGGGCTTCGCGCTCGCGCAGTTCCGTATTGGCGTCCAGCACGGCCTGGCGCCGGCGGCTGAACTCGCGGCGGTCGGCGGAGAAGAACGTCCGGCCGAGCGCATCGAGTGCGCCCGTCACCGCGTCGAGCGGTCCGGCCGTCGGCGGCGCCGAGGCGATCCCCTCGGCGAGCAGATCGCTCAGCGCGCCTCCACCGAAGAGCACTTCACGCTTGTCCGGGAAGTGCCGGAAGAACGTGCTCTTGGTGAGCCCGGCGCGCTCCGCGATCTCGATCACGGTCGTGTTCTCGTAGCCGCGCTCCTCGAAGAGTTCGAGGGCAGCGGCGGCGAGCCGTCCGGGTGCGTCGGGTTGCCAGCGAGCCATGGGAACAGTCTACGGGACTTCGTCCCATCACTGGTGTACGGTCGACGGGACCAAGTCCCATCACTGACCAGGAGGTCACCGATGAGCAAAGCTGTCCGTTATGAGCGTTTTGGTGGCCCCGAAGTGCTCGAAGTGCAGGAGATACCCGAGCCGCACGCCGCACCGGACGAGGTCCGCGTCCGGGTCACTGCCGCCGGGCTGAATCCGATGGACTGGCAGATCGCCGCCAAGGCCGACACGGCGGCCCGTTTCGGCATCACGTTGCCGGCCGGGTTCGGCACCGACTTCGCCGGCGTGGTGGACGAGGTGGGCGCGGAAGCCACGGGATTCGCGGTCGGCGACCGGGTGCACGGGGGTGCGATCGGCCGGTCCGTCGCCGATTTCGTCCTGGTCAAGACACCTGCGGCAGATCTGTGGCCCACCCCGGAGGGCGTCGGCGACGAGGTGGCGGCCACGCTTCCGGTGGCCGGTCTGACGGCCTCCGCCGCGCTCGCCGCGGTCGGGCTCAAGGCCGGGGACACGGTCCTCATCGGTGGGGCGGCGGGCGGCGTGGGGGTCTTCGCCGTACAGCTGGCGAGGCTTGCGGGCGCCCGGGTGCTCGGCACCGCCTCCGAGGGCACTTTCGATTTCCTGCGCGGGCTCGGCGCCGAGCCCGTGGCGTACGGCCCCGGCCTGGCGGACCGGGTGCGGGACCTGGCGCCCGAGGGGATCACCGCCGCGACCGACCTGTTCGGCAGGGAGACGGCCGGGACCGCGCTCAAGCTCGGCGTGGCGGCCGAACGGATCTCCGTCGTGGCCGACGGCCCCGCCCCGCCGCCCGGCGTGCGGAAGGCGGGCGCCTACGACGCGGGTCCGGGCTCCCTGGAACGGATCGTCGACGCGATCCGTTCCGGCGAGATCACGGTGCCGATCGCGGCGACCTTCCCGGTCGAGCGGATCCGCGAAGCGGTGACGACACAGGCCGAGAGGCACGTTCACGGCAAGATCGTGATCGCGCTGTGAACCGGCCGCGAGGCGGACTCGGCGACCAGGGCTCCGTGGCCGCCGACCCCTGCTGAACAGCGCCTCGTCCGCGCGTCGTTCCTGCTCCGGGGCGCTCGGCACCGCCCTGGACGTCGGTTGCGGCCACCGCGGTCCTGAGCGAGGAGATCATCGGGCCGCCCTGCGATCTGCTCGCTGCCTGGAGGCCGGTTGACGCGGGGGCCGAGGTGTGCGTCGGCGGCTGTCGGCCCGGCGCTCACCGCCCGGCCGCCGGGACGGCACCCCGGGCCCCCGTGATCCGGTGTCTCCTCGGCACGGTATGCCTGTCCGGGACCGCGCACGCGGCCGGATACGCCATGTCAACAGAGGAGCGCAGGCGATGGATCTGCTCAACGGGCGGCTGAAGCTACGGCATCTGGTTCTGGTGAACGCCATAGCCGAACAGGGCAGCGTGCTGGGTGCCGCCGAGGCCCTGCACCTCGCCCAGCCCGCCGCCACCAGGAGCTTGCGCGAACTCGAAAGCCTCCTCAGAGTGCGGCTGTTCGACCGGAGGCCGCGGGGCGTGGTCCCCACCGTCCACGGCAAGGTGTTCGTCGAGCACGCGCGTTCCGTCCTGGCCGAGCTGCGCCGCGTGGGAGAACGGTTCGAGGAACTGGCCGACGGCAGCAGCGGTTCGGTCACGGTGGGCACGCTGCTGGCGGGCTCGAACGTGCTGCTGCCCCGGGCGATCCTGGCGCTCAAGAGGGAGCGTCCCGGAGTGGTGGTGACGGTGCACGAGGCAGCCGCCGAGACCCAGTGGCCACGCCTCCTCGACGGCGAACTCGACCTCGTCGTGGGCCGTCTCGCACCGACCGGCCTCCAGGGCCTGCGCCAGATCCCCCTGCTCAGCGAACCCGTGCGGCTCGTGGTCCGCGCCGGACACCCGGCGCTGCGGCGCGAACTGCGCGGGCTGGCCGACCTGATGGAGTACCCCTGGGCGCTGCCGGTGCCGGAGACAGCCCTGCGCCGGGAGCTGGACGCCGCTTTCCACGACGCGGGGCTGGGCATGCCACGGGAGCAGGTGGAGTGCTCCAACGGCTTCACCGTTCTGGCGCTGGTCCGGCACACCGACATGATCGCCGCGGTGCCGGATCTGGTGGCCGGCGCCGACCGGTCCCTCGCTCAACTGCCGCTGGAGCTGGAAAGGGCGCGGCAGCGGGTCGGGGTCACGCTGCCCGACCGGCCGCTGACGCCGTGTGCGCGCCTGATGCTGGAGCACCTGCGCCACCAGGCCGTCCTGATCGAGTCCGCGGCCGGCTGCGACATGCCCGGACACGACGGCCCCGAGGGGTGCGCGGCGCCGGTGGACACGCTGCACCATCCCAGCCTCTACGGCTGACGGCGCGACGTACGACGTTCGGTGGCTCGACGCCGGTTCCGGCTCATCGGACGACCGGCGCCCGCGCGCACTCCCGGCTCCGGCCCGCGTCGTCCTCCACGGGCCGGGCCGGGCGCGGCCATGCGCTATAACGCAGCCGCTATAGATGGAGGCCGGAGAGATATTTGTCCGGCATACCGAAGAGCGAAAGCCTGGATCCGGCGGGCAGTTCAGCACCGCGCCACCCCTGCCCAGATCAGGAGATCCAGCATGCGTACAGAGGTTCTCGACCGTGTCGAGGAACTGCTCCCCCGGCTGCGGGAACGCGCCCAGGAGACGGAGAACGCGCGACAGATCCCCGCGGAGACGATCCGGGACCTGCGCGAGACCGGGTACTTCGGCCTCCTGCGGCCCTCGCGCTTCGGCGGCGCCGAGGCCGATCCCCTCGTCCACTTCGATGCGGTGCGGCGGATCGCGTCGGCCTGCGGCTCCACCGGCTGGGTCGCCTCCGTCCTGGGGGCGCACGCCTGGCACGTCGCCTCGTTCCCGCCGGCCGCGCAGGAAGAGGTGTGGGGAGAGGATCCGGAGACACTCGTGTCCTCGGCCTACGCGCCGATGGGCCGGGCCCGGAAGGTCGACGGCGGCTACTCGCTCTCCGGCCGCTGGAGCTTCTCGTCCGGTATCGGCCACGCCCGGCACGTGATCCTGGGCGGCCTGGTCACGGACGAGGACGGCACGCCCGGGGACTGGCTGACGTTCCTGGTCCCGCACAGCTCCTGCACCGTCGTCGATGTGTGGGACACCGTCGGCCTGCGCGGGACCGGTAGCAACGATGTCCACGTCGAGGAGGCCTTCGTCCCCGCCCACCGCGTGCTGTCCTTCGAGGACTCCTTCCGCTGTTCCTGCCCCGGCCAGGAAGCCAACCCCGCGGCTCTCTACCGGATTCCGCTGTACTCGCTGATGACGACCACGATCGCGACACCGCTGATCGGCATGGCGGAGGGCGCCTATGCGGCGCACGTGGAACACCAGCGCGACCGGGTGCGCGCCTTCGGCGGGGACAAGGCGAAGGACGACCCGTTCGCGAAGCTCCGGGTCGCCGAGGCCGCCAGCGAGATCGACGCCGGGTGGCTCCAGTTGACGCGCAACATCGCCGCGGTCCACGAGACCGCGGCGGCCGGCCGGACCATCCCCCTCGCGCAACGCGTCCGGCTCCGCCGTGATCAGGTACGCGCGGCGAGCCGGGCGATCACGGCGATCGACAGGCTCTTCGAGAACTCCGGCGCGAGCGCGCTGGCCGCCGGCTCCCCCGTCCAGCGCTTCTGGCGGGACGCACACGCCGCTCGGGTCCACGTCGCCAACGACGTCGAGCCCGCGCTGAAGTCCTTCGGCGATGTGGAGTTCGGCGGAACCCTGACCGGAGGCATGCTGTGACGCCGGGCGCACCCGTCGCCCTTCCCCGGGACGGGCAGTTGACGGCCGGGCCGGTGGACGCGTCCCGGTTCCGCCGGGTCCTGGGCGAGTTCTGCACCGGAGTCGTCGTCATCACCGCGCAGGCAGGAGGGCAACCGGTCGGCTTCGCCTGCCAGTCCTTCTCCTCCCTGTCGCTGGATCCGCCGCTGGTCCTGTTCTGCCCGACCCGGACCTCGCGCAGCTGGCCGGTGATCGCACAGGCCGGGCACTTCGGGGTGAACGTCCTGTCCGCGGAACAGCGCGAGATCAGCTCGGTGTTCGGACGACCGGGCAGGGAGAAGTTCGCCGCCTTGGACTGGGCGCCTTCGCCGAACGGCGCACCGCTCCTGGCTCATGCCCTGGCGTGGCTGGACTGCACGGTCGAGACGGTGCACGAGGCGGGCGACCACCATGTCGTGGTGGGCCGGGTGGACGGCCTCGCAGCCGGCGCGGCCACGTCACCACTGCTGTTCCACCGCGGCCACTACACCACCACGGCGGAACAGCCCGACCCGTGGCTGCCGCACCCCGACCTGCGGACCGAGCCCGACTCCTGGTTCTGACCGGCCACTGCCACCGGGCGAGGAGCTTCGGCACCGACCGGGGCAGCAGAAGGTGCGGAAGTTCCCACTGCGGCGCCACGCGCGCACGGGCCCGCAGGGCGCGCCGCACCTCATGGCGGCCCGATCTGGCGACCAGGCTCAGCCAGGCCGCCGCGAGGGCGGCGTGCCCGGCCGGTGTCGGGTGCACGGCCTGGATCTTCGGGTCCAGGTCCGTGCGCCACCACGTTCGCTCTTCCTCTCCTCTCCGATAAGCGCGTCCCCGGCCTCGACGACGCCGCGGATCGGCAGGAGGAACGGTTCGATGAGGATCAGCTTCGTGGCCAGTCGGTCCGCCCCAGGGAGGGCGTGCGTTCCGAGCGGACCGCCGTCAGGGGTGAAGGACGACCTTGATCGCTCCGGAGGCCCGGTCACCGGCCACGCGGAACGCCTCCGCGGCTTCGTCGAGGGGGAAGCGGTGTGTGATCACGGCCTGCGCGATGGTGGGGTTGCCGGCGAGCAGCGCCGCGGCCTGTTCGGTGTCGCGGATGCCGTCGTGTCGGCTGTAGGCGATGGAGTGGACGTAGGTGAGTTCCTTGACCAGGCTGACGACGCCTTGGATGGGGATGGTGTGCTGGTACACGCCCAGCAGCACGACGCGCCCCCCGCGGCGGGCGAGCTCGGCGCACCGGGCGAGACCGGACTCGCTGCCCGCGGCGTCGATCACGACGTCGTAGGTGCCTTCGGCCGCACCGACTTCGAGACGATCCGCCGCGATCCTCTGGTGCTTGTGGCGCACCTCGATATCGATGTCGAAGCCGCGCTGCCGGATCGCGGCCGCGGCCAGCAGCCCGATGCTGCCGCCGCCGACGACTGCCACCCGCTCCCCCGGCGTGAGCGCCGCGCTGCGGACACCGTGCCAGGCCACCGACGCCGGCTCCACGAGGCAGGCGTCGCGTACGTCCAGGCCGTCCGGAAGCGGGACGAGCATGTTCTCGGGAACCGTCACGGCATCGCACATGCCGCCGTCCCGGAACACCCCGAGCGTGCCGTGCTCCGGGGCGGTGCACCGCTGGACGTGGCCGGCCCGGCATTCGTCGCAGTCTCCGCAGTAGACCGTGGGCTCGACGGCGTAGCACCGGCCGTCCGCCGCGATGCCGGCGAACTCGTGACCGTAGGTGTAGCCCTGGACGCCACCGCGCGCGAAGTTCACATCGGTCCCGCAGATGCCCGCCGAAGCAACGGTGAGGCGCACCCCGGGCGCTCCCGGTTCGTCGGCCTCGACCACGAGGATGCCCTGATCGGTGTTGCGTACTGCGCGCATGGTGACCCTTCGACTTCTGTTATGCGAACGCCGTTAGCTTATGCTAAGCGAGTGGTGTTCACATAACGCCTATCCTTGTCGGGTGCATGAACCGAAGACGACAACCACAGCAGGCGAACTGCCGCCGACGGACCCGGCGAAGACCCGGCAGACCGAACCGAGGCCGGGCACGGCGGCCTGGTGGCTTGCCCGGGAGAGCGAACCCGCCCGGCAGCGGCGGCGCAGAGCACTGACGCTCGATGCCGTCCTCGACGCGGCCATGACCCTGCTCGACACACGTGGCGCAGCCGCGCTGACGATGCGCAACATCGCCGACGCGCTCGGCTGCACACAGGCGTCCCTCTACCGCCACGTGCGCAACCGTGAGGAACTGGTGACCCTGCTCATCGACCGGGCGATCGGCCCGGCGAGCTCGACCCCGCCCGACGATCTGGACTGGGCCGAGAAGGCGGCGTGGTCCGCACGCAGGTTCCGCGAGCATCTGCTGCGGCACCCCGGCGTGGCCTCGCTCCTTCGCGGGACCGAGCGGCTCGGTCCCAACTCGCTGGCCGGGGTGCAGTACTCCCTCGAACTGCTCATCGGCGCCGGCCTCAGCCCCCGGCTCGCGTCCGCCGCCGCATCCTCGCTGGCCACCTTCGTCATCGGCTCGGTGCACCTCAACCTCGGCCTGGACATGTCGGACCCCGAAGAGATCCGTCACCGACGCCTGCTGTACCGCTCCCGGGACACAGCGACCTTCCCCCTGCTCGTCCAGCACGCCGACACCCTCGCGGAGGTGAGCAGCGACGACGAGTTCGAGGTCGGCCTCCACGCACTGTTGACCGGCTTCCGCTCCCTGATCACCAACGGCCCCGCCGAACTCCCCACCGACGGCCGGTAGCTCGCCCTCTGGCGGTCCCGGGGTTCGCCCCGGTGCGCGCGGTCCACTTGGCCCGCAGCATGAACAACATCTTCGCCGACGCCCCCGTGAACGCCGCCAACGTCGGCCTCTGCCCGAACGGTTGAACATGACGTCGTCCCGGGGACCGATGCAGTACACCCGATGTCGCCAGTACCGCACCGGCATCGCCGGGCGGGACCGTTCGACGTTCGGGGCCCTCGCCACGCGCCGTCAGCCTTGACCTCGTTGCCGGCGCAGCGCGCTGCGCAGCCCCTCAGCGTGGCGGGGACCGGCTACCGGTGCGGCCATGCTGCTGACCGGCAGAACGCGATGGGTATACGTCGCCGAAGGCCGAGACGGGCGCTACCTGGCGACGGGGGCTTCTTGGAGATCGTGGAGTTCTTTGAACAGCCCTCGCTGGCTGCGGAGTTCGTCATACGTGCCGGTCTGTACGACGCGGCCGTGGTCGAGGACCAGAATCCGGTCCGCGGCTCGGGTGTTGGCGAGCCGGTAGGTGATGACGAGGGCGGTTTTGCCGACTGCGAGTTCCCGGAGCCTGGCCAGGACGTGCTGTTCGGCTCGGGCGTCGAGGGCTGAAGTGGGCTCGTCCAGGATCAGCAACGGGGCGTCGCGGTGGAACGCGCGGGCGATGGCGAGGCGTTGCCATTGGCCGCCGGAGAGGTCGTGGCCGCCCCACCAGGTGCGGGCCAGGGAGGTGTCGAGTCCGGCGGGGAGTGCGTCGAGGACGGTATCGGCGCCGGCGAGGCGTGCGGCATGGTGGACGGCTGCGTCTCCGCTGGGGTGGGGCTGTCCCAGGGTGATGTTCTCCCGGGCTGCCAGGGGCCAGCGGGTGTAGTCCTGGGGAACTACGGCGGTGTTGGCCCAGACCGTGGCGGGATCGAGTGTGGCCAGGTTCTCGTTGTTCCAGTTCACCTGCCCGGTCGTGGGCAGGTAGAGACCCGTGAGGAGCTTGGCCAGGGTCGTCTTGCCGGAGCCGTTCTCGCCGACGAGCGCGATGAGTTCGCCGCGGTGGATGCTGAGGTCGATGCCGTCGAGGGCGGGGGTGTCCTTGCCCGGGTAGGTGAAGCCGAGATTGCTGGCGGTGATGATCTTGGGTCCCGCCGGGGGTGCCTTCTTCGTGCCCCGCTTCATGCTCCAGGTGTCGGCGGTGTCGAGAAAGGTGACCCAGTCGGTGAGGTAGAGGCTGGTCGCGAACAGGCGGGCGGCAGCACGGACACTGCCGGTGAGGGCCGCATTGGCGGTGCGCACGACCAGCACGGTGGTTGCCGCGGCGGCCACGGGCATGCGGCCGGTGACGACGAGGAAGACGATGCCGGTCCATACCGCGGCGACGGCGAGGGTGGCCAGGAGGTCCCCGGCCCCCTGTACGAGGGCCGCGCGGCGTGCTGCGCTCTTCTGTTCGGCTTCCAGGCGGCCGGAGATGATGCGGTATTGCGTCAGCAGGAATCCGCTCATGGTGGCGGAGCGGATCTCGGCTGCGGTGCCGCGGTCGGTGGTGTACTGGGCCAGGACGCGTCGGAGGCGGCTGTCGGCGAGGTTGCGGTGTGCGGCGTCGTGTTCGAGGCGTGCGGCGCGCACGGCGCCCCATACGCGGGGGAAGACAGCCAGGAGGAGCAGGGGCAGCAGCAGTGCGTTGAGGGTGGTGACGACTGCGAGGCCGGCGAGGAGTTGGGCCAGCGTGGCGGTGAGGTTCTGTGCTCCGGTGATGAGTTCCGGGGTCTTCTCGGCGCCCTGGGTTGCGGCGAAGCGCTTGTCGTCGAAGGCCGGGTTCTCGTAGGCGCCGAGTTCGGCGTTGGCCGAGGCGGTGATGACGGCGAGGTCGGCGTCGCGGTTGACCTGTGGGGCGAGGTGCTTGGCGGCGAGGCGGGCGCCGGCGTCGGCCAGGTATCCGGCGCAGGCGGCGCAGGCGACGGTGAGGAGTGCGGGGAGTGCGCGCCGTACGCGCTCTCCTGCGGGGGCCTCGGCGAGCAGCGCGGTCAGCAGGGTGTTGGTGGTGCGCAGGGCGGTGGCGGTGAGGACGGCGAAGGCGAGGGTGCACACGGCGAGGGTCAGGAGTGTGCGGCGGTCGGCGCGCCAGCTGAGCAGCCAGGCTCTGTGGAGCGTGGCGGGCAGTCGTGCGGCGATGGCTCGCGTGGTGATGTGGGCGGGTGTGCTCTCGTTGAGGCGCATCTCGGGCGGCGGCCCGGGCGCCGGTGCGGGGTGTGTCGCGGTCACGCGCCTCATCTGGCGGGAAGCGGGCTGTGCGGCTCAACCGGTTTCGGCTGTGGTCGGCGCGGAAGTGCAGGCCACAGCCGAAACCGGTCAACGGGGCGGAACTTTCTTCACTCTTGTGAGTGAAGGTGGGCGGGGTGAGTGGTTCAGGGGCTGATGTAGACGGGTGTCCAGGGGTGGTCCTGGCCGCCGCCTTCTTCGGCTCCGATGTGGGTGCCGTCGGTGGTGACGACCCAGGCGTGGTAGGAGGCGGGCAGGGTCCGCGCGCCCATGACGAGGTGGCACCGGCGGCCGGTGAGGGCGGTCGCCAGCACGGTGGCCAGTGAGCGCTCCTTGCAGTCGATCTGTCCGCGCCACCAGGTCGGTTGGCACGCGATGACGGCCTCGTACAGGTGACGGACCCGGTCAGGGGCCGCTGCGGGCAGCCGGCGGGTGGACGTTGCCAACCGCATCCGCACGCGGGTGCGGAAACGGGCCGGTAGCAGCCGCACGGCCAGCGCAACGTAGATGGCAATGCTCGCCGGTGCGCGGTGCCGGAGACGTGCCGGGGCGGGGTGGAAAATCATCTGGGTCACCGTGCTCGCCTCGTTCCTCCGCGGCGTCGGGGCGCTTCGCAGATCAGTCCGGTGTCGCTCAGCGCCGTGATGAAGGCGGTGATGGCGTCCTGCTGGCCGGCTGCGGTGTCGCTGCCGTCCTGCCGCGCGAATTCTTCGGCCAAGCCGTCGGTGGTGCCCTGGGCAGCAAGGGCTTCCCAGATCACGGCGCCTCGTCCGTCGAACTGGTACCAGCGGTCCGCTTTCGGGTCGAGCACCGCTATGCCCCCGGGGCACCGGGCCCAGTACAGGTGGGTGGAGGGGACCGGCATCATGCCCCCTTCGCCAGGGGCGTCCCGGCGGCGTGGTGGGCGAGCCATTGGCAGGTCATAGCCAGGCGCTGGAGGTCGTAGAGCGCGTCGGCCTGGACATCGCCGACGCGCGCGAGGGCGTTCACCGCACGGTCGGGGTCCATCAGGCCGCTGGTGGTCAGGGCGCTGGAGCGGATGAGATCGGCCAGCGGCGTGCGGTGGGCGCGCATGCCGGCGAGGGCCTGGCGGCCGAAGCTGCCCTTGGAGTGGCGGGAGGTCAGCCAGGCGGGCAGCTCGGGCAGCGCCCGGCCCAGCAGCGGCTTGAACGTCGTGATGCCGTGCCGCTCGGCCGGGGGCATCGCGAACGCGGCTCGTACGACCTGGTTGTCGAGGAAGGGGTGTACCTGCCGCACGCCCCACTCGGCCGCCAGGGGGCTGGTGTCCCGCATCTCCCCGCCGTTCAGCCGCAGGGACGCGGTCTGTTCTTCGATGTCGGCTCGGTCGCTCTGGCCCGGCAGGCGGGATCGCGCGGCTTCTTCCAGCAGAGCGGCCACCGTCTCGCGGCCCTCGGCGGTGAGCCAGGTGCCGAACTGCCCCAGGTGACACCACGCCCATACTCCGGGGCGTTTCGACTCGACAACACCGCGCCGGAGGCGCCAGGCGGCCTCGTTCAGAGCCTCGGCGCGACTGGACCCGGCGGCCCGCGTGACGGCCTGCCACAGGTCCCGGGGAGCCCGGTTACGGGCTCGCGCCCAGCCGGTCACCTGCCGTCGCGCCTCGCGGCGCCGGCCGGACTGGACCATGCCGACCCACGCAGCACTACACGAGTCCAGGACGACGTCCCCGCCGTTGCCGGTGAGGTGGAAGGGCAGGCCGGCGGCCGGGCGCAGGTAGAGCTGGTGCTGCCGGTTGGTCAGGGCCGCGGCGACGGGCTGGTCGGTCAGCGGTTGTTGCAGCGTCCACCCGAACGGCAGCTCTTCTCGCCCGCCCGTGCCCACATGCAGCCGGGCGCCGATGTGCTCGGCGGTTCTGCGGGCGTAGGTGAGGTCTTCGTCGCTGGTGTAGGCGTCGGCGTAGGTCACGGCGCAGACCGTGCCTGTCCGGGACGCCAGGATGGCCAGCGAAGAGGAGTCCAGGCCGCCGGAGACATCCGCGCCCGCGGTGCCGTCCCCGGCGCGCAGGCGCCAGTTCACCGCGCTCTGCACCGCGCCTGCGAATGCGGGGGCGCCCTCATCGAGCGGGACTCCCTGCCTGCGCGCGGTGACGTCCACCAAGCGGGGTTCTGCGGACGGCTGGAGCAGCAGCCCGCAGCCACCGGGCACGGCCCGCACCCCTTCCCAGGCGGTGCGGTCGGGCCAGTGCTGGGGGCCGGCCGCGATCCGGGCCGCCAGCAAGGGCAGGTCGGGCGCGGCGCCGCGCGCTTCTGCCAGGTGCCGGGCGCTGGTGGACCACGCGGTGCCCCGGCCCGTGCTGGTGTAGAAGATGCTGCGGAAGCCGGACAGGTCACCGCTCACGAATTGGCGTTCTGCGCTGTCGTGGGCCGCGACCCAGTACGAGCCCGGCAGTTGAGTCAGCTCCTCCCACCGGCCCGCCGTCGCCGCGTCGAGCAGACGCCGGCGTGCCTGCGGCCCGGGGAGAGGGAAGTCGCCCGCCAGGAGGATCCGCACCTGACGGTTCGCGATGGTCTGGACGGGACAGCCCGTCCCCACCCGCACGCCGGGCAGACCCACCGGGCTGCCCTCCGTGCCGGCTGTGCTGATCCACTCCTCGTGCATGAGCCTCCCCTTCGCCGGAATGCCCCGGGGAGCCGGCCTCGGCCGACTCCCCGGACGTCACGAGGTGACGATCACTCGAACCACATGGCGCAGCTGTTGTCCGGGTCGTTGTTCGGCTGGCGGCCCAGGGTCGCCTCCTGCACGGGGAAGCTGGCCGGCAGTTCGATCACCGTGCTCGGCTCCGGGGCGCTCTCGGTACCGGTCGTGGTCTCCACGTCTCCTCCAAAAAGGGGCGATCGTGCGGGGTACGGCGGGCGTCGCCTGGAGTTCGAGACGCCCGCCGGCCGCGTCCTGCGGCAGTACCAGAACACCAGCCCGCCCGGCCGGTGGGGACGCGGCGAACGGCTGCGAGAGGAAGCGAAGAAGCAGGCGTCCACCGGCGCCTGCCGCGGCGCCCCGCTGCACGGGGCTGCGGCGAAATACGGCGAACCCGCCGAGCCCGTTTCCCGGACACCAGCCGCTTCGTACTCTGAAAGGTCACGGACACGGAGGCACTCGATGGGACGGCCCCCCAAAGACCGCGCTGCCAACGCCCAGCTGGACTACTGGCTTCGTCGCGCCGGCTTCTCCAACCGCGAGCTGGCGCGGGCCGTCACCGGCCGCGCGGCCCAGGAAGGCGAACGCCACGTCCACCCCGACGAGAGCCGCGTCCGCCGCTGGCGCGCCCGGGGCGAGACACCCCGCGCCCCCGTACCCAGGCTCATCGCCGACCTCTTGAGCGAGCGCGTGGGCACCCGGCTGAGCATCGCCGACATCGGCATGACCCCCGCCCACCGGCCCAGACCTGCCCTGGCACGCCCAGAGCACCATCACAGCCCTCGCGTACCTGACCCGGAGCGAACTCATGCGCCCCCACACGCGAACCAGCGCTGATGCGATGCACATCGACCACGGGGACGCCCTCCTCGGCCCGATCCAGCGCTGGACCACCGCACGTCCCACCCCGCTCGGCGAACGCACAGCCGCAGCCGAAGGCCGCCTGGGAGCCGCAGACGTCGCCGAACTACGCGAGATCACCGAAGCCTTCCGGGGCCTAGACAACCGCCACGGCGGCGTCCTCTCCCGCCAGGCCGTCATCGCCCAGGTCCAACACGCCGTCGGCCTGCTCAACACCTGCACCTACACCGAATCGACCGGCCGCGCTCTCTTCTCCGCCATCGCCGACCTCGGCTCCGTCGCCGGCTGGATGAGCTTCGACGCCGGAGAACACCGCTGCGCCCAGCGCCTGTTCATCACAGCCCTCCACGCCGCCAGTGAAGGCGGTGACGCAGCAACCGGCGCCCACATCCTGCAATGCATGGCACGGCAGATGTCCCACCTCCAGCACTACGACGATGCCCTCGACCTGGTCGGCCTCGCCCAGTACGGCGCCCGCCGCAGCCTCTCCCCGGCCGCCGCCTCCATGCTCGCCGGGCTCGAAGCCCGCTTCCACGCCATCCTCGGCAACCTGCCTTCCGCCGACCACGCCGCCCGCACTGCCGAAGACCTCTTCGACCGTGTCACTCCAGGAGAAGAACCCGCTCACACCGCCTTCTTCGACCGCGCCGAACTCTCCGCCACCCTCGGCGTGGCCCACCAGATCGCTGCGAAGCACGCCGAGACCGGCACGGCAACCAGCCGGCACGCGGACGAATCCCTCCGCCTGCTCACCACAGCGCTCGACTCACGCCCCGAACACCGACAGCGCTCCAAAGCATTCGACCACCTCGGCATGGCCCGAACACACCTGGTCGTCGCAGAAGTCGACGGCGCCCGAGCCGAAACCATCACCGCCCTCGACCTCTTCTCACGCCTCGGCTCCCCACGAGTAGGTGACCGCCTCATCGAACTCCACGCCGACGCCGCTGCCTACGCCACGGACCCAACCGCGGCAGACCTACGCGAACGCATCGTGCACGCCCTGGCCTAGCCGAGTCCTGCGCTTCGCAGCTCTGCTACTCGCCCCGCTGAGACTCCTCGGGCAGTGACGCCCTCGTCGACATCGAGAAATGCCGCAGTGCCCAGCACGAAGAGCCGCACCACTTCGCCCCCCCCGAGCGCATCCACCGATCACTGACGGACCTGACCATGCACGGTCGGAACCAACCCACGCAGCGAGTGGCCGCACGACGCCCGCGGGTTGCTCGGCTTCCTTGTCGGTGCCGCCTGCGGGGGCCGGACGCTCCGTCCTCCGTGAAGGCGTCAGGCGGGCAGTTGCCAGGAGGGGCCTTCGGGGGTGCCGAGCCAGATCCTCTGTTCTTCGAAGGTGACCGTCATCCCGAAACCGGTCAGGTCGGGGCAGCCCTGTTGTTGCCAGGTCAGCAGCGCGTCCTCGATGTGGTCCCACAGGGAGAGGGGTCCGTGCTGGTGGACGGTCCATCCGCTGCCTGACGGCTCGGTCCACGCCTGGGAGCCGGTGGCCACGTCCCACAGCACGAGCCCGTCTCCGGTGGAGAGCATCTCGGCCGAGGGAGCGGCCAGTTGTGCGACGAACGCGCCGGCCCACTGCTCGGTCAGGGCGGGGTCGAGCCGGGTCGGGCGGGTGCGGCCCTCCTGCCGGAAGAAGGTGCTGTGCGGGGGGCGTTCGTGGGGGCGGGCGAGCATGTAGGTGATCTGGTCGCTCTCGAAACGGCCGGAGAGGACGCCGTCGTCGTCGAGGGTGAGCCGGATCAGTCCGGCTGCGAGCATCCAGCCGCTGAGGGTGGTGGTGATGCTGCCCCGGTCGGCGAGCTGGAAGAGCCATGCGGGCGGGATCGAACGGACCGAGCAGGTGGCGATGATGGCGTCGTAGTCGGCGCGTTCCTTGTGGCCCTGGAGCCCGTCGCCGGTGACGAGGGTCGGGGCGCAGCCCGCCCGTTCGAGGTTCCGGGCCGCGGCGGCGGCGCAGGCCGGGTCGTACTCGATGCTGACGACGTTCTCGGCACCGACGCCGTGGCACAGGACAGCAGTCGAGTAGCCGGTGCCTGTTCCGACTTCGAGGACTCTCCGCCCGCCGCGCAGACCGGCGAGGTGCAGGGTGCGGGCTACGAGCGAGGGCAGGGTGGCCGAGGAGGTAGGGCTGCCGGTCATGGGCCCGCGGGCGTCGGCGGCGTCCACTCCGTCGACCTGTGTCACCCAGGTGCGGTCGCGGTACACCATCCGCAGCCACTCCTCCTCCCCCACCTCGGCACGCGAGACCGGCTCCCATCCGGCGCCGGAGGGGCGGTAGACGGCCGGCGGGATGAACACGCCGCGGTCCACTGCCGCGACCGCCTCACGCCACCGCGGAGCAAGATCCGGACGGGTGTCGGCGACCTGGTCGGCCAGATCGCGGCGCAGACGAGCGGTGGCGGCGGTCACGTCGGTTCTCCTGCGTGTTGGAGCTGGTCTGCGACAGCGGAGACGATCGGCATGCTGATCGCCGAGGGGAACCAGGCGTACTGGCCGTTGGGGTTGCACTCGTACCACCAGGCCCGGCCGTCGGCGTCCAGGCCGAGGTCGAAGGCGCCGAAGACCAGGCCCGCCGCGTCCATGTAGGCGCGGACCGCCTTCTCCAGCGCGGACGGGGTGTCGATCAGGCTGTAGGAGAGCGCGTCGTAGTGGCGCCGCCAGTCCAGCCCCCGGCTCCCGTCGATGCGCACGGTGAAGATCTTCTCTCCGACCGCGGTGACACGCAGATCGGCCACCGACGGCACCCGCCTCTGAAAGAGGTGCATGGTCGCGCCCACGCCCTCATGGAGTTCCGCCGGATCGACTTCGTCCACCCAGACCGTCAGAGCCCGGCCGGTGTCGTCGTGGTAGTCGGTGGCGCGGAGAGGCTTGTAGACGACCGGGCCGTACTCGCGAGCAAAGCGGCGGGCATCCTCCAGGTCGTTGGTCAGGAGCGTCGGGGGCACCTCGAAACCGCAACGGCCGGCGAGCGCCAGCTGAGCCGGTTTGTACTCGGCGTCCCGGTTGCGCCAGGGATGGTTGACGTAGTGCGCGCCGGGCAGCGCCGCCAGCACGCCACCCAGCCCATGGCGCGCCTCCTGCACACTCCAGCGCGCGTCCTGCCCGGCCAGGCCCACCGCGGCGGTGTACGGACGCGGACGGCGCCAGTACACCGACCGGACCGCGGCCACCTCCATCGAGCGGCTCTCGGTGGCCACCGTCCCGGACAATCCCCCGTCCGCACGGACGCTGACACCGACCGCCTCGGGGAAGTCGCCCGGGTCCAGGCGCACCACCGGCACCCGACGGCGGTTCAGCTCCTCCACCACCACGTCGGCGGTCACATCGTCCACACGGGAGACGACCAGCACCGGACCGGCGGTCAATCCGTGTCCCCCTCCTGGTCGGAGCCCTGATCGGGGTTGCCGTCCAAACTGGTCCTCGTCTGCGTCTCCCTGCTGGTCTCCGACCGCTTGTGCCGGGCCGTCACCAGCTCGGCTCCGTCCGCGCCCAGCCACCGGCCGGTCTGAGATCCGGGGTCCAGCACCACCTCCGCAGCCGGCACAGCGGCCCGGTCCGGATACGGCCGCATACGACTCAGCCCCCACGGCACCACGTGATCACCCACCGCAATCGCTCCATTACAGTCTCCATCCTGCTTCACAGTCTGCCCACCCTTTCTCCTTGCGGGGAAGAGGAGTTCTGCCGAGCGGCGGGTGAACAACCCGCGCGTGGTGGCCTCGTCGCGGCATGCCTGCACCCCTACGGGGAGCGACGGGGAAGAGGGTCAGCCAAGGCGCAGTCGCCGACGCGTGGAAGGGGCGGGCTCCGAACGCAGCCCTCTGCCCTGCGAAGAGGGGCATGGAGGCCGGCTCTGGCGCGTATCTTTCCTAACTAGTAAGTTAAGTACATGAGCAGCCGAGGACGCGCCAAGGAACTGTTGACCGAAGCGGCCGACACCGTCTTCTACGAGCACGGCATCAGCTCCACCAGCGTGGACGCCGTCGTGGAGGCCGCGGGAGTCTCCAAACCGACGCTGTACGCCCACTTCCCGACCAAGTCGGCTGTCGTCGCCGCCGGGCTGCGCCACCGGCACGCCGCCCGCCGGGCGGAGCTCGAAGCGTGGGTGGCGCGCGAGGACGCCCCCCGGCGGCGTCCACTGGCGGTGTTCCGCTGGCTCGCGGCCTGGTACGCCGAAGGGGGGCAGCGCGGCTGCGCGTTCCTCAACGCCGCAGTCGAGGCCCCGCAGGCCGACAGGACGATCCGCACCCCCGTCCAGGAGGAGAAGACCTGGCTGCTCACCTTCCTGAGCCGCCTGTGCGCCGAGGCCGGATGTGCGTCTCCGGACGACCTGGCTTCTCAACTGCTCCTGCTCATCGACGGTGTCGCGGGACGCGTCGTGGTGCACGGCCCGGACGCGGCCCCGCAGGCGGCCGCCGATGCCACGCGCGCGGCAGCCGCCCTGATCGACGCTTCGGAGCCCGCGCCGTGACGCACTCCTCGCGGCTCCTCCTCACCCGTTGCGTACGCCTTTCCGCGGGCCTGGCGCTGTACGGAGTGTGCATGGCCCTGCTGCTCAGGGCGGGCCTGGGCGCCGACCCCTGGACCGTGTTCACCCAAGGCATCGCCGAGAAGACGGGCTGGAGTCCGGGTGCGGTCCTGCTCGGGGTTTCGGTGGTCGTGTTCGCCCTGTGGATACCGCTGCGGCAGCGCCCCGGGGTCGGCACCGTCGCCAACGCGTTGTGCGTCGGCCCCTTCCTCGATGTGGCGCTGTGGGCGCTTCCCACCCCGCACGGGCTGCCGGTGCGTGCGCTCTATCTGCTCGCGGGCGTGCTGGGAATCGCTCTGGCAACGGGCCTTTACGTCGGCGTCGGTTGGGGCCCCGGCCCCCGGGACGGGTTGATGACCGGCCTGGCGCACCTCGGCCTCCCGCTCGCCGTCGGCCGCACGCTCGTGGAGGTGTCGGTGCTGGCGGGAGGCTGGCTGCTCGGCGGCACGGTCGGCCCCGGCACGGTTCTCTTCATGGCCACGATCGGCCCTCTCGTCGGCTACGCCCTGCCCAGGCTGACGCTCGCCCCGGCCGAACCGAGGGCTTCTCGCTGAGGCCCCACTCGCCCCCTGTCCGAAACCCGTCGCCCCGGCCGTCCAAGTGACCGCAACTTCACGCGAGTTCGCGTGCGTCCGCGCGTGGCCGAGTCGGTGCTCGTGGACGTGGCCGAGAGCTGTGGGAGAGCGCGGCCTGCCCGAAGTTCCGGCCGGCGCCGTGTCACATGGGCGGCTGCGGTGGGCGGTTCGGCTCAGCTGAGGACGTGGCCGCCGTCGACGGTGATGATCTGGCCGGTGATGTACGGGTTGGCCATCAGCAACAGCGCCGCCGCGGCCGCTTCCTCCGGCGTCCCGTACCGGCCCAGCGGCACGGAGGCGCCGGCGGCGGCGACGGCCTCGTCCGTCTGCAAGCCGGGCAGTGAGCGCATCAGCGGGGTGTCGATCGCGCCGTAGCGGACGGCGTTCACGCGCTGCCGCGCCGGGGCGAGTTCGACGGCGAGCGCCCTGGTCAGCGCCTCCCCCGCACCGCCGGTGGCCAGCGTGACCGACAGGCCCGGCACCGGGCGGGCAACGAGGACGCCGGAGCTGAGGGTGAGCGATCCCCCGGCGGGCAGCCGCTTCGCCGCGGCACGGGCGACGGCGAACGTCCGCCCCACGCCGCCGGCGACCGCTCCGCGGATCCCCTCGTCGGACAGCTCGCCGAGGGGGCCCGGGGCTGCGTGGCCTCCCGCGGTGACGTAGACGTGGTCGACGCGGCCGGCGGCGTCGAAGGCGTCGGTGAGGGTGCGTTCGTCCCCGGCGTCGCCCGCGACGCCGAGCACGGCGTCGTCCTCCCCCGCCGGGCCGGCCTCCCGGACCCGCTCGGCGGCGGACGCCAGCCGGTCCGGGTCCCGGCCGATCAGTACGACGCGGGCGCCGACCCTGCGCAGCAGCGTGCCGGCGGCCAGCCCGATGCCGGAGCTGCCGCCGGCGATCAGGACGGTCGTGCCGGCGAGGGATTCGGGCAGCGGAACGGCGGTGGCCGGGACGGGGGCGGGGGTGGCAGCGGCGGCGTCGGTGCTCATGGGAAGCCCTTCCAAGGAATAAACCATCTGGTTGTTTTTCTCTCGTCGGGGATGGTCCCTCGCGCGGCGGCCCGAGTCAACCGGATGGTTTAATGCGGTCATGGCCTACGACGCGGAGGACACCAGAAGGCGGATCTTCGCGGCAGCCGCTGCCGAGTTCGCCGAGCGGGGCCTGGCCGGCGCCCGTGTCGACCGGATCGCACGGTCCGCCCGGGCCAACAAGCAGGCCATCTATCTCTACTTCGGCGACAAGGAACGGCTGTTCACCGCCGTGGTCCGCGCGAAGCTGGAGGAGGTCGGGGCCGCGCTCTCCATCGACCCGGACGACATCGCCGCATCGGTCGGCCAGCTCTTCGACTGGCACCGCGAGCACCCCGAGTTGATCCGGCTGCTCCTGTGGGAGGCGCTGGAGTCGGCGGGGCCGACGGGACCGGACAGCGGGGGCGCGAGCGGCTCGGCGGCGGGCGGGCACGGGGCCGCGCCGGAGCCCGGCCCCTCCCCCGATTCCGGACTCCGGGACGCCTTCCAGGAGAAGGCGGCCCACCTCGCCCGCGCAGGCGACCGGCGGGCGTCCGAGGACGAGCGTCTGCGCGTCGCTCAGGATCTGCTGTTCTCCGTCATGAGCCTGATCTCGTGGAACTTCGCGGTGCCGCGGACGTGCCGCGCGACCCTCGGCGAGGAGACGGAGGCCGCCGCGCTGGACCGCCGCCGCACGGCCGTCATCGAGGCCGCCCGCACGCTGGCCGCGGCGGCGGCCGACGACCGGGGAGGGTCCTGACGCGGACGCCTGGGGGATGACGGGTCTGCCGCCCCGGCTGTTGACGTGCCGGAAAGAGCGGCAGCCGGGGCCGGCGCCGTGGATCGGCGGGTCAGGCGAGGGTTCCGCCGGTCGAGGTCCGGGCGGAGGGGCTTCCGCGTCCGACCGGCCGAGTGGTGCCCGGCGCGGACACCGAACCGGCGAGGGGGCCCGGTCACGGCGCTAGTGTCGCGGCAGAACCGTGACGGGGCGTCAGAGAGGTGGCCGGACATGATGCGCGCCGTGTTCCACGGCACCGTGCTCGCGGAGGCCGAGCGGACCGTCGTCGTGGAGGGCAACCACTACTTCCCGCCCGAGTCGCTGCACCGTGAGCACTTCACCGGGAGCCGGGCCCGTTCACTGTGCCCCTGGAAGGGGATCGCCCGCTACTACACCGTGACCGCGGGCGGGCGGACCAGCAGGAACGCCGCCTGGTACTACCCGCATCCCAGCCCGCCGGCCCGGAGGATCAAGGATCACGTCGCCTTCGGGGACGGCGTCGTCGTCGAGGACACCGGCCCGCGGGTGGACCCGTGAGAGGCGTTCGTCCGCTGCGGGCCGTGTCCTGGACCGTGGGGGCGGGCGGCCTGCTGGGCGCCGCTTATCTGGGCTGGTGACGGGAGCCGTCCCCGTCGATCTCGGAGTGGGGCGCCGCTCCCGGCCACTGGGCCCGCAGATGGTGGACATCGCCGCCCCGCGGGAGACGGTGTTCGACGTGGTGGCCCGCCCGTATCCGGGGCGTACGCCGCGGGCGATGCGCGGCAGGCTGCATGTGCTGGAGCGCGGCAGCGATCTGGTGCTCGCGGAGCACTTCACGCCTCTCGCCGGCGGACGGCTGCACGCGGTGACGGTGGAGACGGTCCGCTTCACCCGGCCGGAGCGGATCGACTTCCGTCTGGTGCGCGGGCCGGTGCCGCAGGTGACGGAGTCCTTCGTCCTGGAGGACTCCGGGGCGGGGACGCTGCTGGTGTACGAGGGCGAGTTGGGCACCGATCTGTGGCGGCTCGGCCAGCGGTGGGGGGACGCGGTGGCCGCGCGGTGGGAGGCCGCGGTCGCCGCCTCGCTCGCGTCGGTCGGGGCCGAGGCCGAGCGTCGCGCCGCGCCGCGCCGCTGAGCGGGCGGCCGACGCGGTCAGCCGCTTACGGTCCCCGCCGGGGCGGCGCCCGTAGCGTCGCCCCGTGGTGCTCCGTCTCGTCCTCGGCGCGGTCTTCACGGGGATGGCCGTCGGCCAGCTCGCCTCCGCGGCCGACATGCCGGCGCTGCTCGGCGCCTACGGTCTGGTGCACGGCTTTGCTGCGGCCGTGCTCGCGGCCGGGCTGATCGCCGGGGAGCTGGTCTGCGGGGTGTGGTTCCTCGTCCGGCCCCGGTCGGGGGCGCTCGCACCGGTGTGGGTGTACACGGCTGTGGCGCTGGTGTGGAGCGCGCTGGCCGCGCAGGCGTACGCCCGGCGGCTCGTCGTGGGCAACTGCGGCTGTTTCGGCAACCACCTGACCCAGCGGCTGAGCTGGATCGTCCTGGCGCAGGACGGTCTGATCCTGCTGTACGCCGTTCTGCTGCTGCGCTCCGCCCGTACGGCACGCCCGGAGTCCGGATCTGCGCGCCCCTGAGAAGAGCACCTCGGACCGTGGTGTCCGCCGAACCGATTGGCCCCTTCCGAGAGGAACCGTGTGATGACTCAGGACCCGCCGCCGCGGCGCAAGGTGGACAGGGACGAGGTGTTCGTGGAGTTCACGAAGTCGATCTGCCCGATGTGCAAGACACCCGTCGACGCGCAGGTCAACCTCCGTGACAACAAGGTGTATCTGCGGAAACGCTGCCGCGCGCACGGCGAGTTCGAGGCCCTGGTGTACGGGGACGCGGAGGAGTATCTGGCGTCGGCTCGGTTCAACAAGCCCGGCACGATCCCTCTGACGTTCCAGACCGAGGTGAAGGACGGCTGCCCGAGCGACTGCGGGCTGTGCCCGGAGCACAAGCAGCACGCGTGCCTGGGAATCATCGAGGTCAACACGGGCTGCAACCTGGACTGCCCGATCTGTTTCGCCGACTCCGGCCGCCGGCGGGACGGCTACTCGATCACGCATGAGCAGTGCGCGCGGATGCTGGACGCCTTCGTGGCGTCCGAGGGGGAGGCCGAGGTGGTGATGTTCTCCGGCGGAGAGCCCACCCTCCACAAGCACATCCTGGATTTCATCGATCTCGCTCTCGCCCGCCCGATCCGGAACGTCACCCTGAACACCAACGGCATCCGGCTGGCCACCGACAAGAACTTCGTCGCCGAACTCGGCAAACGGAACCGGGCGCCGGGCAGGTCGGTGAACATCTACCTCCAGTTCGACGGCTTCGACGAGCGCACCCACCGGGAGATCCGCGGCCGGGACCTGCGCGCCTTCAAGCAGCGGGCCCTGGACAACTGCGCCGAGGCCGGGCTGACCGCCACCCTGGTCGCGGCCGTCGAGCGCGGCCTGAACGAGCACGAACTCGGAGCCGTCGTCGAGTACGGCATCGACCACCCCGCTGTACGGTCCGTGGTCTTCCAGCCGGTCACCCACTCCGGCCGGCACACGCCCTTCGATCCGCTGACCCGGCTCACCAACCCCGATGTCGTCCGGCTCATCGGCGAACAGCGGCCCGACTGGTTCCGGAAGGGCGACTTCTTCCCCGTCCCGTGCTGCTTTCCCACCTGCCGCTCCCTCACCTATGTGCTGGTGGACGGCGAACCCGGTGCGCGCACCGTCGTGCCCATCCCGCGGCTGCTCGACGTCGAGGAGCACCTCGACTACGTGACCAACCGCGTGCTGCCGGACGCCCGGGTGCGCGAGGCCCTGGAGAAGCTGTGGTCCGCGTCCGCGTTCATGGCCACCGAGACCACCGACGCGAAGCTGCGCGCGACCGCCGAGGCCCTCGACTGCGCGGACACCTGCGGCATCGACCTGCCGGAGGCCGTGAAGGACCTGAGCGACAAGGCATTCATGATCGTCGTGCAGGACTTCCAGGACCCCTACACGCTCAACGTCAAACAGCTGATGAAGTGCTGCGTCGAGGAGATCACGCCCGACGGGCGGCTGATCCCGTTCTGCGCCTACAACTCCGTCGGCTACCGCGAGCAGGTCCGCGCCGACATGTCCGGCGTGCCCGTCGCCGGTGTGGTGCCGAACGCGCTCCCGCTGGCCGACCGGCTCGCCGACACGGCACACGGCTCCCGGACCCTCCGCCCGGACACCGTTGCCGCCACCGCGGAGCAGACGCCGTGACGGGCCGCGCCGCGCCCTCCGGCCCGCCCGGCGACGAGCTGAAGACCTGCTGCGCGGACGCCTACTCCTCCGACGCGGTCGCGCTGCTGCTGGGCGACTCCTACCACCCCGGCGGCACCGCACTGACCCGGCACCTCGCCGATGTGCTGGGCCTCGCCGAGGGCTCCCGCGTGCTCGATGTCGCTTCCGGCCGCGGCACCACCGCCCTGCTCCTCGCCGGCACCTACCGCGTGCACGTCGACGGCGTGGACTACGCACCCGCCAACACCGCCCTCGCGCAGGACGCCGCACGGGCCGCCGGGCTCGCCGGGCGGGCGGCCTTCACCACGGGCGACTCCGAGCAACTGCCCTACCCGGACGCCGTGTTCGACGCCGCCGTCTGCGAGTGCGCCCTGTGCACCTTCCCGGACAAGGCCCGCGCCGCAGCCGAGTTCGCCCGGGTCCTGAAACCGGGAGGCCGCCTCGGCCTCACCGACGTCACCGCCGACCCCGCCCGGCTCCCGGCCGAACTGACCGGCCTGGCCGCGCGGATCGCCTGTGTCGCCGATGCCCGCCCGCTGGACGAGTACGCCGCGATCCTGGCCGGGGCCGGGCTGCGCACGGTGCGTACCGAGCGGCACGACCAGGCCATGGTCCGCATGCTCGACCAGATCGAGGCCCGGCTTCAGCTGCTGCGTATGACCGCCGCGGGACGGCTCACCGAGGCCGGCGTGGACCTCGACGCCGCCCCCGCCGTGCTGGCCGCGGCCCGCGCCGCCGTCACCGCCGGAACCCTCGGCTACGCACTGCTGATCGCGGAAAAGCCGGAGTCCTGTTCGCCGGGCTGAGCCGTCTCCGCCGAACCGGGCGCCGCGCTCTGCCGCGCGCCCCTCAACCGCCCGGAGATTCCGGCCGACAGGCCGGGCGGCGTGGGTGGCGGGGATCGACGTGGGTGGGGCCTACGGCGCGCGGCGCGGGTCAGGCCGGGCTGAGGGCGCCCGCGTCGTGGGCGATGTGGCCGCCGACGACGGTCGCCCCTACGGTCAGGTCCGCGATGCGTTCGGGCGCGACGCGCAGGAGGTCGTCGTCGAGGACGGTGAAGTCGGCGAGCATGCCGCGGGCGAGGGTGCCCTTGCGGTGCTCCTCGTGGACGGCGTGTGCCGAGCCGACGGTGTAGGCGTGCAGCGCCTCCCGGACGGTGACGGCCTCGTGCCCGGCGAGGGGGGCGCCCGCCGCGGTGCGCCGGTTGACCATGTCGTGAATGCCGAGCAGGGGCGCTCCGGCCACCACGGGCGCGTCCGACGAGCCGGGCAGCACCACGCCCGCGTCCAGGAACGACCGCATGCGGTAGGCGAGTCGGGCGCGTTCGGGGCCCAGCGCCGTCAGCAGGCCGTCACCGATCTCGGAGAGGAAGCGGCCCTGCGGCACCGGGATCAGGCCGAGCTGCGCGATCCGGGCGACCTGGGCGTCGCTCGTCACCGCCGCGTGCTCGATCCGGTGCCGTGCGCCGGGGCGCGGGTGCGACCGCTGTGCCTCGTCGTACGCGTCGAGGACGACGTCGAGGGCGGCGTCGCCGATGGCGTGCGTGGCGATCTGCCAGCCGCAGCGGTGTGCTTCGAGCACGTAGGTGCGGATCTGCTCGCGCGAGAACTGGAGCAGCCCCTTGTTGCCGGGGGTGTCGTGGTAGTCGCAGCACATCGCCGCGGAGCGGCCGATCAGCGAGCCGTCCGAGAGCATCTTGGTCGGGCCGACGCGCAGCCGCTCGTCGCCGAAGCCGGTGCGCAGGCCGAGGTCGAGCCCGTACCACCGGGAGCCGGGCTCGAAGGCGCCGCAGTCGTGCAGCGCGGTGATGTAGGGCATGACGGTCATCCGGACGCCGAGCAGGCCCCGTTCGCGTGCCCGCATGTAGGCGTCCAGGTCGGCGGGGCCGTTGCCGATGCCGTCGGTGACGCCGATGCCGGGCTCGGTGACGCTGGTCAGGCCGGCCTCCACGGCGGCCTGCGCGCCGGCGGCGATGTTGGCGATCCACTCCTCGGCGGGCTCGGGGCGCAGCACCTGCTCGACGAGGTGCATGGCGGTCTCCTGGAGCAGCCCCGCGGCCCGCCCGTCGGCGTCCCGTACGACGTGGCCGCCCGGTACGTCGGGGACGCCCTCGCGGCCGGCGAATCCGGCCCGTGCGAAGGCGGCGGTGCTGGCGGCGGCCATGTGGTGCGAGGTGTGCACCAGCCAGACCGGGCGCCCCTGGGCCGCCCTGTCGAGCCCCTCCGCCGTGGGGTGCGCGCCGATCTTGTTCTGGTCGTAGCCGGCGCCCAGCACCCAGGCGTCTTCCGGCAGTGTCGCGGCGCGCTCGGCGACGGCCTCGTAGAGCGCGTCGAGGCTGGGGGCGGCGGCGTGGGTGACGTCCAGCTCGCGCAGTCCCTTGCCCACCAGGCTCAGATGATGGTGCGCGTCGTTGAAGCCGGGCACGGCGTGTGCCCCGCCGAGGTCGACGGTCAGCTCCGCGGTGCAGCCGTCCAACTCCTCGTCGAGACCGGCGATCCGGCCGCCGAGCACGCCGACGGCCCGTGCGGTGGGACGGTCGGCGTCGAGGGTGGTGAAGTGTCCGTTGTGGTAGACGGCGTCGAGGCGCACGGGGTGAACTCCTGTCGTTCGTCGGTGGGTTCCGGGTGATCGGGGCGATGAGGGGTCAGGCTGTCGTGGGTACGGGTTCCGGTGCGGTGGCGCGCCGTTCGGTGGAGCGCGCGAGTGCGGCGACGCACGCGGCGGTGACCAGCAGCAGGAGCACGTAGAAGCCGACCACCGGCCAGATGGATCCGCCGGCCGTCAGCAGGGCCTGGCACGCCAGCGGGGTCGTACCGCCGATGAGGGTCGAACACAGCTGGTAGGAGAGGGAGATGCCGGTGTAGCGCACGCGCGAGGGGAAGGCGCGGGCGAGGAAGCCGGCCAGGACCGCGTAGTACCCGGAGCCGCTGACGATCGTGAGCGCCACACCGCAGAAGACGAGCAGCGGCCGGGTGGTGCTGATCAGATGGAAGGCCGGGAAAGCCAGAACGACGTTGGCGAGCAGCGAGCACACCATGAACCGCATCTCGCCGACCCGTTCGGATATCAGCGCGGCGAACGGCTGCCACAGGAACTGAAGCGCCGAGGTGCCGAGCAGTACGTACAGCATCGTCTGCCGGGCCATGTGCAGGTCGTTGGTGGTCCAGGAGAGGACGAACGTGTTGGTGAAGTAGGCGGCGGAGATGCCCATGATCGAGGCGCCGAGCCCGAGGAGCACGACTCGCCACGCGGTGCGCAGGACCTCGACGACGGGCAGCTTGGCCACCTCCCCACGGTCCTTGACCCGCTCGAAGTCGTCCGGCTCCTCGACCTTGAGACGGATGAGCAGGCCGACCACCACCAGCAGCCCCGACAGCAGGAACGGCACGCGCCAGCCCCAGGAGAGGAACGCCGCGTCGTCCAGGGTTCCCGCGGCCAGGAAGACCAGCGTGCCGAGGATCGACCCGGCCGGTGAACCCTGCTGCACCAGCATCGCGAAGAGGGAACCTCTCCCCTTCGGTGCGCTCTCCGACGCCATGAGGACCGCGCCGCCCCATTCGCCGCCGACGGCGATGCCCTGGACGGCGCGCAGCAGCGCCAGCAGGAGCGGTGCGGCGAGCCCGATCTGCGCGTGGGTGGGCAGCACGCCGACGAGGAACGTGGCGATACCCATCATCAGCAGCGTGGTGACCAGGGTGCCCTTGCGGCCCATGCGGTCGCCGAAGTGGCCGAAGACGATCCCGCCGAGCGGCCGGGCGAGGAAGCCGACCCAGAACGTGGCGAAGGAGGCGAGCACTCCGGCGGCCGGTGACACGTCGGGGAAGAACAGCTTGCCGAAGACCAGCGCGGACGCCGTGCCGTAGATGAAGAAGTCGTACCACTCGATGGTGGTGCCGACGAACGAGCCGATACCCGCCCGGCGGGCCTGGCGCGAGGCGCGGGGCCGCCCGGGTGGCGCGGGGCGTTCCGTGGCTGCGGGATACGGGGAGTTCATGGGGCCTCCGGCGGGAGCGGAACTTCCGGCGAGCGGGCGGCGGTCGGGCGTGCCGGGCCGGCGTCTCGCCGCAGGCGCCGGGCAGGGACGGAAAGGGGAGTGGGAGAGAAGGTGCAGGAGAGGGGAACGCGAGCCGGCTGCCGGCTGGACAACCACAGTTTGAATTCGGCCACCCATGCCGTCTAATACTTGGTTGCTACGGGTTCCATGCCTCCGAGGCATGGCACGGCACGCCGCACCCGTTCAGGAGGCGCCCGGGAGGCCGTCATGGAACTGCGAGTGCTGCGCTACTTCCTCGCCGTCGCCGAAGCCGAGTCGGTGACCGCGGCGGCCCGCCGGATCCCCCTCGCACAGCCGTCCCTCTCCCGTCAACTGAGCGCGCTGGAGAAGGAGTTGGGCGTCACCCTGTTCTCACGCGGCGCCGGTTCCCTGACGCTCAACGCCGCGGGCCGCCGCTTCCGGCCTCTCGCCCAGGACCTGGTGCGCCGCGCGGAGCAGGCCGCCGAGACGATGGCGGCCATGGGCCGGGGCGAGGAGGCCGCGCTCGCCGTGGTCGCCGCCGCCCCCACCGTCGCCTGCCTGCTGGCCCCGTTCATGGCGGAGGGCGGCACCGGCGGGCCCGCCCTCCGCGACGCCCTCCAGGAGGAGCCGAGCAAGGTCTTCGACACGCTGGTCCACAGCGACGCCGACTTCGGCGTCTCCACCACTCCGGCCCCGGCCCCGCTGGAGTCCGCGTTCCTGGGCCGCACTCCGGTCCTCGCCCAGGTGCCGCCCTCGCACCCCTGGGCCGGACGTACGTCGATCACGCTCGCGGAGCTGGTCACCGAGCCGCTGATCGTGATGACCCGCTCGCACATGGCCCGGCTGGTCGTCGACGAGGCCGTCAGCGCGGCGGACCTCACCCCGGCCGACGTCACCGAGAGCGGCTCCTCCGCCTTCGCGCAGGCCCTGGCCGCACGCGGCCGAGGGGTCTGTCTGGTCACCGACACCACCCGCTTCGATCTGCGCGCGCTCGTCGTCCACGCGCCCGAGGGGCCGCTCACCGTGCCCCTGTACGCGGGGTGGGACCCCTCCCACTACGCCGACTCCGCCATCCGCGCCCTGGTGGACGGCCTGCGCACCCACCTCGACGCCCGCCTGGAGCAGTTCCCCGGGCTGTGAGCCCGCGCCCCGGTCCGCACCGTCTCCCCGCGCGTCAAGGCCCCTCCCGCAACGGGCACTTGGGGCCCGCCCCCCCGGGGGCGGGCCCGGGCGGGCGGCCGGGTCGTCACTCACCCGTGGCGCGCAGCCTTCTCTCCGGGCCGAAGGGAGCCGGGCCACAGATAGGTGTCCTCGGGGACGCCCTCACTCCTCGCCCAGGCGTGGAAGAAACCTTCCAGGTCCTGTCCGGACACCTGTTGAACGAGCTTCTCCATCGCGGACCATTCGGGGGCCTTGCCCGCGAACCGGGCGGGCCACTGCTTCAGCACCTTCTCGAACGCCGCGTCGCCGATCTGCCGCCGCAGCGCGTGCACCATGAACGGCCCCCTGCCGTAGACGCCCTCGCCCTCGGAGAGCTTCCCCCGCCAGAACTCCTCGTCGTCCTTCCTCTTCTCGATCTCCCGCCGGTACTTCGCGTCCAGGTCCTGCCCTTCGCTGAACTCCGACCACATCCACTGGGCGTACGTCGCGAAGCACTCGCTCAGACACAGATCCCGGCTCTCCCCCTCCTCCACCAGCCGTCCGTACCACTGGTGCGTCAACTCGTGTGCGACGACCGAGGAGTCGAAGTACTTCTCACTCTCCGCGTTCGGGAATATCACCGCACCCTGGCCCGCGAAGTTCGGAGCCGTGTCGTCCACGGAGTCGAGGAAGAAGCTCACCAGCGTGTCGTACGGGTACGCCCCGAACTTCCCCGCGAGAAATTCCATGATTTCCTCTTGCCGACCTGCGTACTTCTCGAACTCGTCCTTCCTGCCCGCGCTGTAGACGGTGGTCAGCGGCGTCCCGTCGCCGAGTACCGTCCGCTCGACGTCCCATTTCCCGACGCCGAGAATCGCCGCATCGGCGGGCAGCGGCTCCGTGGACCTCCAGCGGAACGTGGACCGGTCACCGCGCTGCCGCGCCGGCTCCTCCCGGCCGCTCGACACGGCGGTCCAGCCGTCCGGAACCGTCGCCGCCAGCCGGAAGCCCGCCTTGTCCTCCGGATCGTCGTTCCCGGGGAACCAGGTGCCCACCGGGGTCAGCACCGTGACGACACTTCCGTCCTCGCTCTCGACCCAACTCGGGTTGTCCTTGCCCGGATAGCCGTCGTAGCGGACCCGGACGCGGAATTCCGAGCCCTTCTCGATCGTCTCCCGAGGTACGACGGTGATACCTCCGTCGTCGGATCGTGTGACGCTCTTCGCGGGACTGCCGTCGATCTCGACCGAGCGGGCGGTCAGCGCCAGGTCCATACCGAATTCCGGGAGATCCTCGGTCGCTTCCGCCACGACCTCGGTATCGCCTCGCAGCCGCGCGGACCCGGGCTCATAGTCGACCTTCACGTCGTAGTCGGCCACGTCGTAGGCCCGGCTGCCGCCGTCGGCGGGGCCGGTCACGGACGCTGAGGCCGTGGGTGCGAACGCCGTGCCCGTACCGCACACCATCCCGGCCAGCGCCAGCCAGACACCGAGGACGGCGCCGCCACGACCGGCCCGGCCCACGGTGCCGGACATCCGCACGCCCGTCCTGCCGCTCGCACGTCCCGTGCTCTCCGTACTCCTCATGCGTTCCACGCTCCTCGTCCGTCCCGCCGTCGGACCGGCTCGGGGCCAGGCGCGGCCGTGCTGCCGGTGGGGTTGGCTGTCATGGCCGGCACGCTAGCCAGGCGGTGTGAGCGTTCCATGACGGCTGTATCCGCATCGCATGAGCGCGCTCACGGTTGTGGACGCAGTACGGCCGGTGGCAGGCGACCGAGGTACCTGCCGCCGGACGAGGCGACAGCTCTCCACGCCCGGGGCGCCCACTGCACGCGAGCCGCTCCAGACCCCTGCCGCGTGCCCGACCCTCGTCCCTGAGCGCCGGGCACCGGTGCCGTCCGGTCAGGAGGTCGCGGAGGCCCCTCCGTGGGCGTGGTCGGTGGTCCGGCCGGGCCCGAACCAGCCGCGGACGAGCGCGATCAGGGAGGGTCCTCCGCGGAAGCACCACAGGGCGATGACCGGGTCGCAGAGGGCACAGGCCATGGACGAGTCGTGGTAGAAGGGCAGGATCGGATTGCCCTTCAGGTGGTGCACCAGATCCCACGCGGTGTGGAGCAGCCAGCCGATGCCGATGAACGTCCAGGAATCCAGGCCGCGGTAGGCGACGTAGGTCATCAACGCCACGGCGGGAAGCTCCCACACGCCGAAGCCTCCCCCGCTCAGATAGGCGGCGCCGGCTCCGCCCACCATGACCGCGTGGAAACGGCGCCGCTGCGGCTCACGGATCAGGGACGTCAACAGGCAGTAGATGATGCCGACGAACACGGGCGAGACGTATTGCATGAGGGGGCGACTCCTTCTGTCGGTGTGGGCCGCGGCTTCTGTCGGGTGGGGGCCGCAGCGTCGAGGGCGCGGCGCATCGTGCCGGGGAACGGCCTGCGGCACCGGGCCCGGTAGGCATGCCGGGCGCGAGGGTGGTGGCGGGACGTCCGCGGACGGGAGGGCGTGGTCGCACCGTCGCCGACGGCCGCCTCCGACAGCGGCCTCGGCCGCATCGGCGCGGCGACGGCCTGCTTCAGCTGATCCGGCGGCGGGGTGCCGTCGAGAGCCACTCCCCCGCCGGCTCCCCGGGCGCCGCCGGTCCGCGCGGCGTTCGGCCGGGACCGGTTCGCGTGCACGATCCGGCAGACGCACGCCCATCCGCCGTTCACTGGCGGGGAGTTCCTCGGAAGAGCCTCACGGCCGGGCCGAGGCCGGGTCCGGCCCCTGCGGCTCCGTGGCGGCTCACCGAGGGCGGCCGGTCACCTCACGGCATCTCCCGGTGACAGGCGGACACGCGCGACGCGCTGCCGAGGCACGGTTGTCCATCGCCCGGTGAGGGCACGGACACCGGGCCGGTCGAAACCGTCGAGCGGGACAACCTGGGTGGGCATGGGACGTTCCTTCGGATCGCTTTCTCTCCGCCACGCCGAAGTCAACCTTCTGCCGTTCCGGCCGCCCAGTGGCAACAGCGACAGCTTTCCACGGGAAAACGTCAGGAGCCCGCGGTAGCTCGGCAACTGCGAGGTCGGTGGCCGTGGCCCGCCGCCTCGCCGGCTCGCGGACCGAGGGTCGGAGCGGCGCGCCCCGGGCTCGCGGCCGTCAGTCCACAGGCCCCCGGCCGTCGGCGACGGAGTCGGCAGGCTGGCGGCCGAGCACCGGACGCCCCCGCCGCAGCGGCCTTCGCGCGGCAGCCGAGCGGACGGAGCGGGGCGGTCGGGGCCCGCGCTCGCGGGAGAGGGATGATGGGACGCATGGACGAGCACCGCGAAACCGTCACTCCCTTCGCCCCGCAGGCAGACCCGGCCGCCTTGGCCGACCTGCGCGCCCGGTTGCACGCGACCCGCTGGCCGGACGCGCCCGAGGGCGCGGCCTGGTCCCTGGGAACCGACCTGGAGTACCTGCGTGAACTGGTCGCCTACTGGGCGGACGGGTTCGACTGGCCCGCGCAGGAGAAGAGCCTCGCGCGCCTGCCTCGCTTCCGTACGACGGTCGGCGGGCTCGGGATCCACTTCGTGCACGTACGCGCGGCGGCGCCGTCGCGGAGGGCCGTGCCGCTGGTGCTCTGCCACGGCTGGCCCGACTCGTTCTGGCGCTACACCAAGGTCGTCGACCTGCTCACGAACCCCGGCGCGTACGGCGGGGATCCGGACGACGCATTCGATGTGGTCGTCCCCGACATGCCCGGCTACGGCTACTCCGACATCCCGGCCGGAGCTCCGCTCGACTCCCGCGACGTGGCCGGGCTGTGGGCGGAGTTGATGAGCCGGCTCGGCTACGCGACGTACGGCACGGCCGGCGGCGACATCGGCAGCCACGTCAGCCGCTACCTCGCACTCGACCACCCCGACCGTGTGGTGGGCGTGCACCGTATGGACGGCGGTTTGCCCGTGTACAGCGGCGATCCGGCGGACCTGACCGAGGAGGAGCGCGCCTGGATCCGGGACGCCCAGAGCTGGGGCGGGGAGGAGGGCGCATACGGGGCGATGCACCGCACCAAGCCGCAGACAGCGGCGTTCGGGCTCACCGACTCACCGGTCGGGCTCGCCGCATGGATCGTGGAGAAGCTCCGCGCCTGGAGCGACTGCGGCGGCGACATCGAGAGCGTCTACAGCAAGGACGAGATCCTCACCAACGTGACGCTGTACTGGCTGACCGGCACCATCGGCTCCTCCATGCGCATGTACCACGCGAACGCCGCGCTCGACCCGGCCCAGCGCACCCGCTACGTCGAGACACCGTCCGGGTTCTCGATCTTCCAGGGCGACATCGTGCGCCCGCCGCGGGCATGGCTGGAGCGGACCGCGAACATGACGTACATGAGCGAGCCCGAGCGCGGCGGCCACTTCGCCCCGTTCGAACAACCGGAACGCTACGCGGAGGAACTGCGCGCCTTCTTCCGCCCGCTGCGCGGCTGACGCGGGGCGTCAGGGACGGTCCGGTGGTGCCCCTGCTCGTCCGTGTGCTTGCGGGTTCCGAGTGGGTGCGCCCGCGCCGGGGCGGCGCCAGGAGCGGGCCTTGCCGAGGGGGACCAGCACTGCTGCCGCGGCCACCAGGAGCGTCAGGAGCAGCAGGGCGCCGACGCCGGCCCAGGCCGCTGTGGCGTCCACCCCCTCGGGGCGCGGGTCGGTGCGGTAGGTGTCCTGCGCGCCTGCCGCGCGCGGGCGGGACGCGGGGTTCTCGGTGGCGGAGACGGCGGAGGCGGCGCCCACCGGGTCCAGGCGTCCGGGCGTGCCGGAGGGGGCTGAACCGCCTTGCTCGGCGGGGATGTTGTGTGCGGTCTCCTCGTCCTCCGGGAGGGAGGTGGTCAGCAGGCGGTGCTGTACGGCGTCGGCCGTGAGCTGTGGGGAGCGGGAGAGGACGACGGCCGCTGCCCCGGCTGTGAAGGCGGCGGCGACCGTGTCCCCGCTGCTGGTGAAGTGGCCTCCGCCGGGCCCGACTCCGATGACGGCCGCGCCCGGGGCCAGCAGGGCGGTGCCCTCGGGCAGGGTGGAGCCGTCGTTGCCGGTGCGGGGGTGCACACGACCGTCGGTGTCGACCGCGGCGACGCTCAGCACGCCCTTGCCTCCCGCCGGGTGCGCGGGGCCGCCGTGGGTGCCCGGCAGCCGTGCGGGGGCGACCACCAGGGCGTTCTTCTTCCCGGCGTGGGCGACGGCGTCCCTGAGAGCGGAGCTGTCACGGCGGGCGGGCGCGCCGATCAGCACGACCCGGGCGCCGTCGTCGACGGCTCGGCGTATCTGTGCGGCAAGGGCGGCGGCGGAGGTGGTGCCGCTGTGCGCGGTCACCTTGTGGGCGGCGATCCGGGCCTCGGGGGCGACTCCGGCGAAGCCGCTGCCGTCCTTCTCGCCTGCGGCGACCAGCCCGGCGAGGAAGGTGCCGTGCGCGGCGCAGTCCTTCCCCTCGGCACCTGTGACGCGGCCTTGCAGTTGTGTCACGCCGTCGGTGGTCAGCCCGCTGTCGAGCACGGCCACGGTGACGCCGGAGCCGGTACCCAGGGGGTGCAGTTCGGACAGGCCGAGCCGGTGTGCGGCCCAGGGGGTCTGCCGGATGGTGCGGCGGGCGGGCTTCACACACTGGGAGCTGTCCGGCAGCGCCTCGGGGACCTGCGGCAGGACGGGGCCGCCGGCGGCGGGGCGGGCCGCGGCGTGTGCGGCGGGCTGTGCGCCGGCGGTCAGGAGCAGCGCCAGTGTGCAGCACAGCGTCAGGGCCATGGCGCGGGCCACGGTGAACGGGCCCGGCGCGGTGGGGAGTTCGGGGCGCTGGGCGGTGCGGTTGCCGGGGTGTTCGGTGCCGACGGGGTGGGGGCCGTCGCCCTGGGCCGGGCGTTCCGCGTGGCCCGCGTCCGCGCCGTCGCCGCCCGGTTCGACGCCCGCGCCGTGACCGGGCCCACCGGTGTCCCCGGCGCGGACGCGGCGGAGGCCGTCGCCGTGCGCGAAGCTGCCCGCGTGGCCCGGGCCGGGACCGTCGCTGCCGGGTGTGTGGCCGTCGCACCGGTCGAGGCGTCCGGCGGGGCCCAGTCGGAGGTCGTCGCCGTGGCCCCGTGGGAATCCGGCGTGGACGGCGGGCACGGGCGGCGAGGTGCTGTGCCGTCCGGCCCGGCGGGAGGCTGCGCTCACGCCTCCTCCTCTTCCTCTTCGTCCGCGTCCGCTGCGTCCCGCTCGGGGCGGTCCGCCTCCGGCTCGGGGGCGGGTGCGCCGCTGCTGCCCGTCCGCACGGGTGCGGGCGGCCCGGGGACGCGGGGGCCGGGCGACCCGACCTCCGGTGTGCCGGTGCGTGAGGCCCCGGTGTGGGCGCCCGAGGCGGACCCGCCCGCGGGGCCGTCCGAGGCGGACCCGCCCGAGGAGTCGTCCGCGGCAGGGCCGCCCGGGGAGCCGCCCGCGTCGGGGCCGGGCGAGGAGCCGTCCGGCGCGGACCCGCCCGAGGAGGCGTCCGAGGAGGCGTCCGGGGCGGGAGCGAACGGCACAGGACTGTTCGGGCCGTCCGGGCCGTCCGGGGAGTCGTCGGAGCCGGGTTCGGCCTCCCCCTGCGGGGCCGAGGGGGTGCGGAGAGCTGTCTGGACCTGGAATCTGTGGCGGCGGGAGAGCCAGAGGCCGCGCCCTGGTGGGAGGGTGCGGGGTTTGATGTCGCCGAAGAGCATGCCTTCGCCGGGTGGGCAGGACAGCAGGAGCCGGGTTGCGCCTGCTTCGCCGAGGCGGCGCAGGACGGGGTCGCTCATGGCGCGGCCGATGCCTCCGGCGGCGCGGGCCAGTACGAGGTGGAAGCCGATTTCGGCGCCCTGGCCGAGGAGGTCGAGGAGGGGCTCCAGCGGGGAGCGGGCGCCGAAGCCGCTGCCGCCGATGAGGTCGTAGTCGTCGACGAGGAGGAAGAGTTGGGGTCCGGTCCACCAGTCGTGCCGGCGCAGCCGGTCGGGGCTGATGTCGGGTCCGGGCAGCCGGGGTTTGAGTGCGGTGACGGCGTTGGTGACCATTTCCGCCGCCGCGTCCGGGGAGACGGCGTAGTCGAGGCGGTAGTCGGCGGGTACCGCGTCGTACAGCTCGCGCCGTGGGTCGACGAAGGCGAACTGGGCGGCGTCGCTGCCGTGGGTGCGGACGACGGCGTCGGTGACGAGGCGCAGCAGGTTGGTCTTGCCGCTCTCGGTGTCGCCGACGGCCAGCAGGTGGGGCGAGGTGTCGAAGTCGTGGTGGAAGGGTTCGACGCGGGTCTCTTCGAGGCCGAGCGGTATGGACCGGCCCCGCGGGGCGGGCAGTTCGGCGGCGGGGACGGTGGCGGGCAGCATCCGCACGGCGGGGGCGCCGGGGCGCGCGCCCCAGGCGTCGCGTATGCGGGCGGTGAGTTCCTGGGTGCGCTCGGCGAGGGGGGCGGCGGCCGTCCCCTCGTCGGCGAGGAGGGGCAGTGCCGTCAGGAAGTGGAAGCCGTCCTCGGTGAGGCCGCGGCCGGGTGCGCGGGGGACCTCCTTGGCGGTGCGCATGTCGACGACGGAGTCGACGGGGTCGCCGAGGCGCAGTTCGAAGCGGGTGCCGAGCTGGTCGCGGAGCGCGGGCTGGATCTCGGCCCAGCGGGTGGAGGCGATGACGAGGTGGATGCCGTAGTTGAGGCCGCGGGTGGCGGTGTGGACGAGGGTTTCGGCCAGGTCGAAGAAGTCCTGGCGCATGGTGGACCAGCCGTCGACGACGAGGAACAGGTCGCCGTAGGGGTCGTCGGTGAATTCGCCGGCCGCGCGACGCCGCCGGTAGTCGGCCATGCTGTCCACGCCGTGTGCGGCGAAGCTCTCCTCGCGCCGGGTGAGCAGGGTCGTGACCTCGGCGACCGTCCTGGTGACGCGTTCGGTCTGGAGCCGTCCGCTGACGGTTCCCACGTGCGGCAGCCGGCTGAGGCGGCCGAGGGTGCCGCCGCCGAAGTCGAGGCAGTGGAACTGGACCTCGCGCGGGGTGTGACCGACGGCGAGCGCGGTGATCAGGGTGGCCATGAGGGTGGATTTGCCGCTCTGCGGGCCGCCGGCGATGCCGATGTGCCCGCCGGATCCGGCGAGTTCGGCGGTCAGCGGGTCGCGCCGCTGTTCGAAGGGGCGGTCGATGATGCCGACCGGGACGTGGAGTTCTCCGGTCCGGTCGGCGGCCCGGCGGTAGGCGGCGGCCGGGTCGGCGGCGTGCGGGAGGAGTGTGTCGAGGGCGGGTGGTGTGTCCAGCGGCGGCAGCCAGATGCGGTGTGCGGGGGCGCCGCCGGCGGCCCGGATCCGGGTCCGTGCGGTCTCCAGCAGGCTGTCTGGCTCCGTCTCGTCCTGTTCCTGCGGGTCGGGCTCGGGTGGGCGCAGCGGGCCGGGCGGGGCGACGTAGCCGGCGTGGTAGGGGACGACGGCGCCGGTTCCGGGCCCGGCGGCGGGGCGGGCGCGGCGCTGTGCCCGGTAGGCGCCGGAGACGTAGGCGGCCTTGAACCGTGTGAGGGTGGCGGTGTCGCTGCGCAGGTAGCCGTTGCCGGGTGCGGGCGGCAGCTGGTGTGCGTCGGGGACGCCGAGGACGCCGCGGGATTCCATGGCGGAGAAGGTGCGCAGTCCGACGCGGTAGGACAGGTGCGACTCCAGCTGGTGGACGCGTCCCTCGTCGAGCCGCTGCGAGGCCAGCAGCAGGTGCACGCCGAGGGAGCGGCCGAGCCGGCCGATCATGATGAACAGGTCCATGAACCCGGGGTGGGCGGCGAGGAGTTCGCTGAATTCGTCGACGATGACGACCAGTGAGGGCAGGGGTGCGAGGGCGGCGCCGGCGAGGCGGGCGCGTTCGTAGTCGAGCGCCGAGGTGTAGTTGCCGGCGGCGCGCAGCAGTTCCTGGCGGCGGATCAGTTCTCCGTGCACGGCGTCGTGCATGCGGGTGACGAGGGCGGCCTCGTCGGCGAGGTTGGTGATGACGGCGGAGGTGTGCGGCAGGTCGTCGAGGCCGAGGAAGGTGGCGCCGCCCTTGAAGTCGACGAGGACGAAGTTGAGCATCTCCGAGGAGTGGGTGAGGGCGAGCGCGGTGACGAGGGTGCGCAGCAGTTCGCTCTTGCCGGAGCCGGTGGCGCCGATGAGCATGCCGTGCGGGCCCATGCCGCTGTAGGCGGACTCCTTGAGGTCGAGTTCGACGGGTGAGCCGTCGGCGGCGATGCCGACGGGGACGCGCAGCCGGTCGCGTTCGCCGGGGCCGCGGCCCTCGCGGAGCCGGTGGAGTTCGTGGGTGTGGAGGTCGGAGATGCCCAGCAGGGTCGTCAACTGGAAGTCGGTCTCCAGCGGTTCGGCGATCTCGGTGGTCACGCTCATCCGGTAGGGGGCGAGCATGCGGGCCAGTGCGAGGGCGCGGACCGGTGAGAGGGCGTCGGCGGCGCCGAGCCTGCTGCGGGTCTCGCGTCCGTTGCGGTCGGTGCCGACGACTTCCACGGTGCCGTTGTGCACGGCGAGTTCGAGGGTGTGCGGGCTGTCGTCGAGCGGGAGGCAGCCGGTGATGTCGAGGACGACGCAGTTGCGGTAGCCACCGCCGCCGAGCCGGTCGTCGGTGGTGGTCTCGACGCCGTCGAGGACGACGACGGTGAAGGGTTCGTCCTTGCCGGGGGTGGCCTGCGGGTCGAAGCAGGCGCGGGCGGCGAACTCGTCGCCGAGCAGTTCGGCCAGTTCGCGCGGGGTGTCGGTCACCATGCGGCGTGGCCCGGCGCCGTCGGTCTCGCTGGGGTGCAGGGCGTGCGGCAGCCATTTCACCCAGTCCCAGGCGGGCAGGGTCCGGGGGGCGGCGAGGACGGCGACGCGGAGTTCCTCGGGGGCGTGCAGGACGACGAGTTGGGCCAGCAGGGCGCGGACCATGGCGCGTGCTTCGGCCGTGCCGGGGTCCTCGGGTTCGTCGGGGCGTGCCGGTCCGGAGCGGCCGAGCCGCAGCCGGGCGTATCCGCGCAGGTGGACGGCTATGGGCTGGTCGGCGACGGAGGTGTAGGCGCGGACGAAACGGCGCAGCGCGTGGGCGGAGAGCGGTTCCAGGTCCTCGACGGGTTTGGTCTGGAGGGGGGCGACGCGCAGGGCGAGGCGCTGGTCCCCGACGGCGAGGCGGACCTCGGCGAAGTCGTCGTGGGTGGTGCGGCGTTCCCACAGCCGGGAGGTGCGGACGAGGGACCAGAGGGCGGCGGGGTCGGGGTTGCGCCAGGCGTGTGCGTCGCGCTGCCGTACGACGGCTTCGCGGACGCGTCGGCGGTGCTGGGACAGGTAGCGCAGGTAGTCACGCCGGTCGCCGCTGAGCCGCTGTTTGCGTTCCTCGGCGGTGCGCACCAGTTGGCCGATGAGCATGGCCAGGGTGCTGACCAGCATCATGCCGCCGACGAGGTAGGTGAACACTCCGCTACCGCCGGGGCGCAGGAAGATCAATACCATGCCGGTCGAGGCGATGGCCATCGGCAGGTAGGTGAAGAGTGCCGAGATGCTGCTCTGCCGCTCGGGCAGCGCGGGCGGTTCCTGGAGTTCCAGGGAGCCGCTGGGCGCCTCGGGGCCCGGCCGACGTGACGGGCGACGGAACAGGACCAGGCTCACTCACACGTTCCTTTCACAGTTCGGTCAAGTCCCGATCACGGTCGGGCATTTGCGGGCCGGATGCGGCAGGATACGGAACCGCATGGTCCGGCACAGGGGGCTCCGGTCTTCTCCGGGCGTCGGGCACCCCTTGACGCACGCCCCGAAGCGCAGAGACTTAACATTGCCATGGCCCTGCGAACTCGACAGTTCTCATCGATCATTGCCACATTCTCACATCACCGATTGCAGTTAACAGAAACTCTGTTAAGTTGCCCAGCGGCCGAACAACCGACGTCGACGGGCTTCTTGGAGCGCGAGGTGCTGGGAGAGTGAAGAACGCGTGAGCAACGGCATCCTCACCGACCAGTGCCAGGTCGTCGTCCGGGCACCGGAGTGCTGCTTCGAGGTCAGCCTGCCCACCGATGTGCCACTGGCCGAACTGCTGCCCTCGCTCGTCTCGCTGGCCGGGGCCGACGAGGGGGCCCGTGCGGGGTGCACCGGGCCGCACGACGGCGCCCTCGACGAACAGGGGCTCGACCACGGCGGGTTCGTCCTCCAGCGCCTCGGACACCCGGCGCTGGACGAGGACCTCACCCCCGCCGCCCTCGGTCTGCGCACCGGCGAGACGCTCCACCTGCGGCCCCGCCGCGAGCAGTTGCCGCCCGTGCACTACGACGACCTCGTGGACGGGGTGGCCTCCGGGCTGCGCGAGCGCACACCCCGGTGGGGCCCCATCGGAACCCGGCGGCTCGCGCTCGGCTTCGGTGCGGCCGTGCTGCTCGCCGGCCTCGTCCCGCTCGCCGTCGCCGGGCCCCGGCCGCTGTCCGTCCTCGCCCCCGCGGTCGTCGCCGCCCTGCTGCTGCTCGCGGCCGTCGCGGCCTCCCGGGCCCTCGGCGACGGCGGTGCCGGCACCCTGCTCGGCCTGCTCGCCCTGCCCTGCCTCTTCCTCACCGGCTGGGGCCTTCCCGCCGGCGGCCCGGATCCCCAACTGCTGGGCGCGCGGCTGCTGTCGGGCGCGGCGGCCGGAGCCGGAGCGAGCGTGCTGGCCCTCGCCGCCGCGGCCACCGCCGCACCGGTCTTCTGCGGCACGCTGCTGCTGTGCCTGTTCGCCGCGGGCCACGGCGCGCTCACGCTCGCGTTCGGCATGCCGCCCGCCGAGGCCGCCGCGCCGGTCGCGGCCGTCGCCGTGCTGTTCGGCATGAGCGTCCCCGTGCTCTCCTTCCGGCTCGCCGGGATGCGGCTGCCTCCGCTGCCGACCGACGCGCAGGAACTCCAGGAAGGCATCGACCCCGTCGCCTCCCAGGACGTCCTCGAACGCGGCGCCCTGGCCGAGCACTTCATGACGGCGCTCTACACCGCGACGGGCCTGGTCTGCGCCGGCTGCCTGACCGCGCTGGCCACCGGCGACGGACTGCTGCCGCGCCTCCTCGTACCGGTGCTGGGGCTGCTGCTCGTCCTGCACGCCCGCGGCGCCTCCGGGGTCCGCCAGCGCCTCCCGATCGTGCTGCCCGGCTGCTACGGCCTGCTGCTTCCGCTGCTGGGAGCCGCCCGGGGCGACGGTGGCGGCCACGCCCTCGTCGTGCTGCTGATCGCGCTGGCCGCCGCGGCGGCCCTGATCGTCGCCGGTCTCACCCTGCCCGGACGGCGGCTGACGCCCTACTGGGGCCGCGCCGCCGATCTGGCGCACTCGGCCTGCGCGATCGCGCTGCTGCCGCTGGTCCTGTTCGACATCGGCGTACTGCCCGCACTGCGCGGGCTGTTCAGCGGCTGACCCGCACGGCCGGGGGCCGTGCCGGGGCACGGCACAGCGCACAGGTGGCAGTGGCGGAGACCAGCGGGAGAGAGAAGGCATGCAGTCCAGGCGGGACCAGGTACAGGCGTACTCCTTCGTGGTGGGACGGCTGACCAGCGGGATGCTCGGCGGGAACCCGGACGCCGTGGACACCCCCGCGACCCGGACCCGGCGCGGTGCTGTCGTCTCGGCCGTGCTCTCCGTCCTGCTGTGCCTCGGCTTCCTCGTCTACGGGCTGCTGGTGCCGGGAGGTTCGGACGCCTGGCGCGAACCGGGCGCCATCATCGTCGAGAAGGAGACCGGAGCCCGCTTCCTGTACTCCGGCGGCAGCCTGCGGCCGGTGCTCAACTACACCTCGGCGAAGCTGGCGACGGGAGCCGCGGGCACGGTGACCGAGGTGTCAGCGAAGGACCTGTCCGGGACGGCGCGCGGCACCCCCATCGGCATCCCCGGCGTCCCCGACTCGCTGCCCGCGGCCGACGCCCTGCGCGGCGACCCCTGGCAGGTGTGCGCCACCTCCCGCGCCACGGACGACGGGAAGCGGGCCCCGGTCACCTCCGTCGGCGTCGCCGTCAGCGCCCGTGCGCAGAAGGTGCCGGCGGGCGGCGCCGTCCTGGCCGAGGGGCCGCACGGGAAGCGCGAGCAGTACCTGCTGTGGCGGGGCAAGCGGCTGCGGCTGCCCGAGCGGGGCGGCGCACGCCAGGCCCTGGGCTTCGGCACCGTGGACCCGGTGCGGGTCGACAGCGCCTTCCTGTCCGCCGTACCGGCCGGTCCCGACGTGCGCGCCCCCGAGGTGCCCGCACGCGGCGACCAGGGCCCGGAGCTGGCCGGGAAGCGGCGGCGCGTCGGTGAGCTGTTCGCCGTGCGCTCCTCCGGGTCGGCAGGCCAGCACTACGTGCTCGGCAAGGACGGCCTCGTCCCCCTCACCCCGGTCGGCTACCAGCTGCTGCGCGCCGACCCGGGCACGCGCGAGAAGGCGTACGGCGGCGAGCGGCCCACGGCGACCGTGCTCGACGCGGACGAGACACAGGCACATCTGGCCGACCGGGGCGAGGGTCCGCGCACCGGCGGGCTGCCGACCCGTCCGCCGCGGCCGGTGCAGCCCGGCTCCGGCTCGGCGACGTGCCTGCGCATCGCCCCGCACGGGCACCGCCCGCAGCAGACGTTCACGCTCGCGCCCCGCCGGTACGCCGGCGGCAGCCCGCTCGTGGAGCGCGCCCACACCACGCTCGGCTGCCCCCGTCCGGGACTGCTGTCGGCCCGGCCCGGCGGCGGGGTGCTGGCCGCGCCGCTCTCCGGCGGACGGCACGCCACCACCGGCGCCCCCTTCCTGATCACCGGCGACGGCACCAAGTATCCGCTGGCCGCACGGAAGGTGAGCGATGCGCTCGGATACGGCGGCGCGTCCGCCGTCCCGCTGCCCGCTGCCGTGCTCCGGTTGCTGCCGACGGGGCCCCGGCTCGATCCGGCGGCAGCGGCCCGGCCGCCCCGGTCCGCCGACAGCGCCTCCGCCGACAGTGCTTCCGGGGACAGAGCTTCCGGGGACGGCGCTTCCGGCGACGAGCGGTGCGCCGACGACGGCGCCCGCCCGGCCGGCGGGATCCAGGGCCCGGCAGCCGGCTCCGGCGCACCTGACCGGACCCGCGCCGCACCAGGACGGGGACCGGCACCGGAACCGGCACCGGCATCGGAACCAGGCCCGGCATCGGCGCCGGTCCGAGCACCTGCACGAAGCGCCGGTACCACCGGCTGACCGGCACCCGTCCGGGGCGGCCGACGACGAACCAGCCGACGCCGGGGGCAGGCCCCGGCACCGCAGAGGGAGGAAGCGCCATGGCAGAGCGGATGCGCAGTACCGAGCACGGCCTCAACGTGGCCAAGCAGGCGATCGAGAACGCCTACGACGGCGTGGACAACGTGGTCCGCAGCGTCTTCCAGAGCCGGAACCAGCTGGCGAGCGCCTGGACCGGGCAGGCCGCGGCCGGCTTCGACGGGGCCATCGCCGCGTGGATCGAGAAGGTCGACAAGCTGAAGACGGAGATGGAGGAGATGGGCCTCAAACTGCACGCCACCCGGAACGAGTTCGAGGCGCTGGAGGACGAGCAGAGCCGCAAGGCCGTGCAGTGGGCCGACGCCATGTCCGGCAACCGGTCCAGCTGAGCGGCACGGCACACACCCCGGCACCGTACACACCGCGCCATCCCGATTCAGGAGGTACGCCATGTCCGTCGACTTCGAGGCCCGTCAGGGGCCCATGGGCGAGGTCCAGCAGATGCTCATCCGGCAGACGGAGGAGATCGAACGCCAACTGTCCGAGCTCCAGCGGCAGGTGCGCACGGTCGTCGACGAGCTGGCCGGTGACACCATCGCCGCCTACGACGACGCCCACCACCGGTGGGTGCAGCAGGTCGAGGGCATGCGGCAGATGCTGCACGCCGGGCACACGACGCTCAAGGACGTCGGGCTCAACTACGAGGAGACGGACCGGTCGGAGAGCGCGCGCTGGCTGAGCACGACCGCGGGCAGCAGGTAGTCCGGCCGGCGCGCCGGGACTCACCGGGAGCCGGCATCCGGCACCGGCCGGGGCGGCGGCCGCCGACGTGCGCGGCCTCCGCCCGTCCGGTCACCGTCCAGGGCCCGCCCTCCCTGCGCGCGGTCCGTCTTCGGTGCACATGGCCCGCCGGGTCACCATCCGCCGCCCGTCCGGTCACCGCTCGCGGGTCCGGCCGGTACCGGCGCACTTCCGACTCCGGGTCCCGACTCCCCGCCCCTCCCCCGCGTCCTTCCCGTCCACGACGCCCCGACCGCCCACCACTCCCCTGTGTCCTCAACTTCCCCCATCCTCCCCGTCCTTCCGCAGGAGGCGGCATGGCCGAGCACGACACCATCAGGTTCACCAAGCGCACCCTGGAGGAGTACCGCGACAACGAGCTGCGCCGGCTGGAGGACGCCGCGCAGGCCGCCGAGCTGGATCTGTCCGGCTACCAGGGAGCGGACGCGCTCAAGGCGGGCGCCGACACGTACCAGCCCGCCCTGCATCTACAGAACAACATCAAGCTCGCCGGGGACGCGCTGACGCAGGAGCTGAAGGTCGCCTACGCCCTGTTCCGGAAGATGGGCCTGATGATGTCCGCGACCAGCGCGGTGATGAGCGCCGTCGAGGACGACAACGCGCAGCTGACCAACCAGCAGCTCCAGGCCGTCCTCGGACCGGCGTTCGCGGCGGCCGACGCCGCCGGTCTCGACAGCGCACAGTCGGGCGGCGGGGACGGCGGGGGCGGCGTCACCAACGGCACAGGCGGGACAAGCAACCCGGGCAGCACGCAGTCCACCGCCGACAAGGACACGACGACGGGGCCGGGGACCACGGACGCCTGACCCGTGCCGGCTGGCCGTCCGACGGCGGACCCCCGACAGGCGGAGAGGCGCACAGCGGACGGCGGAGCAGGACACGGCAGGCGGCGAAGGGCACTGCGGCGGACGGCAGATGAGCGCGCCGAGGGCGGAGCCCGCGCGCGGCAGCGGAGCGGAACACGAGAGCAGGAGGCACGGTGGCCGACCCCACGACCTGGGACACCCTGGTCAACTCCTTCGTCAGCCGGAGCCAGAGCGACAGCGCGGAGGCCGGGCGGATCCCGTCGGCCGAGGACGTGATGAAGCCGCGGTGGACCCGCGCCTACTGGAACTACATCCACACCTCGACGCCGTTCGAGCCGATGGCCCGCTTCTACTACGCGGACGGCAAGGGCTTCAACCGTCAGGCCGGTATCGCGCTGCTCGACGAGGACAAGAGCCTGGACGCCGACGACAGCCCCTGGCCCCGGTTCAACATGGGCAGCTACCGCACGCTGGCCGCGCTCTCCGGCCCGGGCACCGACGTGGCCTCGCTGCCCAGCTTCGACGACGCCGAGCGGCAGTTCTCGGCCGCCCTGCGGTACTTCGACAACTACCGCATCGGCATCGAGCAGTGGCTCCAGCGCATGGACGAGCCGGAGGCGGGCTGGAAGGGCAGCGCCTCGGCCTCGTTCGCGGATGTCATGCGGCGGATCGCCAACGGCTTCCAGCAGATCCTCGACGTCACGGGCGGCCCCTCCGGCGACACCGGCTACCTCGGGGCGATCGCGAACTCCCGCGCGGCGCTGCGCGCGGCCGTCGAGTCGATGTGGCAGGCGTACGACGCCTGGCAGCAGCACCCGGACTGGGCTCCGGCCGCCGCGTTGCAGAACTATCTGGCGCACGTCCACACCACCAACGGCAGCGACGGCGCGTGGACGGTCGGCGACACCGCACAGCTGGTGCACGACACCGACGGCACCCTCGGCTACGTCGATCAGCAGAGCACCTGGGATCTGCTGGAACTCAGGGTGAAGGAGCGGTGGCACCAGGCCGTCGTCGACTCCCTCGACAGCGTCGTCGCCGGTGTCCACCAGCCGCTGCGGAGCGCCTACCGGGAATCCGCGCTCGCTCTCGATCCGGTGCCCAAGAGCATCGAGGAAGCGCTCGCGTACGGCGGCTACTCCGGCACCGCGGCCGGCCGCCCGCCGGGCAGCACCGACGGGCCGCTCACGGACCCGTCCGGCACCGGCCCGGGAGACCTGCCCGCTGATGTCCCCGGCCTCGGCGACGGCACCGGCGATCCGTCCGGCGGCACCGGCGAGGGCCCGCTGCCCGGACAGACCGGCGACGGCCAACTCCCCGGCGGCCCGGGAGACGTCGACGGCGGGCTCGGTGACGGCACCACGGGCGAGGGCACGGGCCCGGGCGCCGGCGACGGTCTGCCCGAGGGGCTCGGTGAGGCGCCGGCCCCCGGCCGGACCGACCCGGGCGAAGGACCGGGCGCCGGCAGCCTCGGCCTGTCCGACCCCGGCGGCGAACTCGGCGACACGGGCGAACTCGGCGGCGGCGCCGGCGACTTCGGCACCGGTGACCTGCCCGCACCCGGCTCCACCGACTTCGACGAGAGCGGCGGCCCCGAGCCGGGCACCACCGACACGGCTCCGCTGCCGTACGGCGGTTACGGCGGGCTCGCGGGCAGCCGCGGCCCCCTCGGCGGCGGCAGCGGCCACGGCCTCGGCCGCGGCACCGACCAGGACCGGCTGCACCAGAACCTGGACGGCCCGGACGACTGGGCCGAGCCGGGAAGCACCGACGTGGACGACGATCCGCTGCGCTGGTACGAGCCGGACGGCGAGCGCGGAACGTCGGACCGGGACCTGCCGGGCCGCACGGACGAGAGCGTCTGGGAGCCGGGCACGTTGCAGGACTACACACCGCCGCCGCTCTCCTCCGGCGCCGCCGGCAGTGGCAGCGGCCCCGGCGCATGGGCCGGCGAAGGCACCGGCGTGGGCGGCGGACGGACCTGGTCCGGGGGCGCCGGCCTCGACGGCGGGGCGGGGGCCGACGCCGCCGGCGCCCCCGGCAGCACGGGCGCGCCCGGCCATCCGGCCACGTCCTCGGCGGGCGGCTCCGGGAACGGCGGGGTGCCGCTGTTCCCGCCGATGGCCGGCGGCGGCGCGGGAGCGGGCGGCGGCGACCAGAACAAGGAGCGGGAGCGCAGCACGTGGCTCGCGGAGGACGAGGAGGTCTGGGGTACCGACCCCGACCTGGCACCGGCCGTACTGGGACGGCCGGGCCGCGACGAGGACAGGAGGGAACGTCGTGACAGGCAGCCCGTTGCAGGCCCGTATGGAGGCCGACCTGGCGCGGTTGCAGGAGGCGCGGGAGCAGGCCAGGGCGGCACGCGAGAGCCTGGACGGGATCAGCGCCACGGCTACGGCCAGGGACCGGCTGCTCAGCGTCACGGTTGACGCCCGCGGCATCGTCCAGGACGTCCGGTTCCACACCACCCGGTACCGCTCGATGGCCGCCGCCGAACTCTCCGCCGCCGTGCTGGAGACCATCGGCCGCGCCCAGGAAGAGGCCGCGGAGGAGATGCGGTCGGCGCTGGCACCCGTCATGCCGGACGGCATCGACCTCGACGCGGCGGTCGAGGGCCACTCCCGGCACGACGAGATGCTCGACGCCTTCGTCCGCGGCTGTCTGCCCGGCCAGCAGGACGCGACGGCCGACTGACCAGCACGCCGGCCCCGCCCGCCCGCGGCGGGGAGGCGCACCGACCGAAAGGAGCAGCACGTGGCTTCGGACTACATGGCGGCCGACACCGACGGCATGTCCCGCAACGGCGCCAAGTACCGCGAACTGGCCGACAGCGCCGCCCGTCTCGTCGCACACCACAGCTCCGCCACCGACGCGCTAGGCACGCCCTGGGGGCAGGGCGACGACATGGCCCGGGCGTTCGCGGAGATCTACCACCCGGCGCAGGAGCGCTTCCACGGCCTGCTGGAGAATCTCCGGACCGCCTTCCAGCAGTCCACGGACACCATCCTCACCACCGCCGATGTCCTGGCCAGGACCGAGCAGGACAACGCCGCCGCCACCCGGCGGCTGCACGGAGGCCGCTGACCGTGTCGCTCCAGATCTCCGAGGAGGGCCGTACCGCCTTCGCCGTGCTGACCGGGTCGCCGTTCCCGTCGGGCGACGAGGACGGGCTGCGCGCTCTCGGCCGGGTCTACGCCGACATGCGCCGGCGCCTGGAGGAGATGCCGGACCTCGCGGCCCACGTCACCCGGGCCGTGCGCGAGCGGTTCAGCATGCGCGCGGCGGACCGGTTCGAGGCGTCGCTCGCGGAGTTCACCGGGCCCGGCAACTATCTGGAGGCCGGGGCGGAGGCGGCGCGCGGCCTGGAGCGGCTGGCGCTGACGACCGCGACGAACGTCGAGTACGCCAAGTACATGGCGATCGCCCAACTCGCCGAGATGTTCGCGGAGATCGCCCTGGCCATCGCGACGTTCCGCTACCCGCTGATCCCCGAGATCCAGCTCAACACCTCCCTGTTCCTGCAACGGCTGCTCAACGGGCTGGTGCAGCACGTCCTGGCCTCCGTCGTCATCAGCGAGGGCGTCGCGCTGTCCATGGACGCGCTCATCCAGCGCATCCAGATCGACCAGGGCACGCGCGACGAGTGGGACAAGGAGTCGACCAAGCAGGCCGCGCTCGGCGGTCTCGTTGACGGTCTGATCGCGGGCCCCACCGGGCTGCTCGCACATGCCGGAACCGACAAGCTGCTGAGGCACTTCGGCAACAGCGCGGGCGACGCCGTCGCCAAGGACGTGGCAGGCCAGGCCGCCGCCGCTGCCCTGCCCGAGGGGGTGACGGCGGGCCTCAGCAGCGGGGTGCGCGACCTCGTCCGCGAGCACTCCGGCGATCTGCTGCGCCCGCTCGGCGGCCGGGAGGCCGGGCAGGGGCTCGGCGACGAGGCCGCACACCGACTCAGCGACGCCTTCGGGTCGGTGTTCGCCGACGCGCTGCCTCCCCTGCTGGGCACCGGGCCCGCCCGCGCCCTCGGCCGCGACTACGGCAGCGCGCTCGCCCGGCACTGGGGCACCGACGGCGGGCAGGAAGCGGCCCGCGCCGCCGTCCGCGAGGTGCTGGAGGGGCCGGCCGGCAGCCGACTGCCGCAGCCGCTGCGGGAGACGCTGGAACAGCTTCCCGGGACCCTGCACCAGGGGCTGCTCGGCACCCACGACAAGATCGTGGAACGTGGTGCCCAGTTCCTCGGCACCACGGCCGCCTACACCGGGCAGGGCTATCTGAGCGAGGGCCTGTACAACCTGCTCTTCTCCGACCAGCACACCTTCGAGGTCTCGCCGTGGAGCGGCCCCGCCAACGCCGTCGCCGGGCACGCGACCGAGCAACTCGGCGCCGCCGGCACCCGCCTGGTCTCCTCCCTCACCGCGGACTCCTCCTCCGCGGGCCCCTCCCCCGCGGGTGACGCCCCGGACACCGCGTCCTCGTCACCGGAGACCGGTACGCCCGGGGCCTCCCTTGCGTCGTCCCCCGCTCCGTTCTCGGACTCCCCGGTCGGCGGTTCCGCCGGGACACCGCCGGCCACCGTGGCCACCGGTCCGCAGAACGGCTCCGGGCAGGGCCACATGCAGGGGGCCTCCGTGGACAACCGGACGGTCCCGCACACTGCGCAGCAGCCCGGCACCGGAGGCTCCCCGCAACCGGAACCGGCGTTGGAGCCGGAGCCGGGCGACGACACCGCTCCGGCCGAACCGGACGCGCCCGCCACCGCGCAGGACGCCCAACTCGCGCCCTCCTCACCGTCGTCGCCCGTTCCGCACACGGACTCGGCACCGGACGCGGCGACCTCCGCGACGGGTGCTTCCGCGACGACTGCCGCTACGGCCGTGGCGGGGCAGACGGCCGCGGCGTCCGGCAGCCCGTCGTCACGCTCCACCGGGCCCGGCCCGGGGCGAGCTGCCGAATCCTCCCCGGCACGGACCGGGACACAGCCCTCCACCGAGCCCGAACCGCAGCCCAACACACAGCCCTCGCAGACGACTTCGCAGCCGTCACCGACCGCGCAGGCTCCGCAGACCACGGCTCAGCCGGTGCCGCAGCCGCCCACACAGCCCGTCACTCCGCTCGCGTCCACCGACACCTCCGGAGCGGACCCCGCACCCGAGACCGCTCGGCCCGGCACCGCCTCTCCGGGCCCGGTTCCCTCCGCTGAGCAGGGCCGGTCCGCCCCGGAGAGCACGGACGCGCATCACCCCCAACCCGGGCCCGGCACACCGCAGTTGAATGAACGGCAGACGAGCGGACCGGGCCCGGAGCCGATACCGACAGCGACGGACGGACCCGCGGAGACGGGCACCCAGCGGGACTCGGCCGTTCCCCGGGACGCCGGGAACGACACCGGTGGCGGGAGCCGGGGAGGAGCCGGACAGCAGCCGTCGGGGAGCCGGGCTCCCTCGGATTCCTCCCCCGGACGCGAGCCGGAACCGGATCCGGAGGGATCCGCCAACTCGGCTGACAGCACAGGAGGTTCCGGCGGGGACCGCCGCGACGACGGCAGCGGCAACGGCGACGGTGGAGACCGGGGCGGTGACGGTGGTGGCCGCCGTCCACCGGCCGGAGACGACCGGGACGCATCCGAGGACGACCGCCCGGCCACCGACGACGAGGACTCCGACCGCGAGCAGGAGGAGTCCGAGCGCGAACAGTCCGACGGCGAGGAGACCGGCGACGCGGAGTCCGACGCCGCACGGGGCACCGACGACGCGTCCCGGCGAGCCTCCCTCGACGTCCCGCCCCAGCAGGACGCACAGCCCGGCGCGCCCGAGCAGGAAGCCCGGGACGGCGCCCACGTTCCACAGCAGCCGGGTCAGCAGCAACCGCAACCGGCAGACGGGTATGCCCTCGGTCAGTACGGCCGGATCGAACGCCTGGGTGACCTGCATCTGGGCCCCGGTAGCGGCGCGGCACAGGCCGGGAGGGCGACCGAGACCCTGCGGCAGCTCACCGAGTCGTATCTGAGGAGCCGACGGGACGCGGCCGCACGGCGGAACGGGCAGCGCGACGAGCGCGACGCCGAACAGCAGCCACCGGACCCGGACCTCGTCGCCCGGCTGGCGTTGGCGATCCAGCGCCGGCTGGCCGACGCGCACCACCGGGACATGCTGGACGGCGGGCTCTCTCTCCAGGTCGACGACCCTCAGCTCGGCCGGCTCGATCTCCTCCTCGGAGTCGGCGACGTGTCCCGCGCCCGCACGCACGACATCACCGCCGAGGTGCCGCAGCGGCACGGGGCGGTGGTCAAGGGCGAGCGGGAGCCGGTGACCAACCGGATGCACGGCGGCGGCGACATCATGACGAACACCCGGACGTTCAGCGTGGGAACCTCGCACGGGACCGGCGCGACCCCCGGCGGCGGTGCGGGGCCGACGGTGACCGGCACCTCCACGGCCACCGCCGGACAGACGCATCTGCTCAACACCTACGCCCGCCCGGAGCTGGGGGTGAGCGGACGGACCACCTGGCTCCGCACCGACGACGTCCAACTGACGATCCGGACCGAGAACGGCAGAGGGGTAGGGGAAGTCCGCACCTCGCTCACCACGGTCCTGCCCACCGAACTCACCACGACCTTCCCCACCGAGCCGACCGGGCCCGCAGGACCCGCCGACGGTGCGCCACAGCGGAACGAGCAGTGGGAAACATGGGACGCGCAGGGGCAGCACGCGGCGCAGAACGGATTCGCCGACGCGCTCCTGCACCACTTCGCCCTCGTGCAGCAGAGCCACGGGCAGGGGCGGTTGCGCCGGCAGCTGATCGACCGGAACAGCCTGCTGCTGGCGCCGGGCACCGAGGCCCGCGGATTCGTGGACGACCGGCTGAGCGAAGAGGGGTTCCTCGCCACCTTCCGGCGCATGCTGGGCAGCGACCGGACGGGGCTGCTGCTTCCCGTGCTGCGGAACGGCGGTGAACGGTACGTGAGCGAGGCCCGCGCGACCGTGCAGAGGGTGCGACGGCTGGGGGACGCCGAGCCGGTGACGCTCAGCCTCAACACCCGTTCCTGGGCGAGCGCGAACCATGTCACCGGCGGAGGGGGCGGGCGGCAGCTCTCGCTGGGCGGCACGGTCACCCCGCACGAGGTCTTCTCGCTGCCGGTGACGCTGACCCTGTCCGACAGCGTCAGCCACAAGAACACCGTCGGATACACGGGTGGCTTCTCCCGCACCTCCGGCTTCTCCGGTCGATCGGTGCCCTACCTGCTGTCCACGGAAGTCTCCGTCGCCCTGCACAGAGAAGGGGACCCCAGCAGAAGCGTCGAGCAGCGGGTGGATGTCGTCGTCCGCGTCCCCGAGGAACTGGTGGAGGACTTCGAGGCACGGCTGAACGAGGCCGATCCGGCTCGCGCCGCGCAGCAGAACGCCGTCGAAGAGCCCCATCAGGCAGGACAGGACCCACAAGCCCCGGAGCAGCAGCAGGCCCAGCCGGGCCGACAGCGGCAGCCCCGGCGTCAGCAGGACGACGAGCCCGCCGCGCACCGGCTCGACGAGCAGGACGATCCCACCGCGGGGCCGGGCGAAGAAGCCCATGAACTCCAGCAGTTGGCACCCGAGCAGCAGCTCGGCCGGGAACAGCCCGCCCATGAGGCCCCTCAGCAACCGGACCCGCAGGAGCCCGCCGGGATACTGACCCGGCCGACCGGCGGCAGCTTCCTGCTCGCGCCGGCGGGCCTGTCCGGGGTGCGTGATGTCGTCGGTACCTTCCTCGACCGGGGGGCACGCCTTCTCGACAGGCGCGGCCTGCTCGGCATGGGCACATGGGCGCAGCGCGATCTCCGGGAGTTCCTGGACGCCCGGTTCCACGCCGAGGAGCTGCTGCACCAGACGGAGGAGCTGTTCTCTCCCCAGGGCCTCTCGTACAGCTACCGGAGCGGACGCGGCGCGGGCGAAAAGCAGATCACGCTGCGGTTCCGGCTCCGGGGCGAGCGTCTGCCCCTGGCGGAAGGGGGCGCGATCATCCCGCTGAGCCGGCATCGCGTCGAAGCCGGCTCGTTGCAGTGGTGGCCGACGCACTGGGCCTGGTCGCAGTCGGACACCCGGCACAGCAGTGCGCAGGGCATCACTCTGGGCCCCACCGTCAGCCAGGACGCCGGCGGCGTGACCGTCACGGTGCCGGAGGCCACGTTCGGCTACACCCGCTCCGGTTCCCGGAACCAGACCCTGACCAGCTACGGCTTCACCCACTCCGGACTGAGCTACAGCGGCCCGCTGTGGCACGAGACCTACGCCGCCCGGTTCCACCTGTCGGTGTCCGTCGTCGACGACAATCGGCGGCCGTTCGAGCCCGAGCCCGTGCCGGGCCGGGTCAGCTATCTGGTTCCGGCGGACTCCCCGCCCCTGCCCGAACCGCTGCCACGGCCGGCCGGAGGGACGCGGCGGGTGGAGCCGGTGCCGTTGGCCAACGGCACGCTGCGTTTCCCTCTCCACTCCCCCGCCGTCGGGCAGCAGATGCAACTGTCCGCCAACGACCGGGTGATGGGCCTGCACCACACCGACGCCGTGCGCGACGAGGCTCTGCGACTGCTGCACGAGCTGGGGGTCGAGAGGTCGGACGCCGCGCCCTTCGTCGAAACGGCCCTGAGCGACGGACAGTTGTTCGCCCTGTTCAACCGGGACTCGCACACCACCGTTCTGCGGCATGTGGTCTCCGGGACGCTGACCGACCGGCGGGTGCACCTCGTCGTGCAGGCGATGCCGCACCGTGCGCGGCCCGCCGCCCCGGGCGGCGGGCAGGCCCCCCGCCTTCAGCGTGCGCACTTCACCCTGGACGAGTATCTGACCCGGCGCACCGGCACCGTCAGCACCACCCACTCCGGCTCGGCCGGCGCGTCCGTCGGGGGCAGTGGGGAAGGCGACACGGCGGGAGGTGCGCTCAGCTTCGGAGGAACGCGCGCACACGGCCGCTCCTCGGGCCTCGTCGAGATGCTGGACACCCACCCGGGCGCGTTCGTCCAGTTCGACCTGGCGCACACACTGACCACGGCGGACGTCACCTGGCAGATCAACGCCGTGACCGTGCGCGGGAACGTCCTGAGGAACTGGTCCCCGACCGGCCGGGGTGTCTCCTTCGAGCTGCCCGGCAGCCTCACGATGCTGCGCCCGGACGACCTGCCCGAGGTCGCCCCCGCGCTCGTCTCCGTTCCCCCGCAGCTCACCGCAGCGGACCCGGCACACCGCCGGCACGACGGGCCGCCGCCCGCGCTGCCCGACCAGCCGCACCGCGCGGCCCACCCCCTGCTTCCCCTGCACTCCATGCCGATGGCGCTGGAGCTGGACCCGGGCCAGAGGGACGCCCCGGAGACGGTACGGGACAGCTACGAGACCCGGGAGATTCTCGCGGAGGTGACCCGGCTGCTGGAGCGGTACGCCTCCGGGCTGCTCTCCCCTGCGCGCGGCACCCCCGCGCCGGGCGCCCTGACCCGGTCCGGCGCCGACCTCTCCCTGGACATGCGTGTGCTGCGCATCCTGAACTCGGCGCTGCGCGGCCCCGGCGTGGCCATCCGGATGCGCACCGACCATCCCGGCCACCACCACTATGTGCACCTGGTGGTCAGGCTGCTGCGGGGCGAATGGCCCGGGAACGACGCCCCTCAGCCGGCGCGGTTCTCCGGGCACCGGGTACAGGGCACCTTCTCCCGCTACGAGCAGGCCAATCAGCGCCGGGAAGCCACGGGTTCGAGCAGCGACACCACGACGCGGAATCTCTCCGTCTCCGTCATGGGCCCGCCCGGGGACGCCCCCACCACGTTCACCCCGTCCGTCAGCAGAGCCCGCACCACCAGCAGCGCCGACAACGCCAGCCGCATCGTGCGCCGGCACTCCGCGCTGACCACGCAGGAAGAGGACCTGTACCCATACCGTCTGCCGGCCACTCTGGAACTGCGACTGGCGACCACCGCGCACCCCTCGCAGATCCTCAACTCCGTGCTGCTGGACGTGCCCCGGCGTCTGCTGCGGCTCCTCGAAGAGCGGGGCGGCGCCCGCCGGCTGAGGATGTGGGAGACGGTCCTGGTCCCCCGCTCGGAGCTGCTGACGATCCCCCCGCCGGGGCGGGTCCCGGAACAGCAGCCGCAGGCCCGGGGAGACGCGGAACCACAGGCGCGGGCGCGGGCACAGGCCGAGGCACAGCAGCAGACCGAGGCACAGCAGCAGGCAGAGCGACAGCCACAGGGACAGGGGCAGCCACAGGGACGGGGGCAGGCACCGGCGGAAGCGGAGGCACAGCAGCAGCGACGGGACTGGGAGGTGCCCGCCGGGCTCTTCCGGGACCAGCACGCGCTGGCGGACATCTCCGACGAAGCCGGCGGGTTGCTCTTCGACGGCGTGCTCGACGCGCTCCGGCGCGCCCCGGGGGCCCCGAGCGACTTCGGCCGGCCGGGAGAGAACACCGTCGAGGAACTGCGCCGGGCCCTGGACGCGCGGGTGCTGGCCGACCAGCTGCGGCAGAACGGGCTGACGGACAGGGACGGCCCCTTCACGCCCTACGGGCCCGAACTCGCCACCGAGGGCGGGCTTCTGAGCCACACACACGGACGGCTGGAGATCCGCTTCCGGGCGCAGCGCCCGGAGGAGGGGGCCGGCTGGCAGAAGAAGAGCGCGGAGAGCGCCCACTACGCCTACCGGAACAACACCAGCTCGCTGGGTGACAGCCGCAGCCTCACCATCAGCGGCAAGCTGGGCTTCAAGTCCGTGGACGGGGCGACACACTCCCCCGCCGTGGCAGCTGGCTCGACGTCCGCACAGGCCGCCGAGGCCGACGCGGGAGGCTGGAGCGCCATACGCGGCGACTCCCAGGACGTCACCTCGTACTGGCTGCGCTACTCCCCGGTGGACCTGTCCGTCGACATCCGGTTGACCGGCTGGAGCGGCAGCGGCCGGACGCGCCGCATGGAGACGAGGTTCGAGCGCACCGTCGACTTGCCGTCCGCCCTCCAACTGCGCTTCTCCCCCGAGGCGTTGCTGAGCGGGGTGGGTGGTCTGGAGGCGGAGGCGTTGCGCGTCGAGTCGGGCTGGTACGTCCCCGTGGGGCGTGCGGACGATGCCGACGGCCAGGAGGGCCCGGAAGCGGAGCGGTTGCGGGAAGCACAGCGTCGCGAGCGGGTCGCAGGCTTCGAGCTGTGGCATCTGACCAGCGGAGGCGGGGGCTCCGTACAGGTACGCGGAGAGCCCGGACCGCTCACCCGGCAGGAGTTCCTGGAGCGGTTCGTGCTGCCGGGCTGGGACCCACAGCAGGCGCCGCCGGAACAGGACCTCGTCTGGGAAACGGCGGACGACGACCGTCCCGGGGACCCGCTGCTGCTCCGCACCCCGACGCCGCCGCACGTCGCGACCGCACTGGACCCTCACCCGGAGCCGCCGACTCCGCCAGGTGAGAACCGGCCCGGCCGCGCCGATGCGCCGCACAACGGTCAGGAGGACGGACCGGGGGCCGGTCCACCGGAGGGCCGGCCGGACGCCGAGCAGCGGGACGCAGGACAGCACGACGCGGAGCAGCACGACGCGGAGCAGCAGAACGAGGAACAGCAGGACCGGCCGCTGGAGGGGGACGAGCCGCCGCGGCCCCACCCCGGTCGGCCGCCGTCCGGAGCGCCGGAGGCCGACGACCCCGTTCCGGACGCGCTCTCGGGGTCCGGCGGACCTCCCGCCGCCGGGCCTCCGGGGAATGCGCCGGCCACGGCAGCACCCGCCGACCGGGGTGTCGCCGGGAACGGAGCGGGCCCGGCGTCGGGTTCCTCGGCCGGCAGCAGCCGTTGGATGGCGGCGCTCAACCCGACCGCCCGGAACGCCACTCCGGACGACGGGCCGGAACCGGAGCAGCAGCCGTAGCCACAGACCACCGACCTCGGCGGACGAGTCACCCGCGCGAGACCACACCGAAGAGGCAGACGAGACCATGACCGACCCCACGGAGAAGAACGTCCCGGCGCACACGGCTTCGGCCAGCCCGCGGGAGGACTCCGGCTCCACCGCTGACCCGCGCCGTGCCGAGGACAGCACCGCCCTGCCCGAGGAGACCGGGAGCACCGGGAGCACCGGGAGCACCGGGACGACTGCGATACCCGAAGCATCGGGCGCGCCCGGCACGTCCGCTGCGTCCGGTGGCTCCGCCCGGGGCGCCCGTACCGCGGCAGTCACGTCGTCCCCCGAGGAGACAAGAGCCGACGCAGACACGGAGCCCGACGGGAGCGCACGGACCGGCGGCAGCGCGCGGGCCGACGGTGACGCGAGAGCCGACGCCGGCGCAGGTGCCGCCGGCCGCCCGGAAGAAGCAGACGTCGCCGCGGAACCGGACAGCAACGCGGGGCCCGGCGACGGCGCGGGGCACCGCCACGGTGCGGAGGCGGACGCCAAGGCGCAGCCCGGTAGCGGCGCCGGAGCCGACAGCGGCACAACAACCCGCGGCAGCACGGAGAGTGCTCGCGGTGCAGAGGCCGACGACGGGGCGGAGGTCGGCGGGAGCGAAGGCGCCGGTTCGGGTGTCTCCGGTCTCGCCGCCTCGCGCGGCACCGTCCTGCGCCCGGGCTTCACAGCGGAAGGAGCTGCCGACGGCGAGTCCGTGACGGCAGGCCGGGACGGCAGCGTCACGCCTCGGCAGGCAGCAGCATCCGAGGGTCCGGGCGGCACCGCAGCGGCCGGGGCGGACGAGCAGGCGGCCGGGGCGGGCGACCGGACGGGCGGAACCGGCAGGCAGGCGGCCGGAGCAGACGGGCAGGACGGACAGGCGGACGGAACCGGCGGGCAGGCGGGCGGTGCGGGCGGGGAGTCCGGCCGGACGTCCGCCACGTCCGGCGGCACCGGCGCGGACACCTCGGACACCTCGGGCAGCTCCGGCAGCTCCGGCAGCTCCGACACCGACCGCTCCCCCGGTACGCCGACGCCCGCCCGTGGACGCCGTGGCGCACTGCGGCGGCTGACCGGCGGCAGCGAGCGGACCCGGTCCGGTGCGGCACCGGCCACGACCGCCGCCGCGGCCGCCGCCACCGGCGCGGGCGGCACGGCCCGTGCCGAGGACGGCGCACGGGAGCGGCGGGCCGGACGGCTCTCGCCGGGCGCGGTCGCCGGCGCGGCTCTGGCGGGAGTGGTGCTGCTGGCCTCCCCGTTCGGCGTCGCCGCCCTCACCGGGCACCTGGGCGGGACGGACGGTCAAAGGCAGGACGCGCAGCCGCTGCCGGACGACGCGGACGGCCGCGGTCACGGGGCGGTCCCGGTGCCGGGCGCGTCCCCCGGCCAGCGGCACGGGCACGACGGGGACGGCAAGGGCGAGGACGGAAAGGGCGGCAAGGACGGCGGCGAGCACACGGCGGGCCACCGCGGGGACGAGGACGACGGCGGCGCGAAGGACGGCTCGGGCGGCGCGGACGGCGACAAGGAGAGCGGCGGCTCCGACGACAAGGCGTCGGACGGCGAGGGCGGCTCCGGTGCCCGGGCCCAGGTGAAGAGTTCGGGCTGGGAGTACACGGAGGTGGCCGGTCCCGGGTGCGGCGGCTATCAGGAGATCGGGGCGTACGGCGACGGCAAGGAAGGCTGGCTGACCCGCAAGGGCGGTTCGTCGTCCGGGGGTTGCTCGGGCGACGTGCGGGCCCTGCCGATGTCCGGGGACAGCAGTCCGGATTCGGATCTGACGGCGTACTGGACGTTCGCGCCGGGCATGAAGTCGGCTTCGTGCCGGGTGTCGGTGTATGTGCCGAAGGGCGACAGCCCGCTGGTCGTCGGGGGTTCACCGGCGCACTACTCGGTGCACGGCGGCACCAAGTGGTACGGCAACGATCTGGCCGGCTTCCACGTCGATCAGCCGTCGCACCAGGGGAGCTGGGTGACGGGCACGACCGTGCGCGTGTCCGGCGGCCGGTTCACGGTGCGGCTGACGAACGCGGGCAAGGACTGGAATTCCGGCGGCAAGACCTACGCGCATATCGCGGCGGCCCAGGTGAAGGCGCAGTGCCGCACGGCATGACTTCCGGCGCCGGGAGCGGGCGGCACACGGTGCCCGTCCCGCCGCGGTGTCCGCAGCACGATCGGCCCCGGCACCACCCGGTGCGGCGGGGCATGGAGCGAAGGAGCGAACGGCGATGAGTCGGCAGGTCCTGGCCGTGGGCCCGGAGGGTTCGGGGGCGGCGTTCAGGACGATCACCGAGGCGCTGGCGGCGGCGTCCACCGGTGCGCTGGTGCGGGTGGCGCCGGGGCGCTACCCGGAGGCGCTGGTGTGCACCGACGTGGTGACGGTGCTCGCTGAGCAGGGCCGCGGCAGTGTGCAGCTCGCGCCGCGCACGGGAGTCGCGGTCACGGTGTGTGCCGAGGCGGTCAAGCTGACCGGGCTGGAGATCCGCGGCCAGGATCCGCAGGTGCCGGCGGTCGATGTGGCGGTCGGCCAACTGGAGCTGGACGACTGCGAGTTGAGCGGTGCGGCGTGGACGACGGTGCTGGCCAGGGAGCGGGGTGCGCTGGCGGTGCGCGGCTGCCGGGTCACCGGTCCGGGCGGGGCGGGGATCGTGGTGACCAGCGAGGCGGAGAGCACCATCGAGGACTGCGAGCTGACGGATCTGCACGCCTCGGGTCTGGTGATCGGCGAGCACGCGGATCCGCTGATCCGGCGGTGCACGGTGCGGGACGCGCGCGGCAACGCGCTGTTCGTCAGCGGGCACGGGCGCGGCACGGTGGAGGACTGCGACTTCTCCGGCACGGCGCAGCCCGCCGTCGCGCTGGAGGACCAGAGCGCGACGCGGCTGCTGCGCTGCCGTATCCGGCGGACCGAGGGCGTCGGGGTGCACATCTCCAGCCGCGGCGGGGCGGGTGTCGAGGAGTGCACGGTGGAGGAGACCGGCGGGCACGGCATGACGCTGTCGGGCCACGCGGCCCCGCTGGTGCGCGCGGTGACGGTGCGTGCGCCCGGCGGTGACGGCGTCCGCGTCACCGAGTCGGTGCGCGGACGGCTGGAGGGCTGCGAGGTGTCCGGTGCGCGGGGTGCGGCGCTGCACATCGGCGGGAGCGCCGCACCGGTCGTCTCGGATCTGCGGGTGGACGGCGGCGGCGGTGTGCGCCTGGAGGAGGACTGCGCCGCCCGGTTCGACCGGCTGACGGTGCTCCGCGCGACGGGTCCGGCCGTGCTGGTGGCGGACGATGCCCGCCCGGTGCTGCGGCGGTCCGTGCTCGGCGACGGCGAGGGGCACGGTCTGCTCATCTGCGGTGCGGCGCACGGCCGTTACGAGGACGTGGAGATCAGCTCGGTGCGCCGCAGCGGCGTCCAGGTGGAGGGCGGGGCCCGTCCCGAGCTGTCGGCTGTCGCGGTGCGGGACAGCGGCGCCGCGGGGTTCGCGGTGGGCGGCTCGGCGGTGGTGCAACTGCGTGACTGCGATGTGGCGGGCGCCCGCGGGGACGGCCTCGGTCTGGGCGCCGGCGTCGAAGTGCACGCGGAGAGCTGCCGGTTCCACGACGGGGAGCGCAACGGTGTGCTGATCGCCGCGGCGGCCCGGGCGGTGCTCACCGGCTGCGAGCTGTTCGGCAACCGCGGTGACGGGCTCGTCTCGCACACGCGGGAGCCGCTCCTGCTGCGTGCGCTGTCCGCGTGGGACAACGGCCGCTGCGGGGTGCGCCGCACGGTGCTGGGCGAGGAGGCCGTGCTGGAGCAGGTCGTCAGCCGGGACAACGGCAGCGAGGACGTGCACGGCGATCCGGAACTGGCCGCGGTGGCCGGGCAGTCGGCGCCGGCGGCTGACGCGTCCGGCCCGCGGTCGGCCGCCGACGGTGCCGGGGACGGCGATCTCTCCCCGTCCCCGGCACCCGTCGACGAGCCCCGGCCCGCGGAGGCCGGTCAGGAGTCCCGGGCAGCGGGTGGCGGCGCCCTGGACGAGCTGGCCGGGCTGGTGGGGCTGGAGTCCGTCAAGCGGGAGGTGACGACGCTGGCGAGCCTGGTGCGGATGGGCCGCCGCCGCGCCGAGATGGGCATGCCCGTGCCGTCGATGAGCCGGCATCTGGTGTTCGCCGGTCCGCCCGGCACGGGCAAGACGACCGTGGCCCGGCTCTACGGCAGCATCCTCGCCGAGCTGGAGGTGCTGCGGTACGGGCACCTGGTGGAGGTGGCCCGGCAGGACCTGGTGGCGCAGGTCGTCGGCGGGACGGCGCTGAAGACGACCGAGGTGTTCGAGAAGGCGCTGGGCGGGGTGCTGTTCATCGACGAGGCGTACACACTGACGGCGCAGTCCGGCTCGGGCGGGCCGGACTTCGGCCAGGAGGCGGTGGACACCCTCGTCAAGCTGATGGAGGACCACCGGGACGACGCCGTCGTCATCGCCGCCGGCTACGCGCCGGAGATGCGTACCTTCCTCGCGTCCAACCCCGGGCTGGCGTCCCGCTTCAACCGCACGGTGGAGTTCCCCCACTACACCGCGGAGGAGCTGGTGACGATCGTGGAGAAGATCTGCGCGAGCCACCAGTACGTCCTCGACCCGCGTACGCACGAGGCCCTGGCCGCCCACTTCGCGCGGATGAACCGGGACGAGACCTTCGGCAACGCGCGCGCCGCCCGTGCCGTGTTCGAGGAGATGGTGGACCGGCAGGCCTACCGGCTCGCCGCCGAGCAGGACGCGGCGCCCTCGGCCCTGCTGCGGCTGCTGCCCGAGGACCTGGGCGAACAGGCGCAGCCGAGGTCGGCGGCCGACGCCGAGGACGACCCGGAACTGCCCGGCCTGCTGGCCGAGCTGGAGTCGCTGACCGGACTGGCCGAGGCCAAGGGCACGGTCTCCGATCTGGTGCAGCTGCTGGCCAACGCGCGCCGCCGGTCGGCGGCGGGGCTGCCGGCACCGGCGCTGAGCCACCACCTGGTCTTCGCGGGCCCGCCCGGTACCGGCAAGACGACCGTGGCCCGGCTCTACGGACGGCTGTTGAAGGCGCTCGGGGTGCTGCGCACCGGCCAGGTGGTCGAGGTCTCGCGCGCCGACCTGGTGGGCCGCTATGTGGGGCACACCGCCCGGATGACCACGGAGGCTTTCCAACGGGCCCTGGGCGGTGTGCTGTTCATCGACGAGGCGTACGCGCTGACCCCGGGCGGTTCCCGTGCCGACGCGGACTTCGGCCAGGAGGCGGTGGACACCCTGGTGAAGCTGATGGAGGACCACCGGGACGAGGTCGTCGTCATCGTCGCCGGCTACAGCGAGGAGATGGCCGGTTTCCTCGCCTCCAACCCCGGGCTGGCGTCCCGCTTCTCGCAGGAGGTGCGGTTCGCCCCCTACTCCGGGGACGAGTTGGTGACGATCCTGCACGGCCAGGCCGCCGCGGCCGGCTACGCCTGCACGGACGAGCTGACCGAGCTGCTGCGCGGCCACTTCACCGGTGTCCCCAGGGACCGCACGTTCGGCAACGCCCGCTACGCGCGCAAGGTCTTCGAGTCCCTGGTCACCCGCCAGGCCGGCCGCCTCAACCAGCACTCCTCCCCCACCGTCGAGGAACTGTGCGAGCTGCGTGCCGTGGACTTCACGGCACCGGGCGAACGCTGAGCAACACGAAAGGGGCCCGGGGGCGGGCCGGTTCGCCTTCCCAACGCGCCGGTCCGCCTTCTCCGTACGACCTCCGCGCACACGGGCGAGCGCAACGGGCCCTCCCGCACGCAGGTGGCGAGCGCGACCCCGGACCTTCCCCAACGGCCCCCGCTCCCCTCGTGGTTCAGTCGTTTCCGCCCTGGTCCGGTGTCCGTGATTCCTCGGGGCTGTGGGGTTCGCGAGGGCGGTGTACGCGGTCGGGCCTGACCTGCCTGTAGCCGGGGTGGACTCCGGGGCTGAGCCCCTGCTGCGCCGCCATACGAGCGAGCAGCGCGCGCAACTGCTCGTGCTCGTCCGGGGTCAGCGCCTGGCACATCCGCTGCTCGTGGGCTGCGGCGACCTCTCCGAGCGCGGACAGCAGCGTGACGCCCTCGTCGGTCAGGTGCAGTGCGTACAGACGCCGGTCGCCGGGATTCCTGCGGCGTTCGATCAACCCGCGTTCCTCCAGCTTGTCGGCGAACGGGACGAAGCGGCTCGGCGGCATCCCGAGTTCGTCGGCGAGTTCACGCTGGCTGCGCCCAGGAGTCCTGGCCAGCAGGCGCAGGACCCCTGCCTGCGCGGGGGTCAGATCGAGCTCGGCGATCCCTTCCGCGAACCGGGCGGCCGCGTGCGCCCCCAGCTGGGCCAGCAGGAAAGCCGCGCCTCCCTGACGCCTGGACCCGCCGTCCTCACGATTCGTACTCATGGCGACACCCTACTCGCTTGACAATCGTTCCGAGTTGTAATCATTATCGACCGAAACGACTGAGGAGTATCCATGACCGACACCTCCGCCCCGCAGCTCCGCAAAACCCCCGCACGCCGCCCGCAGTCGGGCCCACCCCTGCTGGCCCCCGTACTGGCCTTCGCCTTACTGACCGTCGCGTACGTCGTCGCCAACCGCTCCACCCCGCACCCCGACGCCTCGGGCCTCACGGTCCTGGACCACGCCCAGGCACACGGCACGACCATCAAGGTCGGCGCCTTCCTGCTGTTCGCCTCCGCGGCCCCCCTGGCGATCGCGACGGCGGTCCTCTACCGCCGGCTGCGCGCGTTGGGCATCACCGCACCGGGTTCGGCGATCACCCTGGTCGGAGGCGTACTGGCCGCGGGCGCACTGACGATCAGCGCCATGTTCGCCTGGACCGGGGGCCGACTGCCCGCCGACGCGAGCCCCGAACTCGCACGCGCCCTGGCCGACCTGTCGTTCGTGGCCGGCGGCCCCGCGTACACGGTGATGTTCGCCCTGCTCATCGCCGGAGTGTCCGTGCCCGGCCTGCTGGCCCGCCTGCTGCCGCGCGCCGTGGCCTGGAGCGGACTCGTACTCGCCGCCGCCGGAGTGCTCTCCACGCTCACCCTGCTGACGTTCGGCTTCAGCTACCTCGTCCCCGTCGTGCGCTTCGCCGGCACCATCTGGCTGGTGCTCGCCGCGGCCCTGCTACCCCGCACACGACACCGGTGAAGCCCCACGCGGGCCCGACCGCCGCCCGCCCGCCGTCCAGCAGAAGGCCGCACCCCGCACCCGGCAGCGACCAGCACCGCCGCAACACCCCTCGGACGACGCCCCCTTCACATGGCGGCGCCACAGAGCCTCCTTCCGGCTCACCCCGGAACCCGCACGACGGAGGTGCCCGGGGCCGTCTACAGGGGGTGCCGCCGAGCCGGAACAGCGGCTCCAGCCGGGGGTACCCCGTGCAGGTTCTGGCGCCACAGCTCCCGCACCAGGCCGAACGGGACCACCTCCGCGCCGGTGTGTGCTCGTGGGCGAAGTTCGAGTTCGGTGCGGCGTCACCGCCGCGCTCCCGCTGCCCGGGCGGCGATCAGCCGTTGCCCGCAAGGAAGTCGAGGACCTCCTCCGTGACACGCTCGGGTGCGTCCTCCATCACGAAGTGTCCGGCCCCGGGGACGACAGTGAGGCGGGCGCCGGGGATGTCCTCCGCGAGCTGCTGTGCGTAGGTCAGGGGCTGCCACTGGTCGCGTTCGCCCCACAGGATGCGCACCGGCATGGCCAGAGAGGCGAGTTGACCGGTGATCTCCTCGGTGTACCGGGAGTCGTAGTGCCGCACCTGGTGCTCGAAGAAGGAGACGCGGCCCAGTGCCGAACGGTGGGGGGCCAGGTAGGCATCGAGGACGTCACCGGCCATCGTCGCCGCGCCGTCGGCCACCGTCATCCTCAACTGCCGGGCGAGCAGGGCGTCGAACGCCTCCTGCGGCAGCTGCATGTGGTCTTCCAGCTGCTCTTCGATGATCTTCCTCCAGGTTGCGGAGGGCCAGGAGTCGTAGCTGACCGTGTCGATGATCATCAGTCGTCGCACCCGCTCGGGGTGGGCGACGGCGAACCGCTGGCCGACGGCGCCGCCGATGTCGTGGGCGACGATGGCGGCCTGCTCGATGCCCAGGGCGTCCAGCAGGCCACCCAGCAGGTCCGTCTGGGCGGCGACCGAGGTGTCGCGGTCCACCGGACGCTCGGAGCGCCCGTACCCCAACAGGTCGTAGGTGATCGCTCGGTGACCGGCTTCCTCGATGTGCGGCACGACGTTCCGCCACTCGTACGAGTGCGAGGGGGTGCCGTGAAGGAACACCACCGGCTCACCTGCACCGCGGTCGCGGTAGGAGAGACGGACCCCGTCGACGATCAGGTCACTGGGCAGGAACTGCATACGGTCGGCTCCCGTCTGGGTTGATCTGCCTTACCCGCTAAACTGTACAGGTCTGTTCAGTTAACGAGAGGGGTGCTCCATACTGGGAGACGGTCTGTCCATCGTTGTCGGGAAGAGCGGGATGAACGAGAGCAAGACGGGAGCGGCTGCGGCCGGTCGGCGGCGGCCGGCCCGGGAGCGACTGCTGGTGACTGCCGCACGCCGCTTCTATGCCGAGGGCGTGACGGCCACCGGGATCGACACGATCATCGCCGAAGCCGGCGTGGCCAAGACAAGCCTGTACAACAACTTCTCTTCCAAGGCCGAGCTGGTCAGGGCCTATCTCGACGCCCGGCACGAGGAGTGGCTCGCGACATACCGCGCACGGTTGGAGGAGGCGGCGGGCCCCCGCGAGGCAGTCCTGGCCGTCTTCGACACCTACGCCGATTGCGCGGAGGCCGCCCGGGAAACCGGTTTCCGCGGCTGCGGCCTGCTCAACGTGGCGGCCGAGCTGCCCGCCGGGGACACCGCGCGTGACGTCGTACGCCGCCACAAGGAGACGGTCGAAGCACTGATCCTCGGACACCTCGAACAGCTGCTGCCCGAGCGCCCGGAAGAAGCCGGTGCGCTGGCGGAGCACCTGTCCTTCCTGCTGGAGGGCGCGATGGCGCGGGCCGGACTGGAGGGCGACGGCAGCCGGCTGGCCCACGCCCGCACGCTGGCAACGGCACTGCTGGACGGGGCCGCGGACAAGCCCTGAGCCTCCCGGCCGCCCGCCTGCCGCCCGCGCTCTGCCGCTCACCGGCGGTCGCTGTACCTCTGCCGCTGCCCAGGACGCAAGATCCGCCGGACGGGACCTGCTCCCGTCCACTCCCGTCGCCCACCTCGTCCGGCTCCGACGCGTCAAGGGCACGCAGCGGAGCGCAGGTCGCCGGCGGCCGGGGCGGAGGCGCCGAAGGCGTAGCGGCCCGAGCAGGTTCGGATGGCCGTGCTTGAGCGGGGAGAGCCGGACGATCTCCTCGTCCGGCTCCCGTGGCCCTCGGCCTCCGGCTGAGCGGCGGCGTCGTCGATGTTCCGGGGCGCCCGGAGCACGATGGCCTCGGGGTGCCGATCCGCCGCCGGTGAGCGGCCGGCAGCCGGGCGAGGCACTCCGCCACGTGGCGCAGGACATCGAGGTGGCGCTGTAGGCGACCGACGTGAAGCCTCTGGTCCAGCGGACGATGATCAAGAGACCTCGGAGTGGCTCGCTTCTGATCCGACGTCCGTGGTCCCTCGATTCATCCTTCGCCGAGGCTTTCCCCGTTACCCCTCGCCTAAAGAAAGGTCCAGTGCACCCAGCCGGAGCCCGCGCGGGCGGCGGTCACGGGGTACGGCTGCTGCTGCGGCGGGTTCCCCACCACGTCTTCGAGGTAGTAGTAGGCGGAGGGGTCCAGCCCGGAGATCGACGAGACCCGTCGCACGTACGGGCGCCCCAGCAGGTAGCTGTCACGTGGCGTCCCGCCGCCCATCTTGTCGAACAGCGCGTGGTCGAGGTTGCTCTCCTGCGGCAGCGTGGCGGAGTCGGCCTCCGACGCCACCAGGAACTCCGTACCCCAGGCGGTGAGATGGGCCCGGGCCAGCCGGTGGATCAGCTCGGGCACCCGCGCGGCGCTCTCGCTGACGTTGTCCGGGTCGTACTTGCCGTCGCTGGTCGTGTTGCCGGCGACCGTCCCGTGCCGCCCCCGGGACACGAACAGCCGGTAGCCGGTGGGCTGCGCCGGGCTCGGCTCGATCGACCCGAGCGGGTCCGTGAGTTGGTAGTCGTCCGCCAGTGTGCTCCAGGTCTTCCCGAGGTTCACGGTCTCGGAGCTGCCGGTCATCCTGGCGTTGGGCCGCGGCACCAGCCCGTTGAAGCCGGTGTCGAGGTGATCCCAGGCCGTGATGCCGACGTACTCGGCGACGTTCGGCGACAGCTGGGTGGTGATCCCGTACCAGTCCCCCGGTCCGGGGACGGGGTCGATCGCAAAAATGCGCACCGGCATGTCCTCGCGGCCGTACGCGTAGAGGAACCAAGCGGCCATGATGCATTCCATGGCACCCCTGCTGTGCCCGATGAAGTTGTACGCCTCCGCGTCGCTGCGCGCCGCGAGGTTCGCACCGTGCAGGGCGAGAGCGGTGGCCTCCTGGCCCGCCGCCTGCGCCATCGTCGACCACCGGTCGCCGCCGGAGTACCCCTGCGTCTCGGCCAGCAGGTCCTGGGGAACGGTCAGCGGGGCGTTCAGAACGAGCGGCTCGCTGGTGTTCCGAGGCTCCGCCCAGTCGTTCTCGCCCACGCCGCGCACCGTCACGCTGGGACTGGTGGCGGCCAGGTCGCCGGTGATCTCCGTGTGGATACGGACCGGGATATAGCCCGTCACGGGACTGTAGATCCGCTTGTCGCTGCCCTGGCGCGACACCTCGCCCTCGTCTCGCGTGCAAGCCGTCCCGCTGAAGCACACAGTGAACACTTTGCTCATGAAGGACCCTCCCCTTCTCCCGGCAGGCGGCCGCCTGCCGGGAACGGGACTACCCGACGTCATGCGCTCTATCGGATATCCGGTCACAGACCACTCGGCTTAGTGAAAAGGGCCCCTGACCTGCACGGCGTCAACTCGGCTACCCGAACACGACACGCCTGCGCTGACGGCCCCCGATCCACACGGCCACAGCACGTACGGAAAGGCCGGTGGCAGCTGTCGTCCAAGAGCGGCTACGGGCCCGTACGGCGGGGGGCGTCGGGAGGTGAAGCGATCAAGGTGATGGCGGCATCGAGGAGGGCCTGGATCCGGCTCTGTGTGAACCTCTCCGGTTCGATGGGGAACATCATCATCCAGCCGTCGCCCATGGCGCCGAGTTGGTCGGCGAGCAGATCCGCGGGGATGTCGTCACGGATGGTCCCCTGCGTCTGTCCGGCGGCGAGGAGCGAGGCCAACTCGCTGCGGTGACGGGCGTACCGTCGCTCGATGGCGGCGGCGAAGACCGGCTCGTACCGGGCATGGACGAGCAGTTGGGACATCACCGGCCAGAACTCGGGGTCGTCCGTGGTCCGCAACAGCCAGCGCTCCAGGAGCGCCCTGACGTCGAGCCGGTCGCGGCCGGCAGCGAGCATGGCGTCGAAGTCGTCGAACCGGTTCTCGGCCAACGCGGTGACCAGTTCCTCCTTGTTCGCGAAGTAGTACGTCACCGCCCCGGTCGTGCACCCCGCGCGGTGGGCCACCTTGCGCAGCGAGGTGTTGGCGTAGCCCTCCTGCGCGATCACCGAGGCCGCCGCCTTCAGCAGCTCGGCCCGCTTCCCCGCGCGGTCGCCCGCCGGGCGGCCGCGGCGCGCGGCCGGCCCGCTTCCACCGTCGTCGTTCGCCTGCCGGGTCGAGTTGTCGGACATCCCCGCGATTCTGCCACAGCATTGACGTAACGCCTGATGTGCAAAAACTCGAGCGTTCGCCGCGGTGCCGTCCCCCTCACCCGGCCGGTCCGAAGCGCCGGACGCGGTGGAAGTCCGAGGGCGGGCGCGGCTTTTCACGCCCTGCGGCTGTGCAGGCGGTCCGCGATGCGGTCGACCGCCCAGGCGGCGTTCAGCGCCGGTGCGCTGAAGAGGTTCGGGGCGAACCGTGGCCGCGCACGCCACACGGCGGCCAGGTCATCGTGCATGCGCTCGCCGGCGAGCCGGTCGGCGAGCAGCGTTCCGAGGTAGGGGGACTGGGCGAGGCCGTGGCCATTGCAGCCGATGGCGTAGAAGACGTTCTTCGTGGCTTCGCCGGCGACGGGCAGCAGCGACGGCGTCATCGCGACCCACCCGCCCCAGGCGCGTTGCGGTGCGACGTCGCCGAGCGAGGGGAACCGCTCGTGGAAGCCGCGCACGAGGTCCGCCACGACGGCGGCGTCCGGCTCCCGGGCACCCAGCGCCCCCGGGGCCGTCCGCAGTCGACGGGTTCCGAACATGATCGTGCCGTGTGGTGTCGGCCGGTAGTTCTCCAGGATCGTGTGCGGGGTGACGATTCCGATGCGCCGGGTCCAGCCGGCCGCCGCCAGCCGTTCGGGGGCGACCGGTTCGGTCTCGACCAGGCTCGTCCAGATCGGTGTGACCATCCGCCTCGGAGCGAACGGCAGGTCGCGTGAGTAGGCGTTGGTGGCCAGGACCACACGGTCGGCGCGGACGCGCCCGCCGGGCACGCTGACCACGACTCCCGAGGTGTCGGGCTCGACCGCGCGTACGGCGGTCCGCTCGTGGACCCGCACGCCCGACGCGAGAAGCACCTCGCGCAGACCGAACGCGAACTTCCCGGGATTCAGCAGTCCGCCGGCCCTCTCGAAGACGCCGCCGAGGAACGCCTTCGGCAGGCCGAAGCTGTCGCCCTCGACGAACTCGACATCCGCCCCCGCCCCCTTGAGGATCTCGGCGTTCCGCCGGGTACGCCGGAGCTGCCCGGGAGAGACGGCGGCGATGACGTTGCCCGTCGGCTCGTAGTCGCAGTCGAGGGCGAGGCGTCCGATCAGCTCCTCGGTGAAGCGGGCCGCCTTGTCCGCGTACCGGACGAGGCTCGGCAGGCGGCGGGCGTACAGCGTGTTCAGCAGCTGCGGGTCGCCTGCCAGCGCGTTCGACAGGTACCCGGCGTTGCGCGAGCTGCCGCCCCATCCGCAGAACCCGGACTCCAGCAGGACGACATCGGCGCCCCGTTCGGCGAGCCGCAGTGCCGCCGCCATGCCGGCGTAGCCGCCCCCGACAACGGCGATGTCGCACGTGAGCTCCCCTTCCAGCATCGGCGCGAACTCGGTGGGCCGGTCGGCCCAGCCGCTGAACGCCGAGTACGTCACGCCGACGGAGCCGACACCGCTCGCTGTCACGTTGGTCATGTTGATCACGGCTTCCCGTTGGAGATCGCAGGACAGCGGCACCGTACCGAGCGACACGAATTTACACAACACGCGTTACGGAAAACTTGTCGCCGCCCGCGCCACCCCGCCCCGAGCCCGTCAGACATCAGGGGGGCGTGCCATGCGCTTCGGCGCTCTCGATCGTCTGCTCGCTCCAGGCCCGGACGACCACGCGCCCGTCGAGCAGGCAGCGACCAGTGGGTACGGACTTCCGGACGCGTAACCCGGGGCACGCCGCGCTCAAAACGCCCTCCCGGATGCGCTCCCGGCCATCAACAGAACCCGGACGAAGGGTTTACGACCACAGGGCGGTCCTCCTGTGCTCAGACGAGAACCCAGGGGCGCCAGTGGGCTACATGCCGCTTTGCCGACATCTCGCGGTGGCTACTGTCCGGATCAGCAGGATGACCGCGACCGAGCACAGGGGGCAGAGTTGACCGGTTTCAAGCGCAAGGTGATGCGCAATGTGCTGACTACGGCTGTGGCGGGGGTACTGGGCATCGCGGGAACCGTGGGGCTCGGTGGTTCGGCACACGCCGCGGGGAGCTGGGTGCAGGTGATGACGACCGATGACAGGCCAGGAGGACTGGCTCAGTTCGCCGGATTCAGTGCCCCGGAGTACCTCATGGTCTGCGACAGGCAAGGCGACAACTGGGCTGCATTCGGCAAGCTCTGGGTCAGGAGCGGTGGAAAATGGGTGCAGCGGAAGGCTCTCCGCGACGGAAGTCACGACGGGAAATGCAAAAGGTCCAACATCAACGTGCGCGAGGGACGGAAAGTGAAAGTGAAGGTGTGCCTCATGCGCGGCAGCGGTAGCAACAAGGTGTACAGGCACTGCAACCAGAAGACGGGCCGCGCATAGGCTTTTCCTGCGGCGTAGCGGGGATGTGTCAAGGGCCTCAGCTCCTGCGGTGTCGGCGTCTCACGCCCGGCAGGTCAGTGGCCGGCCCCCGTTGTAGGTGACCATGTCGGTCAGCGCGGCGGAGGTGTCGATGGGGCCGCCGGTGGGGGTGCCGTCGAGTTCGGCGTAGGCGCGGTGGAGGTTGCCGACGATGCGTTCGGAGTCGGGCCAGTCGGCGAAGCGGCCGAGGTCGGTGTCCCGGGCGGCCTGTAGCGGGGGAACTCCGGCGGCGTGGCCGCGTTCGGCGAGGTCGCGCACGAACCGCAGGTAGTCCAGGTTCGCGGCGACGGGTTCGTCGTCGTGGAAGACCGGTCCGTGCCCGGGTACCACCGTCCGGGCTTCCAGCGGGCGCACGACGTTTTCCAGTACGTCGATGGCGCCGGTGACCGAGCCCATCAGCACGAACGGTGTGCCGCCGTGGAAGACGAGGTCGCCGCAGAACAGCGTCCCGCTCTCCGGGAACCAGACCAGCGAGTCGTTCGTGGTGTGCGCGGGCGAGCCGACGTGCACCACCTCCGCGCGCTGCTCGCCGAGCCACAGCCCGATGCGGTCGGTGAAGGTCAAGAAGGGCGGCTCCAGCGGGAGTTCGCCCCAGTCCGGGTTCTGCCACCACGGCAGCTCCCGCGCCGGGCCGAAGGCGATCGCCTCGGCGCGGGTGTGCTCGTGGGCGACGATCGTCGCCCCGGGGAAGAGGGCGTTGCCGAAGGTGTGGTCACCGTGGTGGTGGGTGTTCACCAGCGTGCGCACCGGCGCCGTCGTCACCGACCTGATCGCGTCGAGGAACGCCCGGGTGCGGCGTTCGGTGGAGCAGGAGTCGATGGCGATGACGCCCTGGGGGCCGACGGCGAAACCGGTGTTGTTGATCCACCAGGTGCCGTCGGGCTGGAGGTAGGCGTGGATTCCGTCGGCGACCTCTTCCAGGCGCGGACGTCCCGGCTCGCGCAGCTCGTTCATGCGGCGTCCTTTCGCAACGGCACGTAAGGATGGGCGGGTTCGATACGGGCGTCGACGGCTCCGAGTCCGCTGACTTCGAGGTGCACCTCGTCGTCCGGCCGCAGCCACGGGTAGGCGTCGCCGCCGTGGGTGCGGGAGAGTTCGAGGATGCAGCCGGTTCCGACGGTGCCCGAACCGATCAGGTCGCCGGGCACGACGCGGGTGCCGCGCGAGGCGTAGGCGATCATCTCGCCGAAGCTCCAGTACAGGGCGTCGAGCCGGCCGGAGCTGTAGGGGCGGCCGTTGACCGAGGCCGTCATCGCCGCGTCGGCGGGCAGCTCGTCGGGGGTGAGCATCCAGGGGCCGCAACTGTGCGCCGTGTCCTTGCCCTTGGCGGGGCCGAGGTTGAGCCGCATCTCCTGGCTCTGTAGATCGCGGGCGCTCCAGTCGCAGAACAGCATGTACCCGGCGATGTGTTCGACGGCGGTAGCCGGATCGAGGTCGGCGCCCTCGCGGCCGATGACCGCGGCGATCTCCAGCTCGTAGTCGAACGCGGCGCTGCCCGGGGCGATCCCGACCGGGTCGCGTGCCCCGCGCACGGCCGCCGGGTTGGTGAAGTAGAAGACCGGCTGGCGGTACCAGAGCGGGTCGACCTCGACGCCGATCGCGGCGTAGGAGGTCACCACATGGTCCTCGAAGGCCATGAAGTCCCGGATCGACGGCGGCCGCGGAATCGGCGGCAGCAGGCGCACGGTGTCCGGGTCGACCGCCGGGCGGCTGCGGGCCGCCTCGGCCGCTGCCGCGAGCCCGTCGTCGCGGAGCAGATCGAGCAGCGTGCCCGGCCCGGGCACGGGGTGCAGGCCGTCGTCGTCCCAGATGCCGACCCGCTCGACGTCCTCCGCGTCACGGTAGGTGCTCCAGCGCATGTGCTCTCCCTTCGTCTCGAAACGTGCGTACCGGGGCCGGCACGCGTGGTCGGCCGGGGTCTCAGCCGTGGCCCCTGGTCTCAGCCGTGGCGCAGCGCAGCGGTGATGTACGCGTGCAGGAACGCGCGTTTGTCCGCGCTCTTCAGAGGTGTGGTGGCGAGGCTGTCGATGCGGGTGTCGAACGAGCTCTGGGTCAGTACGCCGACGGAGAAGAGATAGGCCCACTCGTGGAAGCCCTCGGGCTTGCCGGGCAGGACGCGGCGCAGGGCGTCGATGAATTCGCGCGCCATCGGGTCGAACAGGTCCGACAGCACGCGCCGTTGCTGGCTGGAGGGGTCGGCGGCTTCCCGCAGGACGAGGCGGGCGAACCATACGTCGTCGGGGTCGTCGTGCAGTGCCAGCACGGGGTCGATGAAGGCGGCGACGATCTCGTCGAGCGCCTCGGGCCTGTCCAGGTCGGTGACCGCGCGCAGCCGTTCGTGGCGGCGCTCGTTGATGTACTGCCGGTGGGCGAAGATCTCGTAGTAGAGCCGCTCCTTGGTCCCGAAGTGGTACACGAGCAGGGAGACGCCGACACCTGCGGCGTCGGCGAGCTGCCGCATGGTCGCCCCGTGGTAGCCCTCGGCGGCGAACACCTTCTCCGCGGCCAGCAGCAGTTTCCGTACGCGCTCCGTGCCGCGGCGCGCTCCCCCACCGGCGCCGTCCGACGATTCCGTTGCCGCTCGCCGCGTCGCCATGCGGCCTCCCTTCGGCGTCTCTCGCCACTCGACAGTAAACCTGTACGTACGTACAGTCGAAACTGTAGTGCACACCGAAGTCCGTGGCCAGGGGTGCGGCGGCGCCGCACGAACCGCCGCCGCAGACGAGGCCACGGCGACGTCGCCGAAGCAGCGGAGAGGAGTCGCATTGACCGAGAAGTCCGTCACCGAAGAGGTCGTCACCGCACAGGGCCGGATGCGCGGCACCTGGGAGGAGGGGGTCCGGGTGTTCCGCGGTGTGCCGTTCGCGGCCGCGCCGGTCGGACCGCTGCGCTTCCGCCCGCCCCAGCCGGCACCGGCGTGGGAGGGGGTCCGCTCGGCGGTCGCGCACGGCCCGGCGTCGTACCAGTTCAACGGCGTCAACGAGGAGGCCGTGGGCCGGCTGATCGCCGAGCTCGATCCGGGCGCTCCGGGGATCATGGCGTGGCCGTCCTACACCAACGCCACCTACCGCCACGACCACGCCGACGAGGACTGCCTGTACCTCGACATCTGGGTGCCCGAACTGCCCGAAGGCGCCTCGGATCTGCCCGTCTACGTCTACTACCACGGTGGAGCGAACGCGGTCAGCTCCGGCTCGTTCACCCTGGAACGGGGCGCGCAGCTCGCGCGCAGCCAGCAGGTCGTCGTGGTCCGCCCCAACTACCGCCTCGGCGCGCTGGGTTGGGTGCACTTCGGGCTGATCAGCGACGCCCTGCCGGAGGCGGTCAACCTGGGCGTGCAGGATCAAGTGGCCGCGCTGCGCTGGGTGAACGAGAACATCGCCGCGTTCGGCGGTGATCCCGGCCGTGTCACCATCGGCGGCGAGTCGGCGGGCGGGACCGCGGTCTCGCACCTGCTGACGCTGCCGGCGGCCCGCGGCCTGTTCCGGCGCGCGGTGCTCCAGTCGCTCTCGCCGTTCAACCCGTGGTGCACCCAGGAGCGCCCCGAGGCCGAGACCGTGGCACGGCTCTACCTCGAACTGCTCGGGCTCGACGATCCCGCGCAGCTGGCCCGGATCGAGCCCGACCGGCTGCTGGCGGTCGGCAACATCCTGACCCGCTGGTTCCCGCCGGACGCGGCCCTGGCGTGGCGTCCGCTCGGCGGCGTGGTCGACGGCGACTGGATCCCGGAAGCACCGGCCCGGCACCTGGCGGAGGACCCGCTCGACCTCGACGGCGTGGAGGTCGTCATCGGGTTCGCCAAGGACGAGTGGCTGTTCTTCCGCGGCCACTCCGACACCGTGCGCCACGGCACCCGCGACGATGTCCTCGCCGTGCTCAGCCAGGTGTTCGGCGACCGCGCCGCCGAGGTGTACCGCCGCTACCAGCGGCTCCACCCCGACCACACCGAACCCGGCCGCATCCTGTCCGATGTGATGTCGTTCGCGTTCTTCAAGTTCTCCTCGCTGCGCATCGCGCAGAACATGGCCGCGCAGAACATCCCGGTGCGCGCGTTCCAGTTCTCCTACGAGCTGCCGGGGCTGGAGGGATCCCTGCACGCGGTCCACACCGGCGACATCCCGTTCCTGTTCGGCAACCACACCGAGGCCGACCTCGCCTGGTGGCCCGCCTTCGACGGCATCGACCGCGACGAACTCGCCCGTGTCTCCGCCGAGGCGATGGACCTCTACGGTGCCGTCATCCGCGGGGAGGATCCCGGCCCGGCCTGGCCGCGCTTCGGCTCCGGAGACGACACGGTGCTCTGGCTCGGCCGCACGATCGAACCCCGCCCGGGCCTGCTGCGCGCCGAACTCGACACCTTCACCGACCACGGCGTCACCGACGTGAGCACGCTCGAAGACACCCTGACCGGCAACCTCCGCGCCCGCATCGGCCGACGTCCCGGGCCGGGGGTGTCCTGACCGGTCAGGAGGCTGGGCCCCGGGGCGTGTGACGCCCCGGCCGCCGGCCGGCAGCAGCCTGCGCGCTTTTCGCCCTTATCGTGCACCTATGCACAAGAATGCCGCCGCCGGCCGGGAACGGTGAGGACATGGGGAGCGCAGCCGATGGGGCGGACCTGCTGGGTGCCGCCCTGGACCGGGCCGTGCGGGCAGCCGACGCGTCCCTGGGAACGCTCCATCTGCTGGCGGCGGACGGGGAGACGCTCCCGCTGACGGCGGTGAGCGGCCTGCCCGTGCAGGTGACGGCGCCCTGGGCACGGTTGTTCCTGCGGGATCCCCTGCCCCTCACCGAGGCCGTACGCGAACAGCGCCTGGTGTGGATCGCCAGCCACGCCGAACTGGCCCGGCGGTTCCCGAGGTCCGCGCTGCTCATCCCCTACGAGTCCGCGCTCGTCGCCGCGCCGGTCACCGGCCCCGCCGCACGGGGCGTGCTCGCCCTGCACTGGCCCGGTTCGCACTCGCCGCAGCTGAGCGCGAAGAGGCGGAGCGCGGTCGATACGGCCTGCGCCGACCTGGGCTCCGTGCTCGGCTCCGCGCCCGACGGGCCGCCCGGGCCCCCGCAGGCGCCGCGGGCGGTTCCGCGCACGCGGCCCGCGCGACAGCCGGGCGGAGCCGACGCCGAAGCGGAACTCGTCGACCGGCTGCCGGGGAGCTACTGCGCGGTGGACACGGCAGGCCGGATCACCTTCGCGGGCGCCGCGGCCGCCGGTCTCGCCGGCCGCGGCGCCCGCGATCTGCCGGGGCTCTCGCTGTGGGAGGCGTTCCCGTGGCTGGACGATCCGGTCTTCGCGGAGCGCTACCGCGCGGCGGTGCTGAGCCGGCAGACCGCCTGCGCCACCGTCGAGCGCGCGGCGCACCAGCGGGTGGCCTGCCACCTCTACCCGGACGCCTCGGGCGTCAGCCTCCGCCTCGCCCCCGCCGGCCCGGCGGACACGGCGGACCGGCCGGGCACGGAGGACCTCGACGGCCTGGGCGCGCCGAGCCGGGCGGTCTCGCTCTACGACCTGATGCAACTGGCCGCTTCGCTGGCCGAGGCCGTCAGCGTGCAGGACGTGGTGGAACTGGGCGCCGACCGGATCGTGTCCGCGTTCGGTGCGCAGGGCGTGGTCGTGTCCGTGGCCGACGGCGGCAAGCTGCACGTGGTCGGCCACCGCGGCTACCGGCCCGAGGTCATCGAACGCCTCGATCACGCCCCTTTCCGGGACCCGGACGCTCCCACCGTGCGCGCGCTGACCACCGGAACGCCCCTCTTCTACGCCTCGCGCCGGGAGATGACCGAGGTCGATCCGGCCATCCCGGGGGTGACCGGACGGGAGGCGTGGGCCTTCCTCCCCCTGACCGTCTCGGGCCACGCCGTCGGCGCGTGTGTCGTCTCCTGGGACCGGCCGCACCCGTTCAGCAACGACGAGCGCTCCGTGCTGACATCCGTCGCCGCCCTGATCGCCCAGGCCCTGGACCGTGCCCGCCTCTACGACGCCAAGCACCAGCTCGCACAGAAGCTCCAGACGGCGCTGCTGCCCTCGTCCCTGCCGCGGGTGCCCGGTCTGGACGTGGCCGCGCGGTATCTGCCCGCCTCGCACGGGATGGACATCGGCGGCGACTTCTACGACGTCATCCGCTGCGACGAGACGGGCGTCGCGGCGACCATCGGCGACGTCCAGGGGCACAGCATCAACGCGGCGGCCCTGATGGGCCAGGTACGCACCAGCGTCCACGCCACCGCCGGAGTGCCGCCCAGCGATGTGCTCTCCCGCACCAACCGTCTGCTCACCGATCTCGACACCGGCCTGTTCACCAGCTGCGTGTACGCCTCCCTCGACCTCGTCCACCACCGCGTCGACCTGGCCAACGCGGGCCATCTGCCGCCGATCCTGCGCCGTCCCGACGGGCACACCGAGGTACTCGACCCGGAGCCCGGGCTGCTGCTCGGCATCGACCGCGACACGGAGTACCGGACCACCGCCCTGCACCTGCCTCCCGGCGCGATGCTCGCCCTGTACACCGACGGGCTCGTCGAAGTCCCCGGCACGGACATCGGCGACGCCATCGCCGCTCTCGCGGATCTCCTGTCCCGCACACCGCAACAGTCCCTGGACGGCGTCGCCGACGCGCTCATCCGCCCGCACGAGCACACCGATCACCGGCCCGACGACATCGCGCTGCTCCTGCTGCGCATGTCACCGGACGGCGGGTGACGCGCTAGCAGATCCGGGCGCGAGCGGGAAGGGTCGCGACGTTTGTCGATCTTGCGGGGGATTCGCACGGTTCTCTGAGACATCGTTTGATTGTCCGCAACCGGCATGCCCGCCACGCTGGGAGACGTACCGCTCGGCGCGGCCAACTGCCGCCTCCGGGCGGGTGGTTCGGTATGCGTCCCGGGAGACGGCCGACTCCGGGCCGCCCGGCCGGTTCACAAGGAGCGCCATGGTGACGCGAGTAACGGATCCCCTGCTCCAGCCCTTCACGCTCAAGAACCTCACCCTGCGCAACAGGGTGGTCAGCACCTCGCACGAGCCGGCGTTCGGGGAAGCGGGCATGCCCCGGGACCGCTACCGGCTGTACCACCTGGAGAAGGCGCGCGGTGGGGTCGGGCTGACGATGATCGGGGGCTCGGCGGTCGTCTCGCCCGACAGCCCTCCGTCGTTCGGCAACCTGCTGCTCCACCACGACGAGGTGGTGCCCTGGTTCCGGCGGCTCGCCGACGACGTGCACGACGCCGGCGCCGCCGTCATGTGCCAGATCACCCACCTCGGCCGGCGCACCAGCAACTACACGGGCGACTGGCTGCCGGTACTGGCCGCCTCGCGGGTGCGTGAACCCGCCCACCGCGCCTTCCCCAAGGAGGCCGAGCCGTGGGACCTGGACCGTGTCGCACGGGACTACGCGGACGCCGCCGCCCGCTGCGCCGCCGGCGGCCTCGACGGCGTCGAGATCCAGTCCTACGGCCACTTCCTGGACGGGTTCCTCTCGCCGGCGACGAACCACAGGACGGACGAGTACGGCGGCAGCCTGGAGCACCGCATGGCCTTCCCACGCCGCGTCATCCGCGCCGTCCGTGCCGCGGTCGGCCCGGACTTCGTCGTCGGCATCCGCATGTCGCTGGACGAGGCCCGGCCGGGAGGGCTCGGCTTCGACGAGGCGCTGACGGCGCTGGGCGCCTACATCGACGACGGCGTCGACTTCGTCAGCACCATCCGGGGCACCATCGACAGCGACGCGAGCCTGGCGGAGGCGATTCCGTCCATGGGCACGCCCTCGGCGCCGTTCCTCGACTTCACCGCCGAGGTCAAGCGGCGCATCGCTGTGCCGGTGATGCACGCCGGCCGCATCGCCGACGTCGCCACCGCGCGGTACGCCGTGCGGGAGGGCCTGCTCGACCTGGTCGGCATGACCCGGGCGCAGATCGCGGACCCGCACCTGGTGGCCAAGGTGGCGAGCGGCGCGGAGGACCGCATCCGGCCGTGCGTCGGGGCGAGTTACTGCCTGGACGCGATCTACGACTCGGGCGACACCAAGTGCGTCCACAACCCGGCGACGGGACGCGAGCAGCGGCTGCCGCACACGATCGCTCCGGCGGCCGAGCGGAAGAAGGCCGTGGTCGTCGGCGGCGGGCCCGCCGGGCTGGAGGCGGCCCGTGTCCTGGGCGAACGCGGGCACGAGGTCGTCCTGTTCGAGGCGGGCGACCGGCCCGGCGGGCAGATCCGCGTCGCCGCGGCGAACAGCCGCCGACGGGACCTCCTCGGCATCGTGGACTGGCGCGTGGCCGAATGCCGGCTGCTCGGCGTCCGGTTGCGCCTCGGGACACCGGCCGAGGCGGACGAGGTGCACGCGGAACACCCGGACGTCGTGCTCGTCGCCACGGGAGGAGTGCCCGACGTCTCCTTCCTCGCGGAGGGCTCCGACCTCGTCGCCGACACCTGGGACGTGCTCACCGGCTCCCTGCGCCCCCGCGGCGAGGTGCTCCTCTACGACGACAACGGCGCCTGCCCGGGCCCGGACGCCACCGAAGTGCTGGCCCGCAGGGGCGTCGGCGTCGAGTACGTCACCCCGGAGCGCACCCTGGCACCCGATGTGGGCAGCATGAACTCCCCCGCGTACCTGCGGGCGTTCGCCGAACACGGGGTGCGCACCACGCTCGCGCACCGGCTGACGTCCGTACGCCGCGCCGCGGACGGGCGTCTGACCGCGACGCTGCGCAGCGCCTACGCGGACACCGAGTCCGAGCGGACCGTGGACCACGTGGTGGTCGAGCACGGGACGCTGCCCAACGCGGACCTCTACACCCGGCTGCTCCCCGGCTCCAGCAACCTCGGACGGGTGGACCATCGCGCGCTGCTGGCCGGCCGGCCGCAGCGGGACATCACCCACCCCGAGGGGCGCTACCAGCTCTTCCGGATCGGGGACGCCGTCGCCAGCCGCAACATCCACGCCGCCGTGCTCGACGCGCTGCGGCTGTGCCTGCCGATGTGACCCGGCCACCGCAGGGCGGGCGCCCGGCGTTCCGGCGCCGCCCCGCCGGCCGACACCACGAGCCGGCACCAGAGAGGAGTACAGCGTGACACCACAGGAAGCGACCGCGCCGCGCACCGGCAGCACCCGGACCGCGGAGGCGGTGGCACGACGGGCCGCCGGGCACAGCCTGGAGGGCCCCTTCTACACCGACCCCGACTTCTACGACCTCGACCTCGCGGCGGTCTTCGCACGGCAGTGGATCTTCGTGGCGGTGGACGCCGAACTGCCCGAACCCGGCGACCGCACCACGGTGGACATCGGCCCGTACGCCCTGCTCCTCGTACGCGACGACCAGGGAGACCTCCGGGCGTTCCACAACGTCTGCCGGCACCGCGGCGCCCGCCTCCTGGACGGCGACGGCGGCACCACCGGGAATCTGGTCTGCGGCTACCACAAGTGGACCTACAGGACCGACGGTTCGCTCCTGCACGCCCCCTCCCAGCCGGACGACTTCGACCGCGGCCGCTACGGGCTCAAGCCGGTGCACGTACGCAGCGTCGGCGGCCTGGTGTTCGTCTGCCTCGCCGCACAGCCGCCCGCCGACTTCCCCGAGGTCGCCGCCCGCATCGAGCCGTACCTGCTCCCCCACGGGTTGCGCCGGGCCAAGGTGGCGGCCCGCACCGACCTCGTCGAGGAGGGCAACTGGAAGCTGGTGATGGAGAACAACCGGGAGTGCTACCACTGCGACGGCCACCCCGAACTGCTGCGCACCTTCTTCCCCACCTACGGCTACACCGAGGAGAACCTCCCCGCCCGGCTGCGCCCCGCGCACGAACGCCGTCTGCGCGCCGAAGCCGAAGTACACGCCACCTACGAACGGTTGGGGCTGCCGTACGAGCTCATCGAGGAGCTGGACGACCGCGTCACCGGGTTCCGTATCCAGCGCGCCGCGCTCGATCTGGCCGGGGAGTCCTTCACGCCGGACGGCCGGGCCGCCTGCCGGCGTCTCCTGGGCGACCTGCCCACGCCCCGGCTCGGGCACCTGGCGCTGCACCTCCAGCCCAACTCCTGGTTCCATGTGCTCGGCGACCACGCGATCACCTTCAGCGTCCTGCCGCTGGCCCCGGACAGGACACTGCTGCGCACCACCTGGCTCGTCCACCCACAGGCCGAGGAAGGCGTCGACTACGACCCCGGCACCCTCATGAGCGTCTGGACCGCGACGAACGCCCAGGACGCGCGCCTCGTCGCCCGGGCCCAGCGGGGAGTCGCCGGCCCCGCGTACGAGCCGGGCCCGTACGCGCCCTCCGAGTACCAGGTCGAGGCGTTCTGCTCCTGGTACATCGCCCGGCTGCGCTCCGAACTGCACCGCGAGGAGCCGCATCCATGACCGGGACGTCCACCCTCCCCGGCTCCGGCGCCCTCCCGGCAGCGGCCCCACTGCCACCCGCGGACGGCGCGGCGGCCGAACACCTGCTGGTCTGCAAACAGGTGCACCGCGTCACCCACGACATGACGACGTTCTCCTTCGAACCCGCCGAGCCCCGGCTCTTCCGGCACGACCCGGGCCAGTACCTCGTCTTCTCCTTCGAGATCGACGGCCGGCGGACCGATCGCTGCTACACCCTCTCCTCGCCTCCGTCGCGTCCCCACCTCGCCGCGATCACGGTGAAGCGCGTCCCCGGCGGACGGGTCTCCACCTGGCTGCACGAGCACTTCGCACCGGGCGATGTGGTCCGCGCCCGCGGGCCGTTCGGCCGGTTCTCCCCCGCCCGGCACCCGGCGCCCGCCTACCTCTTCCTCTCCGGCGGCAGCGGGATCACCCCGTTGATGTGCATGACGCGGACCCTGCACGACCTGGCGTCCCCGGCGGACGTGGTGTTCGTGCACAGCGCCCGCACCCCCGACGACATCCCCTTCCGGCAGGAGCTGGAACTGCTCGCCGCCACGGCGGAGCGCCTCCGGGTCGTCCACGTCTGCGAGTCGGACGGGGCGACGGAACGCTGGAGGGGACACCGCGGCCGTCTCACCCCGGACACGCTGCACCGGATCGCCCCCGACTTCCTCCACCGCGAGGTGTTCACCTGCGGACCGCCCGGCTATATGCGGGCCGTACGCGACATGCTGTCCGCCGCGGGCCTCCCCCGGGGCCGCTACCACGAGGAGAGCTTCGAGGCGGTGCCCCCGGCCGGCACACAACCGGCCCCGGCGGACGGGCCGTCGACGGCGAGCACGCAGCCGACGCAGGCACGCGCGCCCGTCCCGGCACACACCGGCGCCCCCGCCCGCACCCCGCCCACGACGGGCGTCCCGACGGCGGCCACCGGGGCAGGCGACGACGAAGCCACCGGATTCGTGGTGGAGTTGTCCCGCAGCGGAAGGCGCATCACCTGCGCGGCCGGTACCTCCGTGCTGGAGGCGGCGGCCCGGGCAGGCATCACGCTGCCCTCCTCGTGCGGGGAGGGAGCGTGCGGGACCTGCGTGACCACCCTGCAACAGGGCTCGGTCGACATGCACCACCAGGGCGGCCTCGGCCCCCGCGAGGAGGCCCGCAACCAGATCCTCCTGTGCTGCTCGACGCCCCGGGAGAACCTCGTCATCGACGCCTGACCGGACGGCCCCGCTTCAGCGCCCGTCGCCCGTCCCGCGCCTGGTGGCGAGCCGAACCGGCCGGTGGGGGGTGGAGGGCACCGACAGCGGGTTGCCACACTGGTCGACGTGGACGCGACAGAAACCAAGAACAGCCTCGGACACGCCGACCGGCCCCACTCGGAGCCGGCGCAACCGCCCCTGCCCGTCTGGGTACCGCCGGTGTGCGCGGTCCTGTTCGGCGCCGGCGTAGCCCTGCAAGCCCCCAACGATGCCCGGCCGGGCCTGATGGCCCCCTTCCTGGGGCTCGCCCTGGCCCTCGCCGGCTGGGCACTGCTCAGAGTCGTCCGCTCCCGCCAGGGTGTGCCGCGGCGCCACCCCGTACCGCGGCTCCGCGTAGCCGTCGTGGTCATCGTGCCCGCGCTCCACTACTACGCACTCCAGAGCACGGCAGATCTGCACTGGCTCTACAACACCCTGGGCGTCGCGGTCGCCGGATTCCTCTGGTACCGGCTGCAAAGGAAGCCGCGGCAGTGAACCTCCTCCGCCCCGTGCCGAGCGGGTAGCGCGCCCGCTCGGCACGGAGGACCTGCCAGGACGAGGCCCCCGGTCGCCGATGTGGTGCCACGACCCTTCACACCGACGACCGGGGGTCCTGTCGGTTCCGCATCCCACCGCCGCACTCGACATCCCCCACGAGCTGGTCGCGCACATCTCCCGGCTCATCCACACACGATGACCCGAACTGCGCTCGTTCCAGCGAAGGTTGGGCTGCTGCACGCGAGCCGCGCCGCTCCCTGAGCTCCAGGAGCCGATCTCTCGCTCCACGGCCGACAGGCAGCGCTCCGGCCGCGACTGCCGCTGTCCCTCTCCCGAAGCACTGGCAAATTCGCACATCCATTGCCCCGCTCCCCTGTACCGCTCACACACAAAGCGGCCATTGCTCCGCCTTCTCCCCCACCCGTCACTTCGTCGGACAGCCGAATTCGGCGAAACCGCAGGTCGGCAACCGCGCCTCGCCGCGCCGGTCACAGATCGACGGTCGCAATACCGTGACTCAGCGCCGCAAAGGCACGGAGGGCACCAACCGCCCTGTGCCATCATGACGCTGGTTCACCGACAGCTCACATCTACGGGGGGCTCGTGTCTGACGGCGACGCACCGGAAGACCGATCGACAAGCGGCGGGGCCCCGGGGGCTTCCGGGGGAAGCGAACCGGAGCAGCACCAGAATTCGGGCCCAACGTCTTGTTCCAGCTCTACTGCGGGCACTGCACCGGCCCCGCCACCGACGAGAGCGGACACCCACGCGGATGGGACAGATGAACGACTCTCCCGCCTCGTCGCTGATGTAGCGCTGCCGGGAGTGGCCGATTCACCGCCCTCGGCGAGGCGTAGGAGAATCTTGGTATCACTGGCCGTGGCCATCGCGCTTGCCCTTGTGGGCTGGGCGTTCACATACATGCTGGACTACTTCTCCACTGAACGCACGGCCCGTCACGCCAAGGACGTGGACGAGAAGATCGAAAAGGAAGAACCTGCTTTCACCGCAAGCACCAGGGTGGACCCTCCTCCACCCGACAGCCAGGTGGTCCTGTTCGACCATCCACTCACCTCAGCGGAACGTAAATATCTCACAGGTCTTGACCTGGAGGAGGGTAAAGATGAACCGGACCTCAAGAACTTCGTGAAATCGCACCACGGCAAGAGACTTGCGTTCCCGGGAGACAAAGTCGGCGGATACTCGAAGACATGGCTCATCGACTTCTTCAGCGGAAGAACGGAAAGCCTGACCATCTCCGGCGTGCACGCCGAGAACATCGACTGCAAGCCGGCCGCAGCGAAGGCCATGATCCTCTTCCCACCGCAGGGAGTGGGAGATTACAGCACGATGCTGTTCAAGCTCCCCGACAATACACCACCCATCATCGGCGGCGACCTCCAAGTAGAAGGAGTCGGGGAACCCTACTTCAGCCACAAGAAGATCGACTTGGGGAACGGGGCCACCCCGGGCGGGGTACGCATGGAGGTCTCCTCCGGGACGCAGGACTGCGCATGGGAATTCGAGGCGGAGTACCGGGACTCTCAAGGAGCACATGAGCAGCGCTTCAAAGACGGGAAAAAGAGGTTCTTCACAAGGGGCGTTCCGGCCCGACCGCAGCAGGTGTTCATGTACGCCGCGGACAAATTCTCTATCACTGACTGCCAGAAGAAAAGGGAGGAAGGCTGTGACTGGCGTTCGTGGGTCACCTGACACTCCTCCTCAAGCCTGAAGCCGGTCCCGGGGCAGGAGCGGGCAACGGAAGGCGCCCCGGCGTCACCAAGCACGACCGGCAAGGGAGCGAGCGGTATGCAGCGGTCATGCGGGCGCCTCGGAACGACGTCCTCAGCTCCCTGATGCCCTCCGTAACGCTCCACCGGCGGCAGGGGAATCCATCTGCGCTCGGAGCCCGCACGCTCCCTGCCCCACGCTTCCCACGCCGCAACTCGCGTGGCAGCAGGAACAGTCGAGCCGGCCGTCAACTGCTCGTCCCCTCGCACGTATCCGGTCGTCACAGTGCGATGAGCTGGTGGAGGGGTCTCCCGCCGCCCGGCACTCCGGATACGGTCCGCGCCCGGCGCCGCTCCATCGAGCGGGCTCGATGGTCTGCGCCTCGGGCCGCGGCCAGGTGTCTCACGGAAGATGCCGACGACTGAGGTCGAACGGGCCATCGGCAGGAGACGAGGAGACGCCGAAGCACACCGCCCACTCGCCAGCCAGGCCAATGGCCGCCACCACGGACATGTTGCGGTGAATGCGCACAGCAGCCCCGGCGGGTTGCTCGACGCCTCTTCCGCCTTTGCCGTGGACGAGGAGGGGTCCGGCGGCAACGCCGCGGCGAGAGCCTGCCCCTCTCGGAGCCGCCCGTTCGCCGGGTGACACCGAGCGGGCGAGGATGGAGGCCGGAGGTGGTCGCCTGTGAGTCGCCCCGGAGAGAGGCGGCGAGCGGCACGGATCCTGGCCTGCTGTGCGCTGCTGACACTGGCGGCCTCGGTGGCGGTGGTGCTTCTGGCGGTGGTCGAGGCCGGGCCACTGATCGTCCTGAGCGGGCTCGTGGGCATCGTCGGGCTCGCCGTGGGCCTGTGGTGGCTGGTCGCCTGCCGTGGAGCACTCCGAGTCTGCGGCGCGGTCCTCGCGGTCGGTGCGCCCGCGGGGGTGCTGGTCCACTACATCGGTGTGGGGGTGTGGATCCACGCGCTCGTGGCCCTCGGGCTGGACGGGGTGGCGGTGCTCTTCGGGTGGGGCGCCGTGCGTGCCACCGGGAAGGCGTACGTGATGCGCGGCAGGGCCGCACCGCCGCCCCGACGGCCGGTCCTGATCATGAATCCGAAGTCGGGTGGCGCGAAGGTCGGACGCTTCGGGCTCGTGGAGCGGGCCGAGCAGTTGGGCGCTCAGGTGCACCTGCTCGACACCCGGGCCGGGACCGACGTGGAGGCGCTGGCACGCACGGCCGTCGCGGACGGCGCCGATCTGCTCGGGGTGGCGGGCGGCGACGGCACGCAGGCGCTGGTCGCCGCGGTGGCCGCCGAGCACGACCTGCCCTTTCTGGTGATCTCCGCCGGGACGCGCAACCACTTCGCCATGGACCTCGGCCTCGACCGCGCGGACCCCGTCCGCTGCCTCGACGCCCTGACCGACGGCGAGGAACTCCGGGTCGATCTGGGCTCGGTCAATGGGCGGCCGTTCGTCAACACCGTGTCCTTCGGGGTGTACGCGGACATCGTCCAGCGACCGGAGTACCGCGCCGCGAAGACGGAGACCGCCCTCGGGCTGCTGCCCGAACTGCTCGAAGAAGCGAGCGGGCGGGTCGACGCGACCGCCGGTCAGAAGCGGCTCGTCGGACAGCAGGCGGTCCTGGTGAGCAACAACCCCTACGCCACCCAGGATCCACTGGCCGGGGGCCGCAGGCCCGGACTCGACCGCGGGAAGCTCGGCGTGATCGGCCTTCGGGTGGAGAACGCGGCACAGGCGGCCGACCTCGCCGTGCGGGGAGAGCGCGCGCCGGGGCTGACCGTTCAGACGGCGCGGAGAGTGGAGATCACCGCCGGGGCCGACACCCTGCCCGTCGCCGTGGACGGCGAGGCGCTGGCCCTCTCCCCACCCGTGGTCTGCACCGTGCGCCGACACGCGCTGCGCGTTCTCGTCCCCCGTGTACGGCCCGGGAGCGTGGCGCCGAGCTCGCCGCTGAACTGGCGGTGGATCACCGCCCTCGCCCTGGGGCGGGCGCGGTGAGGCCGTCCGGGGAGGAGGGGGCCCTCCCTGCCGTCACCGGTCTCGCCGCCAGTGGCACCGCGGCCGACAGGGACGGGCGGCGGCACAGACCCCGGTCGGCGACGCTGCGCGGGCGTATCGACGCCACGCTCCGCGACCTGCGTGCCCTGGACGGAGCCGTCTACGCGGCGGTGGCCGCGACCCCCGCGCCCACGCTCGACACGGCGCTGCGGCGGCTGTCCCAGGCGGCCGACCACTCCAGGATTTCGTTCGCCCTCGCCGCCGCCCTCGCCACCGTCCCGGGCCGCCCCCGGCAGGCAGCGGCCGCGGGCGTCGGGGCGATCGCCGTCGCCTCCGCCTCGGCCGATCTGGTCGGCAAGCGCCTGGTTCGCAGGAGCCGTCCCGACCGGGAGGCGGCCCGGGTGGCCATGGCCCGGCACGTGCCCATGCCGGCCTCGGCCTCGTTCCCCTCCGGACACACCGCCTCGGCCGTCGCGTTCGCCGCCGCCGTCGGGTCCGTCCTGCCCCTGGCCGGGCCGCCGCTCGGCCTCCTGGCAGCCGCCGTCGGGTACTCGCGCGTCCACACCGGCGTGCACTATCCCGCGGATGTGGCCGCGGGCGCGCTCCTCGGCCTCGCGAGCGCCGCCGCGGTACGGGAGTGTGCAACTTGCCGGCGGATCCGGTGACCGCTGGACACTCCCACGTCGGGTCGCCACGGCGGCTGATCCGGCATGGACCGCACGGGAGTCGGTTCGCACAGCCGCGAAACCGCGCCTGACTGGTGCGTGCGGCTCTGGTTTCGGTGTGCGGTCCCCGCGGTGTCGATCGGGTCGGTCGCGGTCCGGCCCGGCCGGGCCTGACGCCTTTCTCCCCGACGACGCCGATGAAGCCGCCCGGGGCGCACGGCGGTCGCTGGAGGTGTTCGGCGCCGCCCATCTCCCTCCGGAGTGCCTCCCGCGACCGGCCCCGACGCGGTGGGCTCGTCCGGGCACCCTATACTCGAACCCGAATCGAGTTCTGAATTCGGATCCGGCGACGTGTACGCACGGCACCCTGGCGAGGGGCGGTAGAACCACGGCCGGTCGCTGCGGGCCGCCGGATCGACCGATCCCGGGAGTTGGGTGGAATGGACGCCGCACAGCAGATGCGCGAGGAGACCTGCGACGTCGTGGTCGTCGGTGCGGGCATGGCGGGGCTGATGGCAGCCACCACCCTCGCCGAGGAGACCGACGTCCTCGTTCTCGAATCGTCGGATCGGCCCGGGGGGCGCGTCGAGACCGTACGGAAGGGCGATTACTGGATCAACGTCGGCACCCAGTTCACCGAGGGGACCGGGCCGCTGATCGACGCGCTCCAGTACCACGGCATCGAGATGGGATCTCTCGCAGGTAAAAGCGTGGCACTGGTTCTCAACGGGCGGCTGGTCGACATGTCCGACCCGATCGCGCTCATGTTCCGCACACGGATGCGCTTCACGGACCAGCTCGGTATGGCGATGGTCGGTGCCCGCATCCTTTCGGCGGCCCCGTTCGTGGACTCGGACAGCCGTATGGCGAAGAAGGTGCGAGCCACACTGGACCAACGCCTCGCCTCGCACCTTCTGCGCGGCGTCCGTTCCGGAATCGTCGAGTCCATGGTCCGTTCGTGGTCGGGGCAGTGGATGGGGTGCGAGCCCGGGGAGACGGCCGCGACCCAGCTGGTGACGTCGATCGGCATCGCCATGACGGACCCTGCCAAGGTGCCGAACTTCGCCCTGCCGGTCGGCGGCAATCAGACGCTGACCGACGTACTCGCCGCCGACCTGGGCGAACGCCTCCGGCTCGAAGCGACCGTCCGGTCCGTGGAGCAGAGCGGAGACGGGGTCGTCGTGAACTACGTCCGTGGGGGCCGTGACCTTCGGGTGCGGGCGCAGCGCGCCGTCGTCGCCGTCCCGAGCGATATCGCCCTGCGGATTCTGCCGGAACTCCCGCGGGCTCATCGGGAGGCATTCGACGACATCCGATACGGCCGGTACGTGATTGTCGGCTTCTTCACCGACGAGGAGGGGCCGCAGCCCTGGGACGATTTCTTCGCGGTTTCCACGCCACAGCTCTCGTTCCAGGCGATGTTCAACCACGCTGCGGCCGTTCGTACCGGCGGCGCACGAAAGCCCGGCGGCGCACTGGCCTGTTTCGCCGGCGGAGCCACGGCCGACCAATTGTTCAAACTCACCGACGAAGAAATCACCGCTCGGTTCGCCAAGAATCTGCTCTCGGTCTACCCGCAGCTCGAAGGCAAGCTCGGGCAGGGAATCGTGCGCCGCCACCACCGGGTGGTGCCGTTCTGGGCGCCGGGAGGCCGAAAGTCCCTGCCGACCTTGCGGAGCCCTCTCGGACCGGTCCATCTGGCCGGCGACTACCAGCTCGACATGCCTTCGCTCGCCGATGCGGCGACGTCGGGCGAGAACGCGGCGAAGGCGGTCCTCGCAAGCCTGAAGTGACGACGAGGAGCCCGTCGCTCATCGCCGACCTGTCCCTGGACGGGGAACATCACGAGGTCTTGACGAGCATCCCGGTGAAGAGGCCCGAGGCCCCGCGTGCCTTGAAGGGGGCTCTCCGGGCCTGCCCGCCACGCGCGCCGCGGCCTGGTTCCGGTGCACTGCACCAGGCCAGTAGATGCCTGAAGGGGCGCGGGTAAGCCACTGATGCCACTGATACGATCTCGAATCGTGTTCGAGAGCAGCGCGGCAGACGGGCAGCAGAAGCCCACGTCCCGTGTCCAACGCCGTGGCCAGGAGCGTCGGCGGGCGATCCTCGACGCGGCCGAGGCGCTGCTCACCGAGCAGGGCTACGAGGCCGCCACGCTCAAGGCGGTCGGCGATCGCGCGGGCATCCCGACCGCCTCGATGTACCACTACTTCCCCGACCGGCACCGCGTCGAGGCCGAACTCCTGCGGCGGCACATGAGCGAGTTGGACGCGCTCATCGCGGCCGTTCTGGACAAGCCCAGGGCACAGACGCTGCGCGAGGCGGTCGACGTGATGACCGACCTCCTCCTCGACTACTTCCGCGCACACCCGAGCTGTGCCGAGCTGTGGTTCAAGGGCCGTCACGAGAGCCTCGCCGAGCTGGTGCACGCTTTCGACGAGGCGCAGGCGGAGCGCCTCTGGCTCCACATCATCGACCGCGGCCTCGCCTCCGCCGACACCCCGCTGCTCGCCGTCCAGCTGTCCTTCGAGGTGGGCAACCGCCTCTTCGACGTGGCGTTCAGCCGCACACCGGAGGGCGACGAAGCCACGATCGACGAGGCCCGCCGCCTCATCACCGCGTATCTGGAGTCCTACGCCTGACAGGGCTCCGCAGGGGAAGGCGCCCGCGCGCGGGACGGTCCCCGGGCGCGACTGAACAGCCGAGCAACCGCGTTCCGGCATCCGGCAGATCCGGCTCCCGCCTTCTTCGTCGCCTCGACGCCGACCGACGATGCGCGCTGACCGCCGCCCCTGGCGTCGGGCGCCCCCGCCCAACTCACCGCACTGAGTACGGCGTCGTACCTCGCCAGCCCCTCCAGGCGGCACGCCTCCTCACACCATCTGCGACCTTCTGCCGCTGTCAGTGTGGAAGTTGAGCCGCCCACGCCTGGATTCCCGGCCGCCTCGAACCGTGCGTTCGCCGCATTCGTGTCGCCCCAACTCCCGCGTGGAAAAAGGGATGTCGATGCCGAGCCCGCCGACGGGCACGAGCCGGTACGGATACCGGACCGCAGCTGGACGATCTCGCCTCCGCAGTCAGTGGCCTGGCCGCCGAGAACCGCAAGCAGGCCGGGACCCTCACCCGTCTCACCGACGAGCAACTGCCCCCGCCTGACGGCGAGAAGGGCACGCGACAGGGCTACCGGGACGACGCCGGCCACCGAGAGCGGCCGACCGAGGCTCCTTCCGTGTTCGCCCCGGCGGTGGCCGACAGACCACTAGCCGATCTCCAGGACGAGCTTGCCGCGCGCCTGCCCCGACTGGCTCAGCTCGGCGGCGGTCCGCCAGTCCTCCAGCGGGAACGTGCGGGCCACCGGTACGGAGAAGCGGCCCTCGGCCGCCAGATTCGCGTATCCGCCGAGCACGTCGTTGCGCTGCGTGGTACGGGTGCCGAAGCTGACACGCACGCCCAGTTCCTCGGCCGCGGCGAAGTCGCTGAGAGTCAGCACGTCTTCTGGCGCCTTGACGGTGCGCACGAGCCCCGGCAGTGCATTGCTGACCGGTGCTGCGTCGAGGGCGAGGTCGACCGGCCCGCCCGCGATCGCCATGACCCGCTCGGCCATGCCGTCGCCGTAACCGGTGACGTCGGCGCCGACGGCGCGCAGGGCGTTGGCGTACGTCTCACCGGCGGTGGCAATGACCCGCGCCCCACGCTGAAGGGCGATCTGTACAGCGGCGTACCCGACGGTGGAGCCGGCGCCGTGCACGAGCACGGTTGTGCCGTCGCGGACGCCGATTTCGTCCAGCCCACGGTAGGCCGTCTCGACCGCCATCGGCAGCGCGGCGACGGCGGCCGGGGCGAGCCCCGGCGGACGCGGGAACCAGGTGTCGAGGAGCGCTTGTTCCGACGCGCCGGCGGTCGGTCCCGTGTAGGGGGCTGGGCCGAACACAGGGTCACCGATCTCCACCCCGGTCACCTCGTCACCGACCGCGTCGACCGTCCCGGACACTTCGAGCCCGATACCGCGCGGCAGATCGCCGGCGAAGAGTCCGCCGCACAGCGCCCAGTCCGCCGGGGTCAGCCCGCACGCCTGGACCCTGACGCGGATCTGGCTCCGGCCGGGGCTGGGTGGTTCGGCGTCTTCGAGGCGCAGGACACTGAGCGGTGCTCCGTACTCGTGGAATCGCAGGGTGCGCATGAAGTCTCCTCACGGTGACAGCAGATGCTGTCATCACTCACGCTAGCAGAGTGACGACAGCATCTGCTGTCGCTATAGTTGCGGGATGGCACGGTGGGAAGGGAACGCTCGCGGTCGGCTCGAACAAGCAGCGCTGCACCTGTTCAACGAGCAGGGCTACGACCGCACGACAGTCGCGCAGATCGCGCAGCACGCGAACCTCACCGAGCGGTCGTTCTACCGATGGTTCGCCGACAAGCGTGAGGCGCTGTTCGGCGGCAGCGAGGACCTTGAGAAGCATCTCGTCGCTGCGATCGACGCCGTTCCCGCGGACACCGGTGCGCTGCCGACACTGCTGGCCGCATTCGCAACCGCGCCAGAGGTGTTCCGTTCCCGCGCGTTCCTACGAGAGCGGTCTGCGGTCATCGCCGCCAATCCGCCGTTGCAGGAACGCGAACTGATCAAGCTGGCATCCCTGTCAGACGTCCTCACCGCCGCCCTGGTGCAACGCGGCTGCGACCGGCAGACGGCACGGCTGGCCACTGATATCGGCATGGCTGTGCTCCGCTTGACCACTGAACGCTGGATGGCCGACGAGCGAGCCGGATTCACCCAGGCGCTCTCGACCAGCGCGGCGGACCTGCTCGCCGTCACCGCCGACGGTGTCCTGCCCGGCTCCGTTCCTGCTCAGGAGACGTGACGTACAGGGCCGACACCCAGTGTCCCGGGTCGGGAATTCGGTCCAGGCATCTCGCGAGGTGCTCTCGGATCTCGTCCCTGGTCTTCGTCCGGACGAAGGGTTCTTCGAGAGCTTGACCGTGCCACCAGGTGCGGCTTGAGGCCGAAGGCCCGCCAGATATCCGCATCGGGGCGGCCCGGCAACCTGCTACGTACGGCCGAAGGCCCCGTCGTGATCGGCCTGGAACACGTGACCCTCGACCCGCCGGAATGGGACCTCATCCTGGTGGTCATCGATGCCGGGGCTGCCGTCGCATTCTGGGGGCTCATGGTCCCCTGGGTGCCTGAACCCGAGGCGCGGCGCCGGATGAGCGCTGTCCCCCTGGCCGGCGTTCCGGCAATGCTCGGTTCCTACTGGGCGAAGGGCTACACGGAGAGCTCCCTCCTCGCGCTGTTCACCCTTGTCCTCATCTCCCTGATAGCCACGGTATGGCCGTTTCGCCGCCCGATGGCCAAGATGATGACGGAGCAGGAAACGGCCGGGCGAGATATCCGCGACAGGAAACCTCGGGACACACCTCGTGGGATAGCCCTATGGCTGATCTGCGTACTCGTGGTGTAGGACTCCTGGGACGCGCGCAACGTCCGCCGCGCCGCGTTGTCCCGCGCCAAAGAACGCATCACGTTCTTCAAGAGGTGCGACTCCAAAACCGGTTCTTCTATCGGCGGTCGCCCGGCGCCATGGGCAATGCTCTTGTGGACCACTCCGGGGCGCTCAGCCAATGGGCGCCCGCACGCGGCAACTACCTGGAGTGTCGCGTCGCCCCCGAGCCATCCCGCGCTCAAGACACGCTACACACTGCCCCAACTCCCCCTTGGCACGGCTTACTTCAGCCGATATGCACTCCGCAGCCCGCCAACAGAAAATCCATGAGCCAAGAAATCCGCCTTCCTGCGATCGCTCACGTCAGCCGGTCGGGAGGGAGGGGTCATCACACCCGCGCCGCCCTCCAAGGTCTCTGGCGAAAGCGCCCAGCATCTTCGTCTCGAACTCCGCACCAACGATGAGGCGTTTATTCTCTTTTGAGTGCTCGATGCTGCTCGCGGTAAAGAGAGCCGCATCGGAGCCATCAGGGCACTTGGCGCCGGCCCATGCCCATCCCGGGTTTTTCTCTTTCCGCCCCGCCTTTCCGGACACCTGAAACAGGGAGCTGCTCGATTTTCGGAACCCCGCTTCCAATGGGCCGTACAGCGCCGAGAGCCGATAAACTCGGTCACCCTTGGAGTTCGACAGCACGCAGTCCTGCGCAGGGGCCCTGCTGTCGGATCCGGTTGACGCTGCCCTCGTGATGCCCCACTTCTTGGCAGTCGCAGCGAGAGGACGCATGGCCCGACACGTCCCGGTCGCCTGTGACAGTGGGAGGGGCTTGTTGACAGCAACATCATCCGGCGCTCTGTCCACCTCTCCTCCCAGCTGGGATCCGCATTCCCATTTCTTACTGACGTCGCTCGCTATCGCAGCCCCTGACTGCGCCAGCTTCAGCCGCTTCCGCTTATCGCTCGAAAAGTTCCCTTCCCCCTCGACAAGCATTTGCTTGACGTTGACCAAAATCCCCTCATGCGGCGCTGAACGTCCACACTTCAGAACCACGGTGGCATAGGCAATGTCCTTGTTTTTCACTGTCAATACGCCGGGCCAACCGCCCCCCATGGGTGCAGAAGTTCCCGACAAACCTGTGAGGTCTCTATGACCGGAAAGCTCGGACATCAGCGATGAGGACTCAAGGTTCCCCACAGCGACAGTGAGACCCGTAGAATCATCCTCGGCACTCGCTCTGCACTCACTCAAGCGACCGAACGGAAGTTCTGAATCCAGTTCGTCAACATCGGAAGCCTTGATGCCGCCATCGCCGATCGCATATCGCAAGGACCCCCCCCGAACAGCCCCGTCGCAAATTGCCTGAAAGTCTCGTTTCCGCAGCTGGGCCACGGCCAAGGCCGAAGCAGCGACTACGAGCACGACACAGCCGAGGACCCACCAACGCTTAGTCGCCATCGGCACCCCTGAGATATCCCCGGTTTGCCTTGCGGGCGGTCCTCGTGTCCCCTGAGGGCCTCGGACCCATCACTTCGACCGTGATGCGCCGCTTGTCCTCTTCTTTGTGCGCCGGATCACCATCCCTCGGCGCACACCCACCCGGCGGGCCCGGATCCGGTTTCCGCTTGTGCGGCTTCTCCCACTCGCCCGGGGTCTGTATCTGTCCACCGGCTTCGGAACCCAAGTCCCTCCCCTTCCACTCCACGCCCAACTTGGCGCGTGTGCCTCCCGTTTCTGTCACGCAAGGCGCAAGGAGCCTCCCCTCCACGTGCACCTTGCAAAGCGATGGCCAACGCTAGCAATTGGCCTTGCCGAACACGTCCTGGCCGACCGGTCCCACCAGGGCGCCGGCGCCACTGTCCGCACTCCCTACTACCGCCACCACGCACTTCCCGAGCACTACCGGCAGTACAACCGGGACCACGCCCGACTGCGAGCACCGGACAAACGCGCCTCCGCCCGCCTCAAGCAACGGCGGATCCTCCGCAAGGCCGGTGCAGCACCAGCCGCTGCGGCCTTCCGGGAGAAGTTCAGGGTGGCGAGGCGGCCGAGCGGTTTACCCAGGGCGAGGAGGCCTCGGTCATCGCCTACAACCTGCGGGCAGCATCCGATCGGTCGCAGCTTCGGCGCAAGTCGTGGGCCCAGGACGGGCCGAGGGCCCTGGCCTGCGAAGAACTGGCGTCATCGCCGCTGCTCGATGCCGAGTTGCTCACCCCGCGCGAGCAAGGGCCGACCAAGGGCCGACGACGCACGGCTCGTCGGGCCTGGCCCCTGCCGCCTCACCGGCACCTGACGCGTACTCGCCCCACGGTGACGACACCACGCTTGCGCTTTCAGTGGAACGACCGGCGCATTCACGTGAGTTGGCAAACTGATTGACGGGCCGTCAGGACGGCAACGACGAAATCAGTAGGCACGCGCACACCGCCCAGAATTCGGAACGCATGGACCCACCAGCTATCTCCCTCTGCGCTGCTGCTAGGCTCATGGCAATTGGCATGCCGGAACGTGCGGAATTCCAGCCGTCGTTCCGGTTCCCGGCCCGGCATTGTGCAGGATTTCGGAAACCGGTTCCGCAACCGCGGTGTCCGATACCGGCCGCATCGTGTGCCCGCCGCGGCAAGGTGCGGACGATCCCCTCGGGCCGACGCCACGACCGATTTCGTGTCCGACGTCAACAGGAGAGAACATGCGCCGATCCCGGCCTTCCCCGGTCGCCCTCGCCGCCCTCACCGCATCCGTTCTGACGGTCACCGCCCTCGGCTCGCCGGCCTTCGCCGCCGAGGACGACTCCGCCAGATCCGACACCTCGGCCGGTCCGGGCAAGTCCAAACGCGGGGCCGGGAAGGCGTTTCGGCAGCCGGACAAGTCGTTCGCCGTCTACGTCGGCAAGAACCGGTCGGCCACCGGTCACACCATGCTCGGCGGGTTCGGGCACGAACCGTCCAGTCACTGGATGGAGGTGGTGCCTGCGCAGGACCACCCGAAGGGTTCGAAGATCACGGTGGGGGCCACCGACGAGGCCGACATGCCCGGGAAGCTCACCAAGATCCCGCAGGCACGGCACACTTACCGCTATCTCACCTCCAACTACTCCGAGTTCACCGGTATGCCGGCCCCGCTGACCAACGGCGGGCTGAACGAAAAGGGTCTGGCAGCGCGGGACGTCTGGTCCAACTCCCGCAAGGAACTGCTGGACATGACACCCAAGGACCAGACCGGGCCGCAGTATTCCGACCTGTCCAGGATCGCGATGGAACGTGCCGGATCGGCGCGTGAGGCGGTGCAGATACTCGGCGACCTCATCGACAAGCACGGCTACACGACCTACGGCGGCAACTCGCATCTGTTCGCCGACGCCAATGAGGGGTGGGTCTTTCTGGAGTTCGCCGGCGGCAAGGGGCTGTGGGCCGCACAGCGGCTCGGCCCCGACGACATCCGCGTCTCCTACCCCGGCTACATCAAGAAATTCCCCACCGACGCGGTGAACGGAAAGAACCCCGACTTCATCGGCTCGAAGAACCTGGTCTCCTTCGCCGAGAAGAAGGGCTGGTACGACCCGGACAAGGACAAGTCCTTCGACCTCCAGAAGGTCTACCAGGAACCGTTCCCCACGAAGTCCTTCCCCGTCGGCAAGAAGGCCGACCCCAAGGACCCGGCCCCGTACCGGAATCCCGTCTCCCTCGAAGCCGAGTTCCGCGAGTTCGGAAAGATACGGCTGGAGGACATGATGCGGATCGTGCGTGACCCCCGCTGGTCCGACGACCGCTCCGGATACGGACAGGTCGCCGAGATCGACCCCGACCTCAAGGACCCGCAGCTGGCCACGCTGTGGATGGCGCCGACAGCGGCCGTGACCGCGCCCTACATCCCGGTGGCGATCGGCACCCGCAAGCTGCCCGTCGAGTACACCCAGCACCGCTACCTCACCGCGCGGGCGTCCGCCGACTACCTCGACCCGGAGTACGCCGAGCAGGAGGCCACCGAGTCGGCGACCCAGACGTTCAAGCGCCTGATGTACGCCACCTGCGCCCGCCCGCGCCAGTATCTGGGCGAGGTGACCGACGCCTTCGAGGGGTTCGAGGCCCAGCAGATCAAGGAGTGGAAGAAGGTGCAGAAGACCGCCGGCGACGACCCCGACAAGGCCGCCGGCGTCCTCACCGACTACACGAACCAGCAGGCCCTGGACGGCCTGAAGCTGGGCAACCATCTGCTCGACGACATCCTCGACAGGTCCCGCGCCGACGGCGGCCTGCACAAGCCGGACAAGCCCGAGGACACCCCGAAGGACGACGGCAGCACCGCCTCGGCCCGCTCCCAGTCCATGTCACTGCGCGGCGACGAGCCCTCCCGCCAGCGGATGAACTGCGACGTCGGCGGCGGCTGGGCCGACGGCTCGGCCCTGGACCGCGCCGGCCACTACGGCGACCCGGACAAGGTGCCCGACTACGCCTCGGCACGCATCTCCGGCAACGCGGCCGCCTCCGCCGACTCCGCCGACGACGACTCGGATCCCGCCTGGCAGACGTGGACACCGTGGGCGATCGCCGCGGTCTCGCTCCTCGCCGGCGCGGCCGCGCTGTGGCGCTCGCGGCGGCGTGCGTGACGACCGCACCGGCCGTCACCGGCGTCCCGGCTCCCCGGTGACACCCCGGCCGCCGAACTGACGACGGCCCGGCCGGCCCCACACTCCGGGGCCTGCCGGGCCGCTCCGGTGCGCCCGCCCGCCCGAACATCCGCGCAGGAGCGTGTCATCACCGCCGGGGACCGGGATGCCGTTCTCCCTCCGCGACCGCACAGCCGTGACGTCTTGTGCACCGGAGGGCGAAGCGGGGCGGTGGGTGCCGGGGACTTCTAGCGCAGGGTTGAGATGCCGGCGAGGAAGATGTCCACCCCGACGAGGAACTGCTCGCGATCGTCGTGCTCCCCCAGGTGCGTCGTCGCCGCGTGCACGAACGGGTAGCGGCCCGGGTCGACCTGCGCCCACTGCTCGGCGGCGTTCTCCAGGAAGGTCTTCCGGTCCGTGCCGCTGCCCGTGAGGAGCCGTGCGTTCGCGGCGTTCTGCGCGGCGACGCCGAGGACGTAGTTCACCAGCGTGCCGGCCGCGTCGAAACGGACCTTCTCCGGAACACCGAAGGCGTCCAGCAGGCGGCCGACGCCCTCGTAGAAGTCCAGCAGCGCGGGCCGCCATGGCCGGCGGGAGAATTCCGCCCCGACCCAGGGGTGGGCGTCGATCGCGTCGAACAGACCGACGGCGAGGGCACGCAGGGCAGTGCGCGGGTCCGCGTCGTCGACCGCGCCGGACATCACGCCGGCGATGACCTCGTCAGCGGCCGTCGCCAGCAGATCGCTCTTGTCCGCGACGTGGTGGTAGATCGCCCCGTAGCCGGTGCTCAGGCGCACGGTGAGCGCGCGCAGCGTCAGCGCCTTCTCGCCACCGCTGTCCAGCATCTCGATCGCGGTCCTGATGATCAGCTCCCTCGACAGGCTGTCCGTCCGCCTCGGAGCCCGCGCCGATCCCGTCGCTGTTCTCTTCGCCATGCCCCCAGGATCGCATCGATGGAGCGTCGATCCAACCTCGTGCTAGCGTGATTGGAGTGGCGATCCAAAGAGGGCGCCACGGCAGCCCCGAGCTCCTGGAGGACACCATGACGACGCCTGTCACGATCATCGGAGCAGGTCTGGGCGGCCTGACGCTGGCCCGCGTACTGCATGTGCACGGCATCCCGGCCACGGTCTACGAGGCCGATCCCGCGCCGGACTCCCGCCGCCAGGGCGGCCTGCTCGACATCCACCCCCACAACGGACAGGCCGCTCTGGAAGAGGCCGGACTGATCGAGGAGTTCCAGAAGCTGATCCTCCCGGGCCGCGAGGCGTACCGGGTCATGGACCGAGCGGGAAAGGTGCTGCTGGATCTGCCCGATACCGGGACCGGCGAACGCCCGGAGGTACCCCGCGGCGAACTGCGACAGCTGCTGCTCGACTCCCTGCCCGCCGGAACCGTCCGCTGGGGCCACAAGGTCACCGCCGTGCAGGCCCTCGGTGACGGCCGGCACCGGGTCGACTTCGCCGACCGCACCCCCGTGGTCGCCGACCTGCTCGTCGGTGCCGACGGCGCCTGGTCGCGCGTGCGGCCGGTACTCTCGAAAGCCACTCCCGAGTACTTCGGCGTCTACAGCGTGGAGACGTTCCTCTTCGACGCGGAAGCCCTTCACCCGGCCTCCGCGGAGGCGGTCGGAGCCGGCTCGCTGTTCGCGCTCGCGCCGGGCAAGGGGTTGCTGGCCCACCGTGAAGGCGGTGGAACCGTGCACACGTATGCCCAGCTGAAGAAGCCCCGGGACTGGTTCGCCGACGTCGACACCACCGATGCCGCAGCCCTCGCCGCACGGGTGGCGAAGGAGTTCGACGGATGGGCTCCAGCACTGAGAGCCCTGGTCGCCGACAGCAGCACTCCGCCGGTCCTGCGCCCCGTCTTCACGCTGCCGGCCGGACACCGATGGGAGCGCGTGCCGGGGGTGACCCTGCTCGGCGACGCCGCCCATCTGCGGCCACCGAACGGCGAAGGCGCCAACCTGGCCATGCAGGACGGTGCCGCACTCGGCCGGGCCCTCGCCGTGCACCCCGGGGATGCGGAGGCCGCGCTCGCCGCGCACGAACACTCCATGTCCGCCCGAGCCGCCACCGTGGAATCGGACGACGACGGCTTCTACAGGATCATGATCGACGACCACGCGCCCCACAGCTTGCTCGCCCTGATGACCGGGACCGAACCCCACGTGTGATCCGCAGCCGCACGCACAGCGCCAGGCGGCCCGACGCCGGGCTGCACACAAGGTGCTCTGCACACGGTGCTCCGACGCGCGGGGTCCCCGGCGTCGACTCCGTCCTGGCGGCCGTCGTCGTCCCTGTCCAGCTCGCCACGTGGTCGAACAGCAGCTTCGGCTCTCGGCGCGCGTCCAGCCCGTCCGCAGGGAACGGACAGAGCCCAGCGCGCAGATGAGAACCGCTTCCCGACGCTCCCGCTGACTGCCCGGCGCACCGGATCCCCACCGAGCCGACCGTCAGGCCGATACGGCCGAGGGCGGTCGGTGCAGCGGGTGCTACCAGGTGCGTGCGGTGCGGTGCAGCTCCTCGAAGCTGTCCCGCAGGTGGTCCTTGAGCGCGCCATGCCGCGGGTCGGCCGACCACCGGGCTGCGGCGAGCTGGTGCGCCGCGACGGCGACGGCGGCGGTCAGCGTGGCCGCCGGGTCGCAGACCCCCCGCGTGCGCAGCGCGTCGGCGATCCCCTCACCAAGTGCCGCCGTCTTCGCCCGTTCACGTTCCCGCAGATCGCCGTGGGCGTCGAGGATGCGCCTACGGCGCTGTGCCGCCTCCCGACGCTGATCGAACCAGTCGCTGCCGGCCGTGAACGCCGCGAGGATCGCGTCGAGCGGGGCCTGCTCGGCGGGGGCCGCGACCACCGCTTCCCGGATGTCCGCGATGAACCGGTCCTGCCCCGGGAAGAGCACCTCGCGCTTGTCGGCGAAGTGGTTGTAGAAGGTGCGCTCGGTCAGACCCGCTCGCGTCGCGATCTCGGCGACCCGCGTGCGTTCGTAGCCGCGCTCGGTGAACAGCTCGATCGCAGCTTCCTGTAGCCGTTCCTGTGCGCCGGCCGGCCATCGTCCCATGCCACGCAGAGTAGCGATTTCAGAGACTGCAATCAAGGTGTACGGTGATTTCAGAGACTGCAATCGCTGGTGTTGCGACACAGCGACTGCGACCACGAGGACGACACGGGTCGTAGCGACCGGATCAGACGAAGGAGCTGGTGATGAACGCTGCCGGAAAGCGACTAGGAGTGTTCCTCGGAGGCACGTTCGCGCAGGGCCAGGGCGTGACCAACGTCGTGGACCGGGCCGTGGAACTCGCCCACGAGGTGGCCGACGCCGGCGTGCGGACCGTGTGGTTCGGGCAGGCGTCGGATTACGACGCGCCCCAGCTCGCGGCGCTCGTGGGCCGGGCGGAGCCCAGGGTGCACGTCGGCACCGCGATTGTGCCGATGTACCCACGCCATCCCCTGCTGCTCGCGTCGGCCGCGAAGACGGCACAGGCATCGACCGCAGGGCGATTCCGGCTCGGCGTCGGCCTCGGTGCACGCACCGTGCTGGAGCCGCAGTTCGGCTTGGCGTATCCGCCGCAGATCCAGCACCTGCGCGAGTACCTCACCGCGCTGCGTCCGCTGCTGGACGGCGAAGACACCGCCTTCGAAGGAGAGACGCTGGCGTCGCGCCCGGTCGGCTCGACAGCCGTGGCCGGGGCCTCCCCGGCGATCCCGGTCCTGGTGGCGGCGATGGGGCCGCGGGCTCTCACGGCCGCGGGCGAACTGGCCGAGGGCACGATCCCGTTCCTCGCCGGGCCTCGCACGCTCGCCGAACGCATCGTGCCGGTCATCACCGAAGCCGCCGCGACGGCCGGGCGACCGGCCCCGCAGATCGTGGCCGGGGTGCCCGCGGTGGTCACCGACGACGCCGAAGCCGCACGCGAACGCGTATCGGCCGCCCTCGGCTTCTACGACAGCATCCCGTCCTACCGGAAGGTCATCGCGACCGAGGGACTGTCGAGCGCGGCGGACCTGCTGATCGCCGGCGACGAGGACACCGTCGCCGCCGGTCTGCGCCGCTACTTCGACGCCGGGGCCACCGAAATCATGATCACCCACACCGACCTCTTCGGCCCGGAAGACCGCGCACGGACCTGGAGCCTGGCCCAACGCCTGTGAACCGGGGCCGTATCGGCTGCGCCCCCTCCCCTCGCCCGTCCCTTCTGCCCGCGAGCACGGCAATGCCTCCCGACCGCGCGATCCATCGCCTCCAGGAATCGAGGAAGTTCTGCAACGCAGGCTCCAACGCGGCTGGGAGAGGGCGCAGTTCACGCGAACGCCACCCGCCACGACGTCGGGCCCGAGCGCAACCGGCCCCGGAGATGCCGACTCCGAAGACGCGGTCCCGAGGATGCCGGTCCCCCCCTCCGTCAGGAGGCCGTCCGCCAGGGCGGCGACGCGCAACCGGCCGGGAAGCTGCACCCGTTCCCGGCGCACACCCCTGGAAGCCCGGCCGGAACTCCTCCCCTCTCGCTCCCGCAAGGAGACACCATGCCCAACGAGCTGAACCACCTCATCGTCCACTGCCGTGACCGGCGTGAGTCCGCCGCGTTCCTGGCCGAACTGATGGATGCCCCGACGCCGTGCGACTGGGGCCTGTTCACCCAGGTGGACACCTCGAACAGCGTCGGCATCGACTTCGCCGACGCCCTCGTCCCGCCGGACCGCATCAACGAGAGCCATCTCGCCTTTCTCGTGACCGACGACGAGTTCGACTCGATACTGAGGCGCCTGAGGGAGAAGTCGATCAGGTTCTGGTCGGATCCGCAGAAGACGCACGAGGGCGAGATCAACCATCTGTTCGGCGGCCGCGGGGTCTACGCGCTCGATCCGGGCGGCACGGTTCTGACCGAGTTCATCACCGCGCCCTATCCCTACTGTTGAACCCATACCTGTTGAGCCCATCCCCGTGTGCCGTCCGCGCTCGACGGTCGTGCGCGGTGTGACGACGGGTTCGTGTCGGTGTACCGCCGGTGAGTGGCTCAGTCCTGGAAAGCGGCGGTCGCCGTCTGGACGAACGAGCGGATCAGTGGATTCGGGTCGCCCTCGTTCCATGCCGCCACCACACGGCTCGGCGGCATGTCGATCAGCGGCACCACGGTGAGCCCCTCTCCCGGCTCATGCCCCAGAAGCGTCATACCGACCGTGCCGTTCCAGAGAACGGCCTGCCGGCATTCCTGGACGGCCCGCACCACCGGGCCCTCGCGAGGTTCCCCGCCGTTCCAGTACGACTGCCAGACGGGGTCGGTGCCCTCCGGGAACAGGAACCAGCGACGGTCGGCCAGATCGGCCAGTTTCAGGCTGTCGCGGCGGGCCAGTGGGTCGTCGGCGCGCAGCAGCGCTCCCACCGGGTCGGTGCGCAGCTCGTGCACGGTCAGCCCCGTCTCGTCGAACGGCTCGCGGGTCAGGGCGACGTCGACCACTCCGGCGTGCAGCCCGCAGGTGGGATCGGTCAGATCGGCCTCGCGGATGCGGACCTCGACGTGCGGATGCCGCCGTCGGTAGAGGGTGGCCAGCCGAGTCGCGCCCGGGTCGGTGCTGTCGCCCAGCAGGCCGACGGTGAGGGTCGCGGCGCCGGCGGCCGCGGCCACGCGTACGCGTACCCGGTCGGCCTGGTCGAGCAGGGCGCGCGCCTCGTCGAGCAGTACCGCCCCCGCCGGAGTGAGCGTGACGCCGGCGGAGGACCGGTCGAGCAGCGCGGCGCCGACCTCGCTCTCCAGCTGCTTGATCGCCCGGCTCAGTGGCGGCTGACTCATGTGCAACCGGGCGGCGGCCCGGCCGAAGTGGAGTTCTTCGGCGACCGCCATGAAGTAGCGCAGCGTGCGTAGCTCCATGGGGCGACGATACCCGTACGGTATCGAGGCCACGGAACGGGTCTTGGACAGTCGTCGCGCCCTGCCGTGGAATCGAGGCATGACTGACGCACACGAGGCCATCGAGCCGGTCGCCACCCCCGCCGTGTCGGTGGTCGGTCCGGGCGAGGGCGAGACGATCCACCTGGGCACCACGCGCATGCGCGTCCTCGAAGACGGCAGCACCACGGGGCGCCGCCTGGGGATCGCCGAGTCCGTCCTCGCGCCGCACACGCCCGGACCGCCGCAGCACCGACATGCCCAGCACGACGAGGGCTTCTACATCATCTCCGGCACGATCCGGTTCACGGTCGGCGAGCAGGACTACGACGCGACCGCCGGGACGCTCGTGATGGTCCCGCCCGGAGCCCCGCACACCTTCGCCAACACGACCGACCAACCGGCCGTCATGCTCAGCACGTTCACACCGGACCTGTACGTGCAGTACTTCCGGGACCTCCAGGACATGGCCGCGGACGGCCAGGCATTGACGCCCGACGCCAACATCCGCGTGATGAGCCGTTACGCCACCGAACCCGCCACCGACTTCGCCCCGAAGCCGGAGGGATGACGCCGCCCCGCTGCCCCGTACCGGATCCGTGCAGCTCAGGCGGCTCCTCCCGCTCAAGGTCCGGGTCGCCTACGCACTCGCTTGTTCACTTTTGGTCTTCTGCTGGTGAGAAGTGGTCACCGACAACTGGTGGCCGTGGATGGGAATCATGAACGTCGCATATGGGATCGTCGCCGGCCTCCTCGCTCTCTTCTACCTCTACGGGGGCGGAATGAAGGTGGTCCGCAGCCGTGATCAGCTCCGCCCGATGATGGCCTGGGTGGACAGCACGCCGATGCCGGCCGTCAGGACCATCGGGCTGATCGAAGTGCTCGGCGCGCTCGGGCTGGTCCTCCCACCGCTGACCGGCATCGCACCCTGGCTGGCGCTGGCCGCGGCCATCGGGTTCGTGGCCCTCCAGATCGGTGCGACCAGGGTCCACCTGAGCCGCGGAGACCGCCAGATCGCGCTCAACATCACGCTCCTTCTCACCGCGGCCGTCACCGTCTGGCTGGCGACGACCTGGCTGTGACTTTGGTCGGGGCAGGTCGGTGGACCACGAGGCCGGTGAAGGCCACGGGGCAGGGCAGACATCGACCTGGTAGGAGACGGGAAACGCGCCGGGCGGGCCCGAGCCCCGTGGACCGGGCCCGCTGGGTGAGCGACGAACGGTCATACGAGGGTGATCGGATTGGTGAGTGCGGCGACGTGCCCGCCGGGACGGCGGATCTCGGCGCGGACGAACATCGACTCTTCCGCCGTCGTGTCCCACTGCACCACGCCTGCCCCGTCGCCCGGGAGAGAAGCCCGGTGAACCTTCCCTCCTTCGGTGTGGAAGCTGACGGTCCCCGCCGGTACGCCTCGCACTGCTGCCCGCACTTCGACCTGCCCACCACCGGTGGTGAGCTGTTCCCCCACCCCGGCAACGCGGCCACCGGCATGGGCGGTGAACGACACATCCACGTCCCCCGACTCGGCGATCCAGCTGCGGCCGGCACGGATCCCGGCCAACACCGCCCCGGTGCTCAGCTCCTGGGCGAAGACCACCGTGTGCGGGATGCCGATCTGCCCCTCCAAGTGGGTGTCGCTGTTCCCCATCGCGGGCCTCCACGAACCCGTGCGGATGTCCGCTGCGAGGCTGCGCCCCCACTCCGCCAGAGCGGCCTCGTTGTCCGCGTTCCAAGGCCGGTCCGAAGCCCACAGCCCGTTCCAGACCTCCACCGCATCGAAGCCTCGGAAGGGGAACATGAAATCGCCCGACGGATAGGGCGCATGCGGGTGTGCGACCACGCACAGCCCTCCGGCGCGATGGACCCGCTCCACGCGTTGATCGATCGATCCGTCCCTGACCTCGTGGTGCCAGTCGATGACCTCGCCCGGCGGGATGCCGAGCGCGAGCCAGTGCCCGGTCCGGGTCGTCACTTCCTCACCGAGAAGGATCAAGAAGTCATCGTCAGCCAGGTGCCCCCACACACCGGACCCCGCCGCGGCGTTGTGCTCCGTCGTCGCCATGAAGTCCAGCCCGGCAGCGCGCCCACGAACGGCCAACTCGTCCGGAGTGAGCTCCCCGTCCGAGTGAACCGAGTGGACATGACAGTCCCCTCGATACCAGGCCGCCCCACGTCCAACCGCCCGCGTCGACGGAAAGCTCAAGCTCGACAAGATCCGTCCCTCCCCAGAGCCCTGTCGAGCCAACGCGCCACCGGGGCCCGCCGGTTCCATGGCTCCGCTCGACGCCGTCTCAGCAGACGGGCCGGACCACGCCCTCAATCGGGAGATCCGTTACTCAGGCCGGGTGCGACTGGCCAAAGGAGCGACGGGGTTTCGAAAGCCCCGCCGTCGCAAGGGGCCTGCACCCTCAGCCGGTTCGGGGCTTCTCCTCGTCCGTCTCGTGGACAAGATCAGCGATGAGGCGTCAAGCTCCCGGCTCACTCCCGACGGCCGTCCGTGTGTGGTGGCGTGGGCGGAGTCTGGGGCGTGGTGAGGAGGGTGTCTCGTACGGCGGTGAGGCGATGGGCGTCCCATGTCACCGTGGGATCGGGTTCCAGGTAGGCCAGGGCGGTGGTCGCGACTCCGAGGGCCGGCAAGGACCAGTCAGCGGTCGTCTCGGTGCCGAGGATGCCCGACTTGGGTTGCCTGCGGGCGAGGTCGGGGCGGGCCATGGCCGTGAGGACGAAGCCACGCATGGTGGCGCTGAGGTGGGTGGCCAGTTCACCGAAGCCGGTGTGCAGGGAGGGCCGTAGGCGAAGTCCGAACAGGGTGGCCAGTCGCTCGTAGGACTGGGCGATGCGGTCGTTGAACTCCTGTTCGGCCGCGGCCAGCGCGGCTTGGACCTCGTCCTGAAGTGCGTTGTCGGTCAGGCTCAGAAACGTGGCGTGCAGGGCGATGTAGCTACGCCACTGCAAGGAGGCGTGCATGGCCTCGAAGTCCCGCAGGGCGCCGAGCCGGAGGAGTTCGACGCACAGTTCGTGGCGCCCCTCTGCTGTGGCGAACTGCTCGATGCGGTCCAAGGCGATGCGGCGTACCGCTTCCTCGCTGACTCGGCCGTCCGCGCCGGCTGCGGCAGGCGCGTTGCGGGCGAATTCCTTCAGCAGGTCGCTGAAGAACAATCCCTTGTAGGGCCATCGTCGGTAGACGGCGGCGCGGGCGACGCCTGCTTCGCGGATCACGTCCTCGAAGCTGAGGTGTTCCAGGCTCACGGTCAGCCCGGTCCGCTCGATCATCGAGAGCGCGGCGTCGCCGTGTCGTGAACGGGGGCGCTGCCGCTGGTCGATGTCGCGAAGCCGTTGCATCGGCGGCACTCACCCGGCCGGGGAGCCCGCAAGGTCGCAGCCACGCTCGGGCGCCGTCGGGGGCGTCGTCAGCCGAACGGTACGACCAGCAGGGGGATGCGGCGTAGGTCGTCCAGGGTGAGCACGAGGCCCGCCAGGGCGCAGGCGGCGCGCATGGCGACATCGTAGTCGGCCTCACCGGGCTCGAAGTCCTCCATGGGGACATTGCCTGCGGCCTCGAAGGCCGCACGCAGTTCGGCAGGCATGCCGGGAAGATCCTCGTCCAGATGGAGGTCGTCGACGTTGATCCACTCGATCCGTTCTCCGTCGACGGCATAGCTGAGACTGGCGTCCGCGTTGATGGTGAACACGCTCGTGGCCGCCGTCCGCCCCTCGGCGGACAGTGCCTTCGTCGCCGCGTCGTCGTCGGTGTACCCGGAATCGTCGTAGACGAAGGTCCACTCGCCGATGCGCCCCGCCAACAGTGCCGCGGAGGTTCCCGCTTCGATACCGAGAGCGGCGGCCGGCAATGACGCCCACTCGTCCGGCTTGCTGTCGGGCAGTTCGCAGGGGCGGATCAACCCCGGATCGGCACCCAGCACTTGCAGCGCTTGCGCCGGTTCGATGCCGCGCGCGACGTGCAGGAGGTGGTTCGGATCATCTGCGGCCAGATCAGTGATCCATATCGGCGTTCCTTCGGAATCGAGCGTGCTGGGCGGAAAACCAGGCGTAGGCATCATCGACCTCTTTCCTTGTCGGCGCGTATGGCTTCCCCCGCAGCGGTGCCGCAGGTGACGCTGCGGAGAGCCTGCACCGGACAAGCCCCCGAGCAGGAAGCAATGACGCGGTCACCGTAGCCAGCGCCCATCCGTCTCGCCACATCCGGCACTCCCGTCTCACGTGGTGGGTCCGCGGCTTCCTCGTGTCCGCAGCGCGCCGGTGCCCAAGGCGCGGTGTGAGGACGGATCTTCGAGGCCGACCGCAGAAGCAGCCGTGCCCGTCACCGCGTCGGTGGCCGCGCTCCGTCAACCCGCCTCTCTCCCGCGCCGGTCCGAGGAGACCGAGGCCCCCTACCGGGGCCCGGTTATAGTGGCCGTCGGCTCCGGAGCCGGCGGCGTCGCGGATCACCGTGAAGTCGGCGCCCCCGCTGGTGTCCGGATGTCGGTTGCGCCTTCCTGGCAGCAGCGCCCTTCCTCTGCGAGGCGCTTTCCGGCTGCCGTCCTTCCCCCTCAGTGCCTGTCCTGACCGGTGCGCGGTCCATGCCCGGGCGCGCGCCGTCCTCGCTCTGCCGGAAGGACCTCCATGGACACCACCACCGAACGTGCCCGGCGCGGCGCCCTGTTGGGCCTGGCGGCCGGTGTCTTCTGCATTCAGTGGGACGCGTTCGCTCTCAACCTCGCGTTGCCGCAGATCCGCCACGAGCTGGACGCGGGCGGGACCGGGGTGCAGTGGGTGATCAGTTCCTATCTGCTGACCACCGGGATGCTGATGCTGGGCGCGGGCCGGCTCGCGGATCTCTTCGGGCGGCGGCGTCTGTTCGTGCTCGGCCTGGTCGTCTTCGGCGCCGCTTCGACGCTGTGTGCTCTGGCCTGGTCGCTGCCCGCGCTCGTCGCCTTCCGGGCCGTGCAGGGCGTCGGCGCCTCGATGATCATGCCTGCGGGGCTGTCGCTCGTCACCCACGTGTACACCGGGCACCGACCAGGCCGGGCCATCGGCTGGGCGCTCGGCCTCGGCGGTGCCGCCACCGCCTGCGGCCCCGTGGCCGGGGGTTGGCTGACCGAGGCGCTCTCCTGGCGAGCCGTCTTCTGGCTCAACGTCCCGCTGACCGCGCTCGCCGCGCTGTGGAGCCGCCGCGCAGCAGAGAGCCGCGACGACGGTACGCCCCGGCATCTGGACTGGCCGGGCCTGCTGACGGCCACGGCGGGGTTGGGCGCCCTCGCCCTGTTCCTCGACCGGGGAAGCGGCTGGCCGCTGCTGCCTGCCCTGAGTACGCCGACCGCCGCCGTGCTTCTGCTGGTCCTTTTCGTGCGGATCCAGCGCGACAGCCCGCACCCCGTGGTGCGGCTCGCCCTCTTCCGGAACCTTCCCTACGTCGTCCTCACCCTCACCGGCGCGGTGGCCAACACCGCACTCGTTCTGCTGTTGTTCCTCGTCCCGCTCTCCCTCCAGAGCGAGTGGGGGCTGCCCGCCGGCGAGGCCGGTGCCGCGTTCCTCGCTCCGACCGCCGCGATCGCACTCGCCGGTCCACTCGCCGGACGGGTCCCTCCCCGGCGTGCCGCGCCCGTGACGGCCGCCTGTCTCACGGTGGGCGCCGTCGCTCTCGGCGGCCTGGCGGGCGCGGGGGCTCTGGGCCGGGTACGAGCTGTATCTGGCCTCGGCGGTGGTGGGCGGCGCCGCGTTCGGTACCGCCAACGCGTTGACGCTGGTGATCACCCAGCAGATCGTCGAGCCCGGACGGGCCGGAGAAGCCTCCGGCGTGACGAAGACCGTGATCACGGTGGCCGCGGGCCTCGGCGTCACGCTGAGCGGCGCGGCCACACAACGCACCGGGCCCTCGCAGACCGGGCAGGCGGCGCTCACCGCCCTCGCCGCCGGCTGCCTCGCCGCCGCACTCGCCACCGCCGCCTGGCACTTCCGCGAATCTTCGTCAGGCACTCGCGGCGGGTGACGGCGACGGCGGCGACGGCGCCCGAGTCCGCGAAGCCGGCCACCGGGTCCCCGGCGGCGAGGTTCTCGATGCCGTCGCCGACCTCCAGGACGGTGCCCGCGGTGTCGCTGCCGATGACGACGGGCAGCGGCAGGGGCAGCGTCTCTGCGAGGTAACCGTTGCGGGTCTTCCAGTCGAGCGGGTTGACGGCGAGGACACGGCCTCGGCCGACACAGCTTGGCCGTCACAGGCCTGGCCGACACGACCCGACCCCCGGGGCACGCTCCGTGGCCATCTGCGCGGGCGGAGCATACAGACGGTGTCCTCCAGGCTTCCGGTGCTCGCGCTGCCCTGGTAGCGATCCGGAGCGCCGACCGCGTGCCCCCGAGCCCCCGGCCCCCCTGCCCGTCAGGGAGTCCGCTACTGCTTGAGGGCGACGCCGGCCCAGACGCAGGTTTCGGCGGGGCTGACGCTGCCGGGGAGGATGGGGGTGTCGTCGGGGACGACGTAGTCCGGGCGCCAGTCGCAGGAGGGGACGAGGCCGGGTTCGAGAAGGTCCAGTCCGTCGAACATGGCGGCCACTGTCTCACGCGGGCGCACATCGAGGTCGATGCCCATGTTCCGGTAGTGGCGGGCGACTTCACCGGCGACAGGCTCGAAGTCGGCGGTGCCGTGGCTGAGGATGAGGGCGCTGCCCGGGGCGAGAGGCTCCATGAGGGCCCGCACGATGCCGTGGGGATCGTCACCGTCGGGGATGAAGTGCAGCAGGGCGACGAGGGAGACGGTGACGGGCCGGGCGAAGTCGAGCGTGTGGGCGGCGTGGTCGAGGATGGTCTGCGGCTCGCGGACGTCGGCTTCCACGTAGTCGGTGACGCCCTCGTCGGTGCTGTTCATCAGGGCGCGGTCGTGGGCGAGGACGATGGGATCGTTGTCGGAGTAGACGATCCGTGCCTCGGGATGCTCCCGCTGTGCGACCTGGTGGAGGTTGGGCGGGGTGGGGATGCCGGTGCCGATGTCGAGGAACTGCCGCATGCCGTGCTCGCGGGAGAGGAAGTGGACCGCCCGGTGCATGAAGGACCTGTTGTGCCGGGCCGCGGTGGCGGCGTCGGGCAAGATGTTGAGCGTCTTGACAGCCGCCCGACGGTCCACGCCGTAGTTGCTCTTGCCGCCCAGCAGGTAGTCGTACATACGGGCGGCGTGCGGCTTGGTGACGTCGATCTTGCTGGTGTCCATACGGTCCTCCCCTGTTTCGCAGTGAACACTCTGTGACACGGGAGCGGTTGAGGGCCAGGGCTGCCGTGTCACGACTGTGTTCGAATGCGGCCGGGGAGCGGGAGCACACGGTGTACGCCCGACGCGCGGTGTCCGCTTGGTGCGGGCGGCGGCGGCCGAAGCACCGGGACAGAGCCGTTCCCGGGTACCGCTTCCAGGCATGCGGGCTCCGCTTCCAGGAGTGCGGCAGAGCGGAGGCCACCGGGCGCGTGGGGGTACCGGAGAACCGCAGCGGGCCCAACGCTCTCGCTTCGCGGGGTGGTTCACCATCCCGTGCGGATACTCCCCCTCTTCCAGATGACCGGCGGGAAGATGCCAGGCGCCGTCGGCAAAGCCCGTGTTCTGCCGCCGGCCGAGCAGGACGCGCCGCTGCTCGTCGCGGAGGAGCAGGTGCAGGTCGACGCAGGAGGTGTAGCGGGACATCGGTGGGAGCGTCCTTCGGGGGGCCGGGGGCTTCCGGGCGGGGCCACGGGAGTGCACACCGTGAACTGTGGGCGGCCCGGTACCGGAATTCTGCGAGCTGAGCCTGATCGGAGGGCTCAGCTCGCTCTCATGGTGCACGACTCACCGTGGGAGTACCTTCTGATGTATGAGCGAACAGCCTTCCAGCCGCAATGAGTTGGACGGCAGCGTCGGGGGACATGTCGTGCAGGCGGGCGCGATCCATGGTGATGTGGTGTTACCTGCGTCTTCGGCGTTGACCCCTGACGAGGCCGAGTTGCGAAGACGATCGGTACAACGCGAACTGCGCAGGCTCGACGAGGAAGATGCGGCGCGAGAGCGCCAGGAGACGGAGCGCCGCCGCAGGCAAGAGCGGCGCCAAAAGGAACTTGCTGAATACTTGAACGTTGTGCGCCGGAAACACCGGAGGTACGTGATCCTCCTTGTGCTCACGGCGGCTACAGGGGTCTGGGTGACTGTCGAGGCCGACGGAATGGCGGGGTGGGCCGGAGCCTGTTGGCTGGCCATATTCACTCTGCTCATGAGCAACCTCTGGTGGCCACGCTGGAAGGTGCTGCGTGATGTCAAAGCGGGGCGAGCTGTCCAAGTTCCTGCGGACCGAGGTACGTGGTGATCAGACGGCCGACCGAGTGAGCAGCCCCTGACAGTCAGCTCACCCAGTCCGGTGCCCCGATCAACTCGCTCAGTTCGTTCAGCAGGCGGGAGGCGTGGAAGCCGTCTGCTGCCGCGTGGTGGATCTGGAGGGATACGGGCATGGTCAGGCGGTCGTCTTGGTGTGTGAATTTGCCCAGGGTGAAGACCGGGGCGTAGTGCGACCAGCCGTTCTCCACGTGCAGGGTGAAACTGTCGAAGGACACCCACGGCAGGTCGGAGATGTCGAACAGGTTCGGGGGCGGGGGGAATCCCTGGGGGAACAGCGAGGTCGTGTCGCGGTGTTCGGCGATGAGGGATTCCACCCGGTCGTGGAAAGTGCGGAAATCCGGGTCGTAGTGCGCCCAGATGTTGGAGAACGTTTCCCGCCGGGGGTTGAAGACGGTGAAGGACGGGTGGGTCACGTTCCAGATCGCGGGGTTGCCGTCGTCGTCCACCGTCATTCGGAATTCTTCGCGCCTGTTCACCACGGTGGCGAGCGCCCAGATGTGTGCGGGATATGTGCGGCGGCCGTGTGTGCGCAGCTGTGCGTCGAGCCGGGTGACATCCACACCGACGGTGAGGGCGAAATAGGTGGGCCTGCGGTGGCGGTAGTGCTCGAAATGTGCGCGGCGCGGCCACTGTTCGAGGTCGATGGGGTGCGCGTGAACCATGTGCGGCACGGTAACGCGCCGGTCTCCGCGCCCTGATTTCCGCCTGTTCCGGTTTGTTCCCCGGTGCGCTCGCTGGAACGGGTGATCCCAGGTCAGCCGCCCGTGACCGGTCGGGGCGGTGGGTAGCTCTGCGGTCGGCGGGCTCCTGCCGGGGCCCGGAGGGGGCCGGGCCGGGAGCGGCGGACGTCGCGGCGAACGGGCCGAGGCGGGAACCACGGGAGAGCGACACGAGGGGGAGCTTCGATGCAGGTCACACAGGAAGTGGTCGAGCAGCTCGCCGGCATCGTCCGGGGTGGGCCGGCAGCAGCCGCAACGCGAGCTGCGCTCTGTGGAGCGAGCGCGAGCTGGCGCGCGCCGCCACGGCGGAGGACGATCTCGACGCCGCGCAGGAGAACAAGCTGCGCCGGCTCGCGCAACTGGCCGGTGTGCACGCCGGGATGGACGTCCTGGAGGTGGGGTCCGGTTTCGGCGGAATGCTCGACCATCTCGTCGAGACCGCGGGGGCGCGCTCCGCGCACGGCCTGGAGCCCGACCCGGAGATGTGCCGGTACGTGAAGCAGCACGCCGGTCCGGGGGTGAGCGTGGAGAACATCGGCTGGGAGGACTTCGTCCCCGACCGCCGCTTCGACGCCGTGGTGGGTGTCAGTGTCCTCGAATACGCCGCCCGCTCCCCGTCGCCGTCCCCGCAGGAGGAGATCGACGCGCTGCGGGAATTCTTCCGGCGCGCCCACACATGGACCGTCCCGGCCGCCTCCCTCGTGCAGGAAGTGACCATCGCCGGTCCCGCGGGGCTGAGCGAGAAATCCGCACAGGGTGAACGGAACGTGGGCGAGGACCTGGGTGCCCCTCCCGGTAAGCCTCCGGAGCTGTCCCATGTGCTCACGGCGGCCCGAGGACTGTGGGAGCTCGTCTCGGTGGAGACCCACCGTCACGCGTGGGCCCGGACGATGGATGTCTGGCTCGCCCGCGCCCGGCGGATTCCCCACCCGGCCGTGGAGTGGCAGGCACAGTTCCTGGACGCCTCCCAGCGCTACTTCGAACTGGAGAGGGATCTGCTCCTGACCGGGGAACGCTCCGTCGCGCATCTGGCCTTCCGGCGCCTCGACGGCCATGGCGCGGATTCCGCCACCTGACGCAGCTCGGGGACGCCTCCGGGCCGGGGCCGGGAGGCGGTGCAGCGGCCGTCCCCTCTCGAACCGGTTCGGTAACGGCCGGGTATCGGCTGGCAGTTCGGCCGGCTTCCGTCGGCGGGCGGATGTCCCCCGCCTGGGATGACGGACTAAGCTCTCCCCCGTGAGCAGGGCATCTTCCCTGCCACGGGACAGAGTTGTGTCCGGATCGCCAGAGCGGAGGACGTGTGTCGCACACCGATGAGGAGATGGCCGGCCTGATCGAGTCCAACGGGTCGGGGCTGCGTACTCATGAGGCGCATTCGGCGCGCATGTACGACTACCTCCTCGGCGGGAAGGACAACTACGCGGCGGATCAGGAGGCGGCGGAGGGTGCCGTGGCCTCGTTCCCGACCCTGCGCACCGCGGCGCGGGAGAACCGTGCCTTCCTCGGCCGTGCCGTGCGCTACGTGGTCGAGGAGACGGGGATCCGCCAGTTCCTCGACATCGGGTCCGGGCTGCCGACCGCCCACAACGTCCACCAGGTCGCCCAGCGGCACGATCCCGACGCGCGCGTCGTGTACGTCGACAACGATCCGATCGTGCTGACGCACGGCCGTGCCCTGCTGTCGACGGACGACCGGACGACGGTCATCGAGCGGGACATCCGGGACCCTCGTTCGATCCTGGAGGACCCCGAGGCGAAGGCGCTGCTCGACTTCAGCAAGCCGGTCGCCGTGCTGGCGGTGGCGATCCTGCACTTCATCACGGACGAGGAGAACCCGGGCGACATCGTCGCGCAGCTCCGCGCCGCGCTCGCTCCCGGCAGCGTGCTCGTCCTCTCGCACGCGACGGCGGAGATCTCGCCCGAGACGGCGCTGGGGGTCCAGTCCGCGTACCGCAGGCAGGGCGTGCCGCTGACGCTGCGCGACCGCGCGGAGCTGACCAAGCTGTTCGACGGCTTCGAGCTCGTCGAGCCGGGTATCCAGGTCGTCTCCGACTGGCGGGCGACGGTGCCGGAGAGCGAGCGGCCGTCGCACGCCGAGGTGTCCTGGTACGGCGGCATCGGCCGGCTCGTCTAGGGTCTGTTGCGACCGTGCAGGTCACAGCCGCTCGTTGAGGACCACGACCAGCACGGTCGCCTCGCGACGGACCGCGAGCTCGTCCTGCCGCCCCGTGGCCACAGCCCGGTGGCGCTTGAGGTGGTTGATCCCGCACTCGACCGCGTGCCGCCGCGGCAACAGCGGCTCACGTCGCGTCCGTTGACCGTTCGGCGGATCCCCGCGCCTCACACGGCATGCTCATCGACGGTCGGGATCGACTGCCGCAAACAGCCCCTGGGCGGCCTACGCGGTGGTGGCGATGCCGCCGTCGACGGGGATCACGGTACCTGTCAGGTATGCGCCTGCCCGGCTGGCGAGGAACACGGCGACACCCGCCATGTCGTCGTCGCGGCCGATCCGGCGCAGTGGGGCCGACGCCGCGATCGCCTCACCGAACTCGTCGAGGGTCGCCGCCATCATCGTCGACGGGAACGGTCCCGGCGCCACGGCGTTCACGGTGACGTGCTGCGGCCCCAGTTCCTTGGCGAGCACTCTGGTGAGTTGATGCAGTGCGGCCTTGCTGCTGGAGTACGAGTAGTTGGGCCGCTGCGGGACATGGATGGCGGCGATGCTGCCGATGTTGATGATCCGCGCGGGGTCGTCGGCGGTGCCCGCCCTGCGCAGTGCGGGCAGCAGCTCCTGGACCAGCCAGAACGCGGACTTCAGGTTGAGGTCGACGACCGTGTCCCAGGCCGCGTCCGGGAACGTCTCCAGCGGCTCGTCCCACAAGGCTCCCGCGTTGTTGACGAGGATGTCGAGACGTTCCGAGTCGGCGGTGACGAGGTCGGACAGCCGTCGGCACTCGTCGTGGCGGGACAGGTCGGCGGGGATGGCCCGCACCTCACCGCATGCGGAAAGCTGTTCCTGCGCCTGAGCGCACGCTTCCGCATCGCGCGAGCTGATGACCACGCGGCCGCCCGCCCGGAGAAGGCCACGCGCGATCATCATGCCGATGCCTCGGCTGCCACCGGTGACGAGCGCGCGCTTCCCCCGCAGATCGAAAAGCCGTGCATGCGTTGTGCGTGGGTTGTCCACCACTTGCCGCCATTCTTGTTGGTCGTGCGGTATGTGCGTCGACGGGTCGGGGGTTCGGATTCAGCTGTCGCAACGCTATGGCCCTGGAGTGCACTTCAAGCAAGCGGATCAGAGTCCCGATGGACCGCGTCCGCAGCCGCCTCGGGCGCGGATCGCGAGGAGGACGGCCGCCCGTGTTCGCCCCGGCAACGAGTGGCTGTGACCAGCGCTTTCGCAACAGGGTCTAGACGACGGCCGACAGGACGGTCAGTGTTCCCGTGGCTGTGTCCATCGTCGCCCGGGTGCCGAGAGGGATCGTCGGAGGGTTGTTGCCGTGCCCGGCGGGCAGCCCGCCCAGGACGGGAACGCCGAGTGCGGTCAGTCGATCGCGCAGGACGTCGCCGATGCCCCATCCTCCCAGCGTGGGATCGTCGGCGTCGTGCTCGAAGCCGAGGAACTGACCGAGGGCGACTCCCCGTACGCCGTCGAGCGCCCGGGAGCGGGTGAGCTGGGTCAGGGCGCGGTCCACCTCGCCCAGCCCGGTCCCTCTGCGGTGTTCGAGGAAGAGGATCGCTCCCCGCAGGCTGGGGAGGCCGGCTCCGGTCTCCGTGCGGATCGCTTCGAGGCTGCCGCCCATCAGGACGCCCGTCGCCGTGCCCGGCACGCTGACGTCCGCGGTGGCTTCGGACGGGTCGCGGTGGAGGGTGACGGGGTCGGTGGTCATCAGCGCGCGGCGCAGGGCCTCGGCGGAGGCGCGGCCGGTGAAGGGGTCGCCCCGTTTGGCGAAAGGGCCGTGGAGCGCGGCCAGGCGGCACCGTGCCCACAAGGCGAGGTGGAGATGGGTGATGTCGCTGAAGCCGACGACCGGCTTCGGGTCGCGTCGGAGGGCGGCGGTGTCGAGGTCGTCAACGATGCGGTAGGTGCCTTTGCCGCCCCGGGCGGCGATCACGGCGCGGACGCCCGGATCGCGGAACGCCGCGTTCAGATCGCCCGCGCGGTCCTCGTCACGGCCGGCCAGATAGCCCCACTGATCGAAGACGTGCTCGCCCAGCTCGGCGCGAAGGCCCCAGGAGGTGAGCAGTTCCACTCCGCGGTTGGCTTCCTCCCGGCTCGGCGGACAGGCAGGAGCAACGATCCGCACCCGGTCGCCGGGCCGTAGACGCGGCGCCCTCAGCGAGGGCGGATCCGGGTGGTCGTCCATCCCGCCATTCTGCGCGTGATCCCCCGCGTCGGGTTCCGATTCCGCCACGGCCGGGCCACTCACGGACCGGGTGGGGCGGCCCAACTACGCCCTTGTGACGGTCACTTCGCGGTGGTGGACGTGCCGGAAATCGTTCGACAGGGGCGCTCGTACCGGGCACCGTGTCCGGCGTGACGAGCAGTGAGCTGTGGACGCGTGCGACCGCCGAGCGTTACGACGCCGAGGAGAGCGAGCGGTCCTCGGCCGCCGCGCTGGCGCCGATGCTGGACTTCCTCGCCGAACTCGCCGATGGCGGCCCGGCGTTGGAGTTCGCCATCGGGACGGGCCGGGTCGGGGTTCCGTTGCGGCAGCGTGGTGTGCCGGTGACGGGTATCGAGCTGTCGCCGCACATGGCGGCGGTTCTGCGCCGCAAGGTCGACGAGGAGACGCTGCCGGTGGTCCTCGGGGACATGGCCACCACCGTCGTCCCGGGCGCGTTCCGGCTGGTGTACCTCGTCTACAACACGATCACGAACCTGCTCACCCAGGACGAGCAGGTCGCCTGCTTCCGCAACGCCGCCCGGCATCTGGTGCCCGGCGGCCGTTTCGTCATCGAGCTGGGTGTGCCGCCGCTGCGGTTGCTGCCTCCCGGGCAGGTCGCGGTGCCCTTCGACGTGTCCGAACAGCACCTGGGTTTCGACACGTTCGACCTGGTGGAGCAGATCCTCGTCTCGCATCACTTCACCCGGGACGGCGACGACGGCCGCTATCGCCGCGGGGCCTCCCGGCACCGGTACGCCTGGCCGGCCGAGCTGGACCTCATGGCGCGGCTCGCGGGGCTGGGGCTCGAACGGCGCGTCGCCGGCTGGGACGGGGCGCCGTTCACCCAGGAGTCGGCGCAGCACATCTCGGTGTGGCGGAAGCCGGACTGAGGTGCCCTCCTCCCCCGCGGCTCCGTCACGGCAGGAGGCGGTGGCGGGCGGCGGAGGCCACGGCGGCTGCGCGGGTGTGCACGCCGAGCTTGGTGTAGATGCGGCCCAGGTGTGTCTTGACCGTCGCCTCGCTCAGGAACAGGGCGCGGGCGATCTCCCGGTTGCCGAGGCCCTGGGCGAGCCGGTCGAGGATGTCGCGTTCGCGCGCGGTCAGGGCGGGCCCGGGGGTGCGCAGCCGGGAGACGACCCGGTCGGCGACCGAGCCCGACAGGGCGGTGCGTCCGGCGGCGGCGTCCCGGATCGCGGCGAAGAGCCGTTCGGGGCGTTCGGCCTTGAGGAGGTAGCCGGTGGCGCCGGCCGCGACGGCGCGGGCGATGTCGGCGTCGGTGTCGAACATGGTGAGGACCAGCACCCGTGGGGCCGGGGCGTCGGCGCTGTCCGTGGCGGTGAGCTGCCGGGTGGCGGTCACGCCGTCCATGCCCGTGCCGAGTTGGAGGTCCATGAGGACGACGTCCGGCCGCAGGGCGGCGGCCACGGCGAGGGCCTCCTCACCGCTGCCGGCCTCGGCGACGACCTCGATGCCGTCGGTGCTGGCCAGCAGGGCGCGCAGCCCGGCACGGACGACGGCGTGGTCGTCGCACAGCAGTACCCGCACGGCGGGGGCGGCGGTCACGGGGTCTCCCTTCGGGCGCCGTCGGCGGCGCGGGGAACGGTCGCCGTCACGACGGTTCCCTCGCCGGGCGCCGTCTCGACGGTGAGCGTTCCGCCGGCCTGCCGGGCGCGGGTCCGCATGCCCGGGAGGCCGTGGCCACGGCCGGCGGCCCGGCGGCGGTGCGGCGGCCGCCGGGGGTCGAAGCCGTGCCCGTCGTCGGCGATGTCGACAGTGATCAGGTCGTCTTCGCAGGTCAGGGTGATGACGACGCGGGTCGCGCCGGAGTGTTCCCGCGCGTTGGCGAGCGCCTGCTGGGTCACGCGCAGCAGGGCCGTCTCGACCGGTCCGGGCAGGGGGCCGGGGGCGCCGGGCGGTGCGTCCAGGCGGAACTCGACGGCCGGACCGGGTGTGCGGTCCTGGTGGGTGAGGGCGTCCAGCGCCTGCACGAGGGAGCTTCCGGCGAGGTCGAGCGGCGCGAGGTCGCGGACGAAGCGGCGGACCTCGGTCAGGGCGCGGTCCGCCGTGGCGGCGGCGTCCCGGACGTGGGCGTGTGCGGTGCCGGGGTCGGTGTGCCAGTGGCGCTGTGCGGCCTGGAGCAGCATCTGCTGGCTGGTGAGGCTCTGGGCGAGGATGTCGTGGATCTCGGTGGACAGCCGCTGCCGTTCGGCGAGGATGCCCGTCTGCCGTTCGGTGGCGGCCAGTTCGCCGCGGGTGTGCACCAGGTCGTCGATCAGCAGGCGCTGCCGGGCGGTGAGCCGCCGGCTGTGGACGAGCACGGCGGTGGCGACGGTGCCGAGGGCCACCGGGGCGATCACCAGGTTGGGGTTGAACGCGCCGGTGGCCACGCGTATCTCGGAGGCGACGACGAGGGCGACGAGCACGGCGGCGAGCGGCACGGCGAGCCGTACCGGCAACCGGTGCAGTCCGGTGAACAGCAGCGGCATGGTGCACCAGGTGGCGCTCGGTTCGAGGGCGAGCAGCACCAACCACAGGGCGAGGACCGTGCCGAGCCAGAACAGGTGCCGCGGGGTGGGGCGTTCGCCGAGCCGCGGTGCGGGGGCGTACAGCCGTCCGAGGAGGTGGAGGGCGCCGAAGGTGAGGAAGAGGGCGAGGACGGCCGCGGTGCGGGCGGTATCGGCGGGGCCGTGGGTGAGCAGGCGGGCGACAGCACCGCCGAGCAGCAGCACGAAGGCGGTGTGCAGGGCGGTGGTCAGCCAGCGCGCGTCCGGGTCCGCTTCCGGCGTCGTGCCGTCCCGCTCCACCGCTTCCCCCGTCCCGTTGCCGTCCCGTCGTCGCCTGGCCGCCGCCCCGGCGTCGCCTGGTCACCGGGCGTCGCCCGGGCTCGCTTCGTCGTCGTCCGCCCGTCGGTGCTCCCTCACGTATACCGGCGGGTGCCGGGACGAACATCATCCGATCGGCTGACATCGGGATGGCCCGGTGGGGCCGGGTACGGCAGCCGCGTACCCGACGTCGGCCGCCGTGTCCGCGGCCGAGACTGCCGGTACACGGCCCCTACGGAGAACGAGCCTCGTCATGTCCAAGAACCTCACGGCCAATCGCGCCGCTCTCGGCCACCGCCTGTCGTACGCGCTGCGCCACCCCGGCAGGGTGCCGCGGCATCTGCGCCGTACCGCGCGGGACGCGTGGCTGCGCTACCGCTCCCCCGATCACGTCGCCTACTACCGGGAGGTCATGCGGTCGGACACACGCCGCGATCCGGACGCCGCCGTGGGCAGCCGGAGCCGGGAGCGCTGGCTGGCGCTGGGGGCGATGCAGTTCGACTATCTGGTGGGGCACGGACTGCGGCCCGGGCACCGGATGCTGGAGATCGGCTGCGGGAACCTGCGGGCGGGCTGGCGGTTCATCGAGTATCTGGAGCCCGGCCACTACCACGGCGTCGACATCTCTCCCGACATCCTGTTCGCGGCCCAGGAGACGCTGCGCGCCCGGGAGTTGCAGGACCGGCTGCCGACGCTGACGCCGGTGCGCGATCTGACGCTCGGGTTCCTTCCGGAGGGGCGCTTCGACGTGGTGCACGCGCACAGTGTGTTCTCGCACTCGCCGCTGTCGGTGATCGAGGAGTGCTTCGCCCATGTCGGCCGCGTGCTGGCGCCCGGCGGCTGGTTCGACTTCACCTTCGACCGCACCGAGGGCGAGGAACACCATGTGCTGCGGGAGGACTTCTACTACCGCACCGAGACGCTGACCGCCCTGGCCGCCGCGCACGGTCTGGCCGCGCGTTTCATGGCGGACTGGGAGGCCCTGCCGCACGGCCAGTCCAAGATCCGCATCACGCACCGCGCGGACGGCCTGGCCGACTGACCGGGTGCGGCGGCCGGCGCGGGCCGCCGCCGGGGAGGGCCGGGCCGCGCGAACGGCCTGCCCTCCCCGGCGGGTTCAGCTCCGGCGGGTCCGTCCCCGGCGGGGGCGGCGGGCCGTCATCTGACCACGGCCGTCACCGCCGCCGGGTGCGCGGCCAGATCCTCGGCGGCAGCGGCCGGCCGCCACTCGCGGGGCCCGGCCGCGCGAAGAGGCTCGGTGCCGTGGGCGCCGTTCTGGCCGTGTGTGCCGTGCCGTTGCCTGCGGACGCGGACGGCTTCCCAGCCGTCCGGCGGCTCGGGCCCGACGTGGTAGGCGATGTCCGGCTCGCTCGCCCGGCGGGTGACCTCGCACACCCGCACCTGCCCCTGCGGGGCGAGCGCCAGCAGCCGGAAACAGCGGTCCGCGGCCTCGCCCATCACCCGTGGGGCGGTGTCCCCCTCCCCCGGGCGGGACAGCAGATAGGCGTCCCCGGTGACGACCACGACGTGGAGGCCCGCGGGATCGGCTCCCAGGGCGGCGGGGCCGGTGCCCCGGCCGGTGGAGCGGTCACGTATCGCGAAGGCGGCGCGTACCGCGCGGGCCGCGTCGTCCTCGCTCGTCTCGGGGTGGCCGAACAGGACGGAGAAGACGGGCCCGTCCGCCTGTGCCATGGTGCCGCCGAACCGGGCGCTCTCCTCGCGGACGACCCACTCGGCCTCGCGCAGCGCGTCCTGCACGCTCGCCGGGTCGTGGCCGTGTCCCTCCAGGCCGTAGCGTGCCCAGACGAGGCTGACCTGTTTGTGTTCGACGGTGAACTCGTTGAACCGGCGGGGACGGCTGGCGCGTCCGCCCACCGCGGTGAGCCCCGCACGGGCCTGCGGCGGTGCCTCCCGTACCGGCTCCGCCCCGGGCCCGGGCACGGGCGTCACCTCGACCGGGCCGGTGCGCCGGGGAGGGTCCAGCTCCGGGGCGTGGGCGAGGATCGCGCGTTCCAGTTGCTGCATGCCCGGGGTGGGCTCCAGGCCGAAGCGGTCGACCAGTTCGACACGGAAGTGGCGGTAGGCGGCGAGCGCCTCGGTCTGCCGGCCGCAGCGGTAGAGGGCCAGCATGAGCTGGCAGATGAGGCGTTCCCTCGTGGGCTCGGCGGCGGCCACCGAGTGCAGCTCTCCCAGGACCGCGTGGTGCCGTCCGCACGCCAACTCGGCCTCGAACAGGTCCTCCAGGGCGTTGAGCCGGCTGTTCTCCCAGGCGGACAGCTCGGGCCAGGCGAAGCCGTCCTCGACGAGATCGGCGAGCGGGGCTCCCCGCCACAGGCCGAGTGCCTCCCGCAGCACCCGCGCCGCCGACTCGTGGGTGCCGGCGGCGATCTCGGCCTGTCCGCGCTCGACGGCCTGCCGGAAGCGGAGCAGGTCGACGGCGTCCGGATCCACCCGGAGCCGGTATCCCGGCGCGTCGGTCACCAGCACGGCCCCGCCCTGGGAACCGGGCTCGCACGCCAGGGTCCGGCGCAGGTCGCGGACGGCGTTCTGCAGCATCTTCCGCGCGGTGAGCGGCGTGTCACCGGGCCACAGCGTCGCCAGCAAACTGCTCGTGGCCACCACGCTGTTGGCGTGGATGAGCAGATGGGCGAGCGCTCCTCTTCTGATCACTCCGCCCAGCGGCACCGGTACTCCGTCGTCGAGCACCTCAAGGGGACCGAGCAAGTGGAAGTCCACGGAACCTCACCTTCTGTCTGGATGTGTGTGTCCCCGTGTTTCTTCCGTGCCGTCCGGCGCCGCCCGCGGGGCGACGCCCATCGCGAGCCGCAGGAGCTCCAGCCGATGGGTGGTTCCCGTCTTGGCACGGATGCGCCGCATATATGTGTCGACGGTGTGTGGGCTGAGGCCCAGGGCGCGCGCCGTCGAGGAGTACGTGTGCCCCTCCAGGACGCGGTCCAGGACCTCGCGTTCGCGGTCACTGAGTGCTCTCAGCAGATCGGTGTCGGGCTGTCTCATGGTGGTGAGCGGCCTCTCTCCCGGCCTCGGTACGGAGAGGGTGACGCCGCACCGACGCGGCCTCGCCGGCCTCCGCCGCACACTGCTCCCATACCCGCGCCGGGGCGCGGAAGACTTACACGATTGAGGGACCGAGCCGGGCCGGGCGGCATCTTCGCAGCTCATCGTGTGTCCGTCGGACGGTACCCGCCGCTTGCCGCCCCACGGCAGGGGCGGTCACGGCGGCGACGGACACACGGTCAGCCGGCCCGCCGGCGGCTCAGCCCCAGCCGGTGTCGTCGTCGCCGGACGAGGTGGTGCCGGGGGCCGCCGTGTGGGCCGTGTCGGCGGAGACGGTGAGCGTGTGCGGGGCGGCGGCGCGGGGGTGCGCCGGCTGCTCGGCCGCGCCGTGGAAGAGGGAGAGCGCGGGTGCGGCGATCGCCGTCATGGCGACGGAGAGGAGGAAGGTACGCATTGCGGCCTCCGATGGAAGAGTTCCGGTGGGAATTCGGTCTCGGGCCCGATGCATCGATCGTGGCGCGGGCCCGGTGCGCACACCACGCGTTCCGCCGCTCACCAAGGTGCCCGGCAACAAGACGAGGGGGGAACATAACGGGCAGGAGAGAACTCTTCGGGCGTTCGGCGCCGCGACGAGGGCGTCGGGTCCGCGGTGGACGGGAGGACGGGCTCAGGCGCGGCCGGGTCAGGGCGTGGCGTGGAGCGCCAGCAGCAGCATCGGGCACGGGGAGGAGATGTCGTCCAGCGTGCAGGGGTGGCGCGCGGGCACATAGAACATCTCCCCGGCGCGCAGCCGGAGTTCGACCCCCTCGCCGTGCCGCTGCGCACGCTCGGGGCGCTCGACGCGGCAGCGCGCTCCGCCACGCAACGGCAGCAGCAGGATGTCGGGGCCGGTGTGCTCGACGGGCAGCGTCACCCCGGCAGGCAGCAGCCGTTGGTACGCGACGACGGGATAGCCCATGGCGTGGCCCAGATCGACGGCCAGCGCGTGCGCGCCGGAGCCGGGCGGCACGGGCCGCCATCCGTCATCGCCGATTCCCTCCCCCGCCGCCTCGTCGTCGGGGCCGCGCAGGCCGGGGAGCACGGCGTGGGCGCGTGCGGGCCACACCATCGCGGGGCCCCTGCCCTGGTACGTCGCCAGGCACAGCGCCATGTCACGGAGGAAGAGTTCCCAGTCCGAATCGGACACCCTTGGCCTTCGCTCTCGGAGGTCGCCTTGCGTGACCGCCACGCGCCGGGGACGGCGCACGCACCCGGCTCATGGGATGTGTGCGCCGATCGCACGGCAGGAAGGGGCAGTCGGCGACGCCGGGCGGCCCAACCGACCCCCGGGCGCCCGCGTCCGCGTCACCCCCCGCGCAGGCGGCTGCCCATCCTGGCCCGCCGGGAGCCCGGTGTGCCAGTCACGTTTCGGCGGTCCCGCGATCCCGGTCCCGTGAGGACGTGACACACCTGTCAGCCAGAGGTGATGTGCTCTCAACTCGACACGGCTGGGGCCCCGTTCGCCGCCACGAGCGCGCCCCGGATGACGCACCCACCGCACCACGCACCCGGCCGGGCGAGGCCCGGTACGACGTGGCGCCGTACGACAGCGCGAGGCCGCGGCGGCGGTTGCCGTCGCGGCCTCGCATGCCGTGTTCTCCGTGTGCGCGGTCCGGACGCTACGGGCCCACGTCCCCGGCCCCGGTGGCCGGTTCGTCGCCGCCCGCGCCCGCGCGCCCGTCCCTGCGGCCGTGCGCGCCGTCAGCGCCGTCAGCGTCCGGCTCCTCGTCCAGCAGGCCGGCGCGCGCGGCGAGGACACCGGCCTGGAAGCGGCTCACGGCGCCGAGGGTTTCCATGATGTCGGCGACGTGTTTGCGCGTGGTACGCAGCGACATCCCCACTCTGCGGCCGATCGCCTCGTCCTTGTAGCCCGCGGCGAGCAGCCGCAGGATCGTGCCGTCCAGCTCCTTGGCCACCGATTCGAGGCCGTCGACGGCGGCATCGGCGAACGGCCGGGCGTGCGCCCACTCGTTCTCGAAGACCGAGCACAGGTAGGTGACGATGGACGGCTCGCGGATGACGACCGCGCCCAGGCTGCCCTCCCGGTCGGGGATGAACGCCAGTTCACGGTCGAAGACGATCAGTCGGCCGAACATGTCGTGGACGGTCCGGTACTCGGCGCCGAGGCCCGACATGACGGACACATACGACTGGCTCGGCGCGTTGAACCGGGCCGTGTGGTTGTAGAGGGTGCGCATCCGCACGCCCCGGGCGAGGAGCGCCGTGTCGCGGCTGATGGCCTCCTGGAGCACCTCCGGGGAGCGCCCGCCGCCCGGCTGGCTGCTGAGGACCTCCTCCCGGCACTCGTCGGAGGCCCGGTTCAAGGCGGCGCGCACCTCGTCCAGATGCGCGATGACCTCGATGTTGCCGGTGGTGCCGCGGCGGCGCCCTTCGAGGAAGCGTGCTCGCAGACGGCCGAACTCGACACTGATCTGGTCGAGTTGGTGCCGTTTGTGCTGGAGCGATTCCTGGATCGGTGCGGTGAGCGCGGCCGCCGCCAGATCGGGGTCGACGGGCACCAGCACCGCCTCGTCCTTCGCGTGGGAACGCAGCAGGCCGAGTTCCTTCAGCCGGGTGACGGCCGCCTCCAGCTGTTCCCGGGGGATTTCCAGCTCGGCCAGAGCGTTCAGGAATTTCCGGCTCGTCTGCTGGTTCTCCAATATGCAGGAGTACACGGCGACTTCGGTTTCACTCAGATATGTGGAACCGCAGGAGACCGCGGGGAGAGGCTGGTTCACAGGGCCGTACCTCCTTCACCGGACGGTCTGTTCGACGGTCCGGCGCAGGGGGATCCGGTACGGGGCATCCTGTGTCTCAGCAGCATTTCGCTTCTTTTCTCTTCCACCACGGTTCCTGTCGGGAGCGCTCTGATGCGCCGCATGGCCGGCAGCGCGGGCGGGGTCACCCGGGAACCGCGCCGCCGATCCCGGCAGCGCCCAGGATGCGGGCCGCGGCTCTCGTGTGCTGTCCGAAGGCGAGCGGGCCGGGCGTCTCCAGCACCTGCCAGCCGGCCGTCTCGGGTCTCGGTGCCGCGTCGGGCAGCGTACGGGCGTCGCGCACCGGCAGCAGCGCGAAGATCTCCAGGGTGTCCCGGGTGGAGTACGCGTCGAAGAGGCGGACCTGCCCGGGGTAGGCCACCAGCCCGGTCTCCTCCCTCAACTCCCGCACGGCACCCTCCTGCCAGGTCTCCCCGACCTCCACATAGCCGCCGGGCAGCGCCAGTCGCCCCCGGGCCGGCTCGACCGCCCGGCGGACCACGACCACGCCGAGCCGGCCCGACAACGTTGCCACCGGCTGGACGACGACCGCTGCGGGCAGTGGGTTGCGCCACTGGGTCTCACCGCAGCCGGAGCAGTCCCGCGGCCACCCGGCGCCCTCCGCGCAAGCGGTACCGCAGTACGGACAGTGAGTGACGCGGCGTCCGCGCGTGTACCCCATGAGCCTCCCACTCCGTTACGCAGCAGGCAAGATACCGCAGCCCCGGCACCCCGCCCGAGGGCCGCGACCGGCCCCGCTTCCGGCAGCACCTTCCCCCGGACGGACCGAACCCGGGGGAAATACACGGTCATTGGGCGGTCATCATGGCCAATGGCCGCTGCTTTCCGTCGAGTTCCCTGGCAATTCCACCCGGTCCCTAGAGTTGTCCACGTGCTGAAACGACTTCTCCCCGCTTCGGGGCCGGGCCGCGTCCTGGTGGCGGCGACCCTGTTCATAACCATGGGACAGGGCGCCTTCATGACGTGTTCGGCGCTGTATTTCACCACTGTGGTCGGAATATCCGTGCCGCAGTTGGGGCTGGGGCTGACCATCGCAGGAGCCGTGGGTCTGATCGCCGGCATCCCCCTGGGGCATGTCGCCGACCGCCGCGGGGGACGGGAAACAGCGGCGGTGCTGATCTCCCTCAACGGGCTGGCCGCCGCCGGTTATCTCTTCGTCGGTTCCTTTCTTCAATTCACCGTTTCGGCCTGTCTGTTCATGGTTTTCGAACGCGGGGGCAGGGCGGCGCTCCAGACGGCCGTCGCCGCCACGCTGGACGGCGAGGATCTCGTGGAGACCCGCGCCTATCTCCGCGCGGTCACCAACGTCGGCGTGGCGGTGGGCGCCGGATGCGCGGGCATCGCCCTCCAGTTGGACACGCCCGCGGCGTTCCGCACCGTCCTGGTGCTGGACGCCCTGTTCTTCCTCGTGGCGGCGGCCGTGCTGCTGGCCCTGCCGAAGGTGCCGCCGCTGCCCGTGCCGGAGGACGGCGCCGGGGAGCCCCGGCTGGCCGTGCTGCGTGACCGGCCGTTCGCGCTGGTGACGCTCCTGAGCGCGGTGCTGGCCCTGCACGCGGTGCTGCTGGAGATCGTCGTGCCGCTGTGGATCGCCCGCCACACGGACGCACCGCGCTGGATGGTGACGGCGCTGTTCCTGCTCAACACGGCGAGCGTGGTGGCCTTCCAGGTGCGGCTGGCCCGGCAGGTGACGAACATTCCGCTCGCCATAAGGGCCGTGCGCCGGGCCGGCTTCGTCCTGTGTGCCGCCTGTGCGCTCTTCGCGGCGTCGGCGGCGGGCAGCGTCGTCACGGCCGTGGCGTTCCTGGTACTGGGCGGCGCCGTGCACGTGTACGGGGAGATGGTGCTCTCGGCCGGCTCCTGGGTCCTCGGGTACGACCTGGCGCCACCGGACAAGCTCGGCCAGTACCAGGGCTTCTTCTTCTCCGGCTACGCCACCTCCGTCATGATCGCCCCCACGTTCCTGACCGCCACCGTCATCGAGGGCGGTTCCCTCGGCTGGCTGCTGCTCGGCGGCCTGTTCGTCCTCGCGGGCCTCGCCATGAAACCGGTCGTCGGCTGGGCCGAGCGCACCCGCGCCCCACGGCTCGCGCACAGCGGCTGACCTCCCAGAAGGAGCACTGCGATGAACCATCGATCCCTCTCCCCCGCCGCGCCGCCCGCGCGGCAGCCCACCGACGGACCGGCGCACGGCACCTTCGCCACCGGCCCGGCGGACGCCCATGTCGCCCTGCGGGAACGGCTGTTGGGCAACGGCACCCCGCTGACCGAGCTGACCGGCAGGCCGGCCCCCGGACCTGCCGCCGGACCGTCCGAGGCCCTGCACGCCGAGGTGTCCGAGCAGCTGTGGAGCCGTGGCCTGGCCGCGATCCAGCTCGACGAGCCGCTGTCCGACGACCGGTTCACCGCCCTCGGGGACTTCCTGGGCTCGGCCATGCCCGAACGGGACCCCGCGGTCGCGCCGTACGTGCAGCGCGAGGTCATCCTCAATCTGCGCAGCGAGCACGGCCGTACGGACGATGTGTCCCTCCAGCCGTTCGCCGCCAACTACCTCTCGCTGCACACCGAGAGCAGCGGCGCCCCCCTCGACCGGCAGCCGCGCTACATCGTGCTGATGTGCCTCGCGCCGGGGGCCGCGGCACAGGGCGCCAGGACGGTGCTCGTACCGATGCGGGAGGTGGCCGGCCAGCTCTCGCCCCGGGCGCTGGAGGTGCTCTCCCGTACCCGGTACCGGGACCGGCCCGGTGTGCCCACCATCGCCCGGCGGGACGGTGAGCGCTGGGTCTTCTCCTTCCGCGACTTCCTCGCCGACGAGCTGCACTGGTCCCACGAGGGCCCGGACGCCGGAGGCCCGCCCGTCGGGGACGCGCTGCGCGAGCTGCTGGCCGCGATGTACACGCCCGCGCACATGCGGTGGGTCCAGTGGCGGCGCGGGCTCCTCGTCGTCATCGACAACACCTACTTCTTCCACGGGAGGACCAGCGGTTCGGCCACTCCCGAGGCACGGCTGAGGCATCTCAAACGCCTGCGCGTCGTGTAGTCCCGTCCATCCGTTCGCGCTCCCCCACGAAAGCGGCCCTCGGGAAAACGCATGAAACTCTTCGAAACCGTACCGTCTCCGCGTCCGTGTCCCGCCCCTCCGGACGCCTACGAGACCGCGGCGCGCACTCCGCGCGCCGGTGGCGTCAGCGACGTCTTCTCACCCGGGGTGGACCACCGCGTCCTGGAGGTCTACGCACGGGCCCGCGACCCCCACGATCCCCTGGAACTGCGGGACCTGTGGCTGGGGCGGGTCGAGCACGAGCTGGGGCGGCACGCGCTGCGCCCGGCGCTCGCCGAGACCTGGCGCGCCGGCAGGCCGCGCCGCACCGTCACGGCCGAGGAGGTGCTCTCCTCGCGCGCCACCGTCCGCTTCGTCAAGGAGCTGTTCAACTCCTTCTTCCGGGACGACCTGTACGGCGAACTGCGCGACAGCGCCCGCTACATCCTCTCCAGCGGCTCCATCGACGAGGAGCGGTGGGGCCTGCCACAGAGCCTGAAGGAGTGCATCCGCTACGCCCTGGACCGGGACTGGTACGGCTACTCCGACTCGCGTGGGCGCGTGCCCGCGCGGGAGGCGATCGCCGCGTACGAGAACGCCCGGGTGGCGGGGACGCGGTACACGGCGGACAACGTGGCCATCACCATGGGCGGCACCTTCGCCATCAACTCGCTGGCGGACTTCGTGCTGCACGGCGGTGCGCGGCCGACCGCTCCGGCGCTGTGTGCGACGCCCAACTATCCGCCGCTGGTGGAGGCGGTCGCGCGCCGGCACGATGTGCGGCTGGTCCCGGTGCCCTCCGAGCACGGCCGTACCGGTCTGGATCCGCTGATCGCCGCGCTGACACCGGAGACGCCGCTGGTCATGCTCCAGACGGTGGGCAATCCGACCGGCGCCGCCGTGCGGGAGGACGACCTGGTGCGGCTGATCCGGGCCGCCTCGCCGTCCACGGTCATCGTGCTGGACGAGTGCCACGAGTGGCTCGGCGACTACGAGGAGCGGTCGGCCGAGCGGGCCGCGCCCGGCGTGGTGCGGGTCTCCAGCCTGTCCAAGACCTGGTCGGCGCCCGGGCTGAAGGCCGGCTGGTTCCTCGCCGATCCGGCCTTCATCGACGAGTACTACGAGTACGCCTCGTCCTCGTTCGGCGGGCCGCCGTCGTTCTTCTACACCACGATCGAGGTGCTCGCGCGCCTGGAGCGGTGGCTGGTCAGCGGGGTGGAGACGCCGGGGGCCGCCGAGGTCAAGGAGTTCGAGTCGTCGTACGCGATCGATCTGCCGCGGCTCCAGGACGCCTACCGGGGCTACCGCACCGAGCGGCTGCGGCGGGCGGAGGCGCTGACCGTGCTGCGGGACGCGGCCACCGTCCGGCTCGCCGACATACCGGGCCGGGTGCTGCCGCCGCACTTCTCCATCAACACGGCCGTGGAGCTGGAGGGTTGGGACGACTCCTACCGCTGCTTCCGTGACCTGCTGCGGGAGACCGGTGTGTCGGTCTACCCCGGGATCCTCAACTTCTGCCTGTCGGGCAGCGCCGTGCGGATCACCACGGCACGCCCCTGGGAGGATCTCGCGCCCGCCCTCGACAGGCTGCGGCCGCGTGCCGCCGCTGTGAACGGACGCTGAGCGATGGACGGATGGCTGAGCGCCGGCGGGCGCAAGCTGGTTCTCGGGATGGTGCATCTGTCGCCGCTGCCCGGTACGCCGTTCCACGAGGAGGGTTCCTTCGAGCGCACTCTGGAGACGGCTGTCCGCTCGGCGCGGGCGCTGGAGGAGGGCGGCGCCGACGGCTGCCTCATCCAGACCGTGGACCGGGTCTACACCGTCGACGAGCGGTCGGACCCGGCGCGCACGGTCGCGATGGGCCTGATCGTGCGGGCGGTGGCGGAGGCGACCGGTGAACGGTTCCTCGTCGGGGCGCAGTTGATGCGCAATGCGCTCCAGGCGTCGCTGGCCGTGGCGAAGGTCGCGGGCGGCAGCTTCATCCGCGCGGGGGCGCTGGTGGGGCAGACGCTGAGCCCGCACGGCATGGTGCGGCCCGATCCGCTGGCGGTGATGGACTACCGCCGCCGGATCGGCGCACGGCACGTCGCCGTCATCGCCGAGGTCGACTCGATGCACTTCCGGTGGTTCGGCGGGGAGAAGACCACCGCCGAGGTGGCCCGGGCGGCGCAGAGCGCCGGCGCCGACGCGGTGTCGCTGTGCCACCCGGACGAGGACACCGCCCTGGAGATGATCGCCTCCGTCCGGGCGGCCGCGCCGCAGCTGCCGGTGATCCTGGCCGGACACACCCGGCACGAGAACGCGGCCCGGCTGATGGCCGCGGCGGACGGGGCGTTCGTCGGCACCTGTCTGGAGAGCGGCGGCTGGGGCGGGGAGATCGACGCCGGCCGGGTCGCCGCCTACGTCGACATCGTACGGAAGGTGGAGCGATGAGCGGCCCGAACGGTCCCGGCTCCCCGACGGCGGGCGGAGCCGGCGCCGGGCCGCCCCGGCTCGAACCGCAGGTGATGCTGCGCCAGGCCGAGGCCCTCGCGGCGGATCTGAGCAGGCACACCGGCCCGTTCGACGCGCAGGTGCGTGCCCTGCTGCCCCCGCGGTGGGCGTCGGTCGACACGGTCAGCATCGTGGGGGACGGCGACTCCTACCACGCCGCGTGCGCCGTGCGGACGGCGTTCGCCGCGCTGGCCGGGGTGGACTGCCGTCCGGTGAGCGCGCTGCCCTTCGTGGAGTACGAACCGCTCGGCGCCGACCGCCGCCCGCCGCGTACGGAGCTGACGCTCGCGGTGTCCGCCTCGGGGCGTACGCCCCTGGTGGTGCGGGCCGTCGAGCGGGCCCGGGAGTGCGGGGCCGGCACCGTCGCGGTCACCGGGACGCCGGGCAGCCCGCTGGCGGAGGCGGCGGACGGTGCGCTGCTGGTCGGCCTGCCGGACAGCGAACGGTCGCCGGGGGTGCGCACCTACCAGGCCAGCCTGCTGGGGCTGTTGCTGATCGCCGTCCGGCTGGGAGAGCTGCGCGGGCATCTGGCCGCGCCGGAGGCGGACGCGCTGCGGGAGGAGCTGGCGGCGCTGGCCGACCCGGTCGCGGCGACCGTGCGGGCGGCCCGGGAGCGGTGCCGGGAGCCGGCCGAACTCATCGCGGAGGCGGGCGTGTTGAGCGTCGTCGGGAGCGGCCCGTCCTACGGCACGGCGCTCTTCGCGGCAGCCAAGGTCGTCGAGACCTCCGGTGTCCTCGCCGTCGGGCAGGACCTGGAGGAGTGGTGCCACGTCGAGCGGTTCGCCCGGCCGCCGGGGATGCCGGTCGTGGTCGTGGCCGCGCCGGGGCGCTCCCACGGGCACGCCGTGCGGGTGGCCGAGCGGGCGGCGTCGCTGGGGCGCCGCGTCGTCGCCGTGGCGCCGGAGGACGACGCCGATGTCGCCCGGCACGCCTGGGCGGTGCTGCCGGTGGCCGCGCGGGCGCGCGAGGAGTTCTCGCCGCTCCTCCACCACGTCTTCGCCGCCCCGCTCGCCTGCCACCTGGCCCGGCATCTGGGCCGGGCCCCGTTCCTGGCCGATCTGCCCCCTGCCGCCCGAGCCCCTTCTTCTCCTTCTTCTCCTCCTTCTCTTCCTTCTTCGCCCACGTCCACCACCAGCCGATGAGAGCCCGGAGAGACACAGTGACCGAGACACGGGACGACCTGACCACCCAACAGATCATCTCTCTGCTGACGGAGGAACTGCACGACCTCGACCCCGTCGAGCGGAAGGCCAAGACGGTCGAGCTGCTCGCCGTCTTCGGGCGTGCCAAGGCCGCTTCGCTGGCGCCCGAGGAGCGGCCCGAGTCCCCCGAGACACCGCCGGGTCCGCTGCTGATCTGCGACTGGGCCGAGGACCTCGGGCTGGACGGGTCCACCCAGCAGCTCGGGATCGACGTGGCGCCCGGCCCCACGAAGGTGTCGAAGACCGCGGCCGCCACCGGGCACTCCCTGGTGTCCAGCGGGCATGTGGGCGCCGACATCCTGCATGTGCCGGCGGGCAGCGGGTTCGCGCCGCACACCCACCCCGGCGACCATCTGCTGTTCGTGCTCGCGGGCAGCGGCACCATCTCGGTGGCCGGCGAGATCGTGCCCACGCGTCCGGGCCAGGTGTACATGGTGGAGGGGGCCGTCACCCACGCCGTGGGCGCGGTCACCGACCACATGATCCTGGCCGTGGGCGCACCGCACCGCCGGCTGGACAGCCCGGACCGGCAGGAGTTGACGGCCTACGCGGCGCTGCTGGGCGATCTGGGCGAGATCACCTGCCGGATCTGCGACATCCGCGGCTCCAGCGGTGAGGAGCTGGCGGCGAAGGGCTGCACCCACTCCCCGCACCGTTTCGGCGGGTGAGCCGTGCCCTCTTCGTCTGCTTCGTCCTCCACCGCGGCCCCCGCCGTGTCCGGCCCGTCCCCCGCTCCCGCGCGGGATGCCGCGTCCGCTGCCGCCGACGCCGCGCTGGCGCACAGCTACCGCGGCATCCCCTTCGAGGAGCGGCTGGTGCCGCGTCCCACGCCGGCGTCCTGGCTCGCGCACCACGCGCGGGCCCGGCCCGGCGCCCCCTTCCTGACGACCGTGGGCGACGACGGTGAACCCGTCACCCTCAGCTACGGCCGGGCCGAGGCGTTGAGCCGTCGCCTGGCCCACTGGCTGCGCACCGCGCCGGGTGTGGAGCCCGGGCGGACCGTGGCGCTCGCGCCGGTCAACGACGCCGAGTCGGTCGTGGCCGTCCTCGCGGTGCTGCGGACCGGCTGCCCGCTGCTGCTGCTCGGCCCGCAGGACCCGGCCGACCGCCGCAGGCAGCAGGCCGAGGCGGTGGGTGCGCGGCTGGTGCTGCGGCCGATGGCGGTGTCCGCCGAGGCGGTGCCGGAGGCCGTCGTCCTGCCGGATGCCCGCGCCCTGGCGGACCCGGACGGCGAGGCCGCACTGCCGGAGCCCGACCCGGCGGCGGACGCGCTGTTCTTCGGCACCTCGGGGTCGACGGCGGCCTCCAAGCTGGTCGCCCAGTCCCACTACAACGCCGCCGTGAACGCGGAAGCGCTCGGCCGCCACCACGGGCTGCGCCCCGGGGACCGGCTGCTCGGCTGCCTTCCCGTGCACCACGTCAACGGCCTGCACTTCACCGTGCTCGGGGTGCTGGCCGCGGGCGCGCACGTGCTGCTCGCCGACGGCTTCGACCCGCTGCGCTATCCGCGGCTGCTCCAGCGGTTCCGGCCGCGGATCGCCAGCGTCGTGCCCAGCGTGCTGGAGGCGCTGCTGGAGACCTGGCGGGCGCCCGGACTCCCGGACGGCTTCGGGTACTTCGTCTCCGCCGCGGCGCCGCTGACCACACGCACCGCCCGGGCCGTGCACGAGCGGCTGGGCGCCCGGGTCCTCCAGGGCTACGGGCTGACGGAGACGGTGAACTTCTCCACGACGCTGCCGCCCGGCCTGTCCGAGGACGCCTACCGGCAGCTGATGCTGGAGACCGACATCCCGTCCATCGGCACGGCCCTGTACGGCAACGAGGTGGCGGTGCTCTCCTCGGAGGGCGAGCCGGTCGCGCCCGGGGAGGTCGCCGAGATCTGCGTACGCGGCCACAACGTGATGTCCCGTTACGAGGGCAACCCGGCGGCGACCCAGGAGGCGTTCGCCGGCGGCTGGTTCCACACCCAGGACCTGGGCAGGGAGGTCACCGTCCCCGGGCGGGCGGAGCCGTTCGTCGTCGTCACCGGGCGCGTCAAGAACATCGCCAAGGTCGGCGGCGAGACCGTCTCCCTGGACGAGATGGACCGGGTGCTGCGGGCCTTGCCCGGAGTCAGGGACGCCGCGTGTGCCGCGCTCCCGCACCGCTTCCTCGGTGAGGAGATCGTGGCCGCGGTCGTGCCCGCTCCCGGCGGCGGCCCGCCGGATGTGCTGCCCGCGCTGGCGGCCGCCTTCCGGCCCGCGGTCCTGCCCGGCCGGGTGGAGGTGTGCGAGGCCGTCCCGCGGACCCGCACCGGCAAGATCCTGCGCCGGGAACTCGCCGCCCTGCTGGCCGGTCCGGCACGGGACGGCGCCACGGACGGCCCGCCGTACCCGGCCTCCGCATCCGTTGCACCCCCTTCCAGGAGTACGCCATGAACGAGCCCTCGTCGTTGACGTCCCGCGTCACGGATCTGCTGTGCGAGGCGCTACAGATCGATCCGCCGCCCGCCGAGATGGATCTGATCGCGGCCGGCCTGCTCGACTCCATCGGCTTCATGCACCTGTTCGCCGCCATGGAGACGGAGTTCGGTATCGGTGTGACGGCAGCCGATCTGTCCCCGGACCGGTTCCGCAGCGTCGAACGCATCGCGGCGTTCGTCTCCGCCAAGCAGGAACAGGCGGGCCCGCAGGCGGAGTCGGCGGAGGCTGCGGAGGCTGCGACGCCTCCGGCAGCGGCGGCTCCGGCGTCGGCGGAGCCGGCCGTGCTGACCGATCCGCGCACCGGGCGCGAGCGGCGCCGCGTCGCCGTGAGCGGTGTGCGCGAGGTGGCGGCGGCGGTCGCCGAGTGCCGTGCTGCCGCCGCCGGTTGGGCCGCGCACACACCGCGCGAGCGTGCCCGGCGGCTGCTGCGCCTCGCCGATCTCGTGGAGGAACGCTCCGCCGAGTACGTCGCGGCCGAGCAGGCCGGCACCGGCAAACCCGCCGCCGAGGCGGCCGGCGAGGTCGAGCAGTGCGCCGACCTGCTGCGCTTCTACGCGGGGGCGCTGCGCACCGGCCGGTCCCCCGCGCCCGGAGGTCTTCTGCCGGGGCGGGAGAGCTGGGTGCGGTGGGAGCCGCTGGGCGTGGTCGGCGTGATCGTCCCGTGGAACTATCCGCTGATGATGGCCGCGTGGCGGATCGGGCCCGCGCTGGCCGCCGGCAACACGGTGGTGCTCAAGCCGGCGCTGACCACCCCGGACACCGCACTGCTGCTCGCCCGGGACGCGGCCGCCGCGCTGGGGCCGGGCGTGCTGCTGACGGTGCCGGGCGACCGGGACACCGGCCGGCTGCTGGTGGAGAGCGACGTCGACGCGGTGGCGTTCACCGGCAGCGAGACGGGCGGGCGCGACGTCGTCGCCCGCGCGGGGCTGCGCCGCGTCAGCCTGGAGCTGGGCGGCAACTGCCCGGCCGTGGTGCTGCCGGACGCGCCGCCCGACACCTGCCAGGGCCTGGTGGCGGCCGCGACGTACAACGCCGGGCAGAGCTGTGCCTCCCCGGCGCGGGTCATCACACTGCGGGAGAACTACGAGCAGACCGTCGAGGGCCTGGCCAAGGCGATGGCCGAACGGCGTGCGGGAGTCGACTTCGGCCCCCTCAACAACGCGGACCAGGCGGCCCGTTACGACCGGATCGTCGCGCGCAGCGCGGCACGCGTCGAACACGTCGCCCCGCTCGCCCCGCCGCCGGGCGAGGAGGACGGCCACTGGCGGCCCGGCCGGATCCTGGCCGATCTGCCGGCGGACGATCCGGCCGTGCGCGAGGAGGTGTTCGCGCCGGTGCTCACGGTGCAGGCGGCGGACGACCACGCGGAGGCGGTGGCCCTGGCCAACGGCGTGCCGCAGGCCCTCGCCGCGAGCGTGTGGGGCGCCCGCGCGGACGAGGTGCTCGACCTCGCGGGGCAGCTCGACGCCGGGGAGGTGTGGATCAACTGCCATCTGGAGCAGACGGCGGAACTGCCGCACGGCGGGCGGGGCGCCTCGGGGCACGGCACGGACATGAGCGTGCTGGCGCTCACCGAGTACCAGCGGCCCAAGACCGTGACCGCGCGCGTGGGCAGGAGCTGAGCGATGGCGGAGGTCAGCTCCCCGGCCGGGGAGGCGACGGCGGTGTGGCGGTGGGAGGTGAGCCGCGATCCGGACGAGGTCCACGCGCTGCTGTGCGCGTGCGACGCGCACCAGGCCGCGGCCTCCGGGACGTCCGCGCCCCGGCGCCGCCCGGAGACCACCGAGCGGCGGGTGCGGTCCGGTGCGGTGCATCTGCTGCGCCACGGCTCCCGGCCCGCCGGGATGTTCACGCTCAGCGCGGACGCGTCGTTCACCGTGGCGGAGGCCGGGTTCCCGCACGCGGACCGGCCGCTGTACCTCTCCCGGCTGTCGGTGGCGCCCGAGTGGCTGGCCGGCGGGTCGCTGGTGGGGCTGCGCTGTGTGCGCCGTGCGCTGGCGGTGGCCGCGGAGTCCGGTGCGGACGCGCTGCGTTCGGAGGTCAACCCGGATCTGGCGGACACCTGCGCGCTGCTGCACACCCTGGGCTTCGCGCAGTTCGGGCCCACGCTGTCCGACGAGCACGGCCGGCGCCGCGCCTATCTGCACCGGGGCCTGACACCGGCGGCGGGCGGTGCGGACTGATGGCGGCATCGATACGGCGGGAGCGGATCGGCACGAGCGCCGGCCACGCCGGGCAGGGGCCGACGCCGGTGGACTCGTACACGCTCGACACGGGCGCGGGCCTGGCCGTCGAGGTGTGGACCTACGGGGCGCAACTCGTGCGGTGCCTCGTCCCCGACCGGGAGGGCCGCACCGGCAATGTGGTGGTGCGGCTGCCGGATCTGGCGGCCTACGAGGACCGGGCGGCCAATCCGTACGTCGGCTCCACCGTGGGCCGTTACTGCCGGTGTGTGGCGGGCGGCCGGTTCCGGCTGGACGGTGTGGAGCACCGGCTCGACCGCAACGACGGCGCGCACCACATCCACGGCGGCCCCGCCGGCTTCGACCGCTACGTGTGGGAGGCGGAGGCGGAGCAGCGCGCGGACGGTGTGCTGGCGCTGCGGCTGCGGCTGGAGAGCCCGGACGGCGACCAGGGCTATCCGGGCACGCTGTCGGCCGAGGTCTGCTACGAGGTCTCCCCCGAGGGGACGCTGGCGTTCGACCACCGGGCGACGACGACGGCCGCCACCCTCGTGGGGCTGACCAACCACGCCTACTGGAACCTGGCCGGCTCCGGCCGCGTCGACGGGCACCGGCTCGCGCTCAACTCCGGCCGGGCCGTGGTCTTCGACGACGAGCTGATCCCGCTGCCGGGCCCGCCCGCCGACATCACCGGCGGCCCGCTGGACCACCGGCGGCTCACCCCGCTCGACGACCGGCGGCTGGACAACTGCTTCGTCCTGGACGGCCCCGAGTGGGCGGCGCGGCTGCACGACCCCGCGTCCGGCCGGACGATGCGGGTCGTCACCGACCAGCCGGCGGTGGGCGTGTACACCGCCGACGGCTTCGCCGGGCGGCGGCGCTGCGGCATCTGTCTGGAGGCCGGCCCGCTGCCGGACGCGCCCAACCGGGACGACTACCCCCCGGTCCGCCTCGATCCGGGCGAGACCTACCGGCACCGCACCGTGCACCACTTCTCGGCCCGCTGAGCCGTCACCGGCCGGGCCCGAACCACAGGAGGTTTGGCGTAGATGGACCCACTCATGGTTTCCGTGGCGGAGGCCGTGCGGCGCCGGGCGCAGGCGCCGCAGCCGGCCACCGCCCTGGACCCGGACGCGGAGCTGTCGTCCCTGGGGGTGAGCTCGCTGGGCGTGGCCGGCCTCGTCGGCGACCTGGAGGAGATGTTCGCCTTCCGGTTCCCCGACGACGCGGTCACCCCCGAGGTGTTCCGCACCATCCGCTCCCTGACCGACACGGTGCGCGCGCACCGGGCGCAGCAGTCGCAACAGGCCGGGTGAGCATGCAGATCCATGGAGACGGCGTCCGGGTCGGCGTCCACTCGGGCCAGCAGTACACGTCCTTCGCCGAGGCGCTGAAGCTGTGGCGGACGGCGGAGGACCTCGGCTACGACTGGGTGTCCCTCTTCGACCACTTCCGGCCCCCCATGGGCGGCCCGGCCGGCCCCTGCTTCGAGGGCACGTCGCTGCTGGCGGCGCTCGCGGCGCGCACCAGCCGGATCCGCTGTGCCGTGCTCGTCTCGGCGGTGACCTGGCGGCATCCGGCGCTGGCCGCCGCCGTCGCCGCGACGATCGACCATGTCTCGGACGGCCGCCTGGAGTTCGGCATGGGCGCGGCCGGCGCCGACCTCGCCTACGACCAGTACGGCATCCCCTTCCCCGACGCCGGAACGCGGCTGGACATGCTGGACGAGGCGTGCCGCGTCGGGCGGGCGCTGTGGGACGGCGGGCCGGTGACGTTCGACGGGAAGCACTTCCGGCTCGACGCCGCCCACCTGGAGCCGCGCCCCGTGCAGCGGCGGCTGCCGTTGGTGATCGGCGGCGAGGGCGAGCGCAGGATGCTGCGTATCGTCGCCGAGCACGCGGACATCTGGAACACCCTCGCGGGGACGCCGGACTCCTACCGCGGCAAGCTGCGCAGCCTGGCCGGGCACGCGGCGGCCGTAGGGCGCGACTCCGCGGACATCCGCAAGTCGGTGACGTTCCGCGCGATCCTCGCCGAGAGCGAGCACGAGGCGCTGGAGCGCAAGGAGCGCCTGGTGCGGACGCTGGGCGCGGATTCGCCGGTGTGGCCGGAGTACCTGGTCTTCGGCACGCCCGAGCAGTGCGTGGAGCGGCTGCGGCCCTATCTGGACCTCGGCGTCCGCGACTTCCTGCTGGGGGCACGCCCGCCGGTCGACTGGGAGACCGTCGAGCTGTTCGCCCGGCGGGTCGCCCCCGCCCTGCGCGCCCGCACGGCCACCTGACCGCGGCGCGCCGACGGCGCAACCCGCACGGCCGGCCGGGCAGCACGCGGCCGGCACCGATCCCCTGTCCCCCACCTCCGCGTCCACCGCGGCCGACCAAGGACTCACCATGGGCAATTATTACTATTCAGACGGTTTTGCCGCCTTCTTCGACAGCCGGTACACGGGATGGGTGCACCGCTTCTCGCCCCGTCTCGTCGACCATCTCGACGGCCAGGAACTGCCGGAGCGTTCGGTGATCGACCTGTGCTGCGGCACGGGCGTCACGGCGTCCGTCTTCTGCGCGGCGGGCTGGCGGGCGACCGGCGTGGACGGCTCGGCCGCCATGCTCGACATCGCACGCAAGAAGCTCGCGCCCGCCCTGGACAGCGGCGCGCTCACCCTCGTCGAGGCCGACGCCCGGTCCTTTCGCACACCGCGCCCGGCCGGTGCCTGTGTGAGCCTGGACGGCGCGCTCAACCACCTGGACTCCGTGGCGGAGCTGACGGCGTGCTTCGCCGCGGTGTGGGAATCCCTGCTGCCCGGCGGCGAGTTCGTCTTCGACCTGTACACCGGTTCGCACTTCCGCCACTGGAACAACCTGACCCTGACGGACGACCCCGACGCGGTGATCGTCAAGCGCGGCGTCTGGGACGACACCACCAGGACGGGCATGCTGCGCGTCTCCGGCGTCCACGGCTCGGGCCCGGACATCCAGCGCGTCTCCCAGACGCTGCGCAGCTGGGAGTACGACGACGCCGAGGTGGCCGAGGCCCTCGCGGCGGCCGGCCTCGAACAGGCCGCGCACGACTTCGAGCCGGCGCACGTCAAGTGCGACTCGGGTTCCTGCTCCCTGACGCCCGTCCCCTGCCGCACCATCTACCGCGCCCGCAGGCCCCGTTGACCGCGGGCCGCGCGCACCCCCCCCTCACCACACAAGGAGCGACGATGACGACCACTGCCCCCAGCACCTCCGTGCCGAGCACCGATTCCCTGTTCTGTTCGTCGGTGGCGGTCTCCGCGCTGTCGGCCGCCGTGGAGCTCGGGCTGCTCGACGAACTCAAGGACCGCGGCGAGCTGCGGTTCGACGGCCGCCGGGACGGCGCCGACCGGATGGACCCCGCCATGGTGCGCGGCCTTCTCCTGCCCCTGGAGTGGGCCGGGATCGTCACGCTGGACGAGCAGGCTGCCCGGCCGGGGCCCGGCTTCGACGCGGCCTACGCCGACCGCGGCTACTTCTACTGGCTGGCCGGCGGCAACGGTTCGCTGATGAGCCGGGCCCCGCACGTCGCCCTGGAGCGCCACCGGCAGGGCGAGTTCTACACCCGGGACATGCGGGCCGTCGCGGTCAGCTCCCGCATGATCGGCGACGTCGAGGTCGAGCTGCGGTTCGACAAGATCCTCGCCGACCGACCGCCCCGCGCGGTGTGCGACCTGGGCTGCGGATCGGGCCAGCGGCTGATCCGGATCGCGGGCAACCACCCCGGTGTGCGCGGCGTCGGGGTGGACCTGGCGCCCGCCGCCGTGGAGCTGTCCACCACGTCCGTGGCCGAGGCCGGCATGGCGGACCGGATCTCGGTGCACCACGGTGATGTGCACGCGCTGCCGCAGCAGGCCGAGTTCGCCGGGGTCGACACCGTGACCTGTGTGTTCATGGGGCACGACTTCTGGCCGTACGACAAGTGCGTCACGGTGCTGCGCAGGATCCGTGAGGTCTTCCCCGACGTCGAGCGGTTCCTGCTGTGCGACGTGGTGCGCAGCGAGACGGCGCCGGGGCCGGAGACGCCCATCTTCCGGCTGGGCTTCGAGCTGGCGCACACGCTGATGGGGGTGACGCTGCCGACGCGTGCGGACTGGATGACGGCGTTCGACGCCGCCGGCTGGGAGTGCGAGGCCGTCCAGGAGTTCAACCGCCCGCCCGGCGGCCTGCTCTTCGAGCTGCGCCCCGCCGCGGGCGCCAACTGACGCGGCCACAGCGCGAGGGCGCCGCCCGCCTCCGGGGAAGGAGGCGGGCGGCGCCCTCGTCGTACGGGCGGGCGGCCTGCGGCGGTGTGCACCGCCCGGCTCGACGGGTCGGCGCCCGGCCCGGCCCCCCACGGGAGGTGGGCCGCCGTGCGGGAGTGTTCGGTGCGGTGCCGGACGGACGCCGGAGCCCCGCACGACTCGGCACCCGGCGGGTGCCTGTCGCCGTACGGGGCTCGGTAGCGGGCGGGGCGTCGCCGTCCCCCTGCGTGGCTCGGCACGCGGCGGGGGCTCGGCGGCGTACGGGCGGGGTCGTCACCGTGCAGGGTTCAGCGCCCGGGAAGGGACATCGCCGTGGGCGGGGCTCGGCGGTGTGCGGGACTCAGCGCCATGCGCGGCCGGAGACTCCGCTGAGGTTCCAGCCTTCGGGGCTGTCGATGCCGCGCAGCGCGGGCGGCGGCTCGGCACCGGTCGCGCGCACCATCAGGCTGGGGAGGTACATGTCGCGGGTGAACTGCCCGGTGGGGGCGTCGAGTTCGGCACCCAGGGCACGCAGGGCCGCCACCCGCCGCGCCGGCAGATCGCGGGTCCACATCAGCACCTGGGCGCCCGGCAGCCACGCCAGCGCGGTCTCCACGAGGTCGGCGAAGACCGCGTCGGAGGTGGCCTCGCAGTCGACGATCGTCGTGGGCGTCTCGCCGTCGTCGGTGTCGACACCGGAGCGGTGCCCGATGAGATAGCCCTCGACGGGCCCGTCACCGGCCACCAGGTGGAAGTACCGCGCCAGCGGGTTGGCGGCGCGCCAGCGGAAGTAGGCGGCGTCCCGCACCGGGCGCGGCCCCGGGCCGCCCGACAGCCGGGCCACCAGCCCGGCCATCGTCTCCGCCGCGACGTCCGGCAGCGGGCGCAGCGTCAGCCCGGAGGCGGCCCCGCGCACGGCCGGCAGCTCGTGCCACGGCCGCTCCGCGACCAGGGGCTTGTCCCGGGTGACCACCGCCTGCGCCCAGGGCCCGATCAGGCGCCAGCCGTTCATCAGCATGGCGGGGCCCGCGCCCTGGTCGCCGAAGTCCAGCACCCACGGCACCCCGTCGGCGCGCAGCCGTGCCACGACCTCGTCGGTGAGCATCCGGAAGAGCGGGCTGCCCTGGTGGCGGGGGGCGACGACGGTGTCGGTGAGGCAGGGCAGCGTGAACCGCTCCCCCGCCACCTCCCAGCACGAGCCGAAGACCCCCACCATGCCGGCCAGTTCGCCGTCCTCGCGGGCGAGGGTGACGTACCGGTCGTCGAGGTGGGGGTTGGTGGCGTACTTCCAGTCCAGGTAGGCGAGGTTGGCGCGGCGTCCGCCGCGCCACAGCGAGTCCTGGAAGTCCGCGATCTCCAGCCGGTCGTGGGGTGTGCAGCCGGTGAAGGAGAATCCGGTCACGGGGCGCCCCCACCGCTGGGGACGGCCTCGTCGGCGGTGAAGCGCTGCTGGAGCGCCCGCAGATCGGTCTTGCCGTTGGCGTTCGCGGGCAGCGACTCCAGCGCGAGCCAGCGCGCCGGCAGCATGTAGCCGGGCACCTTTCCGCCGAGCCGGGACTTGACCTGCCGCGCCGTCAGAGAGACGCCCTCGGCGAGGGTGTAGGCGGCGCAGATCAGCGGGCCGCCGGCGCGGCCGGGGATGCTCACCACGGCGGCGGCGCTGACCTCGGGCAGCGCGTGCAGCTCGCTCATCACCTCGTCCAGCTCCACGCGGTAGCCGTTGACCTTGACCTGCCGGTCGGCACGGCCGTGGAAGCGCAACAGCCCGTCCGCGTCGCGGCTGCCGAGGTCGCCGGTGCGGTAGGCACGCCGCCCGGAGCCCTCGGGCAGCTCGATGAACGAGGCCGCGGTCCGCTCCGGGTCGCGCCAGTAGCCGGGGCTGACGCCGGCGCCGCCGATCACCAGCTCGCCCACCTCTCCGGGCGGGAGCGGGCGCAGCTGGTCGTCGACGGCCTCCACCCACTCGCCGGGCAGGGGGCGGCCGACGGGCAGCGCCTCGTCGGGCGGCGCGGTCAGGGTGTGGAAGGTGCTGGCGATGGTGGTCTCGGTGGTGCCGTAGAAGCCGGTGAACGTGGTGTGCGGCAGCCGGCGCATCCAGAACTCCACGTCCGTGGGCGGGAAGACCTCCCCGCCCCACAGCACCCGGCGCAGGTCGGGGAAGTCGTCCTTCTCCACGACCTCGTGGCGGGCCATCGCGCTGAGCACGGACGGCACCGAGAGCCACTGGGTCAGCCGGGAGTCGCGGATGAACGCGGCCAGCGTGGTCGGCAGCAGGCTCGCCTCCGGCGGGACGAGATGGAGTTCGGCTCCGCTGGTCAGCGGCCCGTACACGTCCCACAGCGAACCGTCGAAGTGCAGTTGGAGGTGGCAGGAGATCCGGTCGTCCGGCCCGAGCCCGAAGTGCTCGTTCGCCCAGGTCACGAAGTGGGCGATACCGGCGTGGGTGAGGGGGACTCCCTTGGGTTCGCCGGACGAGCCGGAGGTGAACAGCAGATAGGCCACGTCGTCCGGGCCGCCCACGGGTTCGGGTGCCGTCGTCGGTGCCGCGGCGACGTCGGCCGCCGTGAGCGCGGGCGCCGGGTCGGTCGCGGTGGCGTCGCTGCCGGGCAGGCACAGGGCCGCGACGGCGCCGGGTGCGGCGGCCGCCGCGACCTCGGCCGCCAGCCGGCCGCGGCGCCCGTCGGCGAGGAGGCGGCACGGGCCGGTCCGGCTCACGAGGGACGCGAGCCTGTCGACCGGTGACGCCGCGTCCAGGGGTACGCAGACACCGCCGGCCTTGAGCACCCCGAGCAGAGAGACGATCGCGTCCGGGCTCTTGGGCACCAGCAGGCACACGGTCTCGGCCGGGCGCAGCCCGCCGGCGCGCAGCGCGTGGGCCAGCCGGTTCGCCCTCTCCTCCAGCTGCCGGTAGGTGAGGCGCTCCGGGCCGAACACGACGGCGTCCGCTTCCGGGGTCCGGGCGGCCTGTGCGCTCACCAGCTGTTCGAGACGCGTCATCCGGGGGTTCCCTTCCTGTGGGGGAGCTTGTCGAGGTGCACCCGGACCGCTGTGCCCTCGCCGATGAGCCCGTCGTGGCCGGTGCCGGTGAAGGGGCCGAACGTCACCCGGCCGGCCAGGGTCTCGGTGCGCAGCAGCGTCTCGTGGTGCCGGATGCGTGCCGCCGCCTCGGCGGGCAGGTCCACGCTCAGCGCGATACGGTCGCTGACCTCCAGCCCGGCCTCGCGGCGGGCCTGCTGGACGACGCGCACCAGATCGCGTGCGGCGCCCTCGGCGGCCAGCTCCTCGGTCACGTCGGCGTCGAGGGCGATCAGTCCCGCCCCGTCGGACAGGGCGGCGCAGCCGCCGGGCCCGTCGGCGACGAGCTTCAACTCGTATTCGTCCGGCCGCAGTCGGTGCCCGGCGGCGACGACGGTGCCGTCCTCGTCCGTCGTCCAGTCGTCGTCGGCGGCGGCGCGGATGACCTGCTGCACCGCGCGGCCGAGGCGCGGCCCGCACCGGCGGGGGTCGACGGTCAGCCGCATCCGGCCGTGTGCGGACACATCGGTGGTGAGCACGACGTCCTTGACGTTGAGCTGTTCCCGCAGCAGACCGGTGTAGGGCTCCAGCGCGGGCGCGTCCGGCGCCGCCACCACCAGCCGGGCCAGCGGGAGGCGCAGCCGCAGCCCATGGCTCTTGCGGCGGCCCAGCGCGGTCGAGGCGACGTCGCGCACCCGGTCCATGGTGCGCACCAGCTCCGGGTCGTGCGGCAGTTCGGCCGGCTCGGGCCAGGAGGCCAGGTGCACGGAGCGGCCGCCGGTCAGCCCGCGCCACACCCGTTCGGTGATCAGCGGCAGCAGCGGGGCCATCAGCCGGCACAGCACCTCCAGGGCGGTGTGCAGGGTGTCGACGGCCGCGCGGTCGCCCGCGGCGAACCGGTCGCGCGAGCAGCGGATGTACCAGTTCGTCAGCACGTCCAGGTGTTCCCGCAGCGCGGTGCAGGCGCGGGAGAGGTCGTAGTCGTCCATCGCGCGGGTCGTCGTCTCGACGAGGTCGCGGGTCCTGGCGAGGAGGTAGCGGTCGAGCGGGTGGTCCTGGTCCGTGCGGAAGCGGCCCTCGTGCTCGGCGCCGTACAGGGACAGGAAGTGCCAGGCGTTCCACAGCGGCAGCAGCACCTGACGCAGCGCCTCCCTGCTGCCGGCCTCGGTGACCTCCAGGTCGCGGGCGCGCAGCAGGGGCGAGCTCATCAGGAACCAGCGCATGGCGTCGGAGCCGTCGCGGGCGAAGATGTCGTTGACGTCGAGGTAGTTGTTGCGCGCCTTGGACATGGCCTGCCCGTCGTGGCCGAGGACGACGCCCAGGACGGTGCAGTTGGCGAACGCCGGCCGGTCGAACAGCGCCGTCGACATGACGTGCATGTTGTAGAACCAGCCGCGGGTCTGGGCGTAGTACTCGACGACGAAGTCGCCCGGCGAGTGCCGCTCGAACCACTCGGCGTTCTCGAACGGGTAGTGCACCTGCGCGAAGGGCATGGACCCGGTCTCGAACCAGCAGTCCAGCACCTCGGGCACGCGCCGCATCACGGAACGCCCGGTGGGATCGTCGGGGTTGGGGCGTGTCAGCTCGTCGATGTACGGGCGGTGCAGATCGTCCGGGCGGATGCCGAAGTCACGCTCGATCTCGTCGAGGGAGCCGTACACGTCGACGCGGGGGTGTGCCGGATCGTCCGACACCCACACCGGGATGGGGGCGCCCCAGTAGCGGTTGCGGGAGATGTTCCAGTCCTTGGCGCCGCGCACCCAGTTGCCGAACTGGCCGTCGCGGGCGTGCTCGGGCGTCCAGCGGATCCGCTCGTTGAGTTCGAGCATGCGCTCCCGGATCCGGGTGACGGCGACGAACCAGGACGCGATGGCGTGTTGCAGCAGGGGGTTGCCGCAGCGCCAGCAGTGCGGCCGGGAGCGGGTGTGCGGCCGGTCGGCCAGCAGCGCGCCGCCCGCCTCCAGCAGCTCCAGCACGGCCCCGGTGGACTCCAGCACGGGGCGGCCCGCGCACGGCGGTACGGCGTCGGTGTAGCGGCCGCGGGAGTCGGCGGGGTAGATCCGGCCGACGCCCGCCGCGGTGGCGACCGCGTGGTCGTGCTCGTCGAAGCAGGGGGTGACGGCCACGGCTCCGGTGCCGTCGGCGGTGTCCACGGACCGCTCGGCCACCACGAGATGCCGGTCGTCGGCCGGTTCGCAGAAGTCGAACAGCGGGGTGTACCGGCGGCCGGCCAGCTCGGCGCCGCGGTGCCGGGCGATCTCCCGTCCGCCCGCCGACTCGGGGTGCGCGGCGGCCCGGTCGGCCGCCACCACCAGCCGCCAGCCGTCCTTCTCCAGCACGGCGTACTCGGCGTCGGGGTGCACCGCGACGGCCGTGGCGCCGGGCAGCGCCCAGGGCTCGTCGGACTCCACCAGGAGCAGCTCGCCGCTCTCCAGACGGACGCCGACGAGCACGGTGCGGCCCGGCACGTCGCGGTGGGTGTCGTTGCCGTCGATCCGCCCGCTGCTCTCCGCGTTGGCCAGCGGGGTCTCGCAGTGCGCGCAATACCAGGAGACCGAATGCCCCTGGTAGATGAGCCCCTTGTCCCACATGGTCTTGAACGCCCACATGACGCTCTCCATGTAGTCGAGGTCATGCGTCTTGACGGATTCGTCGAAGTCGACCCAGCGGGCCTGCCTGGTGACGTAGTCGCGCCATTCGTCGGTGTAGCGCATCACCGTGGTGCGGCACACCTCGTTGAACCGCTCGACGCCCATCCGCTCGATATCCGATTTCGCGGTGACGCCGAGCTGCTTTTCCGCGTCGAGTTCCGCGGGCAGCCCGTGCGAGGTCCAGCCGAAGCGCCGCTCGACCTTGCGGCCGCGCATGGTCTGGTAGCGCGGCACGACGTCCTTCGCGTAGCCGGCCAGCAGATGCCCGTAGTGCGGCAGCCCGTTGGCGAACGGCGGCCCGTCGTAGAACACGAATTCCTCGGCGGCGGAATTCCGTGCGTGCACGGACTCGTGGAAGATGTCGTTCTTCTCCCAGTAGTCCAGCACGTCGAGTTCGACGTCCGGGAAATGCGGTCTCGCGGGTACGCCGTCGGCCCCGGCCCTTGGATATGCCATCGCTCAGTAAACCTCGCAAGGTCGGCCCGCAGTACAGTGGCCCGACTCTAGCGACGCCCCGGGAAACGCCCGGTAATCCCGGGAACACCCGCACCGCACCGGCCGCCCGCCGCCCGATTACCCGGGAATTCCCGGCGCCGCGGGCCCGGAGATCTCCCCCTGCACGGCCCGGAGTTCACCGCGGCCGACGAGCAGAGCCGCGGCCGACGGGGAGACCGGCACGGCCGGGCCCCCGCCCTCGAACGGCAGCCCCGTCGCCGCGCTCGCGGTCAGGCCGACACGGACCGGAGAGGCGCCCCGGCCCCCGGGACGACCACGGCCGCCGAGGGCCCCTCACCGACCGGGCGCCGACGGGCACGCCTCTCGCGCACCGGCCCAGCGGCGGAGCGCCGCGTCGAGCCGCGTCCGGGCGTCGGCATCGACAGTTGCGGCGTCCTCCGTCGCCGCCCATACGACGACGCCGTCCGGACGTACGAGCAGGCTCGGCAGCGATGCGTCGGCAGCGGGATCGGAAACGCAGGCGATCCGGTCCTCCCACGGGCGAACCACCGCGCCGAAGCGGCCGTCGGGCGAGCGGTCGACGAGCACGAAGCGGCCGTCGTGCGCATGGTCGGCGAGCCGGCCGCCCGAGGCGAGCTCGACGTCGCCGGCAACCGATCCGACCGGCGGCACGGGCTCCTCGGCGACGTCGTACCGCTGCATGATCCCAGAGGACAGCGCCACCACGCGGTTCATCGCCCCGGGAACGGTGAGCAGTTCGTCGCGGACGAGGCTCCGCAGCTGCGCGGTCTGCTCGTCCCCGCGCAGCAGAGCGACCTGGGCCCGCGTCCAGTTGAGGACCCAGGCAGCGACGGGCCGGCGTTCGCTCTCGTAGGTGTCGAGCAGCCCGTCCGGGGCCCGGCCCTGGACCGTGGCGGCGAGCTTCCAGCCGAGGTTGACCGCGTCTCCGAGGCCGAGGTTCAGACCCTGCCCGCTGAACGGCGAGTGCACATGCGCGGCGTCCCCCGCGAGCAGCACCCGGCCGTGCCGGTACGTGCGGGCCTGCCGGGCGTTGTCCGACCACCGGGTGGCGCGGCCCCGGAGACCGGTGAGGGTCACGTCGGTGCCGGTGACCTCCCGTACGACGCGCTGCAACTCCTCCAGCGTGACCGGCGCGTTCCGGTCGGCCGGCTGCGGAGCGAACCGGGCGACGAGGATGCGTCCGGGGACCGGCCCGTAGGAGTAGACACCGCGGGGCGTCCACGTCCATCCGCGCTTCAGCCCGCTCGCGTCCGCGAAGTCGGCGATGGCTTGGTAGCCCACCATCTGCGGGTCGGTGCCGTCGAATGCGACGCCGAGCTGTTTGCGGATCACACTGCGACCGCCGTCGGCGGCGACGAGCCACGCGGCGGTCATGTCGCCCTCGCTGGTCTCCACCACGACACCGGTGTCGTCCGCGCCGCCCGTGCGGTCCGCGCCCGTGCCCCGCAGCCCGCGCACCTCGACACCGCGGCGTATCTCGACGCCGAGCCGGGCGCAGTGCTCCGCGAGGAGGGCCTCAAGGTCACGCTGGGGCACCAGGACGCCGTTCGCCACCGCCGTGTGCGCGGCCAGGGCCGGGTCGTCCTGATCGACGAGGTCGTCGCGGAACAGCATGCCCGCGAAGTGCCCGACGACCGGGAAGCGGCGGTACGCCCGCTCCAGCCCGTCCAGTTGCCCGTCCTCGCGCTCCGCGCCCTCCCGGGCGAACGTCCCCGCGGACGCCAGCAGACGGCGCTGCACACTCTCCGCGGCGGGCAGCAGACCGCGCCGGTCGAGGATCTCGGCGCTGGCGACGTTGACCGATCCGGCCTTGATCGTCGGATCGGGCTCCTCCAACCGCTCCACGACCCGCACGCCGACCCCGCTGAGTGCCAGCTCAGCGGCGAGGAAGAGCCCGGTGGGCCCCGCTCCGACGACGAGCACATCAGTGTGCCGCATACCGATCTCCTTAGCTTTACTCAGTAAGTTTACTTGGTAAGCCTAACTCGGTGAAGGTACCTTTGCCACATGCCGAAACGAGGAGACCGTGGTGGAGCGCGGACGCGGGCCCGCATCGCCGAGGTCGCGACCGACCTGTTCCTCAAGCGCGGGTTCGAGGACGTGACCATCACCGAGGTCGCCGCGGCCGCCGGCGTGTCCAAGGTGACGGTTTTCACGCACTTCGACCGCAAAGAAGACCTGCTGTTCGACCGCATCCCTGACGCCGTCGACCTCGTCCGTACGGTGATGCGTGAGCGCGCCGACGACGTCGACCCCGTCGAAGCGTTCCGCCGGGAGGCGCTCGCGCTCGCCGCGCAGAAACACCCGCTCTCGGGGCTGGCCCCCGACGCCGATGCGTTCCTGCGCACCGTCAGGGACTCGCCCGCGCTGCTGTCACGGCTCCGCGTCTTCGAGTACGAGATCGAGAGCGCACTGGCCGACGAACTCGGCGCCGACCCCCGGTTCGACGGCGACAGCGCGTTGACCGCGGCCCTCCTCGTCGCCGCCTACCGGACGGTCGCCGTTCGGACGGCACGGGAACGGCTGGCCGGAGGCGACCTCGCCGAGATCGGCCGGGCCCACACCGACCGGCTGGAGCACGCCTTCTCCCTGCTGACCACCGGTCTGCCCGAGCGTTCCGGGTAGGCGGCTTCCCCGTTCTCCGCCCGCGCGACCGGCGGCCTGGCGTCCGTGGCTGCGGGCCGGGAGCCCGCGCATGCTTCGCGCCGCGGCTCGGCCCCGCCCGGCGCCGAACCGCGGACGGTCGCTCCACGAGAACGCGACGCGAGGAGCCGATCAGGCACCACATCGGCCACCGGCCGCCGTTCCACGACGCCGAACCGGCGAGCAGAGCCGCGTGATCCGGGAAGGCCGCGTCCCGCCGAGACGCCTGGTTCGATGCGCCCGGGCCCGGGAAGGGCCGTCCGGACCGGAGAGCCGCAGGCCACCGCTACGCTTCCCGGCCGCGCGGAACACCGGAGGGGCGACACCCTGACGGTGGTCCACCGGGCGGACAGGCCCGGCCGCCCCTGCACGCGGGAACACCCGAAGCAGGGCCCACCGGGCACCGGCACCGATGTCGCCGTCGTCATCGCCGTCGTCGTGGGCACCGCCCCACCGGCGGTCGGGGGCCACTGCTCCTGTACGGCTGCGGCATGTGCACCTCGCTCGGCCCGACGCACACGGGGGCCGCACGCCGCACTCCGCCCCGCCGGGAGGGAACCGGGCGCAAGCCGGGACGGATCGCTCGGACCGGAGGCCGTGCCGTAGCCGAGCCCTGACCCGCGCCCGTAGCCACTGGCCCGCGCCCGTGGGTCCCTGGCCCGCGCCCGTGGGCGAGGCGGGCCGCCACGGGGCACGCTCCGGCCTTGAACGCGTCGGGACACCCCCGCTGCGGGCTCCATCCGCACGGCTCGGGGCGCTCTCCGGGCCCCGCGCCCGCCCAGCGCCCCCCCGTACGGGACACAGGGCGTTCCTGACCCGCAAGGCGGGCCCGCGGTCACTGCTGGCCGGCGAACCGGGCCGGGACGGGCGGGGGCAGGGTGTCGCGGTCGACGCCCTCGAACCGGGTCGGGCGGAACATGCCCAGTTCGGGGCGCTCCCGACCGGTGACGATCTCCTCGGCGGCCAGGCGGCCCAGCAGCGGGCCGAGGGTGATGCCGCTGTGCGTGGCGAGCGCGTAGACCGTGCCGCCGCCGTCGAAGCCCGCGACGGTCAACCCGTCGCCGGGCAGGGCGCGTTGGCCGACGCGCAGGGACTCCAGGTGCGCGCCCTCGGTGCCCTCCAGCAGGTTCCGCAGCCGCGTGCACAGCTCCTGGGCCTGCGGCCCGTCCGGGGCCGGTACCGCGGCCGGGTCGGCGCCGGCGTCCAGGTCGAGGCCCTGCACCACGAGCCGCCCGCCCCCGTCGGGCCGCACGTTCAGCTCGGGTGTGGTGAGGACGCTGCCGAGGCGCGTGGCCAGCGGTGCCGTGTAGCCGAGGAATCCGACGGTGGCGGAGCCGGGCGCCTCCGGGTCGGCCATGGGCAGGGACATGCCGGCGAACCGGGCGACGGACTCGCTCCAGCGGCCGGCCGCGAGCACGGCGACGTCGAACCGTTCGGTGCCGCCCCCCGCCAGGGTGACCGAGACGCCGGTGCGTTCCTGGTCGAGGCCGGTGACCTCGGCGGGGCAGCGCAGCCGTGCGCCGTGGTCCCGCGCCTCGCCCCACAGCCGGGCCAGCAGCGCGACGGGCAGGACGTAGCCCTCCCGCGGGTACCAGGCGACGTCCCGGACGGCGGCCGGCACACGCAGATCCGGCACCAGGTTCCGGGCCCGGTCCGCGGTGATCCACTCCACCGGGTAGTCACGGCCGCGCAGTTCGGCGACGGCCGCGTCGAGGCGTTCCCGGCCGTCCTCGTGGGCCCACTCCAGGTTTCCGCCCCGGAAGAACCACTGGCCGCCGGTCTCCTGGAGGCGCTCGTGCTCGGCCATCCCGGCCACATTCAGCTCGTGGTAGGCGAGCGGGTTCTTCTGGTGCGAGTTGATCCAGGCGAACGAGGTGCCGGTGGTGCCGGCCGCCGGGGCCGTCCGCTCGAACACCGTCACCTCGGCGCCCGCGAGCGCCAGCGCCCTGGCCGCGCCCGCTCCGACGACTCCGAGTCCGACAACAGCAACACGCATGGGTGGCTTCCCTTCCTCTTCCGTCCTCTTCGGTCAACGGTCGATGTGCGTCCACTCTCGCTGTGCACCGGTTCGTGCCGGGCACCGGCAGCCCGGGGGTGCCGACGCCGGGCGCCTCAGCTCTCGGTGGGAGACGGCAGGTTCGGCGCCGGACCGGTGTGCTCCGGTGCGTCTGCGCGCCTTCGGCCGGCGCCGGGCACGGTCAGCGCCAGCAGGACCAGCACGGAGGCCGCGATGCCGTAGACGGCGTACGGCACGGTGGTACCGGCGAGTTGGGCGGCGCCGCAGCCGACGACACCGGCGAGCATGCTGCCGAGCGCCGCCGCGGGCCGCAGTGCGCAGCGCGTGCGCAGCAGATAGCCGACGAAGACGGGGGCCGCGAGGGCCGCGGCCGAGTAGGCGTAGCTGGCCACGAGCCAGTCCAGGGCGCTCGGGAAGGCGATGGCAAGACCTGCGGCGAGCGCGGCGACGAGCACGGTGACCACCCGTGACAGGGTGACGGTCGTCCGGTCGCCGGTGCGGCGCTCCAGCACGTTCTGGTAGAGGTCGCGGATGACGTTGGCGACGACGGACTGGAGGGCGGCCCCGGTGGTAGAGATGATCGTCGCGACGAGGAAGGCGCCGTAGACGACGAGGAGCACCGCGGGCAGCCGGGTGATGAGCCAGCCCGCCGCCTCCTCCGGGTTGGCGAGGTCGGGTTTCATGGCGCGGACGGCGAGGCCGATGCAGCCGGCGTACAGACCGCCCACGAGGATCGTCACCCCGGACAGCACCAGTCCGCGGCGCGCGTCGGAGACCTTTCTGGTGGCGAACACCCGCTGGAAGTACAGCTGGTTGGTCAGCGTGCCGGGCACGATCGCCGCCACCCACAGTCCGATCTGTTCCCCGCCGACCGCCGTCAGCCCACCGGGCCGCCACAGCCCGTCGGGCACCCGCGCGGTCATACCGCTCCAGCCGCCGGCCAGGTGCAGCGCGTAGCCGGCCACCACCAGGGACATCACGATCTTGAAGATGCCGAAGACGAAGTCCGTCCACACCACCGAGGTCAGCCCGCCGGGCAGCACGAAGATGAGCGAGCCTGCGGTGACGGTGAGGATGAGGACGGTCGAGGAGATCCCGGTCAGCTCCCCGAACAGCTTGGCGAAGGCGACGAATTGGGTGGCCAGCCAGCCGAAGGGCACGATGAGCGCGGCGATCGAGGCCATGGCGGTGACCGGTCTGCTGGCGCCGAACAGCCGCCCGATGATGTCCGGGATCGTGGTGAACCGCTGCTGGCGCAGCCATCGGGCGATGAGTGCGAGGCCCAGGAAGCCCAGCAGGACGCAGCCCTCGTAGGCGAAGACGGACCAGCCGGCGGAGTAGGCGATGCCGACGTGGGCGATGAGGACACCGCCGCCGACCGCGGTGGCGAACTGGGTGATCACGACGACGCCGAGCGGCAGCGACTCGGGGGCCGCCAGCCAGTCGTCGGAGTTCTTCGCGCGTCTGCCGAAGTACATCGACAGCAGGGCGCCCAGCGCGATGACGAGCAGGCTGGCGAGGACGATGGCGAGGATCTGGCCGGTCGAATTACTGGGCATGGCCTGCCTCCAGGCATGACGGGACCAGCACCCGGGCGCCGCAGCGGGGCGGAGCGCGGCACGGCGCACACGGGCGTTGAGGGGGCGCGGGGGTGGTGAGCGGGCGGAGGTGGGGGGCGAGGGGTGCGGGGCCCGGGGTGTGGGCGCAGGGTTCAGGCTGTGGCCGGACGGCCCGGGGGCGGGGTGTGGGCGCGGGCCCGGGCGTGTGGGCGCGGGCCCGCGGATGCGGGCGCGGGGGCCGGTGGGGGGGGGGAGCGCCGGGCGCGGGGACCCGGGGTTCGGGGCGGGGACGGGAACGCGGCAGGCGGTGAAGACGCGGAGCGGCGTGGGCGGGCGCGGCGGGGAGGCTCCGGCGTTCCGGGGCGCGGAGGTCCCCGGGAGCGAGGGAGGCCGGGGCTCAGGGATCAGGGGCCAGGGGCCGAGGGACCGGGTCGGGCTCAGGTGGTGGTGAAGCGGTGGGGGTCGAGCGCGGTGAGGTCGTAGGCGGTTTCACCGGTGAGCGCGAGGTCGGCCGCGATCTGGCCGAAGACGGGGGCGAGTTTGAAGCCGTGGCCGGAGAAGCCGGTGAGGACGGTGGCGCCCGGAGCGCCGGGCAGCGGGCCCACCGCGGGGTGCCCGTCGGGGGTGAATCCCTCCGCGTAGGTGCCGATGCGCACCGGGTCGGGAACGAGCCCGGGCAGCAGCCGGGCGACCGCGGCGGACGCGGCACGGGCGAACCCGGGGTCGGCGCCGCGCGGCAGGTTCTCGGGGCCGTCGATGGGGGGCCAGCCGAGGTGGTGCGGCACGATCTTGACGGCCACCCCGTCGAGCACGGGGAAGCAGGAGAACCCCGCCTCGGGGTGCCGGCGGATGGCGATGGGCAGCCGGTCCGGCCGGTGCGCGGCCACATCGCGTGCCGCGAACCAGCAGGCGGTGATCAGCTGGGCCTGTACCGGCAGCGCCGCCGTCGGTGCGAACCGTGCCGCCCACGGGCCGGGGCTGAGGACGACGTGGTCGACGTCGTGGGTCTCCCCCAGCGCGGTGATGCGCCAGCCGCCCGCTCTCTCCGTCACGTCGTCGACCGGGTGGTAGCTGAGGATCCGGGCGCCGTGCTCCTCCGCCGCCTCCAGCGCGGCCTGGACGGCGGGCTCGGGGCGCAGCACCCCGGCGCCCGGATCGTGCACGGCTATCTCCCCTTCGTCCAGGCGGTGTTGGGGGAAGCGGGCGGCGCTCTGTGCGCGGTCCAGGATCTCGTGCGGCAGCCCGGCGTCCTCGGCGCAGCGGCGTACCGCGGCCACATCGGGCTCGTCGGGAGCGCCGAGGGTCAGCCCGCCGCACAGGGTCAGCAGTGCGCGTCCGCTGTCCGTCTCCAGCGTGCGCCACAGCTCACGGGCCTTCAGCAACAGCGGGACATAGGAGGCGCCTTCCTTGTAGACGGTGCGGAAGATGCGGGACTCGCCGGCCGACGCGCCTCTGTCGTGTCCTCGTCCGTACGCGTCGAAGGCGAGGACCCGCGCGCCGCGGGCGGCGAGCCGCCACGCCGCCATGGCGCCGATGACGCCGGTTCCGACAATCGCCACTCGGGGCTGGGCAGCCGTCATGTGTGCTCCTTGGGGATCCGGCGCGCACAGCGGCGGCACCGGTGGGATCAGTCGTCGCGGACCGACTGCTCGATGTAGAACTCCATGAGGCCGGGGCGCAGCAGAAAGGCCGCCGACTCGGCGAGCTCTCCGTTCTCCAGCCAGGTGAGCCTGCGTTGCCGGAGGACGGGAACGCCCGGTTCGCAGGCGAGCAGGTGCGCGGTCCGCTCGTCGAGCAGGACGGGGTCGAGATACATGCGCGAGGTGGCGAGCGGGACGCCCCGCGCACGGAAGTAGGGGATCATCGTGAGGTGCGTCAGCTCCTCGTCGAGCAGGTGGGGGGCCAACGCGAAGGGGACGGTGGTGTGTTCGAGGGCGAGCGGGGTCTCTTCGGTGTCGAACTTGCGGCGCACCAGATGGTTCACGGGGGTGTCGTCGTCCAGCCCGGGCACGGGAGGGGTCACCTCCGCCGCGCGGACGACCGCGGCACTGTGCACCTCGTGACGCCCCGGGATCTCCGGGGTGGCCAGCCGCGGGTTGACGAACCGGAGCAGGTTCTCCTTGCGCACTCCGTCCGCCACGAACGTGCCCTTGCGCCGGTGCCGTTCGACGAGACCGGCCTGCGCCAACTCGCTCAGTACCCGCTGCGCCGTGGCCCGGCCGATCGCGTGCTGTTCCTGCAACTCGGCCTCGGTGGGCAGCCGTGAGCCGGGAGGCAGTTCCCCGGATCTGATACGGGCTTCCAACTCGTTCCGGATCCGGAGGTACAGCGGTGGTGCCGACATGAAAGGACCGTAGTAGTCGCCCAATTGACCGGTCAATACTTGTGACAGGACGGGCGCCTTCCGTCGTCCCGGCCGGTCACGACAGGCGTCTGCCCCCGCACCTCGGGCGCGGGGGCAGACGGAAATGCGCAGGCGGATCCGGCCCGTCAACCGTCCAGTTGTGCGCCGCCGCCGTGCCGGACGAGGGCGCAGAGGTGTTCGTGGAGGACCTTCAGCCCGCCGGGCGGGACGGCGGCAGGGCTGCCGGTGAGGGTGTACCACTCCTCGGCACCGGTGTACGTCACGTCGACCGCGGCCCGCCCGCCGGCCGTCGAGCGGGTGACGAGCGTCAGATCGCCGGTGATGACGCCGACCTCGTCGGTCATCACCCCGCCGGGGCCGGCCCGCACCTGGTCCTCGAACCGGCCGGCGCCCGCGTCCCGCCCGCTGCGTCCGCCGTGCCCACCGCGTTCGCCGTGCCCGCCGAACACACCGCGGTCTCGGCGGTCCCCACGGCCCCCACGGCTTCTGTGGCTTCCCTCTCCCCCGTTCACGAGCAGCTCTCCAGCATGCGCGCGAGCGTGGTCTTCTCCGCGGAGGTGACCGAGAGCCGGTAGTGGGACTTCACGCCCGTCCAGGCACGGGCGTAGGTGCACCGGTAGCCCTTGGCCGGCGGCTGCCAGTCCTCCGGGCCCTGGTCGCCCTTGGTGCGGTTCGTGGTGGCGGAGACGGCCAGCAGCTGGGGCCGGGTCAGATCGTTGGCGAATCCCTCGCGGCGCTCCTGGTCCCACTCGCGGGCGCCGGAACGCCAGGCGTTGGCGAGCGGCACCATGTGGTCGATGTCCAGATCCGAGGCGTCGGTGAACGTCTTGTCGTCGTAGACGCTGGTCCAGCGGCCGGAGACCGCCCGGCACTCGTCGTTCTGCTTGACGTCGCGGCCGGCCCGCTGGAGCACCTTCTCGCGGGTGTCGCACCGCTCGCCCTGCGACGACCAGTGCGGGAACTTCTCCCGCGAGTACCCGTCCATGCTCCCGTGCGGGCGCACGGTCAGCTTCCCGAGCGCTTCGCGCGCCTGCCGGGCCGACGGGACGCCGGGCAGCCCGCCGGCGTCGGCCCGTGCCTCGCCGCTGGGCGAGCCGGACGCGGGAGCCTTCTCGTCCCCGCTCGTGCCGGACCCGGTGTCCTCCGCGGCGGACGAGCACCCCGCCAGCGTCAACGCCGTCACCGCCACCGCTGCCGCCGCCCGCACCGACCACCGTCGCCGTCGCATCCGTTGCCCCTCCCTGCTGTCCGTGCGGTGCCTCCCCGTGGGTCCCGGCCCGCACGTGTCTTTCCGGCCTCGGTCAGTGTCCCCAGGCGTGCCGGCAGACACTCATGATGTCGCCGCGCATGCCTGCCTCACGCCCCCACCGGCACAGTTCCGCCGGGCGCACGCTGGGGTCGCCGGACGGCGCGGGCGGTCCCGGCCGGCGCGGGGGTTGCCGCTCGGGCGCGGGCCGCTGGGCGGGCGCCTGCTCGCGCGCTCCGGGCTCACCGGCGGGCGCGGCGGACGGCCGGGCCGCGGGCGGCGGGGCGGTACGGGAGGGCGCGCCGGGGCGCGGCGCGGCCGGGTGGCTGCGGCGCGGGCGGCTCGTGCCGGTCTCGGAAGGGGACTCCTTGCCGGCGCCGGCACGGTGCCCCGGCGGCGACGGCGAGGACGTCGGCTTCCGCGACGGTTCGGGGTGGACGGTGACGCACCCGGCGAGCGCCACCAGCAACAGGATGATCACGACCGTCCGGCGCATCGGCTCCATGCCGTGCCCAACTCCCCACCGGCACCGGAGGTCACCGGCCGCCCGGCGTGTCCCGCCACGAACAACACGACGCGCCCCGGCCGCGAAGCCCCTCCGCACCGTCCCGTCGTCGGCCGAGGCTGTCTCCCGGATGGCCCGCGCAGGCCCGCCGGCGTCTCCCGATGTCGCTCCGCCGCCTCTCCGTGAGTTTTTCCGGCGCCCGTCCCACGTCCCCCTCGAAGCCCATCGCGAACCTCTTCACCACCACGCCGCGAGGTCCTCGGGACCTTCCCGGGCCTTCGGAATCGCCGAAGGTTTCCTGCGCCGACCCGTGCTTGTTCCGCCCGGTGGCCTCCGATTGCCTGTGCGGGGCGTCACCCGAACCGGTGGCGCGGAGCGTGGAGGTGGACGTGAGCGCGCACACGGCACAGGAGGCGACGGCCGGGGCCGGGCAGGAGCGGGGGCCCGGCCGGGCCGTGTCCCAGCGGGACTGGTGGGTCATCGGGCTGCTCCTCGCCTTCTTCACGCTCAACTTCGCCGACAAGGCGGCGATCGGGCTGGCCGCGCCGGACGTCGAACGGGAACTCGGCCTGGACGCCGGGCAGTACGGGCTGGTGTCCAGCTCGTTCTTCTGGCTGTTCGCCGTGGGCGCCGTGGTGCTCGCGCTGCTCTTCCGGCGGATCGGCTGGCGCTGGTCGGCCGCACTGCTCATGCTCGCGTGGGTGGCGAGCATGGCGCCGCTGACCGTGCCCACCACGCTGACGGTGCTGATCGTCTCGCGGATGGTGCTCGGCTTCTTCGAGGGCCCTGCGCACGTGCTGTGCCAGTCGATCGTCGCCGACCGGTTCGCGCCGGAGCGGCGGGCGTTCGCCGGTGCCGTCGTCAACGCGGGCTCCTCGCTCGGGCCGTTGGCCGCCGCACCGGTCCTCACCTGGGTGATCCTCACCTGGAGCTGGCACGCGGCGTTCCTGGTGCTCGTCGGGGCCGGGCTGGCGTGGGTGGTGGTCTGGTGGCTGGTGACCCGGCGGGAGCCGGGCATGGGACGCCCGGGCACGGCACCGCCACGGGCCGGCCGCGCGGCGGAACCGGCCGATCCGCACGGGGACATCGAGGTGTCGCTGCCGGCGCTGCTGCGGCTGGGGAGCTTCTGGGGCCTCGCGCTGCTGTCCTTCGCCGGCTACCTCATCACCTCGCTGAAGGTGGCGTGGCTGCCGTCGTTCCTGCACAACGGGATGGGCTACTCGCAGCAGACCGTCGGTGTCCTCGTCACCCTTCCCTACGGGCTGGCGGTCGTCGTCCTGCTCGCCGCGGGGTGGCTGTCCGGGCGTCTGCTGCGGGCCGGGCGTACGGCGCGGGCCGCGCGGGGCTTCCTGACGGCGGGCTTCCTGTGCTTCGCGGGCCTGGCGATGATCGCGTTCACCCGGGTACCGCCCGGCGGGCTGCAACTGGCCCTCGTGGTGGGCGCGTTCTCGATCAACAGCGTGGCCTTCTCGGTGGCCTTCGCGGGCGCCGCAGACTTCCTGCCCCGCAGGCACCGGCCCGGCTTCTTCGGCTGCATCATCGCCGTCTACAGCGTCGCCGGCATCGTCGCGCCCTGGGCGCTGGGGCTCATCGTGGACGCGGCGAGCACCCCGGCCCGGGGCTACGCCGACGGCTTCCTGGTGGTCGGCATAGCCATCTGCCTCTTCGCCGTCGCCGGCGGCCTGCTGCTGAACCCGGCGCGGTCGCGCGAGGTGCTGCTGGCCGGGACGACACGCCGCCGTGCGGCAGTGAAAGCAGCAGAAGCGGAGGCGGCCCGGTGACGGCGGCGGAGACAGCCGGGACCACGGACATGACGGGGACGGCGGTGACGCGTCCGCTGGCCGGGCTGCGCGTCGTGGACCTCGGGCAGTACATCGCGGCGCCGGGCGCCGGGCAGAACCTCGCCGATCTGGGCGCCGACGTCATCAAGGTGGAGCCGCCGGCCGGGGACCAGGCGCGCGGCATCGGCCCGCTCGGGCAGGCGATGGTGCGGGCCAACAACCGGGGCAAGCGCAGCCTCGCCGTCGATCTGCGCACCGGGGCCGGCCGGCAGGTGGTGGACGACCTCGTGGACTCGGCGGACGTGCTCCTGCACAACTTCCGGCACGGCGTGAGCGCACGCCTGGGGCTCGACCCGGACACCGTGCTGGCGCGCCGTCCCGGGCTGGTCTACGGATTCGTCACCGGGTTCGGCACCCGCGGCCCGTCCGCGTACCGGGTGGGTCTGGACGTCGCCGCGCAGGCGGAGTTCGCCGTCATGGACCTCACCGGTGAGGCGGACGGCGATCCGCAGCGCGTGGGGTTCACCGTCGCCGATGTGCTGGCGGCGCAGGCGCTCACCTCGGGCGTGCTGGCCGCGCTGCTGCACCGCGCCACGACCGGGCGGGGCGAGGTGGTGGAGACCTCGCTCATGGAGGCGGTGGTCCACGCGCAGGCGGCCACCTGGGCCGAGTACGGACTGAGCGGTGCGGTGCCGCGCCGCCGCGGGCACGGGCAGGCGCTGGCGGCGCCCGCAGCGGACCTGGTGCGCACCCGGGACGGCGGCGCGCTGGTTCTCTCGGCGTACACCGCGGACAAGTTCGCCGCTCTCTGCTCGCTGATCGGCCAGCCGGAACTCGCCGACGATCCCCGCTTCGCCACCAACGCGGCCCGTGTCGCCCACCGTCCACAGCTGCTGGAGGTGCTGCACAGCACGCTGGGCGGCCTGGACCGGCCGCAGGCACTGGAGCGGCTGCGCTCGGCCGGGATCGTGTGCGGGGCCGTGCGCAGGTTCGACGAGGTGGTCGGGGACGCCGATGTGCTGGCGTCCGGGCTGATCGCCGACTGCCGGGGCGCACACGCCGCCTACACCGCGCCGACCACGCCGTTCTCGCTGGGCGGCAGGCGTCCCACGTCCTCGCCGCCCGCGCCCGAGGTCGGCGAGCACACCGGCCCCGTCCTCGCCGAACTGGGCCGCAGCGAGGCGGACATACGAGCGTTGACCGAAGGCGGTGTCGTCGTCCGCGCGGACGCCGGCACGGCCGTCCCGAAGGAGGAGCCCACATGATCGACCCCGACCTGTTCCCGCTCGGCTTCGAGGAGTATCTGAAGCGGGTGGCCACCCTGACCGACGAGGTCCTCATCCCCGCCGAGCCGCAGATGGTGGCCCACGGCGCGGTCCCGGACCACGTCGTGCGGGCGCTGGCCCGCGGCGGGCTGTTCGCGGTGTCGATACCCCGGCGGTACGGCGGGCTGGAGTGGAACATGGTCGAACAGGTCCGGCTCACCATGGAGTTCACCCGCGCGTCGTGCGTGTACCGCTCGCGCTTCTCGACCGTGATCGGGCTGTGCGCCCAGGCGATCCTCGCGCACGGCACCGAGGAGCAGCGGGCCGGGCTGCTGCCCCGGATGGCGGCGGGCGAGCACGTCACGGCCTTCGCGCTCACCGAGCCGGAGGCGGGCTCGGACGCCGCCTCCCTGACCACCACGGCGCGCAGGGCCGACGGCGGCTGGGTCCTCGACGGCGGCAAGCGGTACATCACCAACGGCCACTGGGCGGACGAACTGCTGGTCTTCGCCCGGACCGGGGAGGCGGCCGAGGGAGCCGGCGGGATCTCCGCCTTTCTCGTGCCACGGCAGCACCCGGGCGTCACCACCCGGCTGCCGACGCGGATGAACGGCCACGCCGAGGCCCCGGTGGCCGAGATCGAGCTGGACGGTGTGCGGGTCGGCGACGACGCCCTGCTCGGCGGCTCGCCGGGGGAAGGGTTCGCCGCGGCGCTGCACGGCATCAACCACGCCCGGCTGCACGTCGCGGCGACCTGCGTCGGCCAGGCCACCCGGATGCTGGAGGAGGCCGGGCGGCATCTGCGGCAGCGGCAGCAGTTCGGCGCGCCGTTGGACGAACTCGGCGCGGTCCAGGCCGAGTTGGGTGCATGTTTCGCCGATCTGGAGGCGGGCCGGGCACTTGCCGTGGAGGCGGCGCGGGCGTACGACGCGGGCGCTGTGCCACGCCACCGCATCGCCGCGGCCAAGCTGTTCTGCTCGGAGATGGCGGGCCGGGTGGCGGACCGCTGCGTCCAGCTCCTCGGCGGCGCCGGCATCGTCGGGGACAGCCCGGTGCCGCGGATGTGGCGGGACGTGCGGGCGCTGCGCATCTACGAGGGCTCCTCGCCGGTGCACGAACGGAACCTGGGGCGGGCGGTGGCCCGGCAGGTGGCACGGGACGGCACCCTGCCGGACACCTTCCGCGTCACCCGCGGCCCGGCCGTCGGCGCGTAGCGCACCACGCGGCGGGCGCGGGCCGGCGCCGCTCCCCCGACGGGCCTTCTCCCCGGCCCGCTCCCCCGCCGCGCGGACCACCCCGTCGGCCCGCCGCGTGGACCGCCCCGCCGGCCGCCCGGCTCCCGGGCATACCCTGAGCTGGGAAGACGATCCGCGAGGGCGGCCACCGGCGTGCCCGCGTGCGGACGCACGGCACGGCGGTCCGGCACGGGACGAGCACAGGCCGGGCGCGGAGAGAGCCGGTGGAGCGAGGAGAGAACCGGTGGAGCTGAGGCAGCTGGAGCACTTTCTGGCCGTCGTGGACCACGGCGGTCTCGGCCGGGCGGCGGAACGGCTCTATCTGTCGCAGCCCGCCGTCTCCGGTTCGATCCGCGCCCTGGAACGCGAGTTGAAGGTCTCCCTCTTCCATCGCACCGGCCGCCGGCTGGCGCCGACCTCCGCCGGGCTGGAACTCGTCCCGCTGGCCCGCCGGGTGCTGGACGACGTGGTCGCGGCCCAGGACGCCATGCGCAGCGCGCGGGAGGTGAACGGCGGCGTGCTCACCGTGATGTGCACGCCGGACATGTCCGGGGAGGCGGTGGCTTCCTGGGCCGGCGGGTTCACCCACAAGTACCCGGCGGTCCGGCTGGACATCAGCGAGGTCGGGTCCCGGCAGGAGCTGCTCACGGCGGTGGCCGACGGGCAGGCGGAGCTGGGGTTCACGCTCGCCTCCGGCCTCCGCGACGATCTCGGTTTCGTCGAACTCGGGGTGCAGCGGCTGCTGCTCGTCCGGCCGCGCGGGCACCGTCCGGCGACGGCCGGTGCGAGCGTGCCGCTCTCGGCGATCGGCGATCTGCCGCTCGCCTGCCGGCAGGCCGCGCCCCACGAGGACGACGCGGTGCACACGGCGCTGGCGGCGCACGGCGTCGAGCCCGTGATCGGTGCGAACGTCCCGAGCCGGAGTGCGCAGCTGGCCTTCGTGCTCGGCTCGGGTTTCCAGGCGTTCCTGCCGCTGCGCATGTGTGCGACGGCGCTGGACGCGGGCGCCTGCGTCGTCGAGACGGACCCGCTGATCGAGTCCCCGTTCGGAGTGGTGCACCGGTCCGGGGCGCTCGCGCCGGCCGCGCAGCAGTTCGTGCACGACGTCCGGTCGGCGCTGCGGAGTTGGTACGACGCCATCGCGGCACACCGCGAGGCGGGGCTCGACCTGGTGGACGCGGTGGTCGCCGCGCGGAACGCCGCGGCCTGAGCGACGGAAGGGCCGGGGCGCGATCGGCCCCGGCCCGGGGTGGCCGCTCCCGGCGCCGTCAGCCGTGGCGTCCGGCAGGCCCCCCGGCTCCCCGCCCGCGCGGCATCAGCAGCGGCAGCCATGCCACGTCCACGATCTCGACGAGGGCCGCGTCCGGTACCGGGCGCAGCGTGGTGAGCATGTCGTGCCGCAGCAGGTCGAACGGCAGATCCACCACGCGGGACGGGCGGGGCACGTCGGGCAGTTCGCCCCGCTCGACGGCGCGGGCGACGATCTGCTCGAAGGGGGTGCCCTCGTCCGGCGCTCGCAGCGCGTCACGCAGTTCGCCGAAGGTGCTGCCGGTGTCCCGGAAGTAGTCCATGAGCTGCACCCCGAGCAGGGTGATGATGCGTGCGCGGCCGGCGTTGGCGTTGCGCAGGAAGCCGAGCGCGTCCTCGCGGAGGCTGCCGGTGTCGGGCACCTCGATGGGCAGGCAGTAGCGGGTGAGGGTGGCGAACAGCAGGTCGTCGCGCTGCGGCCAGCGGCGGTAGAGCACGGGGCGGCTGGTGCCGGCGCGGGCGGCGACCGCCTCGTAGGTGAAGCCGGGGTAGCCGTGTTCGACCAGCACGTCCCAGGCGGCGTCCAGGATCGCGTCCTCCAGCGCGGCGCCGCGTCGCCGGGTCGCACCGCTGCCGGACTTCGCCGCTGCGTCATGTCGGGGATTCACTTGTGTATCTTAACGCGCCCGCTTACGGTTGCCCCTCATTGGATACAGGACCGTACCTTGAGGAGTGGCGTCAGGATGCACGACGTCGTCATCGTCGGCGGTGGACCCGCCGGCCTCTTTCTGGCCTGCGAACTCCGCCTCGCGGGGGCCCGGCCGCTGGTGCTGGAACGACGGGCCGAGCCCGATCCGTCGGACAAGGCGCACGGCCTCACCGGCCAGGTCGTGCAACTGCTCGACCACCGCGGCCTCTTCACCCGCTGCGGCGGCCGGGACGCCCCCGAGCCGGCACCGGGCTTCCACTTCGGCGGAATACCGCTGCCGCTGCACACACTCGGCGCGGACAACCCGATGCACCTCCTGCCGATCGACCAGCGCGAGCTCGAACGGGTGCTCACCGAGCGGGCGGCCGAGCTGGACGCGGAGATCCGGCGCGGCTGGGAGGTGCTGTCGTTCCGGCAGGACGACGAGCAGGTCGAGGTCGTGGCACGAGACGCGGACGGAAACGAGCGGACGTGCACGGCCCGCTACCTCGTCGGCTGCGACGGCGGGGGCAGCCTCGTCCGCAAGCAGGCGGGCATCGCCTTCCCCGGCAGCAGCGACGACCACGCCGTGGACCGCACAGCCCTCATCGCGCCCGGTGACGGCTACCGGGCGCTGCCGGGCGGACGCGTCGCGATCGACGGCCTCGGCGAGATCCCGGCGGCCTTCCACCGCACCGAGCGGGGCGTCTTCACACTCCTCGCGCACCACCCGGAACGGATGCTGATCAGCACGACCGAATGGGAGGAGCACCCGGCGGGCGACGCACCGGGCCCGGGCACCCCGATGACCCGGGCCGAACTGGAGGACAGCGTCGCCCGGGTGCTGGGAGTGCGCCTGCCGCTGTCACCACCGGCGGCCGGCACCCCCACGCTCCTGCGCCGTATGTGCGGACGCAACTACCGGATCGCCGACCGCTATCGCGTCGGACGCGTCTTCCTCGCGGGCGACGCCGCACACGTCAGCCACGGCCCGACGCTGAACACGGCGCTGCACGACGCGGCCAACCTCGGCTGGAAACTCGGAGCCGCGGTGCGCCGCCGCGCCCCGGAGGGCCTGCTGGACAGCTACGCGACCGAGCGCCGGGCCTGCGCCGAACGCGTACTCCTGCACACCCGCGCCGGGAGCGCGCTGCTGTCGCCCGGAGCCGAAGTCGACGCCCTGCGCACGCTCTTCACCGAACTCCTGGACCGCCCCGAGAACCTCCACGCGGTCGCCGCCCTGGTGGCGGGCTCCGACGTCCGCTACGACATGGGTGAGGCCCACCCCGCCGCCCCCACCGGCGGTTTCGCTCCGGAGTTCGAGCTGACCACCACCGACGGCCGCACCCTCCGCCTCGCCGAACTCCTGCGCGAGGCACACCCGTTGCTGATCGACCTCACCGGCACGGAGGCCCTCGCCGCCGCCATGGAACCCTGGCGCGGACAGGTGCACCGGGTGACCGCCACCGCCAAGTCCGCACCGGCACCCGCACTGCTCATCCGGCCGGACGGCTACGTGGCCTGGGCAGGCAACACCCCGACCGGCCTCCACGCCGCCCTCACCCGCTGGTTCGCCCAGACCTGAGCCCCGTCGGTCCGTCACTCCGCTCCGAAGCCGACCCCGCACACCGCCGGACAGCCGTCGTACCCCGGCGGCCTGCACCGTCGCCCCGCCGCCCAGCCACCCGGGCGGCCGACGGCGGTGCAGGCCTGCCGCCGACAGCCCCGACCGCTCGCGGAGCCGCCACCGACCAGTACGCCGAGATCGCGGCGCACACCCACCCCCTGTCGAACTGCCCGCCGACCAGGCCGAGTTGTACTGCCGCTCCCCCATCCGGCCACGCGGCGCCACCCGTTGACCGACGGCCGCGGCAAGTGGGTTGCCCTCCGAGTAGACCAGTCGTATAGTCCTGGTGTCAGAGCGCGGCAGAGGACCAACTCCCGGAAGGGGAAGGCGACATGGGACGCATCAAGGTCGGCACGGAGAACAGCACCGACATCGAACTGCACTACGAGGACAAGGGAGCCGGGCAGCCGGTCGTCCTCATCCACGGCTACCCGCTGGACGGCAACTCCTGGGAGGGTCAGGTCCCCGCCCTGCTGGCGGCCGGCCACCGGGTCATCACGTACGACCGGCGCGGCTTCGGCAAGTCCTCCCAGCCCTCCACCGGTTACGACTACGACACGTTCGCCGCCGACCTGCACACCGTCATGGAGACTCTCGATCTGCGTGACGCGGTCCTGGTCGGCTTCTCGATGGGCACCGGTGAGGTCGCCCGCTATCTGTCCACCTACGGCTCCGACCGGGTCGCCAAGGCCGTGTTCCTGGCCTCGCTGGAGCCGTACCTGGCGATCACCGACGACAACCCCGACGGCGCCGCCCCGCCCTCCTTCTTCGAGGGGGTCTCCGAGTCGGCGAAGAAGGACCGCTACGCCTTCTTCACCGATTTCTACGCGGACTTCTTCAACCTCGACGAGAACCTGGGCACCCGGGTGAGCGAGGAGGCCGTGCGCAACGCCTGGAACGTGGCGGCCGGCGCGGGCCCGATCGCCTCGGCCGCCGCCCCGCTGACCTGGCCCACCGACTTCCGGGCCGACATCCCCCGGATCGACGTGCCCAGCCTGATCGTGCACGGCACAGCCGACCGGACCCTGCCCGTCGACGCCACCGGGCGCCGCTTCGCCAAGGCCCTGCCCGCCGCCACGTACGTCGAGATCGACGGCGCCCCGCACGGGCTGCTCACCACCCACACCGCCGAAGTCAACGAGATCCTCCTGGAGTTCCTCGGCCGGTGACGCACCGGACCGCCCCGGCCGACGCACGAACCCACATAGACGACTGGTCTAATGGATGCTAGCGTGACGCACATGAAAACCACCCAGGGCGATACTCGCGCGAGCATCCTCAGGGCCGCCCAACAGATCCTCCCCCGCAAGGGGTTCGCGGCGGTGGGCATCAACGAGGTTCTCACCGCCGCCGGGGTCCCGAAGGGGTCCTTCTACCACTTCTTCGGCTCCAAGGACGCCTTCGGCGAGGCGTTGATGCGGGACTACTACGCCGACTACCTGGCGGACATGGACCGCACCCTCGCCGAACCCGGACTGACCGCGGCACAGCGGCTGATGAACTACTGGCAGAGCTGGCGCGAGATGCAGAGCGCCAACGACTGCCAGGGCAAGTGCCTGACCGTCAAGCTCAGCGCGGAGGTCTCCGACCTGTCGGAGTCGATGCGGCTCGCACTGAAGGAAGGCACCACCGCCATGGTCGACCGGCTGGAACGGACGATCATCGCCGGCGTGGAGGAGGGGTCGCTCTCGATCGACAGCTCCGCCCGCGACACCGCGCAGGCCCTGTACGACATGTGGCTCGGGGCGAGCCTCGTCGTCAAGATCCACCGCGACAAGAGCCCCTTCGACACCACGATGAAGCTCACCCGCCAGCTCCTGCACCTGTAGGGCTGCACCGCAAGCCGGCCGGTGCCACACCCCCGCCCGGGCACCGGCCGTTCTGCACACCCAGCGAAGACGACCGGTCTACTGAAAGAGTTTCCTCATGAAGGTCCTCATCGTCCTCACCTCGCACGACGAACTCGGCGCCACCGGCCGTCGGACCGGCTTCTGGCTGGAGGAACTCGCCGCCCCCTACTACCGCTTCAAGGACGCCGGCGCCGAAGTCGTCCTCGCCTCCCCCAAGGGCGGCCGGCCCCCGCTGGACCCCAAGAGCAACGAACCCGGCTTCCGGACCGACGAGACCCACCGCTTCGAGGCCGACCCGGAAGCCATGGCCGCCCTCGCCCACACCGCCCGTCTCGACTCCGTCTCCGCCGACGACTTCGACACCGTCTTCTACCCCGGCGGCCACGGCCCCCTGTGGGACCTGGCCGAGGACCCGGCCTCCGTCCGCCTCATCGAGACCACCCTGCGCGCGGGCAAGCCCCTCGCCCTGGTCTGCCACGCCCCCGGTGTGCTGCGCCACGCCACCGAGCCCGACGGCACACCTCTCGTCCGGGGCCGGAAGGTCACCGGCTTCACCAACGAGGAGGAGGCCGCCGTCGGCCTGACCGACGTCGTCCCCTTCCTCGTCGAGGACGAACTGCGGCGCCTCGGCGCCGACTACTCCAAGACCGAGCCCTGGCAGCCCTACGCCCTCACCGACGGCCTCCTCGTCACCGGCCAGAGCCCGGCCTCGTCCGGCCCGGCCGCCGAGGCCCTGCTCGCCCTCCTCACCGATGCCGACGGCGCCCTCGCACAGCACCCGGACGACAAGGGCGTACGCGAAGCCGGGTGACCCCGCCGGGCCGGGGCCGCGGACAACTCGGCCCCGGCGGAGCCGTCGCAAGGGCCCGGGCACCCACCGCGCGGACGCATGTGCCCCGGCTGGGACGGGCCCGCCTACCGGCAGACATCTCCCAGCCGGCAGGCAGTCGGTCCCGGGCGACGGCGATCCCACCATCGAAGAACCCCGGCGCGACGCCCTCCCCCACCGCCGGGAGCATCCCGATCACCCCACCACCTGCTCCGACCACCGGCACCCACCGCGCGGTGCACATGTGTCAGGAGCCCACCGGATTCCGCCCTCGAAAGGGAAAGCCATGAGCTCGGTGCACCACCGGACCGCCACCGTCGACAGCCACGAGATCTTCTACCGCGAGGCCGGCCCCGCCGACGCCCCCACGATCGTCCTGCTGCACGGCTACCCGACCAGCTCGTTCATGTTCCGCGGACTCATTCCGCTGCTGGCCGACGACTACCACGTCATCGCGCCGGACCACCTCGGCTTCGGCCACTCCGACGCGCCCCTCGCAGACGAGTTCACCTATACCTTCGACGCCCTCGCCGAACTCACCTCCGGACTGCTCGACCAACTGAACCTGGACCGCTACGCCCTCTATGTCCAGGACTACGGCGCCCCCATCGGATGGCGCCTCGCGCTGCGGCACCCCGAACGGATCTCCGCCCTCGTCACCCAGAACGGAAACGGCTACGAGGACGGTTTCGTCGAGTCGTTCTGGAACGACGTCTGGGCGTACGGGGCGAACCCCGGGCCGGACACCGAACCCGCCGTCCGCGCCGCGCTGAGCTTCGAGGCCATCCGCTGGCAATACGTGCACGGCGTACCCGACCCGAGCCTGGTCAGTCCGGACACCTGGGAGCACGACTTCGCGCTCGTCTCCCGCGAGGGCAACGACGAGGTCCAACTGGCGCTGTTCCGCGACTACCGGAACAACCGCCCGCTCTATCCGCTGCTGCACGAATTCCTGCGCACCAGCGGCGTCCCGGTGCTCGCCGTGTGGGGCCGCAACGACGAGATCTTCGGCCCGGCCGGCGCACGGGCCTTCGCCCGCGACGCCGAGGACGCGGAGGTGCACCTCGTCGACGGCGGTCACTTCCTGCTGGAGAGCCACCTGGACGTCGTCGCGGGTTACCTGCGCGGCTTCCTCGGGCGGGTGTTGGCATGACCGGCCGTCTCGGTCCGAGGGCTCCTCTCCCATAGCGGACCCGGAGGCGTCCGGTGGCGGTCGGCGATCAGCCGGCGCCTGCTGCCCGGCGCTTCCCGTCCGCGTGGGTGCGGTCGGTGGTCCAGGCGAGCGCGGCGACGACGGGGAAGGCTGCCGCGGTGAGGGCGACCGCGTTCCAGTTGCCCAAATGGTAGGCAAGCGTGCCGAGTTGGGAGCCGATGGCACCGCCGATGAAGAAGGTGGCGATGTAGACGCTGGTGATCCGGGCGCGGGCGTCTGCGTCGAGTTGGTAGATGGTGTGCTGCCCGAAGATCAGGGAGCACTGCACGGCACAGTCCAGGAGGACCGCGGCGGCGGCGAGAACGAGGATCTGGTGGGCGGCCAGACCGGCCCCGACGAGGGTGGCGGCGGCGACCAGGCAGGTCACGGGGGTGAGTCGGTGGACGAGCCCTCGGTCGGCGAGGCGGCCCGCGAGAGGGGCGACGAGCGCGCCGGCGGCACCGACCAAGGCGAACAGGCCGACCTGGAGCTGGGAGTAGTGGTACGGCGCGGCGGTCAGAACGTAGGAGATGGTCGTCCAGAACGCGCTGAAGGCGGCGAACATGCAGGCGTGGTACAAGGACCGGCGGCGCAGCTGCGGGTGCACGCGGACCATGCGGGCCGTGGAACGCAGCAGCTCGGCGTAGGAATCGCTACTGGTGGGGGCCCGGCGGGGCAGCGCACGGCGCAGGACGACGGCCAGGACGGCCATCAGGGCGGCGGAGACCAGGTAGACGGTGCGCCAGCCCGCGACGTCCGCGAGCAGGCTGCCGACGGTGCGGGAGAGCAGGATCCCGGCGAGCAGTCCGCTCATGACCTTGCCCACCACGGCGCCCCGCAGATGATCGGGGGCGAGGTCGGCGGCGTAGGGAACGAGGATCTGTGCGACGACGGAGGTCGTGCCCGCGACGAGCGCGGCGACGAGCAGGACGGTGAAGGTGGGGGCGAAGCCGCCGACGGCCAGGGCGAGAGCGGTGACGGTGAGCAGGACGGAGACCAGCCGGGAATTCTCGATGCGGTCGCCGAGGGGGACCAGGAACACCATGCCGGCGGCGTAGCCGAGTTGGGTCAGGGTGACCAGCAGGCCGGCGGTCGAGTCCTGGAGCTGGAAGGTGCCGCGCAGCATCTCCAGGAGGGGCTGGGCGTAGTAGAGGTTGGCCACGGTCAGCCCGCAGGACGTGGCCAGAAGTACGACCAGCCAGCCGGGCAGGGCTTTCTGTCGCGCGTCGGACTCCGGTGTGGAGCTGGCGGCTGTGGGCACGGACATGAGCTGTCTCCGGATGCGGACGTGGGGAGCGGACGTGGGGAGGGGCGGAAGCCGAGTCGACGTCACGGATCTGTCGGGCCGGGACCAGCGCCCCGGCCTGGAACGGGCACCTCGATCGCTTGAGTGAGCAGCCGACCGGCATGGAACCAGGGTTCTATATTGAACTGCGATTCAATATAGAACGCGGCGAGTACACTGTCAAAGATGAAGAACTCGGGCGACCCGCTGCCGCAGGGGATCGAAATCGGTGCGCTGTCCAGGATCATCCGTCAGCACTTCGCCGACCGGATCGAGCAGGTCATCCACCCACTGGGGCTCACCCTCGGGCAGTGGACGGTGCTGCGCGAACTGAAGCGGACACCCGGCGCCTCCGCTTCAGAGCTGGCGCGCGCCGCGGTCCACACACCGCAGGCCGTCAGCCGTCTCATCCGGACCTTGCAGGAGGAGGGCCTGGTCGAGCGCTCCCCGGCCCGGGGCCGCGTGATGGACAACCACCTCACGCCCAAGGGACACAAGGTGATCGACGAGACCTTCACCCAGATCGAGGCCCGACTGGCCCCGGCACTGGAAAAGTTCGACAGAGCCAACGCCGAGGAGTTCCGCCGCCTGTCCCATCTCCTCATCGAGGCCCTGGAGGACCCGGCCTGAGCCGGGGGCCTGGGCTACCCCTGCGTGGGCGGGGAACTGGCCTCATGATGCGCAATCTTCGAGATCGGGTCGGGACCATCCCCGCGTGCGCGGGGAGCAGTCGGCCTTGGTGTGGCCGCATGGTGAAGACATGGGACCATCCCCGCCTGCGCAGGGAGCAGGGGAAGGGAACATAGTCTATGAGGTCTGCCTGGGGACCATCCCCGCGTGCGCGGGGAGCAGCGTCGGCCGCAAGCACGAGTGGCAGACCCAGGGGGACCATCCCCGCGTGCGCGGGGAGCAGGGACCCGGGTAGGGCGTGGCCCCGCTCCCGCAGGGACCATCCCCGCGTGCGCGGGGAGCAGCAGAGCCCCTACGTCACGGTGCCGCTGGCCGGCGGACCATCCCCGCGTGCGCGGGGAGCAGTCGCCAAACAGCTCGGGGTCTCACGCTCAGCCGGGACCATCCCCGCGTGCGCGGGGAGCAGGAGGTGCAGCTCTCCCCGAGCGTCCAGGTGGAGGGACCATCCCCGCGTGCGCGGGGAGCAGAGCGTCGCCGACAAGCTCGGAGCCGGTTCCTCGGGACCATCCCCGCGTGCGCGGGGAGCAGTCGGAGACACCGGCCGCAGCAGCAGCGGCGGCGGGACCATCCCCGCGTGCGCGGGGAGCAGCCACCGAGCTGGGCGATCTCCAGTGGCGGGTGGGGACCATCCCCGCGTGCGCGGGGAGCAGGCTCGGTGAGCTGCGGGTTTATCCGGCCGGAAGGCCGTTTCGAGCAACCTTCGGGGATTCAGGCATTCCTCCCATCCAGTCACACAAGGGTCAGCGGCCGCCGCAACATCGCGGGTACAGCAACCTCCAACATACGTGCCCCGTCCTCTTCGCCCTCCGCAACGGCAAAGCCCGGTCCGGGCGCCGGAGCACCCGGGGACTCGTTCCGCTTCCCCTGGCGTGCGTGACTCCGACACACCTGTCCGAAGGACCCAGTTGGCGTTTCGTATACAACTTGCCTCACCCTGGCCATCTCAACCCTACGGAAGGCAGGGGTGACCGCAAGGGTGCGGAGACGCATCGGGGTGCCGCCTCGGCAGCAGACAGGACTCCCTACACGAGCGGGAGCCGGGGCACCCGGTCTCGTGGATCAAACCTCAACGCGGGCTCTTCTGGCCTCTACCTGTGCATCACGGGCTCTCGGGGCTGCGGCCGCGACTAGGTGTTCGCTCCTCCGCCGGTGTGCTGGGCGAGGCTTCGTGGTGTCCGGGGAGTCAGCGTGAACCCCGCGCGGAGGGCGTTGGGCATCGTTGTCCCTAGCATCTTTTTTGTATACGGTCCTGGCGTGTTCCGCGGTCGCAGCGGAGCAATCGGCCGCGGGTCACTACGAGTGAGGTGAGCCAGATGAGTACCGAGAGGGATGTCTCCGTACGACGGCACGGAGTCGGGGCGGCGGTGCCCCGCCGGGAGGATCGCCGGCACCTGGCCGGCCAGGGGTGTTTCATCGCCGACGTGCAGCTCACCGGGCTGTGCGAGGTCGCGTTCGTACGCAGCCAGACCGCACACGGCCGGATCCGCGAGATCTCCGTGCCGGCCGAGGACCGCGAGGCGGTGTGGACCGCACAGCGACTCGCCCCCTTCGCCGAGCCGTTGACGGCGACCTCCACGCTGGAAGGGTTCCGGACCGCGCCGCTGCCCAACCTGGCGGCGGACAAGGTGCGTTACGTCGGCGAGCCGGTCGCTCTGGCCATCGCCGCTACCCGTGCGGAGGCGGAGGACGTCGCCGGGCGGGTGGGCGTGCACCTCGAACCTCTCCCGGCCGTGGTCGACTTCGACACGGCTCTCGCCCGGGACGCCCCGACGGTGCACGACGACTGGCCGGACAACATATTCGCCACCACCTCCGGTGAGGTGGGCGATGTGGACGCGGCGGCCCGTGAGGCCGCCGTCTCCGTCACCCGCGAGTACACGCTGCACCGGCAGGCCGTCGTGCCGCTGGAGACCAGGGGCGTGATCGCCCACTACAACAGGTCGACCGGCGAGCTGGTGGTGTGGTCGTCCACGCAGACCCCGCACATGATCCGCGACATGATCGCGTTGCAGCTGGGCATGGAGGCCCGCCGCGTCCGTGTGATCGCCCCCGACATGGGGGGCGGCTTCGGGGCCAAGTGCTCGGTCTATCCGGAGGAGATCACGCTCGCCGCGATCGCCACCCAGGTCGACCACCCGGTGCGCTGGGTGGAAGACCGTTGGGAGGCCCAGGTCGCCTCGACCCAGGCGCGGGACCACCGGCACCGGATCACCGCGTACGCGGCGGCCGACGGCACGCTGCTGGGGGTGGAGGCGGACATCCTCGTCAACAGCGGGGCCTACTCCGTTCACCCGTGGACGGCGACGATGGACGCCACCATGGCCTCGGCGATGATCCCCGGGCCGTACAGGTTGCCCAACTACCGGTTCCGCACCCGCAGTCTGGCCAGCAACAAGACCCCCTCGGGCCCGTACCGCGGCGTCGCCCGGCCCGCGGCGGCCTTCAGCATCGAGCGCACCATCGACGAACTCGCCCACGAACTGGCCATGGAACCGTACGAGATGCGCATCAGGAACATGGTGCGCAGCGAGGACATGCCCTATGTCTCGGCCGCCGACAAGGTCTACGACAGCGGGGACTATCCCGAGGCCGTGCGCCGTGCCACCGCCCTCGTCGAGCACGACACCTGGCGGGAACGCCAACGGGCCCTGCCCGCCTCGGCGCGTCGGCGGATCGGCATCGGCTACGGATCCTTCACCGAGCAGACCGCCCACGGCTGTATCGAATGGGCCGCGCGCGGGCTGGCCGTCACCATCGGTACGGAGGGTGCGCGGCTGGCCATGGACGCCACCGGGAGTCTCAGCCTGAGTGTCGGCATCAAGAGCCATGGACAGGGCTCGGAGACCACACTGGCGCAGGTCGTCAGCGAGGTCTTCGACGTGGATCTGGACCACGTCACCGTGTCGCACGGCGACACCGCCATGACTCCGCGCGGCGACGGCACGTTCGCCTCCCGCACCATGGTGATGGCCGGCGGAGCCACCCACGGTGCCGCCCTGGCGCTCGCGGAAAAGGTCATGCGGATCGGTGCCGTGCTGTTGGACGAGCCGGTGCAGGACGTGGTCCTGCGCGATCACGCCGTGGTGGGCAAGAAGGGCTCGGTCACCTACGCACAACTGGCCAAGGAATTCCTCTTCACTCCCGACCATGTGCCGGGTGTCGAGGCGGGACTTGAGGTCGTCCACCACTACCGGCCGGAGGTGCAGACCGGAGCGTTCACCTACGCCACCCAGGCGGCCGTGGTGGAGGTCGACCTCGACACCGGAGCGGTGAAGCTTCTCGACTACGCCGTCGTCGAGGACTGCGGCACGGTGGTGAACCCGCGCATCGTCGACGGTCAGATCCTCGGCGGCATCGCCCAGGGCATCGGCAACGCTCTTCTCGAAGAGATCGTGCACGACGCCGACGGACAGCCGAAATCGACCAGCTTCCTGGACTATCTGCTCCCGGGAGCCAGTGAGGTCCCGCAGATCAAGATCGAGCACATGGCGACGCCGTCCCCTTACACGGTGTTCGGTGTGAAGGGCGCCGGTGAGGGCGGAGCCATCCCGCCGCCCGCGGCCATCGCCAACGCGATCCGGGACGCCCTGCGCGAGTACGGCACGGAGGTCAACGAGACTCCCATGACCCCGGAGCGGGTGTGGACGGCGCTCCGGACGAGCCGTATGGCTGCGGAAGCGGAGGGCCGGGCGACGCTGGAGGCGGTCCGATGAAGGCGCCCGACTTCCGGTACCACCGTCCCACCACGGTGGAGGAGGCGATCGCGCTGCTCGCCGACGCCGGTGACGACGGCAAGGTCATCGCGGGCGGCCAGAGTCTGGTCCCCATCATGAACATGCGGCTGGCCGAGCCGGAGACGCTCGTCGACCTCACCGGTGTCGACGAGCTGCGCACCGGCAGTAAGACGCCGTCCGGGGCGTGTTACGGGGCGACCACCACGCACATGATGTTCGAGTACGAGCTGGTGCCGGACGTCACCCGGGGCCTGCTGCCGCACGCCGCCGCCGGCATCGGCTATCCGGCGATCCGCAACCGCGGCACCGTCGGCGGCAGCCTCGCGCACAGCGACTCGTCCGCCGAGTGGCCCACGGTCATGGCCGCCCTGGACGCCGCTGTGCACGTCCGATCCGTTCGCGGGGCGCGCACCGTTCCCGTACGGGAGCTGCTGCTCGGCTTCTTCACCACCGCTCTGGAACCGGACGAGCTGATCACCGAGGTGGAGGTGCCGGGCCTCGCGCCGACGGCGCGCTGGGGCATGTACAAGATGTGCCGCAAGCCCGGCGAGTTCGCCGAATCGCTGGCCGTCGCCCTCGGTGAGGCAGAACCCGACGGCCCCTGGCGGGAGGTGGAGCTGTGGCTCGGCGCGGCGGCCGATCGCCCGCTCCGGCTGAACAGCACCGAAGAAGCCGTACGCGGCGAGGCGTTCGCCGATCTCCTGCCCGATCGCCTCGTCGCACCGCTCGCCGCCGACCTCGGCCAGGACCTGTCGGCCATCGATCCCACAGGACGGCACGCGCTGCAACTGCACGCGGTCACGGTGCAGCGGGCGTTGCAGTCCGCAGAGAGGGGCGACACCGCATGAACGAGATCACGGTCCATCTGAAGGTCAACGGCCGGCCGCACACGCTGCGAACGGCCGGCCGCACCACGCTCGCCGACCTGCTGCGCGACCAACTCGGGCTGACCGGCCTGCATCTGGGCTGCGAGCAGGGCGTGTGCGGGGCCTGCACCGTCATCGTCGACGGACTGCCGATGCGCGCCTGCCTCACCTTGGCCGGGGCCTGCGAGGACAGCGACGTGGTGACGGTCGAGGGGCTGGACGGGCCGGACGCGGACCGGCTGCGGGACGCCTTCTCCCGGCACGGCGCGCTCCAGTGCGGCTTCTGCACGCCGGGGATGCTGCTCTCCGCCCACCATCTGGTGCGGGCGCGACAGCCCCTCGACCGGGAAGAGGTCGGCGTCGCCCTGTCCGGCAACATCTGCCGCTGCACCGGCTACAACGGCATCGTCAGCGCTGTCCGGGAGGCGCTTGAGGGCGGCATCGCCGCCGAGAGCGCAGCGGTCACCACGAGGAACCACGAGGAGTAGAGCATGGAGTTCAACAACGAGTTCGTCGTCTCGGCCACCCCGGACGATGCGTGGGCCCTGCTGACCGACGTGCCGAGGATCGCCCCCTGCATGCCGGGGGCGAGCGTCACCGAGAAGGACGACGGCTCCTACGAGGGGACAGTGGCAGTCAAGGTCGGCCCCATCAAGGTCACTTACGGGGGTACGGCGACCTTCCGCGAGCGTGACACGGCCCGGCGCCGCCTGGTACTGGACGCCGGCGGCCACGAGAAGAGCGGCAAGGGGTCCGCTGAAGCCGTCGTCACCGTCGACCTGGTCCCCGAAGGCAGTGCCAAGACCCGGGTCGTGGTGAGCACGCAGTTGCAGATCACCGGAAAGGTCGCGCAGTTCGGACGCAGCGCGATGGCCGACGTCGGCGCCAGGATCGTCGGGCAGTTCGCCGACAATCTCGAAGCGCTGCTCGCCGAGGGGCAGTCGACGGACGCCGCCGGCCGCTCGGGGCAGCCGACGGCAGTTCGGCCGGCTGCCGGGGGCCCGGCCGATGCCGGGTCCGGCGGCTCGGAGCTGAACGCGCTCGACTTCGTGGGGCCCCTCGCCCGCCGGTACGCACCGGTGGCCGGGGCGTTCGTGGGCGGTGCGCTGTCGGCATGGCTCATCACCCGTCTGCGGGGGCGTCACGCTCCTGCTGCTCCAGCGCTGCCTGCTGTGCGGCCCTGATGTGCACCTTCATGATCATCTCTGCTGAGGTCGCGTCCCCGCGTTGCAGCGCCTCGATCAGTTCCCTGTGGTGCTCGGCGCTGCGCGCGAGGTCACGTGGGGAGTAGCGGAGGAACGTGCGGCGCACCAGTGGCAGTCCGAGCACACCGGTGAGCAGGTGGATGAGGGCGCTGTTGCCGGTGGCCTCCAGCAGCATCGCGTGGAAGTCGTTGTTCAGACCGGCCGCCCGCTGCCTGGCTGCGGCACCTCCCTCCGCGAGCGTCCGCTCGTACTCCGCGAGGTTGGCTTCGAGCCGGCTCAGGGTGCTTTCGGTGACGTTCTGTGCGGCGACCGCCGCCACATAGCCCTCGATCACCGCGCGCAGCCCGTAGATCTCGGCGACCTGCTCGCGGCTCCACGCCACGACCTGGGCACCTCGGTACCGCTCGATCCGGACGAGCCCTTCGGAGTTGAGCTTGCGCAGCGCCTCGCGCACGGGCGTGCGGCTGATCCCCATCGAGGTGGCCAGGGACTCTTCCCGCAGCCATATGCCGGGGCGGAGTTCGCCCGAGGCCATGCGCTCGGTGATCTCGGCGTAGGCACGCTGTGCCGCGGACGACTCCGCCTCTCGGCCGTCTGCCACGGAGTACCTCCTCGTCGTTTCCAGGATCAGGATCGGTGCACCCGGCGGCCGGACCGCGCATCCCCCTCGGTGAGAAAGGGAACTCCCGGTGCGCATTCGGCGTCGCTTCGGACATCGGCGGCACTCGTTTCCCGGCCAACTCCCCCATTTCACCCCGCCATTACTGCGTCGAGGCACTGCTCGTTTCCTCGTCGGACCCGGTCGCGCGTCACGCCGCAATCGGCTCGATGGCCCGCAGAATTCCGGACGAGTCCCGAAGGCCGTGGACGCTCAGCGGGCGCACGGAGTATACAGTTTGCTGATTTCCGCGCGGTATCAGGCCTGGTAGCCACCCGACCTCGGCTCCTCGTGCCGAGGGGCTGCCCCCGGGACTCCGCACTGCGGGCTTCGAGATCCGGTCCGCAGGGAAAATCGCCGTTCCCCGTATATCCGGCCGGGAAGTCGCACCAGCAGTTCACCTTTTTCATGGAGGTGGGACCGGTGAGGGCGATCGTGCGGAAGTCGCGGCCGGATGGGAGGAGTTCGCGGCGCGTAGCACTTCTGGAGCCCGTTTCGCCGAATGGGCAATGCCCCGCCAGGTAGCTGAGCACGCTCGCGATTCCGGTGAAGGTGAGGAAGTGCTCGGCACCGCCGGTCGGAGGCCTCGGGGTCGCGGTGTGCGAATGGGCAGGTAGGTGGGTGACATGTGGCGGTAGGCCGGGCATCAGCGGCAGCACGGCTGGGGTCGGCCCCTCGGCCGCGTACGCTGCCGTCTCACGCGGAGGCCCCCGTCCGCCCCGCGATCCACCGCCCAGACCACGAACCCGCACAGGGCGAAGCCCGCGCCGAGGGTGGTGGAGCCGGGCCAGCCTGTGTGGGCGTAGACGGTGGTTGTCGTCGTCGCGCCGAGTGCCGAGCCGAGGGAGTAGAAGAGCATGTAGCCGCCGATGGCGCTGCTGGTGCGGTCCGGGTGGGCCGCGGTGAGCAGGTGCTGGTTGCTCACGTGCACGGCCTGCACGGCGAAGTCGAGGACGACGACGCCGAGGACGACGAGCCACAGGGACCAGGACGCCTGGCCGATCGCGGACCAGGAGACGGCGAGGAGGGCGAGCGCGCCGCCGGTGACGGCGCTCGCGTGTCCGGTGTCGGCCCAGCGGCCGGCGCGCGCCGCGCCGAGCGCCCCGGCCAGCCCGGCGAGTCCGAACAGCCCGGTCTGCGCGGTGTCCAGGTGCCACGGCGCGACCGCGAGCGGCAGGGCCAGGCCGCTCCAGAGCGTGCCGAAGGAGGCGAACAGGAAGAAGGCGATCAGCCCGCGCGAGACGAACAGGCGCTCGCGGAACAGCCCGCGCAGCGAGGACAGGACCTGCCGGTGGGTGGCGCGGTCGGTGCGCGGGTCGGGCGGCAGCGTCCTCAGGGCGAGGCAGGCCAGTGCCACGAGGAGCACCGCGAGCGCGAGGTAGACGCTGCGCCAGCCAAGGAGTTGGGCCAGGGCACCGACCGCGACGCGGGCTCCGAGGATACCGATGACGACGCCGGAGGTCACCACGCCGAGGGTGCGGCCGCGTTCCGCGGGCGTGGAGAGGGCCGCTGCGTAGGCGACCGTCGTCTGGACGACGACCGCGAACAGGCCCGCGAGGGCGAGTCCGCCGAGCAGCAGCCAGGTGCGGGCGGCCGTCGCGGCGAGCGCGGTGCCGGCCGCGGTCAGCAGCAGGTGTCCGGCGATGAGGGTGCGCCGGTCGGCCATGTCGCCCAGCGGCACGAGGACGGCCAGCCCGGCGAGGTAGCCGAGTTGCCCGGCGGAGACGACCCACCCCAGCCGGGCGTCGGGTATGTCCAGATCGCTGCCGATCCGGGTGAGCACGGGCTGCGCCGCGTAGATGCTCGCGACGGCGACCGCGCAGACGGCGGCGAACAGTACGTTGCGGCCGGCGGTCCTGGCCATCCTGCCCCTCCCTCGATTGGTTGCACTTCGCAACCGACGCGACGGTACGGCAGAATGGTTTCAATCAGCAACTCTCCGGGAGGCGAGATGACGCGGTCCGCACTCGGCGCGGGCACACCCTGGACCGATCCGAACTGCCCGGTGGCACGCACCGTCGACCTGGTCGGTGACCGCTGGAGCCTGCTCATCGTCCGCGACGCCATGGACGGGGCACGCGCGTTCACCGACTTCCAGCAGCGCACCGGCATCGCCCGCAACATCCTCACCGACAGGCTCCGGCGCCTGGTCGAGCGAGGCGTCCTCGACCGGCGCACGGCGCCCTCCGGCAAGCGGCAGCTCTACGCGCTCACCCCCGCCGGGCGCGACCTGTTCACCGTGATCGTCGCCCTGCGCCAGTGGGGCGAGCGCCACGCCTTCGCGCCCGACGAGCCGCACTCCGTCCTCGTCGACGGTCAGGGGCTTCCGCTGCCGCCGCTCCACCCGGTCGACTCGGACGGCAGGCCCGCCGACGTCGCCACGACCCGGGTGCGCAAGGAGAGTTGACGCCGCGCGACGCGTACCGCGGCCCCGGCGGGCGTCAGGCGTCCGTGCTGCGTTCCAGTACGGCGCTCAGCGTCTGTTCGGTGATGGTGAAGTGGTGGGCCGCGACCCGGCCCGCCTCCTCCTGGTCGCCTTCCAGCACCGCCCGCACCAGGGCGCGGTGCTCGGTCAGGGCGCGCTCGGTGAGGTTGCCCCCGTAGGGCTCGATGGGGAAGCCGGCGCTGATCTCCTGGAGCAGCTGGTGGCCGTAGACGGCCAGCGGCTCGTTCTTCGCCGCGCGGGCGACCGCGCGGTGCAGCATCGCGTCCGAGGTGCGGATGCGGGCGCCGTCACCGGAGTCGGCGGCCTCGGTGTACTCCTCCAGTGCGCGGGTGATGCGCGCGCTGTCCTCGTCGTCCCGGCGCTCGGCGGCGGTCCTGGCGATCAGGGACTCCAGCAGACAGCGGGCGTCGAGCAGTTTCTTGGTGCGCTCCCAGTGCGGCAGCAGGGTGCGCCGTACCGCGGGCCCGGACTCGCGCTGCCAGCCCGAGCGCACATAGTGGCCGCCGCTGCGGCCCCGTACGACCTCCAGGCAGCCGATGTCGTGCAGCCGGGCGATCGCGGCGCGCACCGTCGGCCGCCCGACGGCGAGGATCTCCGCCAACTCGCGTTCGGTGGGCAGGCGTTCACCGACGCTGAACTCTCCCAGCGCGATGGCGGTGAGCAGCCGGTCGGCGACGTGGTCGACGGCGCTCGGCACCTGGAGAGGGCCCAGCCCGCCCGGGGCGCGCCCCTCGGGACCGACGGACGGGAACGCGCCGGGCCCCGGGGTCCCGGACCGGGTCACCGGGGCCGGCTCCTCGGCCTGCTCCATGGGGCTCTTCTCCTTCCGGGCGCGAGGGCCCGTCGTCGCCGCGGCTTCTGCCGTCGCTGCACGATCCTGCGCCACTCGACGCGACGGCGCCACCACGACGACCGTCGGTGATCGACCGGGACCACAAGGTGACCTCAGGGGGCCGCACACCCCCTCGTGGCGACCCGGAATCCAACTCCCCGCTTTTAAGGTCTTGTTTTCCGACCTTTTTCTCCTCACGATGGCTGGCGTTCCGACGGCGAGGAGGAGAGCGATCCATGGCCGGCAGCACACACACGGCGGGCGGGCAGCCGCTGCCCGGAGGGGCCGAACGCCGATGACCACACACGAAACCCCCGGCGCCGCACCGTCGCAGGCGCCCGCACAGGCACAGGACGAGCAGCAGCGCGAGCTGCACCGGCTCGGCTACCAGCAGGAGTTGAAGCGGTCCCTGGGGCTGAAGGATCTGCTCGTCTACGGGCTGGTCTTCATGGTCCCCACCGCGCCGTTCGCCATCTACGGCTCGGTGTTCAACTTCTCCAAGGGCATGGTCGCGCTGACCTACGCCATCGGCTGCATCGCGATGATCTTCACCGCGTTCAGCTACCGCGAGATGTCCCGGGCCGTCCCGCTCGCCGGCTCCGTCTACTCCTACGCGGGCCGCGGGGTCGGAGCGCCGTTCGGCTTCCTGGCGGGCTGGGGCGTCCTGCTCGACTACCTGCTCATCCCGACGCTGCTGTACGTCACCGGCGCCGCCGCGCTGCACGCCATCGTGCCCGGGGTGCCGCAGTGGCTGTGGGTGGTCGTCTTCGTCGCCGTCAACACCGGGGTGAACCTCGCCGGGGTCGAGCTGTTCGCCTGGGCGACGCGGCTGTTCCTCATCGGCGAGAGCCTGGTGCTGCTGCTGTTCCTGGTGCTCGGGGTCGTCGCGGTCTCCCACGGCGTCAACGGCGCCCACTTCAGCTGGGACCCGCTGTTCAACCCGGAACACTTCCACGTCGGCATGGTCTTCGGCGCGCTGTCGGTGGCGGCGCTGTCCTTCCTCGGCTTCGACGCCATCTCGACGCTGTCCGAGGAGGTGAAGGGCGGCCCGAAGCTGGTGGGCCGGGCGACGATGCTGTCCCTGGTCATGGTGGGCTCGCTGTTCGTCGTGCAGACCTTCCTGTCCGGCCTGCTGCTGCCGGGCAAGACGCACTTCTCCGGTGACACCGCCACCAACGAGGCGTTCTACACGGTCGCCGACCTGGTCGGCGGAGGCTGGTTCAAGGCGGTCGTGGCGCTGACCGTCGCCCTGTCCGCCGCGCTGGCCAACTCCCTCGCGGCGCAGGGCGCGACCTCGCGGCTGCTGTACTCCATGGCCCGGGACCGGCAGCTGCCGAAGTTCCTCGCCCATGTGCACCCCGTGCGCAAGGTGCCGCAGCGCGCGGTGATCCTGGTGGGCGGGATCAGCGTCATCCTGGGCGTGTTCTTCGTCGGGCAGATCGGGCTGCTCTCCAGCATGGTCAACTTCGGGGCGCTGTTCTCCTTCCTGCTGCTGCACATCTCGGTGGTCTCCTACTACCTGGTCAAGAAGCGGCAGCGCACCTTCGGCATGCACCTCGTGGTGCCGCTGATCGGCTTCGCCGTCATCGCGTACGTCCTCTACAACGCGGACGCCAAGGCGCAGATCGCGGGCGGCATCTGGATCGTCATCGGGTTGGCGGTGATCGCGGTCCGCAGGGCAACCGGGCGGCCGATCACGCTGACCCAGCCGGAATGAGCGCCACGGCGGCCGCGCTGGCCGCCCTTCGGCTGGAGACGGAGCCGCCGGCCTCGGTCTCGGTGTGGTGCGGGCGGCCCGGACGGCCCTCCGCGTTCCGCTTCCGCGCGGACGTGCCGCACTACGCGGCCAGCCTGATCAAACTCGCCGCGCTGCGGGCCGCGGCCCGCACCCTCGACCCGGCCACCGAGGTGCCGGTGCACGACGAGTTCCGCTCCGCGCACTCGGGCACCTACCGCACCGACCGGGCCTACGACAACGACGAGGAGCCGTGGCGGCGCCTCGGCGGGACGGCGCCGCTGGGCTGGCTGTGCGAGCGCATGGTGTGCTCCAGCAGCAATCTGGCCACCGACCTGGTGCTGGAGCGGGTCGGTGTGGCCGCCGCGGCGGCCGAGGCGCCGGCCGGGATGACGCTCACCCGGCCGATCGGCGACCACGCGGCGCGCGAGGCGGGGCTGACCAACACGGTCACCGCCGAAGCGGCGGCGGCGCTGGTGTCGGCCCTGGCGACGGAGCAGGAGGGGCGGCTGCTGGAGCCGCTGCGCCGGCAGCTCTACCGCGCGGAGATCCCGGCGGCGCTGCCGCCCGGCACCCGCGTCGCCAACAAGAACGGCTGGGTCGACGGCGTACTGCACGATGCCGCGCTCGTCGAGCCCGACGACGCGCCCGCCTACGTCCTCGCCGTGTGCACCAGCGGGATGGCCGAGGAGGCCGCCCGCGCGGTCATCCACCGGGTGGCACGGGCCAGTTGGGACGACCGCACGAGACCGGGCACGGGCCCGGAGACGGAGGAGTCCGATGCCCGTCGTTGAACTGCGCACCCACCGCGTGCGGGTGCCCCTGCACACCCCGTTCAGCACCGCCGTGCGCACCGTGGACCACGTCGAGGCCGTCCTCGTCGAGGCGCGCGACGAGGACGGCCGGTCCGGCTGGGGCGAGGCCACGGAGAACTGGCGGGTGACCGGCGCGAGCCTCGCCGGGATCGAGGCGGCCGTCGACGGTCCGCTGCGGGCGGTCGTCCTCGGACGCGACCCGGACGCGACGGAGCCGCTCACCCGGGACGTCGGCCGCGCCGTCCAGGGCAACCAGGCGGCCCGCTCCGCCGTGGACTGCGCGCTGCACGATCTCGCCGCCGTCCGGCTGTCGGTGCCGCTGGCCCGGCTGCTCGGTGCCGGGACGCTGCGGGTGCCCACCGATGTCACCCTGGCCGCAGGGCCCGCGGAGCGGATGCGCTCGGCGGCCGAGCAGCGCCGTTCCGAGGGCTTCGACGTGCTGAAGATCAAGCTCGGCGATCCCGGCGGCGACGATCTGCGCCGGCTGAAGGAGATCGGCGCGGCCGTCGGCCCCGGCGTCCGGCTCCGCATCGACGCCAACCAGGGCTGGACGCCGAAGCAGGCCGTCCGGCTCATCGGGGAGTTCGAGCAGACCGGCCTGGACATCGAGCTGGTCGAACAGCCGGTCGCGGCGGGCGACTTCGACGGGATGGCGTATGTGACGGCCCGGACGGGTGTGCCGGTGATGGCGGACGAGTCGGTGTGGTCACCCGCCGACGCGCTGCGTCTGATCCGGACCCGGGGCGCCGACCTGATCAACATCAAGCTCGCCAAGTGCGGTGGCCTGCGCCCCGCCCGCCAGCTGATGGCGCTGGCGGAGGCGGCCGGTGTCGGCGTCGTCCTCGGCTCGATGATGGAGACGCACGTGGGCACGGCGGCCACCGCCGCCCTGGCCGCCACGGCCCGGCCGGGCGGGCTGCTGCCCGACCTCGACGCCGCCTGGTGGCTGTCCCGCCCACCGGTCACCGGCGGCATGGTCTACGACGGTGCCGAGCTGTGCCTGCCGGACGCCCCCGGACTGGGCATCACCGGCCTGGCGCACACGGCGTAGCGGAGCCACTGCGCGCCGGGCACACCGCGCACGACGAACGCACCCCTGCACGGCAGAAGCGCTCGCACAGCCGCGGAAACCGCACACCACGCGGGGACGCTCAGCACCGGGCCCCGCACAGGCCCCTACGTCCCCACGTCCCCCTGTCCCCCGCCCGTTCCTCACCGAGGAGGCATCGCCATGCCCACCAGCGTTCCCCGCCCCGGCCGCCGCCGGGCCACCGCCGCGCTCACCGTCCTGGCCTCCGCCGCCGCGCTGGCCCTGCCGTCCGCCACGGCGCACGCGGCCGGTCCGCAGCGCGCCGGCGCCGACGCGCCCTCCGCCCCGTCCGGGACACCGCCCACCGCATACGTCGACGTCGCGGTGGCCACCGTGTGGACCGGCCCCGACAGCCCCCGCCCGGTGGACGCCCCCGCGCTGACCGACCCGGTGCACCCGGATGCGTGGCAGCGGGCCATGACCGGCGAGCAGCAGAAGGAACTGGTCTCCGAGGGGCTGACACAGACCCAGGTGCAGTACGGGCGCCCGGTGTACGTCCTGGAGAAGAAGGACGGCTGGAGCAAGGTCGCCGTACCCGACCAGGCGTCGCCGAAGAACCCACTCGGCTACCCCGGCTGGATACCCGACGCACAGCTGACCCGGAACGCCCACTACGGAGCGGTCTCCGCGCACCGGCCCTTCGCCCTCGTCGACAAGCATCTGAAGACGCAGCTGTACGACGACCCGCAGCTGCGCTCGACAACCCTGCGGATCGGGGTGAACACCCGGCTGCCGGTGCTCGGCAGAACCGGGAAGGCCGTACGGGTCGACACCCCGGACCAGGGCCCCAAGTGGCTGTCGGCCGGGGAGGTCTCCCTCCACCGGCGGGAGAGCGACATCCCGCGGCCGAGCGGCGACGACCTGGTGCGCTTCGCCAAGAAGTTCCTGGGCCTGCCCTATCTGTGGGGCGGCCGGTCCGGCTTCGGCGTCGACTGCTCCGGGCTCACCTCCACCGTCTACCAGGCCCAGGGCATCGAACTGCCGCGGGACGCCGACGCGCAGGCCCTGCACGCCGGGGGCCGGAAGGTCGCCAAGGACGACCTCGCGCCCGGCGATCTGCTGTTCTACGCCCACGACTCGGGCACCGGCGCCATCTACCACGTCGCCCTGTACGTGGGCGACGACAAGATGATCGAGGCGCACGATCTGAAGCCGGTCCGCATCAGCCGGGCCCGCTTCGACGCCGACTACTGGGGCGCCATGCGCTACCTGCCCTGAGCCCGTGCCCGGCCGCGCCCCGGCGCGGGGCATGCCGCACCGGTGACGGGACACGCGCGCGCGGCCGGGCGGTGAACGCGCGGCCGGACGGGCTCGTCCCACCCGACCGCGCGGCCGCGTTCAGGCCGGTATCGAACGCTCCCGGGGCTCCAGGGGTTCCGGACGGTCCGCGAACTCCCCTCCCGCATACGCGATGTGAGCCTCCGGGGATTCCGGCAGCGGTGCGGGCCGGGCCCCGGCGTGCAGGCCCGGAGGCAGCGGGTCGTGGCAGAGGCGTTCGGCGGGCAGGCCGGCGCGGGTGAGGGCCGATGCCACCGTGCGGACCATCGCCGGGGGCCCGGCGAGCAGCGCGCGGCCGGGGGTCGGACCGCCGCTGCGGGTCGCCGCGCGGGCCAGCCGGTCGTAGCGCCCCTCCCCCGGCGCACCGGCGGACACCGGGACGACCGTCAGCCAGGGCCGGGCCTCGGCGAACCCCGCCACGTACTCCCTGTCGTAGGGGCCGGACGGCTCGTCGGCGCCGAGCAGCAGGCGCACCGGTGGCCGGGCCGCCGTCTGCCGGGGCTCGGCCGGCTGTTGGTCCAGCTGGTGCAGGAGCGCCTTGGCTGCGGCCCAGCCGGTGTCCCATGCCACGAGCAGCAGTTCGCCGTGCCCGGCCGTGTCACCGAGGGCCAGCGCGCCCTTCGGCGGGCCGAGCCGGATCTCGTCGCCGGGCGCGGTGTGCTCGACGAGGGCCTCGCTCACCCCGCCGGGGCCGGTCATCCGGATGTGGAACTCGACCTCGCCGTCCGCGCGCGGGGCCCCGGCCAGGTGGTACGGGCGCCAGGCGTGCGGCAGCCGCGCCGACTCCACCGTGGCGTGCTGGCCGGGCCGGTACCGGTAGGTCTCGTGCGGCCGGGCCCTGAGCACCGCGAGGCCCGGCGTCAGGAGCTGATGGCGGGTCACGGTCGCACGCCAGGAGGCGGGTTCGCGCAACGCGGAGTCGGCTCCGCGGACCATGGCCCGCACACCGCAGCGCAGCATGCGCACCCACGCCTCCTCCAGCTCCGGGGTCCAGCGCTCGCCGGCCCGGGCACGCAGCGCCTCGCACAGGGCGGCCTCGAACGCGGCGTACTGCGCGGGCCGGACGCCCAGCTTGCGGTGGTCGCGGCCGAGTTGCTCGAACCGTTCGGCGATCGTCTCGGGCCGGTCGAGGTGTTCGATCAGGTACCACAGGGCCCGGGCCAGATGGGCCTGCTGGAACTCCATGGAGGCCGGGAAGAGGGAGCGCAGCGCCGGGTGGCGGGCGAACAGTGCCTCGTAGAGACGGGTGATCAGCTGGTCGAAGGGCGCCACCAGGTCCAGCGTCCGCAGGATGGTGTGCTGGTCGGCGGCCCCGTCGTACGCCTCGTCGGACGCCGGGGAGGCGGCGCCCGTGCCGGTCTCCTCGGGGGCGCCGCCCGGGGAGAGCAGCCGGCGGCGCAGCCGCATGGCGTCGTGCCGGGCGAGCAGTGTGTGGTAGGCGCCGTCCTCCACGCTCATGTTCAGCACCCCCTTCCCGTGTCGGTCCCCGTGCTGTTCCCCGTGCAGTCCGCGCTGCCCGCGTGCCGCGCGCCGCCGGTGGCCCGCGGCCCGGGAAGGGCCGGAGCGGGGGCGGACCGGTGCGGCCGGGCCGGTGCGGGGCAGGGGAGTTGCCGCAAGAGGCGGGGCATGGGCGGGCTCCTGGAGATGTAGGGGGTGGCGGGCGGAACCGGCCCTCGGGCCGGACACGGGCGCCCGGTGGAACGCCGGCCAGTATGGCATTCCGGGCATTTGCCCCAACGGCCCTGGTGAGCGGGGACGTTCGGCCCTGGACACGGCCAAGTGACCGTGCTGCGGCCGCCGGTGAAGACGCCGGTGGGGGCCTTCGGACCGGCGGGCCCGGGGACCTTCGGACCGGGACGGGGCCTGCACGGCCCTACGGCTGCGGGCACGGTCCCGCGAAGCATGGAGCCGCCGGGAAGGGCGCGTCTCCCCCGTTGTCATCCGTCCCTTCCCGGCTGCCTGTTCCGTGCCAGAGGTGGAGGACGCGTCCCCGTGGACGTCATGAACACAGATACACACGCACAGCCCGCCCGCAGCGGGCCGCCGGACGGTCCGGCGGCGCCGGGGCGGGCCCGGCGCCGGCTGCCCGTCGAGTGGCTGACGACCACCGACCACAAGCAGATCGGGACGCTCTACCTGGTCACCGCGTTCGCGTTCTTCGTCGTCGGCGGGGTGATGGCGCTGGTGATGCGGGCCGAACTGGCCCGCCCCGGCATGCAGATCATGTCGAACGAGCAGTTCAACCAGGCGTTCACCATGCACGGCTCAATCATGCTGCTGCTGTTCGCGATGCCCCTGTTCACCGGGTTCGCCAACTGGATCATGCCGTTGCAGATCGGTGCGCCGGACGTGGCCTTCCCCCGGCTGAACATGCTCTCCTACTGGCTGTTCCTGTTCGGCGGGCTCATCGCGGCGGCGGGGTTCCTCACCCCGGGCGGCGCGGCCGACTTCGGCTGGTTCCTCTACGCGCCGCTCTCGGACGCGGTGCACACCCCCGGCCTGGGCGGCGATCTGTGGATCATGGGGGTGGCACTCACCGGCTTCGGTTCCATCGGCGGCGCCGTCAACTTCATCACCACCATCATCGGGATGCGCGCCCCCGGGCTGACGATGTTCCGGATGCCGATCTTCACCTGGAACGTGCTGCTGACCTCGCTGCTGGTGCTGATGGTCTTCCCGGTGCTGGCCGCCGCGCTCTTCGCCCTCGAATGCGACCGCAAGTTCGGCTCGCACATCTTCGACGCGGCCAACGGCGGCGCGCTGCTGTGGCAGCACCTGTTCTGGTTCTTCGGCCACCCCGAGGTCTACATCCTCGCGCTGCCGTTCTTCGGCATCGTCAGCGAGATCGTGCCGGTCTTCTCCCGGAAGCCGATGTTCGGCTACGTCGGGCTGATCGGCGCCACCATCGCGATCGCCGGGCTGTCGGTGACCGTGTGGGCCCACCACATGTACACCACCGGCGGGGTGCTGCTGCCCTTCTTCTCCTTCATGACGTTCCTGATCGCGGTGCCGACGGGTGTGAAGTTCTTCAACTGGATCGGCACCATGTGGAAGGGCTCGCTGTCCTTCGAGACACCGATGCTGTGGACCATCGGCTTCCTCGTGACGTTCGTCTTCGGCGGGCTGACCGGCGTCATCCTCGCCTCGCCGCCGATGGACTTCCATCTGTCCGACTCGTACTTCGTCGTCGCGCACTTCCACTACACCGTGTTCGGCACCGTCGTGTACGCCATGTTCGCCGGATTCCACTTCTGGTGGCCGAAGTTCACCGGCAAGATGCTCGACGAACGCCTCGGCAAGATCACGTTCTGGACGCTCACCGCCGGCTTCCATCTCACGTTCCTCGTCCAGCACTGGCTGGGCGCCGAGGGCATGCCCCGCCGGTACGCGGACTACCTCGCCGCCGACGGCTTCACCGCGCTCAACACCCTCTCCACCATCGGCTCGTTCCTGCTGGGCATCTCGATCCTGCCGTTCTTCTACAACGTCTGGAAGACCGCGCGGTACGGCACGCCCGTCGACTGCGACGACCCGTGGGGGTACGGCCGCTCCCTGGAGTGGGCCACGTCCTGCCCGCCGCCCCGGCACAACTTCCTGCGGCTGCCGCGCATCCGCTCCGAGTCGCCCGCCTTCGACCTCCACCACCCGGAGATCGCCGCGCTGGAGACGGCCCCGCAGCGGACCGCCTCGCTGGAGCCCGCCGGGGCCGCGCACTCCGAACGGACCCGGTGAACGACGGCCCCGCCATCCCGGGGCCCACACCCGCGGGGCCCCGCACACCCGAGCGCCCCGCGCACCCCGCGGCCCCCGGCACACCCGGCGGCCCGTACACCGCAGGAACCGGAAGCCCCCGGAGCGCCGGCACCGGCAGCCGGAAGGAGCCGAGCCCGGACGCACCGGAACGAACAGCCGGAAGCCCCGGAACACCGGAAGCACCGGAAACGCCGGAGACCCCCGGAACCGGCCGACAGACAGGAGCAACTCGCCGTGTCCCAGCCCGTACTCGCTCTGGGGATCGCCGCCGTGAGCGTCTCCGGCTGCGTGTGGTACCTCCCGGCGCTGGCCGACGTCCGCGCCGGGGCCGACCGCCCCCGCTCCCGCCGGCCCGCCGCCCTGGCCTGTCTGACCGGCTGGGGCACGGTCGCGCTGCTCGTCCCGCTGGCGCTGCTGGCATCGCCGTGGCCCGCGGTGGCCGCGGTGGCGGCGACGGGGACGGTCCTCACCGTGGCGCTGGCACTCGGCGCCCGGCACCGGCGCAGCCGGGAGCAGCGGGAGGCCTCCGCGCAATGGGCCGCGCTGCGCAGCCAGTTGGGCACGCCACCGCCGAGGCGGACGGCCCGGGCGCTCATGACCGGGCTGACCGGCGGGCTGCTGGCGCTCTCCGTGGCGGCGTCCGGGGCGCTGCTCGCGGGGGTACCGGCGCCCACGGTGCTCGTCGGCGCCGCCGTCCTCGTGGTGGCGGCGCTGGCCCTCGCCGCCGCCTGCGCCAGGCCCCCGGCACACGGCACCCGGCACGACGGCGGACGGCACGACGGCGGACGGCCGTGACGCCGTGACGCCGTGACGCCGTGAACCGCGCCCCGGGCGCGGGCCCGGACGGTTCACGGCGGCGGGGTGCAGCCGCGGTCGCGGACGAGGTTCCGGGCCAGTTCGGTGAAGGCGCGGGCGGCGGTGCTGCGGTAGGCCCCCTCGCGGTGCAGCAGGGCTGTCGGCGCGGTCCAGCAGTCGCACACCGAGGGCGCATTCCCGCTGTTCGACCTGCCGGGAGAGCGTGGGCACTCCGCCTGCGGCACGATGAGCGCCCTGGCCGAAGGCCATGATCTGTCGGGCGCCCCGGCGGTCGCCGACTGGCTGGGGCACGCGGACGCCGCCGTGGCCCGCACCGCCGGCATCCCCGCAGGCCGCCGGAAACCGGAGGCCCTGATCCGCCGGAACGTGTACGCGCAGCTCACGAACCCGACCTCGCAGTCCTCGGTCGCGCGGGGGCTGGCGGAGAAGCAGGTGACGCCGCACGGCTGGATCCTCGTCATCGCCACCGGGCGCGTCGACGCCCTCGGCACCGCCGGCACGGGCGCCGCCCTCGCGTCCCGACCGACGCGCCCGGCCCCGGACACCCGTACGGACCCGCTCGCGGCGCGGAACCGCGACACCCCGGAACCCGCCGCTTCAGCCGTGCCGCGCGGAACGGCACCCTCGACAACGGAACCCCGCCCCGGAAAGGAACCCCCTCATGCCACACGCCCAGTTCGACCCCACCGCCCGCCAGAACCTGGCCACCCGGGCCGTCGAGGCCAAGACCCGCAAGGACCTCACCTGGCAGCAGATCGCGGACGCCGCCGGCCTGTCCGTCGCCTTCACCACCGCGGCCGTCCTCGGCCAACACGCCCTGCCCGAGCAGTCCGCCCGGGCCGTGGCCGAACTGCTGGGCCTGGACGAGGACGCGGTGATGCTGCTCCGGACGATCCCCACCCGCGGCTCGATCCCCGGCGGCGTCCCCACCGACCCGACCATCTACCGCTTCTACGAGATGCTCCAGGTCTACGGCACCACCCTCAAGGCCCTGGTCCACGAGCAGTTCGGCGACGGCATCATCTCCGCGGTCAACTTCAAGCTGGACGTGCAGAAGGTCCCGGACCCCGAGGGCGGCGAGCGCGCCGTCATCACCCTCGACGGCAAGTACCTGCCGGCCAACCCCTTCTGACCCGAGGGCACGTCCGCACCGGGTGGTGCGGGGCGGCCCGGCGCACCGGACCGGCCGGCACCACCGACGACCGACGCCCCCGCCGCCGCGCGGCGGCCCGCCCCCACCGCTTCGGAGCACCCCATGGACTTCGGCCTCGGGGAACATCGGTACAGCGGTTGGCGCTGAGATTGATCATGACTAGGGCGTGAGGGTACTGACCCGGTTCTCGTACTCGCGGCGGGCCTTGCGCCGGGCCGGGACCGCGAGGAGTCCCTGGCCGCCGTCGAGCGGCTGGGAGCGGGCGAGGAGCCCTCGGTGCACGGCGGGGAGGGCGCTGACGCGCAGGGTGTAGCCCTGGCCGCGCCGTACAGTCAACTCCTGGTCGAGCGCGGCGCGCTCGGCGGGCTCCAGCTCGGTGGTGCGGAGGCAGTCCGCGACCTTGCCCGGCATGTCGAGGGTGACCGGCAGCTCCAGCGCGCGGGAGACGACGTACGCATTCCGGCTTCGGATCAGGCTGGTCGCTTGGAGGCATAGCGGGCGAGCGTGGTCTCTACCGCTTGCTCGACGGCGTAACGAATGTCGGAGGCTGTGGGGTTCCAGTCGGTCAGCAGCATGCGGGGCCACAGGACGTAGTTGGCGATCATCCCGAGGAACTGGTTGGCGGCGCTCTCTGCGTCCGGAACGTCGGCGTTACCGGCCTCGTGCTCCGACTCCAGGTAGCGCTGGACAGAGGTGAAGTAGGGCAGCTTGCCGAGCTGGAACTGCATCCGTCCCAGTTCGGGGAAGCGAGGCAGCTCGGCGATGACGATGCGGAACAGGGCTGTCATACCGGGCCGGCCGATCAGGTCGGCGTAGCGGTGACCGATGGAGGTCAGGCCGGAACGCAGATCTCCGGCCGGAGGCCGCGCGACGGCGCCGGTGGCGTCACGCTGCCATGACTCCGTGACGATGGCCTCGAAGAGGGCTGCCTTGGTGGGGAACTGCTTGAACAAGGTGGACTTCGAGACGGTCGCCCCTTCGGCAATGCGCGCGAGGGACGTGCCGTCGTAACCGTGGTTCAGGAAGAGGTCCGTGGCCGCGGAGATGATCGCCTCACGCTTTTGCTGGGCGAGACGGCGGTGGTGTGCGGAGAGCTCTGCTGCCATGCGTGCAGTATGCCCCAGACCCGAGGCGAGTCACTTGACTCGCCTCTTTGGGGCTGCCTACGCTGCAACGGAAAGGCGAGTCAAGTGACTCGCATCTGATGACGGTGCCCGATGTCTCTCCGGTGCCGTGTGATGGGGGGTAGCGGATGACAGCCGACCGGATCGCTTTGGTGACCGGTGCGAACCGTGGTCTGGGCCGGAGTACGGCTCTTGCGCTGGCGGCGCGCGGGGTGCGCGTCGTGGTCACTCATCGCGGTGATGTGGCCGGGGCCGAGGAGACACAGCAGCACGTGCACGCTGCGGGTGGGACCGCCGCTGCCGTGCGTCTCGACATCAGCGACGTCTCCTCTTTCGGAGCTTTCACTTCCGAGCTGAGCGGGCTGCTTGAGCGCTGGGGGGCTTCGCGGCTCGATATCGTGGTCAACAACGCGGGGGTGGGTGTCTTCGGGCCACTGGAAGCTGTCACGACCGACGACTTCGACACGGTGTTCGGCACGAATGTGCGGGGCACGTTCTTCTTCATCCAGTCGCTTGTGCCGATGCTGGCGAAAGGCGCCCGCGTCATCAACGTCTCGTCGTCGTTGACTCGCCACACCAGCCCCGCGACCTCGGTCTACTCCGCCTCGAAGGCCGCCGTCGAGGCCCTGAGCCGCACTCTGGCCGCAGAACTCGGCCCCCGAGGTATCCGGGTCAACTCCATTGCCCCGGGGCCGACCGCCACCGACTTCAACGGCGGTGCCATGCGGGATGACGCCGGTATGCGCCAGGGTCTGGCCGGGCAGACCGCGCTTGGCCGCGTCGGCGAACCCGAGGAGATCGGCGACGCCATCGCCACACTGGCGTCCGACGGCCTGCGCTGGATGACCGCCCAGCGCATCGAGGTCTCCGGCGGCGCCCTCCTGTGACCGACCGAGCGGGTCTGTCCCGGGCCGCAGGCAACAGCGCGCCGGATTCATTCCGCGCCGGTCTCGTCCTCATCCGGCTCCGACGCGTCCGGGTCGCGCGCACCTCCCCCGGCGACTCCCCCCGGCACCTCCTCCCGCTCGGCCCCGCGACCGCGCGCGAGCACGTGTTCCGCGTTCAGCGCCGGTGCCCCGGGGCGGGGCCCCGTCCGGCCCGCGGAGAGCGGACCTTGCGAAACTGCTGCCATGGAACCCGAACCGCACCCCGTAGCCGACGCCCTCGCCTACCTGGCCGGCGAGTGGACCGTACGCCGCGAGCTGTCCGACCGGATGTCCGGCGGCAGCGGCCGGTTCACCGGACGAGCCGAGTTCCGGGAGGACGGCGGGGACGACGCGGGCGGTGCGTGCGAGGAGGACCACGGAGCCGGGGAGGGCGGTGCGTGGCTGCACGTCGAGGAAGGCGTCCTGGAGTGGGGCGGTACGCACCGCGCGGCCGGGCGGACGCTGCGGCTGGTCCCTGAGCCGGACGGCACGGCGCGGGTGTTCTTCGCCGACGGCCGCCCCTTCCACGACCTCGATCTGCGCGACGGCCGGTGGACGGCCCCGCACCACTGCGGAGCCGACTACTACGAGGGCCGCTTCACCGTCGTCTCGCCCGACGAGTGGCGGCTGCGCTGGACCGTGCGGGGACCGGCCAAGGAGCAGACGCTCGACTCCGTGTACCGGCGGGCCGGCAGCTGACGGCTCCCGCCCGGCCGACGGGCCCCGGCTCAGGCCCGGTTGCCGGAACGGGAGACGGACCGCTCCGTGAGGGTGCGGACGCACCAGCCGATGAACACGGCGTTGACGAGCGCGCAGACGAGCAGCGGCGGCAGGAACGCCCACGGCCCCTCCGGCAGCGGCAGCGCCAGCACGGCCAGGCTGAGCGGGAGGGTGGCCAGCATCGGGATCACCCCGGCCATGGACTCGCCGCTGCTGTCGCCCGCGGTGACCACGGCGGCCCACACCGTCAGGCCCACGCAGACCGCCAGGTAGACGAGCGCGGGCACGCTCGTGAGGGCGCGGCGCAGGGTGTGCGGGAGGGAGCGGCGCTCGGCGGTCATGCGGAGGGATCTCCTTGTTCGTGGCGTGCGCGGACGGGCGTTGACGGGCGTTGACGGGCGTTGACGGGCCTGGACGGGCGCGGTCCTGCCTGGGCGCGCCGGACGGGCGGGGACGTACGTGAGGAGTGCGTGAGGAGTACGTGGTGCGTGGTGGTGTGCGGTGGTCTCAGCCGCCCGAGCGGTCGCGTGCTTCCTCCCATGGGCCGTGTGCGCCGTCCCGTCGGCCGTGTGGCTGCGGTGGCGCGTCCGGTCCGGGAGGGTTCGCCCTGGCCAGGCCCAGGTCGTAGGCGAGGATCGTGGCCTGCACGCGGTCGCGCAGACCGAGCTTGCGCAGCAGCGCGTTCACATGGGACTTGACCGTCCCGACCGCGATGTCCAGCTTCTCGGCGATCTCCGTGTTGTTCAGCCCCGAGGCGACCAGGGTGAGGACCCGGCGTTCCTGGGCGGTCAGCGCGCCGAGCATCCCGGCGTCCGTCTCGGGCTGCGGCTCGCCGGCCGGTCCCCCGGCGTAGTGGCCGATGAGCCGCCGGGTCGCGGACGGCGCGAGGATGCCGTCGCCGGAGGCCACCGTGCGGATGCCGGCGGGGAGTTCGTCCGCCCTGACGTCCTTGAGCAGGAAGCCGGAGGCACCGGCGCGCAGCGCCCCGAAGACATAAGTGTCGAGGTCGAAGGTGGTCAGCACCAGCACGCGGGGCGCGTCCTCGCGGCCGGTGAGGATCCGGGTGGCGGCGATGCCGTCGAGTTCGGGCATCCGGACGTCCATGACGACGACGTCGGGGGCGAGTTCACCGGCGAGGCGTACGGCGGTGACGCCGTCGCCCGCCTCCCCGACGACCTCCATGTCCGGTTCGGCGTCGATGATGGCGGCGAAACCCGCCCGCACCACGCTCTGGTCGTCGACGACCAGCACTCTGAGGGTCATCGGGGGTCCTCCTCGTCGCCCGTGCGCGCGCCGTGCCGCGCCGCCGGTGCCTGTGGTGTCTCCGCTGCGCCCGGCACGGTCTCCGGCGCGCCCTGTGTCCTCGCCCCGCCGCCCGCGCCCGCGCTCCCGGTCACGTCCACCGCCGCCGGTGCCGTGCCCGCGCACACGGCGGCCGGTGCGCCCGCCGTGTGCTCCGCGCCCCGCGGCAGGCGCAGCCGGACCGCGTCCGGAGGCCGGGTGGTCACCGTGCCGCCGAGTGCGGCGGCCCGCACGGCCAGCCGTTCCCGGGACGCCGGACGCGTGGCGCGCGGCACACCGGAGGCGTCGAGGGTCAGCTCCCCGTCCGCGAGGTCGAACATGAGCCGGGCGGGTGCGTCGCCGGCCGCCTCCAGGATGATCTCGGCGGCCCGGTAGGCGGCGAGGTCCACCTCGGCGGGCAGCCGCTCGGGCAGCCGGGCGCCGAACCGCACCTCGACCTCGCGTCCCGTGGCCCGGTACTGCTGGACCAGCAGATCCAGCGCCTCCAACGTGGGCTGCGGACGCAGCGCGGCGTGCTGTTCCCCGTCCCGGACGGTGTCCAGCAGGGAGCGCATCGCGGCGAGGGCGTCGCGGGCGCGGGCGGCGGTCTCCTCCAGGCGCCCCGCCTCCGCCTCGGCGATCATGTCGGCGGCGCGGGCCAGCACGGTCGTCTCCAGCCCGGCGGTGATCCGGCGGCGCTCGGCCCACGCGTCGCGTACGGCCTCCTGCGTCCAGGCCGCGACCTGTTCGTCCCGCGCGGCCTCGGCGGCCCGGCCGCGTCCGCCGTACCAGGTGCCGAGGCCCCAGGCCGACGCGGCGGCCGCCGCGGCCGCGGCCGTCGCCACCCCGGCGACCGCCGGGAGCGGCGCGGTGACCCCGCAGGCGAGGACGGCGCCGGTGCCCGCGACCGCGTGCACGGCGGCGGCCACCGCGGGCACGGCCGGACGCGGCAGCGCCGCGAGGGCGCTCACCGGGCCGCCGTCCCCGGCAGCGTCCCGCGCGGCGAGGACGGCCAGCGCCACGCAGGTGGCGAGCATGCCGAGCGCGGGCGGCAGCGCCGCGACGCCCGCGTAGTCGCCGGCGGCGACGGCGGCGGGCCACAGCCCGGCCAGGACGAGCAGCGCACCCAGCGCTCCGGAGGCGGACCGATCCGTGCCGTGCAGCTGACGGCGCAGCCACAGCAGTGCCGTCACCTGCGCCGCGGCCAGCAGTGCGAACAGCAGTCCGGCCGGGACGCCGTGCCCGGGCTGCCGGGCGGTGTCGTGCAGGACGAGCGACGGCACCAGCGGCTGGACGAGCAGCCCGGCGGCAGCGGCGAACTGTGCCACCCGGTACCGGCGCGGCACCCCGTCCGAGGGCGCTTCCGCGCTCCGGCCGGGCAGCACCGCGCGCACCTCCCAGCCCCCTTCGGGGGTCGGACCGGTGGTGAGGGTGCCGCCCGCCTCGCGGGCCCGGCCGCGCAGCAGGTTCTGGCCGCGCCCGCCGCCGAGACCGGCGCCGCGCGCCGTGGGCCCCGCCGAGGCGTCCGGCGGTGCGTTGCTGACGACGATCTCCGTACGGTCGTCGTCGTAGGTGCAGCGGACGGTGGTCGCGGCGCCGGAGGCGTAGCGCACCACGTTGGTCAGCGCCTCGCGGACGATGCCGTACGCCGCGTCGCCGACGGCGCCCTCGGGCAGCGCCTCCAGATCACAGGTGACGGGCTGGCCCAGGGACCGGAATCCGGCCACCAGTTCCCGCAGCCGTTCCTCCGGCGCGGGCACGTCGTCGGCGGACGGTGCGGGCGCCCGCACCGCGCCCAGCGCCCTGGTCACCTGGCGGCCGGTCTCCGCCGCGAACTCCAGGGCCTGTCCGGCCATCTCGGGGCGGCGCTCACGCAGCCCGCGGGCGGCCTCCACGGTCACGACGACCCCCGTCAGATGGTGCGCGCTGACGTCGTGCAGCTCCCGCTCCATACGGCGGCGTTCGGCAGCGGGCAGCCGGTGGCGCTCCGACTCGGCGCGGCGCAGCCGCAGTTCGGCGGCCCGCCGCGTGGCCCGCACCGCCCGCAGCCGCATCCCGGCCCCGGTCGCGGCGGCGTACAGCAGCGCCGTGAGCGCCGAGCCGAGCCCCTGGTGGTCGCCGAGGCCGTGCAGGGTGATGCCGTGTGCGGCCTGCCACACCGCGAGCGTGCCGGTGCACAGCAGCGCGGTGGTGGTGTCGTGCTCGACGGCCACGGTGCCCAGGGCCAGCGCGACGCCCGCCGTGCCCAGGACGGCCAGCGCGCCCGTCGGCAGCGGGTCGGCGCCCAGCGCGCAGGCCGCGGTCACCAGCAGCAGTGCGGGCACCGGGTGCGCGCGGCGCAGCCCGAGGGCGGCAGCGACGACTCCGGCCACGACGGCGGCCGCGAGCAGCTCGGCGGCGGCCGGGGCGGCACCGCGCAGCAGCGCCGCGCCCGGCCACACCGCGGCCTGCGCGCCCAGCAGCAGGACCGGCAGCAGTCGGTTGTTGCTCGTCTTGACCGTCATCACGGTCTTCAGGGTCTTCACGATGGCTTCAGGCTATGGCCGCCCGCCGCGCCCGGGCATCGGGCCCCGGGCCGATGACCACCTCTAACCAGGGGTGGAGACGCTCCGGCCCCGCTCCTCCGCACGGCCGGGCACCGGCGCGGCCCCCGCCCGGCCGCCCGGGCCCGCGCCCTGCCGGGGAGAGCGCGCCCGATCTCCCTCTGTCACGCGGGTGGGGCGGACGAGGACGACCCGGGCGCGCGGCACACGCAGCGCGGCCTCGACCCCGAGCCCGGTCGCTCGTTCGGTCGCCGCGCCCATCCCACCCTTCGGCTCTGCCGCAGTGAGTGCGTGCGCCTCACCTCGGCGGCCGGAAGGCTGCCGTGGGGGACAGTCAGCGACGCCGCAGGGACGGGTCGAGCAGTGCGGGCGGGGTGTCGTTCTTCTCGTGGGCGGCGAGGTCGGTACCGGGGGCGACGATGCCGTCGATCGCGTCGAGCACGTCCGCGGGGAGCGTGGTGTCTGCGGCGGCGAGCTGCGAGTGCAGGTGGTCCAGCGTGCGGGGGCCGATGAGTGCGCTGGTCACGCCGGGGTGCGCGGTCACGAAGCCGAGTGCGAGCTGGATCATCGTCAGGCCGGCCTCGTCGGCGACTTCGGCCAGTTGCTCGACGGCGTCGAGCCTGGCCCGGTTGGAGGGGATGGTGGTGTCGAAGCGCTGCGGCATGAACGTCGAGCGGTTCGTGGTGATCTCCCTGCCCTCGCGGATCGCGCCCGACAGCCAGCCCGAGGCCAGCGGGCTCCATGCCAGCACACCGAGCCCGTACTGCTCGGTCACGGGCAGGACGTGGGCCTCGATGCCGCGCTGGAGGATCGAGTAGCTGGGCTGTTCGGTGACGTAACGGCTCAGGTGGTGCTCGCGGGCGGCCCACTGGGCCTCCACGATGCGGTGGGCCGGAAAGGTCGAGGATCCGAGGTAGCGGATCTTTCCCGCGCGCTGCAGGTCGGTCAGCGCCGACAGGGTCTCCTCGTCGCTGGTGTGCGGATCCCATCGGTGCATCTGGTAGAGGTCGACGTGGTCGACGCCGAGCCGACGCAGGCTGTCCTCCAGCGCGGTGACCAGCCAGCGGCGCGAGCTGCCCCGGTGATTGCGCTCGTCGCCCATCGGCATGGTCGCCTTCGTGGCCAGCACGATGTCGTCGCGGCGGCCCGCGATGGCCCTGCCGACCATCTCCTCCGATTCACCGCCGCTGTACATGTCGGCGGTGTCGATCAGGTTGATCCCGCCCTCCAGGGCGGCGTCGACGATGGCGGTGGCCTCGTCCTGGGTGGTGCGCCCGATCTTCCCGAAGTTCATCGCGCCGAGCGCGAGGGTGCTGACCTGCACACCGGTGCGGCCCAAGGTGCGGTACTGCATGATCGTGTCTCCTCGTTGCGGGTGCGGCGTGGTGCGTTGCACGGCTTGGTTGCCGAGCCCCTGCTCTGACATCATGAGCAAAACGGAACCTCGTTCCGAACAGTACGGAACACGGTTCCGTTTTTGCAAGCGGCGAGCGGAAGGAGCAGTGCGGTGGACGACAGCGACGCGGGCGCAGGACAGGCAGGACAGGCAGCCCCGTCCAGGCGGAAGGACGCCCGGCGCAACCAGAAGGCCCTGCTCGATGCGGCCGCCGCGGTCTTCGTCGCGTCAGGCGTGGACGCGCCGGTACGCGACATCGCGGCCGAGGCCGGCGTCGGGCTGGGCACGATCTACCGCCACTTCCCGACGCGAGCGGACCTCATCATCGGCGTCTACCGGCACCAGGTCGACGCCTGCGCCGACGCAGGTCCGGCCCTGCTGGCGACCAGCCCCTCCCCGCACTCCGCACTGGGGCAGTGGATCGACCTCTTCGTCGATTTCCTGGTCACCAAACACGGACTCGCCGCCGTGCTCCAGGCCGACAGGACCGGGTTCGAGGCGCTGCACGCCTACTTCCTCGACCGCCTCGTACCCGTCTGCACCGAACTGCTCGAAGCCGCGACCGCCGCCGGCGAGATCCGCTCCGACATCGACGCGTACCAGCTCATGCGCGGCGTGGGTAATCTCTGCGTCGGCGCGGACAGCGACCCCCGCTACGACGCACGCCGCATGGTCGAACTCCTCATCGCAGGGCTACGCCGCCCACAGCACTGACCTCGGCGACACCCCCTCTACGACGCGGCGCCGCTGATGGACGGGCAGCCCTTCGGGACGGCGGCGCCCGGCCTCGGGGCCGAACCGGCGGCGCTCGCCGCCCTGTCCACCGAGTTCCACGTCTGCTGGTACCGCCTCGGAACCGGCGCCCGGCGACCGCTCCCCCGGCGACGGGAAACACGAGCAGCGCCCGAAAACGTGAGCAGCAGGGGCGGGGCCACGGTGCCGGGCCGCCGCCGGCGGGCCCGGGGCGGCCCGTCCACGCGGCCCGGACGACGGTCGGCGGGACGCCGCGCGACCCCGTGGGCAGGGGCCCGAATGCGAGTAGCCAAGAGATCGGATTCCCGTTCAGAATGGGCTCTCGCGCTCCGGCGGAGCGCACAGCCGCCGCCGTCGGCGTGGCAGGCGGGAAGACGCGGGCGCGCCGAGCCCGGGCCCGCCGTCCCCTTCGCATCCCGGAAGGAGTCCTCATGACGCATGCCCGAACGCGCCCGCGCCCCCTGTCGCTCGACGAGGTCCGTGCCCGGCTCGGTGAGCCCGAGGGCACGGCCACCGACAAGATCATCGACCATATCGACGACCAGTTCCGCCGCTTCATCGCGCACTCCCCGTTCCTGACCATGGCCACCTCGGATGCCGCGGGGCGCGCGGACTGCACACCGCGCGGCGACTACCCCGGGTTCGTGAAGGTCCTCGACGCGCACACGCTGGCGATCCCCGACCGGCCGGGGAACCGCATCGCCGACTCCTTCCGCAACCTCGCCGAGAACGACGGGATCGGGCTGCTGTTCCTCATACCGGGCATGCGGGAGGTGCTGCGCGTCAACGGCCGCGGCTACCCCACCGACGAACCCGACGTGCTCGCCCGGATGCAGACCGAGGGCAGGACGCCGGAGCTGGCGATCGTCGTGGAGGTGGAGCAGGCGTACGGGCACTGCGGCCGCGCCGTGATCCGCTCCCGGCTGTGGGATCCGGCGAGCCAGGCCCTGGCGGACGAGATGCCCACGGCGGGCGAGATGTTCACCGCCCAGCTCGGCCTCGACATCCCTCCCGAGACGCTCGACAACGCGCTCGAAGACGGGTACCGGAAACTCTACTGACCACGCACAAGGTGAACCCCATGCAGCAGACCACCATCGACCGTATCGAGCCGGTCGCCGACGGCGTCGTCTCCGTCGTCCTGCGCGGTTCCGCCGGCGCGCTGGCGCCCTGGGAACCGGGAGCGCACATCGACCTGAACCTTCCCAACTGGCTGACCCGCCAGTACTCGTTGTGCGGGGACCCGGCCGACCGGGAGCGCTACCGCGTCGCCGTCCGGTACGACCCCCTCAGCCGCGGCGGATCGGAGTACATCCACCGCTTCCTGCGCCAGGGCCGCACGCTCGACGTGTCCCTGCCGCGCAACCACTTCCCGCTGCTTCCGGCCCCCGGCTACCTCTTCGTCGCGGGCGGCATCGGCATCACTCCCCTCCTGCCGATGCTCCGGGCGGCGACCGACGCGGGCGTGCCGGCATCCCTGGTGTACGTCGGGCAGTCCCTCGCGAGCATGCCGTTCGTCGACGAACTGCGCTCCCGCTTCGCCGACCGGGTGCGCCTCGTCGCCACCCGCAGCGACGGCCGCCCGGACCTCGCCGCCCTGGCCTCCACCCTGGACCCGGCCGCCCTGGTCTACTGCTGCGGCCCCGCACCGATGCTCGACGCGGCAGAGGCCGCGTTCCCCGCCGACCGGCTGCACGTGGAGCGGTTCCGACCGGTGGCCCGGTCGTTCCCCGCCAGCACGCCCTTCGAGGCGGTGTGCGCCCGCTCGGAGCGGACCGTCCCGGTAGGGGCGGACGAGTCGCTGCTGAACGCCCTGAACCACGCGGGGCTCCGGGTACCGTCCGGCTGCCGCGAAGGCGTCTGCGGGAGCTGCGAACTGACCGTCCTGGACGGCGAGCCGGATCACCGCGACGACATCGGCGCCCCCGAGGACCGCATCTACCCCTGCGTCTCCCGCGCCGCCTCGGACCGGCTCGTCCTGGACCTGTGAACGCCCCGCGGCGGACCGCACCGCACACGCCCGACCACGCCGCCCCGAACAGCCCCGCTGCGCCTCCCTGTTGAGGCCCCGGCGCGACACGGCCGACCGCACTGTGACGCCCTGCCCGCTACCGAGTACCTCGCCGCCGACGGCTGACCCGAGAGGGCGAGCGGCTACAGTTCCGCGATCCAGGGGTGTCCCGGATGTACGCGAGCGAGGAGCTCGGCCAGGGTCTCGCGCTGAGCCGAGGTCATGTGCGGGACGGTCGCTTCGAAGTCCGCTTGATCCTTTGGACGGACATGCTCGGCTTTGAACAGCAGGACCAGTTCGGGCGCCAAGTAGGGGATGCCGTCCCGGGTGTGACGGACGATACCGCTGTAGGGGAGCCGGATCCCTGGATCGCTTCGGCAGATCCATGTGTCGCCGTCGTGCGGTTCGCGGAACACGTCGAGCAGGTAGTTTCCGGTGGCCGGATCCCGGAGCCATGTCTGGTGCACGGCGGCCAGGACCTCCGGTGTGGCGTCGTTCCAGATCCGGCCGCTGCCTACAGCGTCGAAGACATACCCGGGGAAGCGGCGGCGGACCTCGGGAAAGCCCGCGGCCGGAATCGCGATCTCGATGTCGCCGTGAGCGCGTGTCTGCGTGCCGTGGAACAGGTCCAGCGCCCAGCCCGCGGCCACGTACCAGGGCGTGGTGCTCCCGGCCAGCCGCTGCGCGACCTCACTCGGGGTCCAGCACGATGACCATCTGGCGGGGAGGGCTTCGATCTCGTCGGGTGACAACTCGACGCCGCCGCCGGGTAGTTGCTCGCTCACCGCAGGAATCTATCAGCCGCGCTGTCCGGGAGAGGCATGACAAGTAGGTTCACCGAATTGACCGTTGACTGCCACGATCCGGAGAGACTCGCGGCCTTCTGGTGCGTGGTCCTGGACTTCAAGGTGATCGACCGGAGCGAGGGCAAGGTGGAGATCGGCTCCTGGGTGCCGACCGTCGAGGATGTCCGGGCCCGCCAGATGCCGCCCACCCTGCTGTTCCTCCAGGTGCCCGAGGGCAAGACCGTGAAGAACCGGCTTCACCTCGACGTCAGCCCGATCGACGGCAGCACCGAGGACGAGGTGAGCAGACTGCTCGGCCTCGGCGCCACCAAGGCGGATGTGGGCCGAGGCGCAGACCGGAACTGGGTGGTCATGGCCGACCCGGAGGGCAACGAGTTCTGCGTCCTTCGCACCCTGGCTCCGCAGAACCGGGCCACGAACGGGCACCGATGACGCGCCGGTGCGGTGTCGCCCGAGTGCGGCTCCGGCGGGATCCGCGGCGTGACGGTACCGTGCGGCCGGTGCGCGCCCGTTGGCCGTTCTACTGCCGTCTCTCGTAGACGAGTTGCCGCGTGTCGTCCCCGTCCGGCCCGAGGAGCCGGAAGCCCGTGCGTTCGAGGACCTTCCGGCTGGCCAGGTTGTCTCTGAAGACATAGGCGCGCAGGGCGGGTTCGATGCCCGGCTCGGGGTGGGCCTCGTGCCAGTCGACGAGGGCGCGGGCGAGTTCGGTGGCGTGCCCGGCGCCCCACAGGGCGGGCGCGAGGAGGAAGCCGAGTTCGCGGTGTGCGGTCCGGTGCGGGCGGCGGAACCCGGCCCGCCCGACGAGCGCGCCGTGCGCGTCCTCGACCCGCCACTTCGTCCAGCCCGGTGTCTGCTGCTCGCGCAGGAACGTGTCGAGGCGGGCACGGGTCCGCTCGGGCGTCTCCACGCCGGACGCCATATGGGCCATCACCCGGGGGTCGGTGTGGAGCACACGCAGCGCGCCGAGATCGCCCGGCAGCCAGGTGGTGACGCGCAGCCGAGGCGTGGTCAGCACCGTGGTCCGCTCTCTCGGGGTGTTCGCGGTGGTCTCCGGCACGGTTCACCTCCGAGCGGCGGGACAGGGGCGGGCGCCGGCGTAGGGCACGGCCGCCGTGAGCCGGAGGTGCTCCTCCATGAGCCGGAGGTGCCGGTACTTCCGTGGCACGCCGGGGCTCCCCGGCGGGCCGGGGCCGTCCAGCGCCCGGCGGGAGAGACGTCGTTCGGCGGCGGGCCCGCGTCGGGTGCGGTGCGGCGTGCAGGTGTGCCGAGGCGTCACGTGGTCGGGGTGCGCAGCAGTTCGGTCGAGACCGTCCAGAGGCGCTGGGCGAGGGCGGGATCGAGCGCCCAGCGCTTGACGCCGTGGGGATGCTGCGCGAGGTCGGCGTCGTCCGGCACGGTGTAAGCCTCCTGTGCGTCGTCGAGGTAGTGCCCGCCGGAGTGCGCGAAGGCCGGATGGACGGCCGCGACGATACTGGTCGCGGCGCCCTGCTGGACCGTCTTGTAGGTGAAGACACCGGCGGCCTCGGCCGCATCGAGGGACTGCCTCTGCGCGGGGGTGAAGTTGCGCTGGAGGCCGGTGGCGACGCCTCCCGGGTTGACGGCGTTGGCGACGATCCCGTCGGGTGCCCACCGCCGGGTGGCCTCGACGGCGAACAGGGAGTTCGCCGTCTTCGAGCGGGCGTAGGCGATCTGCGGGTCGTAGTCGCGGTGCCGGAAGTGCAGGTCGTCGAAGTCGACGCCGGACCGCATGTGCGCGGTCGAACTCACCGAGACGATCCGGGCTCCGGCGCGGTCGGAAGCGCCCCGGGCCAGGGCGGCGTGCAGGCCGGTCGCGAGGGCGAAATGGCCGAGATGGTTGGTGGCGAACTGCAACTCCCAGCCTTCGCGGGTCCGTTCGAGGCCGCCGGTGACGACGCCCGCGTTGTTGATCAGAAGGTGCAGCGGGCCACGCCACGCACCGACGAACCGTGCGACGGCCGCCCTGTCGGCGAGGTCGAGCGCGGCGACCCGGGGCCGGGGCCTTCCGGTGGACCGTGCGAGGGCCTCGGCCACGGTGCCGCCCGCGACGGTGTTCCGGACGGCGAGGGTGACCTCGGCCCCGGCGGCGGTCAGCGCCCGGGCGGTCTCGGCGCCGATACCGGAGGAGGCTCCCGTCACGACGGCGCGGACGCCGGTCAGATCGTGGCCGTGCAGCACGTCGTCCGCGGTGCTGGCGGCGGTGAAGGGCGTGGAGATCAGCTGGGGCTCGGCCATGGCCGGACTATACACAGTGAACGAAAGTTGTATAGCTCGAATGCTCCTCGTATGCTCGGCGCATGACCAGCCCCGATGCCCTCCGGAGCGGCCCCGACACCGGCCGGACGTCCTCGCCGGCCCGCGAAACGGACCGAAGGACCGCGGTGCTGGACGCCGCCCTGACCACGTTCGCGCGCTTCGGCTACCGGAAGACCTCGATGGAGGCGGTGGCGCAGGCGGCGCACATCTCCCGGCCGGGGCTGTACTTTCTCTTCTCCTCGAAGGAGGCCCTGTTCCGAGCCGCGGTCACCCAGGCGCTGGAGCGCGACATCGCGGCGGTCGAAGACGTGCTGGCCGACGGTGAACGCCCCCTGCCGGAGCGTCTCGTCGCCGCGTTCGACCAGTGGGCGGGCCGCTACATCGGCCCGCTGACACGGGATGTCACGGAGGTCATCGAAGCCAACCCCGATCTGCTCGGCGACACGGCCGAGACCGCGCCACGCCGTTTCGAGGAACTGCTCACCGAGGCGATCGCCGCGCGGGCGGGACGGGAGACGGCGCCCGCGCTCGCCCGGACGATGATCAGCGCGTCCATCGGCCTCAAGCACCAAGCGCCGTCACGGGAGTTCTATCGCGAGCGGATGACGACCGCCGTCGAGCTCCTGATGCGCTGAACGGGCCCCGGCCTCCGCCGTTCGCGGAAGACGGGGAGACGCCGGCGTACTCCTGCCCCGGGCCCCACCGGCCGGACACCGCTGTCGTCGCGTGCCACAGGCCCGCCATACGCTCCGCGACCGCTGGCACACGTCACGCGAGCGACCCGGCGGACGGTTGCCGTGGGCCGGGGGACGGCGGGTGTCGAGGGCGCTGTGCCGGGAACCCAGGGCGAGTAAGCCACATGCAGCCGACACAGCGTGGCCCGGCTCGGTCGGGTCAGCGGGACGGATACTCCATGACCGGTGGGTACATGGGTCCCGGCGGCTTCGGTCGGGACCCGTTCGACGAATTCGTCGCGCGTTTCCTGGGGGGCGCCTCCTCCGGGGGCGGCCGGCGGGGCGATCCCCGCTACTTCGACTTCCTCCGCCTGATGAGCGAACCCGCGCGGCAGCTCGTCTCCGACGCCGCTTCGTACGCGGCCCGGCACGGCAGCAGCGACCTGGACACCGAACATCTGCTGCGGGCGGCACTCGTCACCGAACCGACCCACACCATGGTGGCCAGGGCGGGCGCCGACCCGGACGCGCTCGCCGCCGAGATCGACCGCGGAGTGGAGGAGGGCCCGCCGCGCAGTTCGCTGTCGGTCACCCCCGCCGTGAAGCGGGCGCTGCTGGACGCGCACGAGATCGCCCGCTCCCGGGGTGCCTCGTACATCGGCGCCGAGCATGTGCTGGTCGCGCTCGCCGCCAACCGGGACTCGGCGGCGGGCCGGATCCTCGACGCCGCCCGCTTCGACCCCGGCACCGCGGCCCCCGGCGGCTACGGCCCCGGCCAGGGCGCGGGCGCGGAGGCACCGACCCGGGGCGGGCAGCCGACGCGGGAGAGCGGCACCCCGAATCTCGACAAGTACGGCCGGGATCTGACGGCGCTGGCCCGCGAGGGCCGTATCGACCCGGTCATCGGGCGCGATCAGCAGATCCGGCAGAGCATCGAGATCCTGGCCCGGCGCGGCAAGAACAACCCGGTGCTGATCGGCGAGGCCGGTGTCGGCAAGACGGCCGTGGTGGAGGGCCTGGCCCAGCGCATCGTCGAGGGGGAGGTACCCGACGGCCTGCTCGGCCGGCGGGTCGTCCAGCTCGACTTCGGTACCGTCGTCGCCGGGACCCGCTACCGGGGCGACTTCGAGGAGCGGCTCACCGGGATCATCGACGAGATCCGCGCACACAGCGAGGAGTTGATCGTCTTCATCGACGAGCTGCACACCGTCGTCGGGGCCGGCGGTGGCGGGGAAGGCGGCTCGATGGATGCGAGCAACATGCTCAAACCGCCGCTCTCGCGCGGGGAACTGCACGTCATCGGCGCCACCACGCTGGAGGAGCACCGGCGGCACATCGAGAAGGACGCGGCGCTCGCCCGCCGGTTCCAGCCCGTCCTCGTCCCCGAGCCGACGGCGGCGGACGCCATCGAGATCCTGCGCGGCCTCCGCGACCGCTACGAGGCGCACCACCAGGTCCGCTACACCGACGAGGCGCTGGTCGCCGCCGTCGAGCTGTCCGACCGCTATCTGACGGGGCGCTATCTGCCGGACAAGGCCATCGATCTGCTGGACCAGGCCGGCGCCCGGGTCCGGCTGCGCACCGCGACGCGCGGCACCGATGTGCGCGCGCTGGAGCGCGAGGCCGAGCAGGTGCGCCGCGACAAGGACCAGGCCGTGGCGGCCGAGGACTACGAGCGGGCCAAGGAACTGCGTGACCGGCTCAGCGAGTTGGAGAAGTCCATCGGCCGCGACGAACGCAAGCCGGAGGACCGCGGCGCCCACCGGATCGCGGAGGTGACCGTCGAGGACATCGCCGACATCATCTCCGAGCAGACGGGCGTGCCGGTCAGCAATCTCACCCAGGACGAGAAGGACCGGCTGCTCGGCCTGGAGGAGCATCTGCGCAAGCGGGTCATCGGCCAGGACGAGGCGGTGTCGGCGGTCGCCGACGCGGTGCTGCGCTCCCGCGCCGGGCTCTCCAGCCCGGACCGGCCCATCGGCAGCTTCCTCTTCCTCGGCCCCACCGGCGTCGGCAAGACGGAGCTGGCCCGCGCCCTGGCCGAGGCGCTGTTCGGCAGCGACGACAAGATGGTGCGGCTGGACATGAGCGAGTACCAGGAGCGGCACACCGTCAGCCGTCTCATCGGCGCCCCTCCGGGATACGTGGGACACGAGGAGGCCGGCCAGCTGACCGAGACGGTGCGCCGCAACCCGTACTCGCTGCTGCTCCTGGACGAGGTCGAGAAGGCGCACGCCGACGTGTTCAACATGCTGCTCCAGGTCCTCGACGACGGACGGCTGACGGACTCGCAGGGCCGCACGGTCGACTTCAGCAACACCGTCATCGTCATGACGAGCAACCTCGGCTCCGAGGCCATCACCGGGCGCGGTACGACGGTCGGTTTCGGAGGCGGCAGCGAGGAGGCCGACGAGGACGCCCGCCGGGAGCGCGTGCTGCGGCCGCTGCGGGAGCACTTCCGGCCGGAGTTCCTCAACCGCATCGACGAGATCGTCATCTTCCGCCGGCTCGACGACGCCCAACTGCGGCAGATCACCGACATGCTGCTGGAGGAGACCCGGCGCCGGGTGCACGCCCAGGGCCTGACCATCGACTTCTCCCCCGCGGCCGTCGACTGGCTGGCGCACCGGGGCTACCAGCCCGAATACGGCGCCCGGCCGCTGCGCCGCACCATCCAGCGCGAGGTCGACAACCAGCTCTCCCGGATGCTGCTCGGCGGCGAACTCGATCCGGACACCCGGCTGCTGGTCGACGAGGCGGACGGCAAGCTCGAATTCCGCACGGAGTCGTCGTGAGGCGGCCGACCCTGCGGATGAGGCCGGCGCGCCGTAGGACCTTCCGGGTGCTGCCCGGCGTACGGCTCGTCCTCGGCCGCCGCTCCTGGGAGGCGGCGTGGGGCGGCCGGCGGCGGGGCCGCCGCACGACCGGCTCGGTGCGGCGCCGCGCGTCCTCGATGAACCTTCCCGCCCCGTTCGGCCGCCGCCGCGGCCGCGCGGTCCGCAAGCGCACCCGTTCACGCGGCGGCAGCTGACCGGCTCGGCGGACCGGGCCCGGCGGGTGACCGGGGCGCCCGTGCGGTTCCGGAACACGATGCGCCTCGGTCACCCGCGAAGCGGACTCCGTCAGGCTTTCTCAGTGACAGTTGAGCTTGCGGGTCGGGCCGATCTTGTGGCCCTTGAGGGGGCCGCTGCTCCAGTAGAGGATGACGCGGTGGTTGTGGATGCCCGCACAGCGAGCAGTCAGCGTGCGGCTGCCGCTCCCGATCCAGCGTGCCTTGGCGTCGGTGGCCCACCCCCACCAACGGGAGCTCTGGAGAACGGCCGTGAGCGTCCAGTTGTTCGCGCATCCGCGACTCCACGCCCGCGCCCTCACCTTCTTCCGGGGGCGCTGGACCGGAGCGGTGACGCCCAGGTTGCACCCCTTGACGGCGAAGGTCTGCCGACCCTCCTGGGCCGGCGGCGTGGCCGCCTGCGCCGCCCCGGAGCCGCTCAGACCGCCGGCGACGAGGACACAGCCCCCCGCTGCCAGCGCGACGCGGTGACGGAACTTCTTCATACCCACTCCTCCCCTTCTCCCCGAGTGCTGTGCTCTGGCTGCCCGTTGGCATCCGACAGACGCCTGCGAACAGGTCATTTCACCCGAAAGTGAGAAGGGGCGGCGGGTGCGGTCGCACGTGCTGGAGCGCTCTGGCGATCAGCGGATCGCGTCCGTGACGGAAGAGGCGTCAGCGGTGGCCCAGCACGTTGATCACCCGGCCGTTGGGGTCACGGACGAAGAAGCGGCGCACCCCCCACTCCTCGTTCTGCAAGGGGTGGACGATCTCCGCGCCGCTCTCCCGCACGGCCGCGTAGGCCGCGTCGACGTCGTCCACTTCCACGCTCATGTCGGAGGTGACCGGTGCGGTCTTGTCGGCGGCCATGAAGCTGATCTGCGCCGTCGGGCCGGACGGGGCCGCGAGCGTCATGATCCAGCCGAGGTTCATGACCTCCTCGAATCCGAGCAGACCGTAGAACTCCCGGGATTCCTCCGCGGCTTCCGACTGCACATTGGGGACGACACGGCGAACGGCCATCGATGGCTCCAAGGGGACAGCAGACCGTGTTGGGTGTCCAGGAGTACCGCATCACACCGACAATCAGACGCACTTTCGAGGCGAGTCCGTCCTAAGCGTTCAGCCCACCATTGCTGTGCAGCAGTTGGCCGTTGACCCACTGGCCACGCGGTGAGCAGAGGAAGTCCACGAGGTGTGCCGCGTCCTGCGGGGTGCCGAGGCGGCCGAGCGGGGTGTGGTCGCGGCAGGCCGCTTGCAGCTCGGGCGACATCCAGCCGGTGTCGACGGGCCCCGGGTTGACGACGTTCGCGGTGACACCGAGGTGGGCGAACTCCCGGGCGGCGGCGAGGACGATGCGGTCCATGGCGCCCTTGCTCGCGCCGTAGGGCAGGTTCCCGGCGGTGTGGTCGCTGGAGAGTCCGACGATCCTGCCGCTTCCGTGGGCACCGGCGAAGCGGGACCCGTAGGCGCGTATCAGCAGCCAGGTGGCGCGCGCGTTGACCGCGAAGTGCCGGTCGAAGCTCTCGACGGTGGTGTCGAGCAGGCCGGAATCGACGGATTCGCAGTGGCACAGCACCAGGGCGGTGACCCCGCCCAGCCGCTGTTCCGTCTCGTCCAGGACGCGGTCGGGTGCGGCGGGGTCGGCGAGGTCGGCCTCGATCGCCACCGTCCGTGCGCCGTGCCGGGCGAGGTCCTCGCCGATGGTCTCGGCGGCGCCCGGTTCCGCGCCCCACTCCATGCGGGCGTCGTAGGGGGACCAGTAGGTGTATGCGATGTCCCAGCCGGAGGCGGCCAGTTGGCGGGCGATGCCCGCGCCGATGCCGGCGGTCCTGCCGACGCCCGTCACCAGGGCGAGCGGGCGCGGGCCGGCGAAGCGGGATTCCGGGGTCTGCGTCGTGTTCACGGACAGGGATGCTCCGGCGTGGGCACGGTTCCGGGCAACTGTTTTGCCGGGCAGGTGCACTGCGGGGGCGCCTTCCGGTGCGGGGTGTGTAGAAGCCGCGTCGCGAGGTAGGCACGAGTGCAGGACATTCGCCGACCGAGAGGAGCCCGCGCAGTGCGGCGCGTTCAGCACACCGTTCATTCCCCGCGTTCCGAGAGCGCCGGCCGCCCGGCTCCGCGCTCGCCGAAGCCGGACTGGCAGAACCTGTTCCTCGCGCCCCGCTACCGCGACCCTCGCCCCGACGAACCCCGCTACCGCGATCCTCGCCCCGATGAACAGCCGCGGCCGGCCCGTTCACGCCGGGCCCGGCGGAGGCGTCCCTGACCGTGCGGCCGTCCTCACCCGGCATCGCCGCTGCCGTCGTCGTCGACGCCGCGCGGGTGCTGCTGGTGCGGCGCCGCCCCGGGGAGGCCGGGCTGCGCTGGCAGTTTCCCGCGGGGGCGGTGGAGCCGGGTGAGTCGGCCGGGGAGGCCGCCGTCCGGGAGACGCGAGAGGAGACGGGGCTGCATGTCGCGGCGGTACGGCCGCTCGGCGGGCGGCTCCATCCCGTGACGGGCCGGTGGATCGCGTACACGGCGTGCGTTCCCGTCGGCGGCGAGGCCCGTGTCGCCGACACCGCGGAACTCGACGCCGTCGCCTGGGCCCGGCCCTCCGCGCTCCCCCGCTACCTGCCCGGCGGCCTGCACCCGGCCGTCCGGGAGTACCTGGACACGCTCCCCGGCTGACCGGGCCCCGCCCCGTACTAGGCATCCGCCTCGGGCCGGCCTTTTCTTGAGCGTACGTTCCAGATCAGCTACGGTGCAGAACATGGCAAGGACCCGGGAGTTCGACACCGAGGCGGTCGTCAGCCGCGCCATGGATCTGTTCTGGACGCGCGGCTACGAGGCGACCTCGGTGCGCGACCTGACCCAGCACCTGGGGATCGGACAGGGATCCCTGTACGCGGCGTTCGGCGACAAGGACGGCCTGTACCGGGCCGCGCTGGAGCACTACCGCACCACGCTCGCGGCAGCCGCCCTGCGCGACCTGGAGGAGGGAGCGGACGCCCGCGCGGCCATCCGTGCGCTCCTGACGGAGCGGATCCGTATCGCCGTCCGGGACGACGGCCGGGGCTGCCTGGCCGTCAACGCCGTCTGCGAGCGGCTGCCGCAGGACGCGGCGACCCGCCGTGTCGTGCGGGACATGCAGGACGCGACCCGGGAGGCGTTGGCCGAGGTGCTGCGGGCCGCGAGGGAGCGTGGCGAGATCGCCGCGCGGCACGACCCGCACACGGCCGCCGCCTTCCTGGTCACCTTCCTCAACGGGCTGCTGGTCTCCTCGAAGATCACCCCGGACACGTCCACGCTCGAACCCCTCGTGGAGATCGCACTGACCGCTCTCGACTGAGGCCACCCGACCACGATCGGAGGCTTTTCCTGCCCTGATTCTGTAACGCACACCCCAGAAAACGACCCAGGGCCGACCCCCATGCGGGCCGTCCGCCGGTCCGCTCGACCCACCGCACCCGCCGACAAGGCAGAAAGCAGCACGTCATGCTGGACGACCACACCTCGACTCCCCTGCGCACCGGCCGCGCCACCGTCAACGGAACGAGCCTGCACTACCGGACGGCCGGGTCCGGCCCCGCCGTCGTACTGCTGCACGGTGTACCGAAGACCGGGTACCACTGGCGCCACCTCGTCCCGAAGCTGACGCCCCACCACACCGTCGTCGTGCCCGACCTGCGCGGCCTCGGGGACTCCGCCCGCCCCGCGGACGGCTACGACTCCGCGACGATGAGCGACGACATCGCCCATCTGATGGCCCACCTCGGACACGAGAGGTACGCCGTCGTCGGCGAGGACTGGGGCGCGGTGATCGGCTATCAGCTCGCCGCCCGCCACCGCGACCACGCCACCGGACTGGTCTTCGCCGAGGCCCTGCTCCCCGGCTTCGGCTTCGAGGACCACACGGCCCTCACTCTGGAGAACGTCTCCAGTGGCATGCATCTGTGGCACCTGGGCTTCTACTTCCAGCCCGACATCCCGGAGACGCTGATCGCCGGACACGAACGCGAACTGATCACCTACATGATCAAGAACGAGCGCAGCCACCCGGACACGGCCACCCCGGACGCGATCGAGGAGTACGTGCGCTGCTACTCCATGCCCGGCGGCATCCGCGCCATGCTCGCCGTCTACCGCGCGATGCTCACCGACGCCGCACAGAACCGGGAGAGCGCCCAGAAGAAGCTGGACATCCCCGTCCTGGCGCTCGGCGGATCCGCCTTCATCGGCGAACGCAACGAGGAGCAGGCCCGGTTCGTGGCCCACGACGTCACCGGCCACGTCTTCGACGCGGGCCACGACCTCGCGGAGGAGGTACCCGAGGAGATGGCCGGCGTCGTCCTGCCGTTCCTGGCGGCGCACGGCTAGCACCCCGCCGGCCGAACTCCTCGTCTGCGCACGAGGGTCTTCGCGCTGCGCACCACGCACCGGCCCGACGCGAGCGCGGCGCACGGGTGCGGGGAGACGGGCTCGGGCGGGACCTCGAATCGGCCCGGCAGGGACGGTGCCGGGGCTCAACTCGGGCTGTGCCGGCTCCGGTAGGCCGCGACGCTGGCCCGGTGTGCGCAGGTTCGGGTGCAGTACTGCTTCGAGCCGTTGCGCGAGAGGTCCACGAAGGTGGCCCGGCAGGTCGGCCCGGCACATACGCCGAGACGAGCCGGGCCGAGCGTGGCGATCACGGACGCCAGTGCGCTGAGCGTCGCCACGGCAAGGTGCGCCGAGCAGCGGTCGCTGTCGGAGGTCACCTCGGTACGCCAGCGGCCGTCCTCGTGGCGCAGTACCGGGGTGGCACGGCTTCGACGCAGCCCGTCGTTGAGCAGTGCCGCAGCTTCGGCCGCGTCCGTGTCCGCCCGTTCGAGCACCTCACGCACCGTCTCGCGCAGCGCGCGGACCTCCGCCAGGTCGGCGCGGGTGAGGCGCCGCGTACCGGCTCTCCGGCCCGCGGCCGAACTCGGAGGCAGAGCCGCCGGATGGCCTTCGAGAAAGTCCCGGAGTTGCTCCACGGTCTCCAGCGTGTCCTCCCCCTTGATCGGCCTCAAGGTGTTGGCGAGGTCGACGGCCGTCTGGACCACCTCTGGGTTGTGACACGCATTCTGCATTTGACGTATCTCCTCTCTGCTCCATAACGTTACACCCAAAGGAGCTTTCGCATGTCACAACCTACGCAGCCGGGGACCACGCCGCAGACGATCGCGCCCGCAGAGGCCCCGGCACCCGAGCGAACGAACGCCTCGGACGGACGTCGGCTGGGGCTCACTTCGGGGTTGCTGGTGCTGCCGATGTACGTGGCGCTGGGAGCGCCGTCGGTGGCCCTGCCGGCCGTCGGCCGGGCACTCGCGGTGCCGTTCGGGGCCACCGCATGGATTCTCGCCGCATGGTCGCTGACCTCCGCGCTCGCGATGCCGGTCGCGGGCCGGCTGCTGGCCCGCTGGAGTCCCTTCCACATCCTCGTCGCCGGCGTCGTGGCGCTCGCAGCGGGCTCCGCGCTCGCCGGGGCCGGCCCCACACTGTCCGTCGTGATCGTCGGCCGGCTGATCGGCGGCGCCGGAGCGGGCGCGACCGTGATCGCCGTCTACGCCGCGGCCACCGCCCTTCCCGGGCGGCAACGGATCCGCGCCCTGGGAATCGTCGCGGCCGCCAGCGCGACGGCGTCGGGGTGCGGGACGCTGTTGGGCGGGGCGGTGACCGCATGGCTCGGGTGGCGTGCCGTGCTCGCGATCCCGGTTCTCGCGCTGCCCCTGCTGCTGGTCGCGTTGCCGAGCAGGCGCGCGCTGACGCGGAACGGCAGCGGCGAGCGCAACGGCTCGACCGGGCGACTCGACATCGTCGGCGCGGCCGTGCTGTCGGTGCTCGCCGGCTCCCTGATCACGTTGTTGCAGGCACACTCGGTCGGCCTGCCCGCTCCGGTCACGCTCGTCGTGGCCACCGCCGGGGTACTCGCCGCCGTGGGGCTGTGGTGGCGCGTGCGCGGCACGCCCGACGGGTTCGTGCCCCGGCGGGTGATCGCATCCCGCGGCTTCCTGGTGGCCGGGCTCATCGGCGGGACGGTCTTCGCCGGCTACTACGGGGTGCTGTTCCGCGCCCCGTCCCTGATCGAGCAGGCCACGGGCGGCGGTCCCCTGGAAGCCGGCGTGCTCCTGGTCCCGGCCGCCGCCTGCTCGGTGCTGACCGGGCGACTGATCGGCACCTTGGCCGACCGGTTCACCGGCTGGCGGGTGTCGGCCGGGCTCGCGGCGCTCACCGTCGTCGGCGTGCTCGTGGTCGCGCTCTCCACCGGGCCGGTCCTGATCGTCGTCGGCACAGCGTTGACCGTGTGCGGGTTCGCCGGTGCCCAAGCCGTACTGATGAGCCTCGCGCCGGACCTGGTCGCCGCGGACGACCGCCACACCGCACAGGGCCTGCTCAACTTCATGAACGCCCTCGGCGGCGGGATCGGTCCGGCCGCCGTCGCGGGTCTGTCCGGCATCGTGCCGGCACCGGTGGCCCTCGCCGCGCTCGCGGCGCTCCCCCTGACCGGACTCGTCCTCGGCCTGACCCGGCGCCCTGCCGCCGACCACCGCCCCGCACCCGACACCCCGGGTGGGACCCCGCACTGACGGCCCACCCGCCTCCGATCCGATAACGCCTCGCCCACCAAGGAGCATTGCCATGTCCGCCGAGCCGTTCGAGGTCAACGTCACCGAAGCCGAGATCGCGGACCTGCGTGACCGATTGCGGCGGACACGGTGGCCCGAGCGCGAGCCGGTGGACGACTGGTCGCAGGGGCTGCCGCTGGCGTACGCGCAGGAGCTGTGCCGCAGTTGGGCCGAGGACTACGACTTCGGGTTCGCCGAGCGGCTGAACGCGTTCCCGCAGTACCGCGCCACCGTCGACGGGCTGGGCATCCACTTCCTGCACGTCCGCTCGCCCGAGCCGGACGCGTTCCCGCTGGTGCTCACGCACGGGTGGCCGGGTTCGGTGCTCGAATTCCTGGAGATCCTCGGCCCATTGACCGACCCGCGCGCGCACGGCGGTGACCCGGCGGACGCGTTCCACGTGGTCGCGCCGTCATTGCCCGGGTACGGCTGGAGCGACAAACCGTCGACGACCGGCTGGGGCGTCGCTCGCACCGCGCGCGCGTGGGACGCGTTGATGGTCTCGCTGGGTTACGAACGCTACGGCGCACAGGGCGGTGACTGGGGCTCCGCGGTGTCCGGGCGGCTGGGCGAGGTGGCGCCCGAGCGGGTCGCCGGCGTCCACCTGAACCTGGGGTCCGTGGCGGCGGGCACGTTCGACGACCCGACGCCCGCGGAGCTGGCGAATCTCGCGGCCGAGCAGGAGATGCAGCGCACCGGCCGCGGGTACTCGGCGATCCAGGCGACCCGGCCGCAGACGCTCGGCTACGGCCTCACCGACTCCCCGGCGGGCCAGGCCGCCTGGATCGCCGAGAAGTTCTGGGCGTGGACGGACAACGACGGCCATCCCGAGGACGCGCTGTCGCGGCGGACGATCCTCGACGAGATCTCGGTCTACTGGTTCACCGCGTCGGCCACGTCGTCGGCGCGCCTGTACTGGGAGAGCTTCGCCACCTTCCGGGACAAGGTGACGGCGCCGTCCGGGCTGTCGGTCTATCCGCGCGACATCACCCGCCCGTCGAGGCGGGAGGCCGAGCTGCGGTTCACCGATCTGCGCTGGTTCGAGGAGCTGCCGCGTGGCGGCCACTTCGCCGCGCTGGAACAGCCGGAGTCGCTGGTCCAGCAGGTGCGCGGGTTCTTCCGCCTGTTCCGCTGACCGTCCGTGCGGGCCCGGGGGAGGCCGCGCCGTACGGGCCCCGGTACCTCTCCCCTGCGCATGACGGACGGTTCGCCGGCGCACGGGAGGCGGTACTCGCGGTACACACGGTGCGGCGTCCGCTCCCCCCTCACCGGCGCTCCGCGCCCCTGCGGCGCATCCCGCCTCAGGTCACCGGGGTCCGCGGGGACGGCCGTCCCCGTCGTCCGCCCCCGCACGCCGCGTCGAGGCCCGCAGACGCAGATCCGGCGCGACGACGACGGGTTCGTCGGGGGTCGGGGCGCCGGCGAGGCGGGCGAGCATGAGGTCCACTCCGGCCGCGGCGAGGTGTTCGTGGCTGAGGTCCATGGCCGTGATGGGCGGATGGGACCGGCGGGAGTGCTCGGAGTCGGTCAGGGCCGCCACCATCAGATCGTCGGGGACGCGCAGGCCCAGTTCGTCCGCGACCTGGGTGACGATCGCGGCGAAGTCGCTGGTGGCGACCACCACGGCGTCCGGCCTGCGGCGGCCGGCGAGCATCCGGCGGATCCTGCCCGCCGCACCGGCGTCGCTGAGGCTCTCGCTGAGCAGGGCGGTACGGGCGCTGCGTCCGTGCTCGGCGCACCAGGTCTCGTGGGTCTCCCGGGGCCGCCGGTTCCACGCGTTGTCCTCGCTGCCGGTGAGCAGCGCGATCCGGTCGGCGCCCTGGGCGGCGAGATGGTCCAGGAGGGCGGTGACCGCCGTGGTGTAGTCGAGCCGGACCGCCCAGGGCAGCGCGGGGCGTTCGGGGTCCTCCTCGATGGTGACCACGGGTACGTTCCGGCGCAGGAGTTCGGTGAGGACACCGTCGCCGCCGTAGGGGTGGGCGACGAGGCAGCCGTCCATGGGCACGCCGGCGGTGGCCGGGTCGTCCAGGTCGGGGACGTGGATCAGTCCGACCTTGCGGCGCAGCATCTCGGTGGCGACCGAGCCCACCAGCCGGTTGAAGGTCTCGGCGCGGTCGCGGGTGTGCGCGACCGCGTACCGGGGCCGCAGCACCAGCCCGACGAGCCCTGAGCGGCCGGTGCGCAGGGAGCGGGCGCTGGGGTTCGGGTCGTATCCCAGCTCGCCGGCGGCGGCGAAGACGCGGTCCCGGGTGGCCTGGGAGATCGGCCGGACGCCGGAGAAGGCGTGCGAGACGGTGCTGATGGACACCTGGGCACGCTCGGCGACCTCGCGGATGGTGACCTTGCGTCTGGAGGTCCTGTCGCCCAACGACGTCGGCTCCCTTCGGTCGGCTCGGGCCGCGCTCTGCCCGGTCGGATGCGGCCGGAGGCGCTCGTCCGCAGTCGGGTGCTGTCGGGTGTTTCCGGATGCGGTCGGTTGCGCCGGATCAAGTATCGCGTACGCGTGTGCGGTTGCGGCGCGCGAGGGGCACCGCCCGCGTGCGGGGCGTCCGCCCGGTCGTGCCGGACGGCCGCCGCACACCCCTTGACACCGTTCCGCACCGGGCCCGAGGGTGGCACACCATCAAAACCTTTTGATGGGGGATCGCGATGCATCCACCAAGCCCCTCCCGTACGGGAGAAGACCCCGGAAGGTCCGTCCGGCCACGGTCCGTCGGGGAGATCTGTGACGGCATGCAGCTCGGCCGCGCGCACCTGGTCGCCGGCGCCGTGCTGTTCTTCGCGTTCGTCGTCGAGGCGTGGGAGCAGGTCGGGCTCGTCTACGTCTCGGACGGCATCGCCGAGGACTTCGGCGTCGACCACGCGCAGCTGGGCTGGGCGCTGTCGGCCGTGGCCTTCGGCATGGTGCCCGGCGCGCTGTTGTGGGGCCGGCTCATCGACCGGCTCGGCCGGCGCCGGGTGGCCGTCAACAGCCTGCTGCTCTACGGCGCCCTCGCGCTGCTGGCCGGACTGTCGCCCGCCTACTGGCCGTTCCTGGTGCTGCGCTGCCTGTCCGGGGTGGCCTTCGGCGGCGTCTACACCGTGACCTTTCCGTACTTCCTGGAGCTGTTGCCGACCCGGTGGCGGGGCCAGGGAGCGGTCGCGCTGTCGGTGGGGTTCCCCGTCGGCACGCTGCTGTGCATCGGGGTCAGCCAGACCCTCGGCGCGGTCAGCTGGCGGCTGGTGGCGGTCGTGGCCGCGCTCGCGGGGCTGTGGGCGCTGGCCATCCGGCGGTGGGTACCCGAGTCGCCGTACTGGCTGGCCCGGCAGGGGCGGCACGCCGAGGCGGCCGCGGTGCTGCGCCGGCTGGGTGCCCGGATCGGCGAGGACGCCCAGGGCCCGCACAGCACTCGGGGCTCTCAGGGCGCCGGGGGCGGTGCGGAAGCCGGAGGGGTGGTCTTCGCCGTCGACGAGGGCGGCCCGAACGGGACGCTGCGTGCCCTGTTCGGTGCCGGGCTGCGCCGCCCGTTCCTGCTGCTGCTCGCCGTCTCCTTCACGTTCAGCTGGGGCTACTGGGGGTTGCAGACGTGGCTTCCGGTGCTGCTGGAGAGCAAGGGGCTGAGCGTCTCGGGGGCCGTGTCGTTCGTCGCGCTCACCCAGGTCGTCTCCGTGCCCGGCTACCTGCTCGCGGCATGGCTGACCCGCCGGTGGGGGCGCAAGCCGGTGTTCCTGCTGTTCGCCTTCGTCTCGGCGGCCGGCGGGCTGCTGTTCGGATTCGCCGACAGCCAGGCCCAGACGTATGGGGGCAACCTCGTCCTCTCGTTCGTCTCGCTGGGCGCCTGGGGCATCTGGAACACCTGGTCCGGAGAGATCCTTCCCACCGGGCTGCGCGGCATCGGCTACTCCTGGGTGACGGCGGCGATCCTGCTGGCCAACACCCTCTCGGCGCCCGTCATCGGCGGTCTGATGGACAGCGGCGCCGACACCTCACTGGTCGTCGGCTCGATCATGGCCTTCCTCGTCGTCGCGCTGCTGGCCGCCGTCCCGCTCCAGGAGACCGAGGGCCGGGCCCTCGACTGACCCCGGCCGCCCCCGGCCCCGGCCGGTTCCCGCTCGACTCACCACCACTGTCTAGGAGTTCGCGATGACATACCGGGTCGCCATGGACATCGGCGGCACGTTCACCGACGTCGTCACCTTCGACTCGGACGCACGGCAGGTGCACGCCGGCAAGGTGCTCACCACGCCGGACGATCTGGCCCGCGGGGTCTTCGACGCGCTGGAGCGCTTCCGGCTCCCGTTCGACGACGTGTCCTTCTTCGTGCACGGCACCACACAGGGCCTCAACGCGCTGCTGGAGCGCCGGGGTGCGAAGGTGCTGATCCTGACGACGCGCGGCATCGGCGACGTCCACCGGATCGCCCGCGGCAACCGGGAGCGGCTGTTCGACCTGCACTACCGCAAGCCGACGCCGCTGGTCGGGCCGGACGCCGTCGTCGAGGTCGGCGGGCGGCTGGACGCGGACGGGCGGGAGCGCGAGCCACTGGACGAGGACGCGGTCCGGCGCGCCGCACGGCGGGCGCGGGACGAGGGCTTCGACGCCGTCGCCGTCTGCTTCCTGTTCGCCTTCCGCGACGGCGAGCACGAACGCCGCGCCGGCCGCATCCTGCGCGAGGAGCTGGGCCCCGAGCGGCTGGTCGTCCTCTCGCACGAAGTCGCCCCGGAATGGCGGGAGTACGAGCGCACCTCGACGACCGTCATGGAGGCGTACACCGGCCCTTCGGTGCACCGGTACCTGGACCGGATCGAAGCCCGCTTCGCCGACAAGGGGCTGGATGTGCCGGTGCATGTGATGCAGTCCTCCGGCGGTCTGGTCAACGCCGGTTTCGCGCGGCGGCATCCGTTGCAGACGCTGCTGTCGGGGCCGGTCGGCGGCACCATGGGCGGTGTCGCGGTGAGCCGGCTGCTGGAGCGCCCGAACGTCATCTGCATCGACATGGGCGGCACCTCCTTCGACGTCTCGCTCGTCATGGACCACGAGGCGGACGTCTCACCGAGCGGCTCGTGCGAGGGCTTCCCGGTGCTGATGCCGATGGTCAACCTGCACACCATCGGGGCGGGAGGCGGCTCCCTGGCGTACGCCGAGGGCACCGCGCTGCGGGTCGGCCCGGAGTCCGCCGGTGCCGTGCCGGGCCCCGCCTGCTACGGGCGCGGCGGCACCCGGGCGACCGTCACCGACGCCAACTGCGTGCTCGGCAGGGTCGACGCCGGCTCCTTCGCCGGCGGCGGGATGCGCCTGGATCCGGACGCGGCGCACCGGGCCGTGGAGCAGCTGGCCGGCGAGCTCGACATGGACCCAGTCGCCCTGGCCTCGGGGATCTGCGATGTGGGCAACGCCAAGATGGCGCAGGCGATCCGCACGCTGACGGTCGAACACGGCCGTGAGCCGGGGCAGTTCGCGCTGCTGGCCTTCGGCGGGGCCGGGCCGATGCACGCGGCGTTCATCGCGCGGGAGATCGGCATCACACAGGTCGTCGTCCCCCGCTTCCCCGGCGCCTTCTCGGCCTGGGGGATGCTGGAGTCCGATGTGCGGCGGGACTTCAGCATGCAGTTCCTCGCCACGGACCGCACCCTGGACACCCGGGCTCTGTCGGCGGCGCTGAAGGAGCTGCGCGCGCAGGCGGACGAGGCGCTGACCGAGCAGGGCATCCCCGAGGAGAGCCGTTCGGTCACCCACGGCGTCGACATGCGCTACGAGAGCCAGGACTACACGCTGACCGTGCCGATCCTGGACACCGACGAGATCACCGGCGCCGACTACGCCGAGGTCCTCGGCCGCCGCTTCGCCGAGGCGCACCACAAGCGCTACGGGCATGCGACGCCGGGCGCACCCGTGCAGTTCGTCGCCCTGCGCACCACCGGGCACGGGCGGGTGGAGCGTGCGGACGGCGCGGCCGGGGAACCGGCGGAGGAGACCGCCGAGCCCGTCGTCCGCGAGGTCGTCTTCGACGGTGAGGCGCTGCCCACCACGGTCGTCGCGCGCTCGGCGCTGCCGGTGGGCGCGCGGCTGGCGGGGCCGGCCGTCGTGCACGAGGAGACCTCGACCACCGTCGTGCCGCCGGAGGCCGAACTCCGCGTCGACGAGCACAAGTTCCTGATCATCACCCTCGCGGCCCGGCCGGAGATGGAGGACCTGGCATGACCCTCAGCCCTGTCACCACGGAGATCATCCGCTCGGCGCTGATCCAGGCCGCCGAGGACATGAACACCACCCTGATCCGCTCCGCGTACACCCCGACGATCTACGAGGGCAAGGACTGCGCCGTCGCGCTGCTCGACCGCGAGCACCGGGTGCTGGGCCAGTCGTCCGGGCTGCCGATCTTCCTGGGCAATCTGGAGGAGTGCTCACGCCGTACCGAGGAGGAGTTCGGGCCGCGGGTGTGGCAGCCCGGGGACGTCTGGGTGCTCAACGACTCCTACATCGGCGGCACCCACCTCAACGACTGCACCGTCTACGCGCCGATCTTCGTCTCCGGTGCGCTCGTCGGGTTCGCGGCCTCCCGCGCCCACTGGATCGACATGGGCTCCAAGGACCCGGGCGGTTCGATGGACTCGACCACCATCTACCAGGAGGGCCTGCGCATGGGCCCGACCCGGATCGTGGCGGGCGGCGAGGAATGCGCCGACGTGCTGCGGCTGATCGCGACCAATGTGCGGTTCCCGGATGTGACGCTCGGGGACATGCGCGCGCAGGTGGCGTGCGCCCGCATGGGGGTGCGGCGGCTCGGCGAACTGTTCGCCCGGTTCGGCCCGGACACCGTCGAGGCGGCCCGGCGGGAGATCTTCGCGCAGACCGAGCGTCTGGAACGGCAGCGGGTGGCGGAGATCCCCGACGGCGTGTACACGGCCACCGGGCACCTCGACAACGACGGCATCACGCTGGATGTGCCGCTGGAGGTCACGGTGCGGATCACCGTCGACGGCGCGCACATGACGATCGACCTGACGCAGTGCGCCGACCAGACCACCGGGCCGGTCAACTGCGGGCGCTCGCAGGCGGTTTCGGCCGCGCGGGTCGGCTACAAGCTGCTGATCTCACCCTCGGTCAGCCTCAACGGGGGCTCCTTCGCGCCGCTCGACGTGGTGGTCCGCGAGGGCTCGATGCTGGGTGCGCGCGAACCGGCGGCGTGCCAGTACTACTACTCCAGCCTGGGCATGCTCATCGATCTGATCGTCAAGGCGCTCGCGCCCGCGATGCCGGACAGGGCGGCGGCCGCCAGCTACGGCGACTCGATGATCGTGCAGTTCGCCGGCGACAACCCGCGCACCGGCAAGCCGTTCGTCACCCTGGAGGCGACCGTCGGCGGCTGGGGCGCGTGGCGGGGCGGAGACGGCGAGAGCGCGCTGATCAACAACGTCAACGGCTCGCTGTGCGACCTGCCCATCGAGGTGTTCGAGTCGCTCTATCCGGCCCGGGTCACCGAGTACCGCATCCGGCAGGGCTCCGGCGGCGACGGGAGGTGGCGCGGCGGCGACGGTGTGGTCCGCGAGTACGTGATGGAGGCCGACCAGGATCTCTCGCTGTGGTGGGAGCGTTCGGCCACCCCGGCCTGGGGGCTGGACGGCGGCCGGCCGGGCACCCCGCCCCGTGTGGTCCTCAACCCCGGTACCGAGGACGCCCGGGAGATGCTGAAGGCCAACAGCCTGCGGGTACGCAAGGGCGATGTGCTGCGCTGCGAGTCCGGTGGCGGCGGCGGGTTCGGCGATCCCGCCGCCCGCGACTCCGGCACCGCCGGGTGACAGGCGCCGCCCCCGCCACCCGGTGACGGGCGGCCCCGCCACCGCTCGCGGTCCGTGCTCCGTGCGTTCCGTCCCTCGGGCGGGCGCCGGATCGCGGGAGCCGATAAGGTCCGCTGTTCACGCGGGAACAGTCGGGACAGGCGAACGGGCGGGCGGGCCGGACGGCCGTGCCCCGCGGTCGCTGCGAGGGGGACGGTGAACGGTGCGGGGCAAGCTGCTCGTCGCGGTGGCGGCGGGGGTCGTGGCGGTACTGGGCGGGCTCGCCGTCAACCCGGCCACGTCGCAGGCGGACTGGCCGGGCCCGCTGGACTGGCTGCGCCGGTACGCGTGGGCCGCCGTGGGAGCGCTCAGCGTGCTGGGGGTGCTGCTGGCCGCCGTGACCACCTGGCTCCAGGAGCGGACCGCCTCGGCCGCCGGACCGCCGCCGCCTCCGGTGCCCGAGGTGCCGGACTGGGTCGTCGACCGGTCGGAGCGCGACGTGGCCGTCGCCGCCGTGTGCGGCCGCGGGACGGCGGTGGGCATCACCACGGCGCTGGAGGGCGCGGGCGGCTTCGGCAAGACGGTGCTGGCGGGCGCGGTCTGCGCGCACCGGCGGGTGCGGCGCCGCTTCCGCGGCCGGATCCATGTGGTGACGATGGGCCGGGACGTGCGCGGGCCGGTCGCCGTCGCCGCCAAGGTCGCCGAGGCCACCCGCTTCATCACCGGCGACACCGCCACCTTCGACGATCCCGCGCTGGCCGGCGCCCATCTGGGCCGGCTGCTGGACGCACGGCCCCGCACGCTCCTCGTCCTGGACGACGTCTGGGAGCACGAGCAGCTCGCCCCCTTCCTGCTGGGCGGCCACCGGTGCGTCCGCCTGGTGACGACCCGGATCCCGGGGGTGCTGCCGCACACGGCGCGGTGTGTGCGGGTGGACGAGATGTCGCCCGCCCAGGCCCGGCACGTGCTGACGTGGGAACTGCCCCCGCTGCCAGGCGACTTGGTGGACGCCCTGGTGCGCGTCACCGGCCGCTGGGCGCTGCTGCTGCGGCTGACGAACCGGCTGGTGAAGGAGCAGACGGACACCGGCGCGGACGCCGCGGCAGCGGCCCGCCGGGTGCTCTCGCGGCTGCGGGAGGGCGGCCCCGGAGCGGTCGACGGGGAGTTCCGGCCGCCGGACATGGACAGCCCGGCTCGGCGCAGCACAGCGGTCCGTGCCACGGTCGAGGCGGCCGTCGAGCGGCTGCCGGAGGGCGGCCGGGAACGCTTCGTCGAGCTGGCCGTCTTCGTCGAGGACGAGGCCGTCCCGCTCGCTCTCGTCGGCGCCCTGTGGCGGGCCACCGCCGGCCTGGCGGAGGAGGACACACGGACGCTGTGCGGGACGCTGGCGCGGCTGTCGCTGCTGACCCTCGCGCCGGACAACGGCGGCACGATCGCGCTGCACGACGTGCTGCGCGACTATCTGCGCGGCGAGGTGGGCGACGAGGCGGCGCTGGCCGCGCTGCACGGCACCCTGGTGGACGCCGTGGCCCAAGACCTGCCGCCCGCCGGGCCGTTGGCGCCGTCGTGCCCCGGCCCCGGCACCGCCTGGTGGGAGACCCGGCAGGGCTATCTGCTGGACCATCTGATCGAGCACCTGGTGGGGGCCGCCCGCACGGAACGCGCCCTGGCGGTCGCCGGGGACCTGCGGTGGATCGAGGCGCGGCTCGTGCAGCGGGGCGCCACCGCGCCGTGGCGGGACCTGACCGCGGTGCCCACGGCGGAAGCGGCCGCCCGCGCGCGGGAGTTGGGCAGCGTCGCCCATCTGCTGGACCTGGCCGCTCCGGTGCACGCCGTCGCGAACGTCCTGCACAGCCGGCTCGCTCCGCTGCCCGCCTGGCAGGCGCAGGTGGCGGCGCGGCAGCGGGCCGCGGACGGCCCCGTCCTGGTCAACCACTGGCCGCTGCCGGACGTCCCCTCCCCCGCGCTGCTGCGGACCTTCATCGGCCACCGCGGCCCGGTCAACGCGGTCGCGCTCGCACCCGGCGGGCGCTGGGCGGCGTCCGGCGGGGACGACGGGAAGGTACGGCTGTGGGACCCGGCGACGGGTGTGTGCCTGCGGATCCTCGACCACAACCACTACACGTACGTCGGGCTGGAACCGACCGAGCTGGTGCGGCCGGTGACGGCGCTGGCGATCGCGCCGAGCGGGAGATGGCTCGCCGCCGGAGGCGAGGACGGGATGGCGGTGTGGGACACCACCACGGGCACCCGGCTCGGGCATCACGCGGGGCCGGTCACGTCCGTCGCCGTCGCTCCGGACAGCCGGTGGCTGGTCACCGGTGACGGCGGCCCGCGGGTGCACGTGTGGAACGCGTCGACCGGCAGCCGCGTCAACGTGCTGGAGACGGGCGGGCCCTGGGTGACCGCGGTCGCCGTCACCCCGGACGGCCGGCGCGTCCTCGCGGGCGGGCACGACGGGGTGCTCCGCAGCTGGCAGCCGCCGGACGGGAGCGCCGACGGGTGGCTGACGCCGTGGCCGGACCCGCCGCTCGCCACGGAGCGGGACGGCGGATCCGCGGGTGCCGGGCCCGCGTCCCGGATCGTCTCGCTGGCCGTCGGCCGCGACGACCGGGTGGCCGCCGTGGCCGCCGACGGCCGGGCGTGGGCCTGGGGCGCGACCGTCGATGAGCGCCCCTTCCCGGTGGACACCGACGACGCCCGCTGCCTCGCCCTCGCACCGGACGGCCGGCTCGTCGTGGGCTGCGGCGCGGGCCGGGTCCTGGTGGCCGAGCGGGCCACGGGCGCGGTGACGAGGGTGCTGGAGGGACACGTCGGCCGGGTGAACGCGGTGGCGGCGGCGCCGGACGGCACCTGGCTGGTCGGGGCGGGGGACGACGGCAAGGTGTGCCTGTGGGACTCGGGCCCGGAGACCGGGGCGGGCTCCGGGCAGCACCGCGGCAGCGCCGACGCGGTGGCCGTGGAGCCGGGCGGCAGGTGGGCGGTGACGGCGGGCGCGCGGGGCGTGTCGGTCCGGGAGCTGGCGACGGGCGTCCCGGTGTGGAGCAACACGGCACCGGCCACCCATCTGGCGGCGGCCGGTGACCGGTTCGTGGTGGCCCATGTCAACGGCGTTCTCGGGACGGCCCGTTGGGGCGGGGACCGCGAGGACACCGGCCTGCTGCCGCCGCCGTCCCGCCCGGTGCCGCACCGTGCCCTGGCCCTCTCCCCCGACGGCGGACGGCTGGCCGTGGTGGAGGCGGACGGCACGGTCCGGGTCTGCGGCGTCTCCTCGCGGGAGCCGGACACGTCGTTCGTCGCCGGAGCGGGGCGGGTGACCGCCGTCGCCTTCGCGCCGGACGCCTCGTGGCTCGCGTGGGGCGGGAGCCACGGCGCGGTGCACGTGTCCGCCGGGAACGGCGGGGACGGCGGGGACGATCCGTGGCCCCGGGTGGGCGGCGTGGGTGCCAGGACCGAGGTGCACGCTCTCGCCGTCGCCCCGGACGGCTCCTGGCTGGCGACGGCCGACGGCAGGGGTTCGGTGCAGCTGTGGGATGTGGCCTCCGGCGCCAGGACCGGTGTGCTGGACGGGCACGACGGCGCCGTCCACGCGCTGGCCGCCGCACCGTCCGGCGCGTGGCTGGCGAGCGCCGGCGCGGACGGCACGCTCCGGGTGTGGCGCGTGCCCGGGGGCGACCCGGTCACGCTCGTACGCGTCGACGGCCGGCTGCGCTCCTGCGCCTGGGGTCCCGACAGCCGGCTGCTGCTGGCGGCAGGCGAACGGGGCGTGTACGCCTACGAGTTGCGGCCCTGACGGCGGGCTCCGGCGGTGCGCCCGGCCTGGTGCCCGGCGGGTGGTGGACCGGGCGCGGCTCGGCGCCCGGCCGGTCGGGCGGGACGGACCGGTGAGGGGGCGTCAGAGGATCTGGAAGAAGAGGGTGTCCGGTCGGCAGCGGGGTGTGCCGCGTCCGGCGCGCTCCCACTCCTCGTACTCGACCTCCAGCTTCTCCACGACCTCCCGCACCTCGTCCCGGCAGTCCTCGTCCATGCGGCCCAGGACGGCGCGGTAGGCGTCGGTGACGGACTTGGCCCTGGCCAGCGGCAGATGGCCGATGGCCGGGCTGCCGTCCACCGGCTGCGGGAGGGCGGGGAACTCCGGCGGAAGCCCGTGGAGGAAGCCGCACGGCAGCAGGTCGGCGGGCACGCCCAGCCGTCGCATCGCCTCGTCCACCAGGCCGAAGAACGAGGACGGCCGTGCGTAGGTGCCCAGCGGGAGCGGGTCGGAGCCGTTGTGGTCGATGATGTGCTGGAGCGCTGCGACGTAGGCGCCGCCCGCCGCCTCGGAATCCGAGCCGGTGTGCCCGGCGAGGAGGTGGTCGAGGGCTTCGGAGACGGTCAGGCCCCAGTCGACGCCCTGGCGGTCCAGCTCCTTCTGGTGCGCCTCGGCATCCGCGCGCACCCACTCCAGGCGGCGCTGCTGGTCCACGGTGAGGTCTCCTTGACTACCCAGGTAGGCAAGGACGTTGGCCTTGTCGGCCGTGGAGTAGGAGATGGTGTGGCTCATGATCGCCAATGATGACAAGCCGCACCGGCGCGAGGTAGTGCACGCCCCCGGCACCGCAGCGGAACCGGCCACCGGCGGCGGCCGCACCGGCGTGTCCGCCGCCCGGCGTCCCGCCGCCGGCGGGCTCGCGGCCCTCGGTGGTCCGCGCCCGGCCGTCCGCGCACGGCCGCCGGCCGCCGGCAAGTGCCGTGCACACGAACGGCTCGAATCCACCCCTGGCACGGAGCGGAACCGGCCGCGCCGCGGGCCGGTTCGTGGCGCTCCGGCGCCCCCGCGCCGGGGCCGCGCGGCGACCGCGCGCTGTGCCCGGGGCGCGCGGTGCGGCAGAGTGAACGGATGAGCGACGAGTTCCACGAGGTGCTGACCGCGGTCGGGCCCCGGCTGCGCGCGCTGCGACGCCGCAGCGGGACGACGCTGACGGCCCTGTCGGAGACCACCGGCATCCCCGTCAGCACCCTGTCACGGCTGGAGACCGGGCACCGCAAGCCGAGCCTGGAACTGCTGCTGCCGCTGGCCAGGGCCCACCGCATGCCGATCGACGAACTCGTCGGCGCCCCGGAGCAGTCCGACCCCCGGGTGCGTCCCCGCCCGGTCACCCGCGACGGCATGACCGTCCTGCCGCTGACCCGGCGCCCCGGCGGGCTCCAGGTGTGGAAGCAGGTCATGCCCGCCGGTTTCACCACCGGGCACGCGCCCGAACCGCGCTCCCACGAGGGCTACCACTGGCTGTACGTCCTCTCGGGCAGGCTCCGGCTCGTGCTCGGCGACCGGGACCTCGTCCTGTCCGCGGGCGAGGCCGCCGAGTTCGACACCCATCTCCCGCACTGGTTCGGCAACGCCGACGCGGGGCCGGTGGAGATGCTCAGCATCCTCGGCCCCCAGGGGGAGCGCTTCCATCTGCGGGCCCGCTACCCGGCGGAGGGCTCCCCGACGGGCGATTCCCCGGGGTGAGCCGGCCCGCCCGGTGCCAGCACGAGGCGCGCCCGGCGGGTGCGGTCGGAGGACGGGCCGGTCTCGACGGCGACCTCGCCCGGTTCGACGGCCAGGTCGAGAGCGCGGGTGACCGAGGCGAGCGCCCCGGCGTCGAGGGTGAAGACCGCCTCGCCGGAACGGCCCGGCGGCAGGACGAGCCGGGTGAAGCCGCGCAGTTCCCGCGCCCGCGGCCACGCCGTACCGCCCGAGAGACGGCGCACATACAGCTGCACCGTCTCGTAGGCGGTCCGCTCCCCCGTGTTGCGTACGGTCACACGGCAGGTCAGACGCGGGTCGGCGGCCGGCACCCGCTCGCGGGAGAGCCGGGGCGACCCGTAGTCGACCGTCGTGTACGACAGGCCGTGCCCGAAGGCGAAGCGGGCGCGGGCCGGGCGGTCTGCATAGCCGCGGTAGCCGTGGTCCTTGCCGTTGTAGAAGACCGGCAGCTGCCCGGAGGAGTCCGGTACCGACACCGGAAGGCGGCCGACGGGCTCGGCCGCCCCGAACAGCACGTCGGCGACGGCACGGCCGCCCCAGGGGCCCGGGTACCAGGCGCTGAGCACGGCGGCCGGAGCGGCGATGCCGTCCAACTCTCCGCTGTCGGCGGGGCGTTGGGGCAGCTCACCCGTACCGGTGAGCCCGCCGGGTCCGAGAGGTCGGTCCGGTCCGGTGGTGTCACCCGGTCCGGTGGGTTCACCCGGCCCGGTGGGTTCACCCGGTTCCGTGAACGGGGGCAGGGCGTGCGGTCTGCCCTGGACGAGGACCACGACGACGGGCACACCGGTGCCCGTCACGGCCCGCAGCAGGGCCCGCTGGCCCTCCGGGAGCCGCAGGTCGGCCAGGTCGACGCCTTCGCCGCAGGTCATGTCCGGGTGCGCGGCCGGGGTCGGCACGGCGGCGCCGTTGGCGTCGAAGAGGGTGTCACGGTGCCGGGCGCTGGTCCCGCCGAGCACCAGGACGGCGACGTCCGCTTCCCGCGCCGCCGCCACGGCGTCCGGGATGCCGTCGAGCGCGGCGCCGACGAGGCCGCAGCCGGGCGCATGGACGATCCGCGTGCCCGGCGGCGCGGCGGCGCGTACGCCGTCCAGAACGGTGTGGCCCGTGCCGGGCCGCTGGGGCGCCGTGTAGTCGCCGAGCAGCGCGGACAGCGAGTCGGCGTTGGGGCCGAGGACGGCGACGCGGCGGGCCTGCGCGGTCAGCGGCAGGACGTCTCCCCGGTGCGCGAGCAGGGTGACGCAGGAGCGGGCGAGGCGCTCGCTCAGCTCCCGGGCGCGCGGTGCGTCCGGGCCCGACGGCGCGGCGGGGCCGGGCCGTTCGAAGAGGCCGAGGCGGAACTTGAGCGTCAACACCCGGGCGACGGCGGCGTCCAGGGCGTCCTCGGACACCAGGCCGCGCTCGACGGCCTCGTCGAGGCGGGGGAAGCAGGCGTCCCACAGGCTCAGATCGCAGCCCGCCTCCAGCGCCATGGCGCCCGCGGCGACCGGGTCACCGGTGAGCCTGACCAGCCGGTCGACGGCGGTGCCGTCCGCCATGACGATCCCGTCGAAACCCCACCGCTCCCGCAGCAGCCCGGTGAGCAGCTGCCCGCTGGCGACGCAGGGCAGGCCGTCGAACTCGCTGTAGGCGGCCATCACTCCGGCGGCGCCCGCGCGTATCCCGGCCCGGGCGGCGGCCAGATGGATCTCGTGCAGCTCGCGGGCGCCCAGTTCGCTCGCCGCGCTGTTGCGGCCGCCGACGGTGCTGCCCTGCCCGGCGAAGTGCTTGAGCACCACCGCCGCGCCCGCCCTGCGCATGCCGCGGACGAGGGCCTCGGTGAACCGGGCCGCCAGATACGGGTCCTCGCCGAAGCACTCCTCGGCGCGTCCCCAGCGGGGGTCGCGCAGGACGTCGAGCGCGGAGACGAGCGCCACATGGCCGCCGCGGCGGCGCAGTTCACCGGCGGCGGCCTCGGCCGCCGCCGCGTACAGCTCCGGGTCCCAGCCGGCGCCGACGGCCAGATTGACGGGCAGCACCGTGCCGTCCAGCGCCTGGTGGCCGTGCGGCACCTCCTCGACGAGGAGGACCGGGATGCCCAGCCGGGTGTGCTCGGTGACATGGCGCTGCACGGCCTCGGCGACGCCGGGCGCCTCCGCGGCCGTGATGCCGTCCTCGAAGCCGACACCGGACCAGGCGTCCGCGCGCTGCAACCCGTAGAGCGCTCCCATGCCGTCGAAGGCGGCGACCTCGGCCCGGAACGCGTCGCTGAGCCGGTGTCCTCCGGGGGTGCGCTCCCACGCGTGCCAGCCGTACATCCGCTGGTTGAGCTGCCCGGTCTTCTCCCGCAGGGTCATCCGTCCCAGCAGGTCGCGTACCCGGTCGGGCACCGGCGCCGACGGGTCGCGGTAGCGGGGTGTCCTCGGCGTGTTCATCGCAGCTCCAGCACCCGTACGCCCCACGGGGCGAGCGTGACGCTCCGCACCGGGTCGCCGGAGCCGATCTCGTGCAGCGTGCCGTCGGCCGCGGGCCGGACGGTGTGCTCCTCGTCGCACTGGCTGACCAGCCAGACGAAGCGCCGTCCGTCCTCGTGGACGACGACGTCGGCGCCGACGCGGGGGTCCTCGACCGTCACGGTGCGCCGCACGCCCGCCACCTCGGCGAGCGCCGCGTACAGCCGGTGGGTGTCCTCGGGGTTGACGCGCGGTGTGCGCGCCGCCATGTGCTCCAGCGGGTAGGTGGCCAGGACGGTGCGCCCGCGGCCGGCGCGGTGCACCAGCAGCGCCGGGCGGCCGTGCGCGTCGACGGCCACCACCTCGGCACCGCGCGGGACGACGGGCAGATAGGCGCGGCTGTCCTCGTTGCCAGCGACGGGGAAGCGCAGCACCTCCCCCGCGGCCAGCGGCCCGAAGTCGCGGGTGAACGTCATCTCCAGCACGTCGTCCGTGATCGGTTCGGCCACTCCGTACGACAACTGGTGTTCCACGCCGAAGAGTTGGTCGAGTCCGTCGAACCAGGGGCCGCGGGTGCCCGGGTGTTCGCCGGAGCAGAACGAGAGGTAGACCGTCGCGCCCTGCTCGGCCCGGCGCGCGAGGGTGCGGCGGGTGCGGGTGGTGAACTGCCGGGTGGAGGGCAGCAGATACAGGGCGGCGTCCTCGGTGAGGCCGTCGGCTTCCCGGGTGAGGCCGACGGGCAGGTCGGCGGCGCGGGTGGCCGTGTAGCTCTGCTGGAGCGAGGTGAAGATCAGCGGCCGGTCCGCCGGGCGGCTGTAGGGGTAGTCCCGTTCCAGGAACGCGGGCACGACCAGGGCGGCGTCGGCGTCCGCGCGGCGGCAGCGGGCGAAGTCGACGGCCCGCAACGTGTCGGCGAACGCGGCGAGTTCACGCAGTGGCGCCTTGGGCGCGCCGGTGTGGTCGGTGATGCCGAAGTGCATCTCGAAGGGGTGATGGTCGTAGGGGGAGCGCTCCCACAGGTCGTCGTAGTCGGTGTTGTTCCACGCCATCCAGCCGGTCGCGCCGCCCAGCAGCGAGTTGTGCAGGGTCTGCCGGTAGTAGGCGGCGGCGTTGTCCGCCGAGACGGTGTCGGTGGAGACGCCGAACTCCTCCAGGACGACGGGCTGACCGGTGACGGCGGCCAGCTCGCACTCGAAGGCCGCGCGGTGGTGCTGGCGGACGCGGTCGGTGTCGGAGCGGTAGACGTGCGGGCCGACGAAGTCGACGTACTCGGCGGTCTCGCGCAGCGAGAAGCCGTTGTCCCGGCCGGTCACCTCGATGCCCCAGGCGCCGTCGCCGAGGGAGACCGGCTGGGTGCCGCCGGCGGCCCGTACGGCGTTGCACATCGCCTGCGCCCAGGCGGTGACCACCTCGCGGGAGGGCGGGTCGACCTGGTAGATACGGCCGTAGCCGGGCATCTCGTTGGTGATGAGCCAGCCCGTGACCGCGGGGTGGTCCTTGAAGCGGCGGGTCATCTGCGCGACGAACCAGGACTGCCGGCCCACCATCCACACGTCCTCGTACAGGTCCCGGCCCCCGCGCCAGGCCGGGTCCCAGTTCTCACCGGACATGTGGCCGACGATGAAGGTGGGGACGGTCGCCATCCCCGTCGCGGTGTGGGCGTCGAGGAAGTCGGCGAAGCGCGCGCACAGTTCCTCGTCGACGCGGTGCGGCTCGGGGTGGAAGTCGGGCCAGTAGAAGAACGAACGGGTCATGGTCAGCCCGTGGTCCCGCAGGACCCGCAGCTCGTCGCGGACGGTCGCGGGATCGTAGTCGCGCCACATCAAGGGTCCGCCGGTGCGGGACCAGAAGTTGGCGCCGAGCCAGGGCAGGACGGCCGGGTCGTGGGTGAGGTGGGCGCTGTGGCGTCGCATGGTCCTTCTCACGGGGTCGTGGTGCGGTGGGCGGCCCTGCCGTGCGGCGGGCGCCGAGGTCGGTCGGTTCGGGGTCAGTCGGGCGCGGGGCCGGTGGATTCGCGAATCACCAGGCGGGGGCGGCCCTCCAGCGCCGCGTCGGCGACGTCCTCGCCGACGCGGG
>NZ_BJMM01000005.1 GCF_006539165.1 Streptomyces cacaoi | reverse complement strand
GGGCCAGCAGGGCGCGTGCCGCGGCGGCGCCGACGCGCTGCACCTGCTGGTCGACGGTGGTCAGCCGGGGGTGCAGCCAGCGGCCGAGCGGCAGGTTGTCGTAGCCGACGACGGACAGGTCGGCGGGGACGCGCAGTCCGGCGCGCTGTGCGGTGCCGGTGCCGCACACGGCCATGGAGTCGTTGGCGTAGACGATCGCGGTGGGCCGCTCCCGCGCGGCCAGCAGCGCCTCGGTCGCCGCGGTGGCCGCCACCTCCGTGAAGTCGGTGTGCAGCACGGCGCACGGGCGCAGACCGGCCGCCTTGAGCGAGGTCTCGAACGCGGCCCGCCGCAGCCGGGTGTGGTGCAGTTCGGCGGGCCCGGCGACATAGGCGATGCGCCGGTGGCCGAGGCCGGTGAGGTGCTCCACCACCTCCTCCACGCCGGCGCCCTGCCCGCCCAGCCCGACGCCCGGTACGGGCCCGGCCTCGCCGGGTGGTCCGAGGACGACGGCGGGCAGGCCGAGCCGGGTGACGAGCGCGGGGCGCGGGTCCTCGTCGCGGGCGTCGGTGAGGATCGCGCCGTCCACACGTCCCTCGGCCGCGAACCGCCGGTAGAGCGCCGTCTCTTCCGGGACGCCCGCCACCAGGTGCAGGAGCAACCCGTAGCCGCGGGGCGCCAGTTCGCTCTCGATACCGGTGATCAGTTCGCTGAAGTGCGGGTCGGCGCCGAGCACATCGGTGGGCCGGCGTACGACGAGCGCGAGGGTGCGGGTACGGGCGCTGCGCAGCGCGGCGGCGGGCGCGTTGGGTGACCAGCCGAGGTCGAGCGCCGTGCGCAGGATGCGCTGCCGGGTCGCCTCGGAGAGCCGGCCCTTGTCGTTGAACGCCTGGGACACGGCGGCGGTGGAGACCCCGGCCGCGGCGGCGACGGCCTTGATGGTGGGGCGCTTGGCGGGCGGCCGTCCGGTGGGAGCGCTCACATCTTCACCGCCCCACTGACGAGTGCCTGCTGCATACGGCGCTGGAGCACGGTGTAGACGACCCAGACGGGGACGAGGGTCAGCACGGTCCCGGCGGTGAGCACCCCGTAGTCGGTTCCGGTGATGGCCTTGAGGGTGGGCAGGGCCACCTGGACGGTGCGCTGGGCGGGGTCCGGCCCGATGATCACCAGCGAGTAGAGGTACTCGTTCCAGAAGGTGAGGAAGTTGAGCAGCAGGACGGTGGCGATCCCGGGCAGGCACATCGGCGTGTAGATGTGCCGCAGCACGGCGAACGTGGACGCTCCGTCCATCCGTGCGGCCTCCTCCATCTCCCGCGGGATCGTCCGCATGAACTGCACCAGGATGACGACGCTGAGCGGCATCGCGGTGGCCGGGAGGAACACCACCATGAAGGTGCGGCTGTGGAAGAGCCCGGTCACGGCGGCGAGCAGGAAGGTCGGGAAGAGGGCCGCGAAGGTGGGGATGAGGAAGCCGAGCGAGAAGACCTTCTCCATCGCGGAGGCCAGCCGGGAGGTGGACCGGGCCAGCGCGAACGCGGCGGGCACGGCCAGCGCCAGCGTGAGGACGAGCGCGAGGCCGGTCACCAGCAGCGAGTTGACGACGGCGAGGCCGAGCTGGGCGCTGGTGAAGGCCGTGACGAAGTTGTCGAACCCCAGGGAGGTGGGGGGCGCGAAGGGGTGGGCGAAGATCTCCTCGTTGCTCTTGAACGCGGAGGCGAGGAAGTAGTACAGCGGCACGATCAACAGCACCGCGTAGCCCCACACCAGCAGGTGCGCGGGTATCCAGCCTTTGCCGAGCTTCATGTGAGCCGCTTTCGATCGGTGATGCCGCCCGGGTGGCGGGCCGGGCCGGGGTCGGTCAGTGGTGCGGCCGGAACACACGCCGGATGGTCAGCAGTCCGGCGAGTCCGACCAGGAAGAGGAGGACGCCGACGGTCTGGCTGTAGCCCAGGTCGGCCGCGATGAACGCCTTCTGGTAGACGAGGAACGACAGGGTGGTGGAGGAGCTGCCCGGTCCGCCCTGGGTCAGCAGCAGGACGTGCTGCGCCGACCCGAACAGGGTCCACAGGAACTGAAGCATGGTGACCACACCCACGTAGTCCCGGATGACGGGGAAGTGGACCCGCCACATCGTCCGCCAGTGGCCCGCGCCGTCCAGTTGGGCCGCCTCGCCCAGTTCGCCGGGGACGCTGCCGAGCCGGGCGGCGAACAGCACGGCGGTGAAGCCGATCCCGGCCCAGATGTCCAGGGCGATCAGACAGGCCAGCGCCGTGGACGGGGAGGCGAGCCAGGCGTCGGTGAGGGAGGTCAGACCCACGCTCTCCAGCGCACCGTTGAGCAGTCCGTCGGGCGACAGGGCGGCGTAGAAGACCATGGCCTTGGCCGGGGTGGAGATCAGGCCGGGGATGAACAGCAGATAGCGGATGACGCGGTGCCCGGGCGGCCGTTGGGCGACGTAGTAGCCCACCATGTAGGCGCACACGATCATCACCGGCAGGGCGACGGCCAGATGGACGGCGGTGTTGCGGACCGCTTCCCAGAAGACCGGGTCGTCCAGCACGGTACGCAGGTTCTCCAGCCCGGCGAACGAGACGGGCTGGAGCATGCCGGGCCAGTGCAGTGCCGCGATGACGAAGATGGCGGCCATCGGGCCGACCATGAACACCAGGTACCAGACCAGCGCGGGCACGGCGAGGATCGTGCCGCCCTGCGCGGGGGCGCCGGTGCGCGGCCGGGCGCCGGGGCGCGGACCCCTCGCGCGGGGCGGCGCGCCGGTCGGGCCGGCCGGGGCGGTGCCCGGCGGTGTCAGCGTCGTCATGAGGAACTCCCGGGTGCTGGGGCTCGATCGGGGAGCGGCGGGGCGGTGGACGGCTCAGGCACCGGCTGCGGCTGCTGCTGCTGCTGCTGCTGCTGCTGCGACATCGGACGCGGCGGCGGCATCGGACGCGGCCTCATACGGAGCGGTAGGCGGATTCGAGCGCGGCGCGGACCCGGGCCGCGCTGGTGCCGCGGGTGAAGGAGGTACTGGTCGCGGTGATCAGCGGCTGGTTCGCGGCCGGCGGCACGAACACATCGGGCAGCAGCACCTCGCTGACGTCCGAACCCAACCGCTGGGCCGCGGCGACGAGGGGGAAACCGGTGCTGAGGCTGTCGGAGCGCACGGCCATGTCCCGTCCGCTCTCGGTGATGAACCGCGAGACGGTGTCGGGCCGGTACATGAAGCGGATGAAGCGTTCGACGGCGTCGGCCTTCTTCGCGCCGTTCGGGCTGATCCAGAACCCGATGAGGGTGTAACTGCGCAGGATGGTGGGCTTGTCGTGGACGGCGCCGTCGGCCAGCGGCCAGCCGCCGACATCGGTGTGGCGGGCGACCCGCTCGGGCACCTCGGCGAGCGCGGAGGACATCGCCGACTCGATGGCCGCCTTCCCGGTGTGGAACTGCGTCATCATCGAGTCCGAGGTGAGGCCCTGCGGTTTGTCGGTGAAGACGCCGGAGTCCCGCAGCTCCACGAAGTAGGCGATGCCCTCGCGTGCGCCTCTGCTGCCGAAGTCGCCGGTGGTGTACGCGTGCCGGGCCTCGTCCTCGGTGAGGAAGGTCTGGATGATCTGGGCGAGCAGCTTCTGCCCCGTCCAGTCGTTGCCGCCGGTGGTCACGGGCGCGATGCCGTGCGCACGCAGCCGGCGGGCGGCGCGTATCAGCTCGTCGCCGGTGCGGGGTATGCCGTGGACGCCCGCCTTCTCCAGCAGCGCCCTGTTGTAGGCCACGGGCCAGTTGGTGGCGAAGTAGGGGAAGGCACGCAGCCGGCCCTTGCCGTCGGTCCACGCGGACAGCGCCTGGGGCAGCACCCGCTCCCGCAGTCCCCAGTCGTCGAGGTGGCCCTTGACGTCGAGGGTGGCGCCGACGTCCGTCCACGCCAGGGTCTTGTCGTAGAGGTTGACCATGACGACGTCCGGCTCCTTGCGGGCCAGCCGGGCGGTCTCGTAGACCTGCGCGAGGTCGTCGCCGTTGACGAGGTTCTTGACCTTCAGCCCCGGGTTCTCGGCCCGGAAGCGCTTCAGCGCCCGCAGATAGGTGGCGGAGCCCGGCGCCGTCGTGCCGAGCTGGCTGTGCACGACGAGGGTGTCCGGGTCGGAGTCGGATGCAGCCAGTGAGGAGCAGCCGGAGAGGGCGGGCAGAGCGGTCGCGGCAAGGCCGGAACCGGCGGCGAGAAAGCCGCGCCGAGTCAGCGGGGAGCGCACAGCGGGAGGTCTCCAACCAGGCGGTTAACGAGTGGTTAATCGATGTACCTCTGGAGGTGCGAGGAACCTAGACCTCCGCCTGCCCGCGGTCAAGAGGTGTGACGGGGGCACATGCCACAGCTCGGCGCGGGTGCCGGACGCTCCTTCGGGGACGGGGGGGGCGACCTCCGCGACGAGGACGTCGCCCGCCTCTCCCCGTGCGTGCGGCACGGCACCTCGTCGCCATGCCGGGCCGGTACACGTCCCCACCTCCCGGCCTGCCCGGCGGTCCACGGCCGCTGCGGGCCCCGAAGCCGCCGAGGAGCGGACGAGGTTGGCCGTATCTCGTCTGCCGCCCCACGACCCCGCAGAGGCTTAATGATGCTCCCGCGCCACGCATGCGCGACTGATGGTGAGAACAGCACGGGGGGACCATGGCTCACACAGACGGCACCGGCGTACCACCTCCTGAGACACCTTCCGGGCCTCCGCCGCAGCTTCCGGCCCGGGCCCCGTCGAAACCGCCGCGGCCGCCTGCTGAGATACCGCCGATGCCGATGCCTCCCCGCAAGGGAAAGCGGCTGGAACTCCGGGTCGAGCGGCAGATCCTGTGGGTGGGGGCGGCGGCTATTCCGGTGCGCAACATCAGCTGGGTCGAAGTGTTCCGCTCGACGCCGGACTGGGGGAAGGTCAGCGCCTACTGCCTGCTGTGGGTGGCCTTCGCCGTCGTGCTCTCCGCCCAGTTGAGCGGCCCTGCCCCGGCGATCCTGGCCCTGTGCACCGCGGTCGTCGTCTGCGCCGTCCTGCTCCGGTCGCGGAAGCCGGCGCTGGTCGTCGAGCTGAACAGCGGTTCCAGGGTGGGTCTGACCCTTCCGACCATGGACGAACTGCGGGCCGTCGCCGGGCAGCTCGTGTACGCGATCGACCACCCGGAATACGAGTTCTCCACCGTCCTCGAACAGCACAGCATCACGAACAACTTCGGTTCCGTCGTCAACATGAACGGCGGCCGGGGAAACACGGGGATCAAACTATGAGCGACACGTCGAACTACTACGGAGACGTCGTCAACATGAACGGCGGCGAAAGAGTCATCGGCATCAACCACGGCACCGTTGTCCACACCGACGCCGCACAGGACACCGAGCTCCGAGCCGCCGTGGCGGATCTCACCCGCCTCCTCGACGACCTGCGTCCGGCGCTCGCCCCCGACCAGGCCCGGACCGTGGAGAACGCGCTGCCCGCACTCACCCCCGACCGGACCGCCCTGCGTGAGCGCGGCATGATCCTGGCGTCCGTCTCGCAGATCGCGGCAACCGTGGGCGAGGTGGGCAGGCCCGTCGCGGAGGCGCTGGGGCGGCTGCTCGCGCTGCTGGGCTGACGGGCCCGGAGGCCGACCTGGGCACGGAGGACGGCCACGCCGGAGGCGGTTGCGGATCTGGTCGGCCCGCACCCCGTTGCGGGGCCACGGGAAAGGTAACGGGGGACACCGCTGAGCTCAGCGAGCATGTCCCGGCCGTCCGCGGCGCCGGTGGAAACCCGCGCGGCCCCCGCAGGGAGGCACAGCGCTCCCGCCCGCCTCCCGGCGGCTGCGGACTCGGGCGCCGCCCGCATTCCGCCCGGACGACGGGCCGGTCGTCGCCCCGCCGTCAGCCGCCCCGCAGCGTCGCGGTGGCGATCCGGAGGAAGTCGCGCAGGGGTTTCTCGCGCCGGTCCGCGGCGACAGCCAGGCAGGTCTCGACCTGGGGGGCGTCCGTGACGGGCAGATGGACGAGGTCGGGCCGGGAGTAGGACCGCGCGACGCTCAGCGGGACGAGTGCGATGCCGTGCCCGGACGCGATCAGCTCGAACTTCTCCTCCAGTGACGAGGTCCGTCGCCGGGGAACGTCGAGCATCCGCTCGCCGTCGAGGTCCGCGCGGGTGAGCTCCTGGCGGCAGGCGAGCAGGTGCGCCGCCGGCACGCAGGCGACCTTGGGCTCACGGCCGATCGGAACGGTGTGCAGCCCCGAGTCGTCGAACGGCCGCCGCAGGTAGCCGACGTGGGCCCGGCCGTCCCGGAGCGGCGCGTCCTGCTCCCACCAGCGCGCCGGGACGACATCGGTCTCGACGTCCGGATGGCGCGACATGAACGCCTTGATCGCATCGGACACGTGCAGCCCGGGAGAGAAGGCGACGACGAGCCGCTGGACGCCCCGGTCGGCGTCGCGCACGCGCTGTACGGCCGCGGCGACGGCTGCGAGGATCCGCTCCGCCTCCTTGTGGAGCTGCGCTCCCGCGGCGGTCAGCTCCACGCTGCGGGTGGTCCTCTCAAACAGCGTGTACCCCAGCTCCTGTTCGAAGGCCCTGATCTGCCGGCTGAGCACCGGCTGAGCGATGTAGAGCTGCTCCGCCGCCCGGCCGAAGTGCCGGTGCTCGGCCACCGCGGCGAAGTACCGGAGCTTGCGCAGATCCAGATCCATACCTTGAGGGTATCGATTGCCGGGAAGAGTATTGGACCGGCGCGAGTGGTCGCCCGGAGACTCATCACATGATCGTTATCACCGCACCCACCGGCCAGATCGGCGGCCGGCTGCTGGACATCCTGCTCGACGAGACCCCCGCACACGAAGAGCTGCGCGTCGTCGTACGCGATCCGGGGAAGCTCCCCGAAGCGGTCCGCACCCACGTCGACGTCGTCACCGGCTCGCACGGCGACGCCGACGTCGTCGACCGCGCATGCGCCGGCGCCGACGCCGTCTTCTGGCTGGTGCCGCCCGACCCGTGGACGCCCAGCATGGACGCCGCGTACTCCGGCTTCACCCGCCCCGCGGCGAAGGCGTTCACGGCCCACCGCATCGGCCATGTCGTCGGCGTCTCGGCGCTCGGCCGCGGCACTCCCGTCGCCGGCCGCGCCGGGCACGTGACGGCGTCGCTGGCCATGGACGACCTGATCGCCTCCACCGGCGTGGCCTACCGCGCGCTCGCCAACCCCACCTTCATGGACAACCTGCTCTCGCAGGCCGCATCGATCCGCGACCACGGCGTGTTCACCGGCACCGTCAGCGCCGACCGCAGGGCACCGACGGCCGCCACCCGGGACATCGCCCGGGCCGCCGCCGACCTGCTGCTCGACCGCTCCTGGACGGGGACCGGAGAAGTTCCGGTGCTGGGCCCCGAGGACCTGTCCGCGAACGACATGGCGCACATCATGTCCGAGGTGCTCGGCCGCCCGGTCCGCTACGAGCGGCAGTCGCTCGACGACTTCCGCGCCGCACTGACCGGACGCGTCGGGGACGCTCTGGTGGAGGGCTACGTCGACATGATGAGCGCCAAGGAGGACGGCCTCGACGACGGTGTGCGGCGCACCCCGGACACGTCGAACCCGACGACCTTCCGCCAGTGGTGCGAGGAGGTCCTCAAGCCCGTGGTCCAGGCGTGAGCGGCAGGACCGCCCTCATCGTCGGCGCCTCCCGCTCCATCGGTCTCGGACTCGCCACCGAGTACGCGCGCCGCGACTGGAACGTCGTCGGCACGGTCCGGGGCGACCGGCGCACCGGTCTGCACGACCTGGCCGAGGCGTCCGGGGGCCGGGTGACGGTCGAACAGCTGGACATGACGGAGCCGGAGCAGATCGCCGCGCTGCGCGAGCGGCTGGCGGAACGCACCCTCGACCTGCTGTTCGTCAACGGTGCCGTCACGAGGGGCGACATCCCCGCCGGCGACGTACCGACGGAGATGTTCGTCGAGGTCATGGTCACCAACGCGCTCGGCCCGATGCGCGTGCTCGACTCCTTCCGCTCGCTGGTCGCACCGGCCGGAACCATCGGCGTCATGTCCTCGCGCCAGGGCAGCATCGGCTGGAACACCAACGGCGGCCAGGACGTCTACCGCGCCAGCAAGTCGGCCCTGAACCAGCTGATGCGCAGCTACGCCGCGCGATACGCGGATGCCGCGCACACGCTGCTGCTCATCTGCCCCGGCCACGTCCGTACCGGACTCGGCGGCCCCCGTGCGGAGCTGACCGTCGAGGAGTCCGTCCCCGGCGTGGTGGACACGATCGACCGCCACAGCGGCGAACCGGGCCTCCAGTTCCTCAACCACCGGGACGAGCCCGTGGCCTGGTGACAACCGCCGCCGGGACCATGGCGGGGAGGGTGCCAGGGCCGTGTGCTCCGGGCGCCGGGGAGAAACCGCGGGAAGAAGGCGGTCTCGCCCGACGCCCGGAGCCGTACGCGCCGATGTGCGGCATGTGTGCGGTGGCATCCGTGGTGGCAGGTTGCGGGAGCGGGCCCGGCCGGACGCCGCGCAGCCCACGCGGTGGCCCGCGCGACGTGGTTCGGCCCGACCACCGAAGGGCCAGGACGCGGACGTGTACGGGGCGCTCGGTTCGCGCTCCCCGGGGCGGCGGCGCTCGGGTGTGCGGGCACGGTTCCCGCCGCTCCCGGGGTGCCGTGGTCGGACCAGGGGGACGCTCCCGCCGGGCCGACCGCCGGAACCCGGGCGCCGGCGGTGGGACACTTCGTCGCTCTCAACGGGTCGTGCCACTGCGCGCGAGAGCGAACCGCGCCTGCGCCTCGGACAGTTCGACGACCGGACGGGTCCGCCGCCGCTCTCGTACCCCTCTTCCACGGTTCGTGCGGTGCAGGGCCGTTGACGCTGGACAGTTCGGGTACCCGGCGTCGTACGTAGGAGCCGCCCGGGTCGTACCGCTTGCCTGGGGAGACCGGAGTCAGCACCCGGTTCGGGCGGATTCCGTGCCGGTGCCCGCTGCCCACTGCCGGTTCATCCGGTTGTCGGCGATGCCGTCGTCCACGAGCAGAGCGAGCAAGTGCCGGGCGCGACGCGCCAGTCCACGTAGAGCGTCCCGACGAGGAAACTCGCGGCGATCAACCGTGCGCGGCTGTGCGTCCGGCCCGCGGAGCGTCCACCGGTCCGCGCCGACGGCCGACGTCTCAGCCCGGCCTCCAACGTTGCCGGACTCGGCCCAGCGCGCCGAGCAGCAGGAGGACGGTCACGGTGCCCAGGGTGAAGATCTCGAAAGTGATGCGGGAGACGCCCCAGGTGCCGTGGAAGTCGTAGGACACTCCCAGCAGCGGTTCCAGAGTGCCGGGGAAGAGGGCACACCAGGAGCCGAGCACGATCCACAGATAGACGAGGGAAGCGCTGAGGCTGAAGCCCAGGTCGCCGCCGGGGACCCGGTAGGGGCGTGGCACCTCGGGCCGTTTGCGGCGCAGCGCGACCAGGGCCGGGACGATCACCAGGTAGGAGAGCAGCAGGGTGGTGACGGCGACGGTGAGGACGACGGCGAAGACGGCGTCGGCGTCGCCCTGGTGGGCCAGCGCCATGGCAGCGCTCATGAAGGCTGTCGCGGTGACACCGGAGAGCAGGTTCATCCGCACCGGCGTGCCCAGCCGGGGGTGGAAAGCGCCCAGGGCGCGGCTGAAGAAGTCGCCCTCGGCGGCAACCATCGCCTGCATCCGGTCGCTGACGATCATCCAGGCGCTGCCCTGGGTGAGCAGCGCGAAGACGAACATCAACGCGGCCGTCGTCAGCAGCGGTTCGCTCCAGCTTCCGTAGATGTCGAACACCAGCCGGGCCGCCTCCATGAACCCGCCGATCCCCGTGATCTCCCGGGCCGGGGTCACCGCCAGGATCGCCAGCACCGGCAGCAGGTAGCAGCAGGCGGCGACCGCGGCCGAGACGCCGACCGAGACGGGGACGTCCCGCTGCGGGTTGTGCATCTCTTCCCCCGCCGCGCTCGGCGCCTCGAATCCGACGAAGGCGAACAGCAGCACCGGAACGAGCGCCAGGAACCCGGCCGTCGACGGCGCGAATCCGGAACCGGAGGCGCCGAGCCCGGGAAACCCGTGCCGGAGGCCGTACACCAGGGCCGTGAGGGTGAACAGGGCCATGGCGCCGACCTTGACCACCGCGCCGGCCGTGGTGATCCACTTGCCTCGCCGCAGCGAGACGACGGCGGTGAGGATCGAGCACCAGATGAAGATCAGCTTGAAGGTCCAGTCGGCCGGGGTGCCGTGACCGAGCGGGGTGAGAAAGTCGTCCCAGGCCTCGGCGGCCAGGAACACCAGCGAGCCGCCCAGCCACACCGGGTTGGTGACCCAGTAGAACAGGGTCGTCAGCGCGGCGGCGCCCCTGCCGAAGGCCAGCTTGACCCAGACGTAGGGCCCACCTTCCTGTGGGAAGGCGGCGCCGGTCTCGGCGAACAGCAGCGCGTAGGGCAGCAGGAAGAACAGCACGATGGCGGCGATCCATGTGACGGCTTCACCGCCACCGGTGGCGAGCTGCCCGAGGACGTCGAACGAGATGACCGCGGCGACGCCGATCGCGACGATGTCGAATCGACGCAAGGAGCGCCGCAGATGCGGAACAGCGCCGACGGCTGGGGCCGACGGCCCGCCCGGCCCGTTGGGGCCGGGGCGGGCGCCGGGGCCGGGGCGGGCCTCGGCCACGTGGTCGGTGGCGTCGGTGGCCTCGCTCACGCTGTGCTCGCAGCGGCCTCAACGATCTCGCCGTCCGCGCGGGTGCGCTCCAGTACGGTGCGCATGCCGGCCGCGATCTCCTTGGCCTCGGCAGGATCGAGTATCAGCGGTGGGGAGAGCACGAGACTGTGGGCGGCGTCCCGGACGATGACGCCGGTCTCCCGGCGGATCACGTCGTGCGGCATCCGTTCCGGCCGCACCGGCAAGGGGGTGCGGCTCTCCTTGTCGGTGACCAGTTCCACGGCCAGCATCATGCCCACCGAGCGGATCTCGCCCACCACCGGCAGGTCGCCCAGGGCCGCCTCCAGTCCGGCGTGCAGCCCGGCCCCGGCCTCGACCGCACGGGCCAGCAGCCCTTCGCGTTCGATGATACGGAGGTTTTCCAGCGCCACCGCGGCAGCGACCGGATGACCGTTGTAGGTGTAGCCCATGGGGAAGCCGTCCCCCGCGGTCAGCTGCTCGGCGACGTGGTCGCCGACCAGCAGCGCGCCCAGTGGGATGTAGCCGGAGGTCAGCCCCTTGGCGGTGACGATGATGTCGGGGGTGACGCCGAAGTGCTGGGCAGCGAACCACGATCCGGTGCGGCCGTAGGCGGTGACGACCTCATCGAAGATCAACAGGATGCCGTGCCGGTCCAGCACCTCGCGCACCCGGGGCCAGTAGTCGTCCGGCGGCACCAGCATCCCGCCCACGCCCATGATCGGCTCGGCAAGCATCGCGGCGATCCGGCCCGGGCCCACCTCGGCGATCCTCTCCTCCAGTTCACGGATCAGGAAGTCGGTCGGGTCCTCGCCGCCGTACAGCTCGCTGCGGTAGGGCCACGGCGGGGTGAGGTGGCTGATGTGCGGCACCATCGGCGCGAAGCCCTCGTGGTAGAGGGGAAAGCCGTTGGCGGAACTGCCGCCGTAGCCGACGCCGTGGTACGCCTTGTGCCGGGCCAGGATCCAGGTGCGTTCGGGCTCGCCACGGCGGTGGTGGTAGTAGCGGGCCATCTTCAGGGCGGCCTCGTTGCCCTCGGAGCCGCCCGAGGTGAAGTAGACGTGGCCCAGGCCGTCCGGCCCCAACTCGGTCAGGCGGCAGGCCAGTTCGACGGCGCGGTCGTTGGAGAACTCCCAGAAGCTCGTGAAGTACTCCAGCCTGCTCATCTGCTCCTGCGCCGCCTGGGCCACCTCGGCGCGGCCGTGCCCGATCTGGGCGAGCCAGAGTCCGCCGGTGGCGTCCAGGTAGCTGCGTCCGTGCACGTCCGTGACCCGGCAGCCGGAGCCTTGGGTCATCACGACCCGTTCCTCGGCTGATGCCGGGAGATAGGGGTGGATGATCCGGGCGCGGTCGGCGGCGACGAGCGCGTCGGGGGTGGAGGTCATGAGCGGGCTCCTTCGGGTGCGGTGCGGGCGGAGGCCGGCGATGTGCCGGCCCCTTGAGGTGGGGTGGGGGCGACGGCGGCCAGCGCGAGAGCCTTGGCCGTATCGAGCAGGTCGGCGAGCTCGGCGTACTCGTCCACGGTGTGCAGGGTGGCCGAGCCGTCCGGCCGGGTGGCGGTCGGCCCGAGGCAGACGGCGGGGGTGCCGCCGAGCCGGGTGAGGGTGGCCGCGTCCGTCCAGGAGGGCTCGCCCACGGGTTTCGAGGTACGGCCGTACGAGGCGGCGGCCCGGACCAGCCGACCGACCAGTGGGTGGTCGGCGGGGAGCTCGGCGGGCGGGAGTTCGGTCTCCCAGGTGAAGACCGGCGGGTGTGCTGCGAGCCAGCCGTCGTCGGCGACGGCGGCCCGTACTTCCCTCTCGATCCGCTCCCGTATCCGGGAAGCGAAGCCGTCCGCGTCGGCGTGCGCGGGGAGATAGGTGACGTCCAGGTCCATGGAGCAGGAAGCCGGGTAGGTCACCCACCATTCGCCGCCCCGGATCGTGGTCGGTACGAGCGAGGGTGGGGGCAGCAGCGGGTGTGCGGAGCCGGGTTCGGCGGCCCACGCCTCCCGCAGCGCGGCCAGTGCCGCCAGCACCGGGACGGTCTTCTCGATGGCGTTGACCGCGCCGCCGTGCCGCCAGTCCCCTGGCGGGTATTCGGCGTGTCCGGGGCGGCCCTGCACGGTCACGGTGCCGCCGAGGATGCCGCGCTGGGCGACAACGGTGTCCAGGTCGGTGGGCTCGGGCACCACGGCGGCGTCGGCGCGGATCCCGTTCCCGACCGAGGCGAGGGTGCCCGCGCCGTTCCACTCCTCGTCGGTGACGGTGTTGAACAGCAGATCACCTGCGGGGGCGAGACCGAGAGCGGCCAGCGTCTCGACGGCGAGCACGGCGGCGGCGATGCCGCCCTTCATGTCGCAGCTTCCCCGTCCGTACAGCCGTCCGTCCCGTACCTCCGCTCGGAACGGGTCGCTGCGCCAGCCGTTGCGCGGCTCGGCGGACACGACGTCGATGTGCCCGTTGAACAGCAGGCTGGGGCCGTTCCCTGTGCCGGGCCGCCGGGCGGCGAGCTGCGGCCGTCCGGCGAAATCGAGGCCCTCCGGAGTCTGCGGGGTGAGGGGCAGATCGCCGGGGCGCGGTGTGAACACGTCCACGGTGAAGCCGGCCGCGCGGAGCCGCTCCGCCAGGTACTCCTGGCAGTCGGCCTCGTCACGGGCCGGTTCGCCGGGGGCGCCACGCACGGTGGTGTCGAAGGCGATGAGGTCGCTCGCGAGGCGGACCAGGTCGCCGGAGCGGGCGTCGAGGTGCGCGCCGATGCGCGCGGCCACGTCCGCCTCTTCCGGGAATCGTGTGGGGGTTTCCACATGGGACTGCGCGGGGGTCATCGGTAGCTGATCCAGGTCGTCTTGAGGCCGGTGTACTTGGCGAAGGAGTGCGCGGACAGGTCGCGCCCGTACCCGGATTGCTTGAAGCCGCCGAACGGGGTGCGCGGATCCAGTGCGTCGACGGTGTTGACGGAGACGGTGCCGGCGCAGAGTGCGTCCGCGACGCGGTGCGCGCGGGACAGATCGCGAGTCCAGACGGAGGCGGCGAGGCCGTACGGGGAGTCGTTGGCGGTCCTGACCGCTTCGTCCTCGTCTGCGAACGGCAGCACGGTCAGCACCGGTCCGAACAACTCCTCGCGGGCGAGCCGGTCGTCCGGGCCGAGCCCGGTGACCACTGCGGGTTCCAGATAGGCCCCGGTCATCCCGGGGCGGGTTCCGCCGTGCACGGTGCCGCCCCGCTCCCGGGCTCCGGCCAGCTCCCCGGCGAGCCGAGCGACCTGCGTCTCGTCGACGAGCGGGCCGTAGGCGGTCAGTGGATCGAGCGGGTCGCCGGGGACGAGGGCCGCGGCGTGTGCGACGACACGTGCGGTGAACTCCTCGGCGATGTCGGTGTGCACGAGCAGCCGGGTGTTGGCGGAGCAGATCTGCCCGCCGTTGCAGGTGAAGCCCCAGGCGGCGCGCTCGGCGGCGGCCTCCAGGTCGGCGTCGGGGAAGAGCAGGTTCGGGCTCTTGCCGCCGCACTCGGGCCATATCTGCTTGAGGTTGGAGGCGGCGGCGTATTCGAGGAAGAGTTTGCCTACGGCGGTGGACCCGGTGAAGGCGAGCGCGTCCACGTCCGGGTGCAGCCCGAGGGCTCTTCCGGCTTCCTCTCCCCGGCCCGGTACGACGTTGAGCACCCCGTCCGGGAGTCCCGCCTCGCTCGCCAGCGCCGCCAGTCGCAGCGCGGAGAGCGGGGACTGTTCGGCGGGCTTGAGCACCACGCTGTTGCCCGCCGCCAGCGCGGGTGCGAGCTTCCAGGCGGCCATGTCGAGCGGGAAATTCCACGGGACGACGGCGCCGATCACACCTAGCGGTACGCGGCGCACCAGGGCGACTTCGCCAGGTGGCAGGGGCGCGGTCTCGCCGTACAGCTTGTCGGCGGCCTCGGCGTGCCAGCTGAAGCAGCCGGCGGCTCCGGGCACGTCGCCGCCGAGGGTGTCGGAGATGGGCTTACCCATCTCCAGCGTGTCGTACAGCGCGAGTTCGGGGCCGTGTTCCTCGATCAGCGCGGCCAGGCGCAACAACACGCGCTTGCGCTCCTCGGGTGCCCGCCGCGACCAGCGCCCGTCCTCGAAGGCGGTGCGGGCCGCGCGCACTGCCAGATCGACCTCGCCTTCCGTGCAGGCGGCGACCTCGGTGATCGTCTCGCCGGTGGCCGGGTTGACCGTGGCGAAGGTGCGGTCGGTCGCGGGCTTGTGCTCGGCGCCGTCGATGAAGGGGAGGGTGGGGGGCCGCAGCGCGTGGGCGCGCGCGTGCCAGTCCTTGGCGGTGGTGGGGGGCTCGTCGGCGGGCGTATGGCTCATCGGGCGGCTCCGGTGGGGCTGTCAGGGCTGATGGGGTCGTCGGGGCCGGCTGGCCCTTCGGACGTGAGGAGGGGTTCAGTGATGCCGGGAGGGTCGGTGTGCGGCGATCCGGCGTCCCGCGCCGCCCGGGTGCCGCGGGTGGCGAGCAGATAGGCGGGCAGCGTGAACAGAAGCCCGGCGAGCCAGCCGAGATCGGTGCCGCCGAGCATGGCGGCGACGGGGCCGGTGTACATCTCCTGCGCCATGAACGGGAACTCGACGGCGATGCCGAGCAGATACACGCTCAGCGCGGGCCGATTGACCCGTCCGTATGCACCGCCGTCCCGGGTGAAGAACGCGGCGACGTCGTAGTGCCCGCGCCGTACCAGGTAGAAGTCCACGAGGTTGATCGCGGTCCACGGGATCAACAGGTATTGCAGTACGTAGAGGAAGTTCAGGTAGCGGTCCATGAAGCTGCCGGCGAAGGCGAGCGCGAGCACGGCGGACAGAGCGCACAACGCCGCACCGAGCAGGGCCCGGCCGGCGCCGCGCGGTAGCCAGCGGACAGCGAAGGTCTGCACGGCGGTGACGACGCAGAGCACGGCGCCGTACAGGTTCATGGAGTTGGTCAGCATGGTGACCAGGGCGAAGCACCACAGGGTGAGCTGTGCCAGCGGTGTGCCCAGCAGCCCCGTCTGTGCGGCCACCGGGTCGGAGCCGGGCACGGCCAGCCCCACAGCGGCGCCTACGGTCATCGGCAGCAGGCTCCCGAGGACTGTGCCCCAGTACGTGCACCACAGAGTGGAGCGCACTCCGGCGGTGGAGGCGGGCATGTAGCGGGAGTAGTCGGAGACGTAAGGGGCATAGGCGACCTGCCACAGTGCGCCGACCGACACCATGCCGAGGAATCCGCCGAGGCTGAACCCGCCCCGGGACAGGAAGTCCCCGGGCAGTCCGCCGCACAGCAGCCACGCTGCACCCGCGATCTGCACGGCCCCGAAAACCCAGCTCGACAGAGCCCCGATGCGGTGCATCAGCCGGTAGCCGACCACTGCGACGACGAGACTGACGACGGCGCCGCCCACGATGCCCACATCCTGCGGCACTCCGGGCAGTACCTCCCGCAGCGACTGGGCGCCGACCACCAGGTTGGAGGCGAAGAACCCCTGATACATCACCAGGACCGCGAGGACGACGACGAGCGCGCCCACGGTGCCGAACTGCCCCCGGCTCTGGATCATCTGCGGCACTCCGAGCTGCGGCCCCTGGGCCGAGTGCAGCGCCATGAGGAAGCCGCCGCCGAGGTGTCCGGCCAGCAGCGCAACCAGGCTCCACCAAAAGGAGAGCCCGAAGGCGGCCGGGGCCAGCGCTCCGGTCACCAGGGTCAGCGGCCCCAGGTTCGCGGAGAACCAGATGGTGAACAGGTCTCGGGTGCGCCCGTGCCGCTCGTTCTTCGGGACGACGTCAATGGTGCGCCGTTCGAGGACTGCGGACGCAGTGGCGGGTCCGGGTTCGTTGTGAGGGCCTTGCCGGTCCATCGCACACCCCTCTCGGGGGACAAGAATCGCGGTGCGGTTCGGGGGAACGACGCAGGGGGACCTCGGGCGAGATCACTTGCCCTCGGTTCTTTGATGCTGGATTCAAACAATGACCCAAACCCCCGTCAAGGCTTGCGTCATCCAGATCTTGCGATTGTTGATGCCAATAACAGAGAATCAATCCCATGGGGAGACCGAAGAAGCAGGAAGCCCGCCGGGAGGCGCTCATCGACGCGGCGGGCCGGGCCATCACCGCGCGGGGGCTGGCGAGTCTGCGCATCAAGGACATCGCCGCCGAGGCCGGCGTGTCGGCGGGCTCGGTGCTCTACTACTACCCGGAGCTGGACGAGTTGGTTCTGGAAGTGCACCGGGGTGCCGTCGAGCGCTATCTCACGGGCCGGCTCGCCCGCACGGACGGGGTGCGCGATCCTGTCGCCCGCCTCCGGGAGGCCGTGGAGACAGGCCTCCCGGACCGTGGTGACGACGCGACCCACGCCTTGTTGTACGAGCTGCACAGCCGAGCCGACCGCAGCGCGGGGCACGCGGCCCTGATGGCCTCGCTCTTCGCCCGCGAGACCGCCCTCTACGTGACGATCCTCGAAGTCGGCGCCGCCACGGGCGACTTCACCCTCGCCGCCCCGGCCGTCGACCTGGCCCGCACGATCGTCGCTCTGGAGGACGGTTACGGCCTGCACATCGTCAGCCGCAACAAGGAGCTCACCCCGTCAGCGGCTCGCGCCTTGGTGCTCGGGTACGCACGGCTGGCGACAGGGTGCGCGAGGTTGTAGCGGACGCCGAGCGGCCCTCAGGCTCAGCCGGCATCCGCCTCCGCAGCCGGCACCGGCCCTTCCGTGCCACTGGAGCCGTACGGAAGACGCCCGCCAGGTGGAGACCGGCCAGGTGGATCGTCGCGGTCTCCACCTAGCGGGCGGCGATCTCCCGCAACAGTCCCATCACCGCCAGGGCGCGGGCGCTTTGTGTCATGCCTGCCATGGAGGCGAGCTTGACTTCGAGCGCGGGGCTGCCGTCCCGCAGCTCCAGTTCCGCGATCTCGCCGCCGCCGTAGGTCTGGCTGGTTGCCGGCCGCTGGTTCAGCACGGAGAAACCGAGCCCTCGGGCCACCAGGGAACGTACGGTCTCATAGCTCTGGGTGCGGTAGCGGACATCGGGAGCAGTGCCGGTGGCGGCCACCAGTGAGCGGAAGTAGTCACGGCTGTGGGGAAGGTCCAGCAGAACGAGGGGCTCCGTGGACAGCTCTGCCAGCCTCACGCTCCCCTGACCGGCCAGCGGGTGATCGGCCGAAACGATGACATAGGCGGGGGCGCGGGCAATCGTCTCGCTGCTCAAAGCCGGCTCGGCTGCCAGGCCGAGGCCGTAGGTGAGGGCGAAATCGATGCGTCCCGCGGACAGAGCGTGGACGAGCTGGTCCGTCTCCGCCTCCACCACATCGATCTCTATGCCCGGATAGCGTGCGGTGCACTCGGTGAAAAGGGGCGGCAGGTAGGAGGGGGCCAGGGTGACGAAACAACCGACGGCCACCGGCCCGGAGATGGTCTCACCGTCTCCCCGGGCCTCTCGTTCGAGTTCACGGGCGCGGACCAGCAGGTCCCGCGCCTGCTGTTGGAGCCGCTCCCCCGCGGGTGTGAGGGTCAGGCCTCGCCCCCGTCGACGGATGAACAGCTGCACCTGCAAGTCCCGTTCCAAATTGTAGATGGCCGCTGACACAGCAGACTGCGCAATGTGCAGCTCCGCCGACGCCTCCGTCATCGAACCGCGTTCAGCGGCGATGAGAAAGTAACGGAGCTGAACGAGAGTGAAACCCACTGGTGACGTCATACAGGGCCCTTGCGCTGGTGGTCCGGTCCGCCCCGACTCTAGGCGGCGTCGCTCGACGGCACCCTGGAGGGCACATCAGAGATGTCCTCGGGGCGCAGCAGGGTGGAGCCGACGGTCTCCCGCAGGGACAGGGCGGCGATGAGGCCACCGGCGGCGAACACCATCAGGTACGGGCCGGGTACCAGGGTGCTGCCGGTGGCGGAGATGAGGACGGTCATCAGGTACGGCACTGTGCCCGCGAACAGGGCGGCGGTGAGGTTGTAGGAGATGGACAGCCCGCTCTGACGTGTGCGGGTAGGGAAGACCTCTGCCGACCAGACCGCGTAGGTGCCGAGGATCGCCGCCAGGATCGTGCCCAGCAGCAGGCCGGCCGCCCAAGTGCCTGCCGTTCCGGCGCGCATCAGGAGGAAGGCCGGGGTGGATACGACGAGCAGGGCGGCTGTCGCGCCGACGAACACAGGCTTGCGTCCCACGCGGTCGGACAGCAGGCCGAACAAGGGCACCAACACCAGTCCCAGCAGCGATATCACCGTGGACAGCAGGGCGGCACTGTCCGCTGAGTGGCCCAAGTGGTCGGTCTCGTAGGTGACGAGGTAGGTCAGAACCGCGTAGAAGGGCACGTGCATGGCCGCCATCAAGCCGAACGCCTGGAGCAGGTGCCGTTTGTGGGAGCGCAGCAGTTCCCGCACAGGACTGCGCGGGACGGTGTCGTTCGCCTCCATGGCCCGGTACTCCGGGGTGTCCTCGATCTTGTTGCGGATGATGAAGCCGATGACGCCGAGCGGCGCAGCGATGAGGAAGGGGAGGCGCCAGCCCCAGGAGGTGAGCCGGCTGTCGTCCAGCGTCGTCGACAGCAGGAAGAAGACGAACGACCCCGCGAGGAAGCCCAGCAGGGAGCCGACCTCCAGCCAGCTGACGCCGAATCCGCGACGGCGTCGGGGTGCGCTCTCGGCGAGGAAGCTGGCCGCGCTGCCGAACTCGCCGCCGGCCGCGAAGCCTTGGAGCAGGCGCAGAATCACCAGGAGTATCGGGGCGGCCACACCGATCGACGCGTAACCGGGGAGAAGACCGATGGTGAGGGTCGCGCCGGACATCATGAAGATGACCAGCGACAGCGTGCGCTTACGGCCGATCCGGTCACCGAGCGAGCCGAACACCAGGGCACCGATCGGCCGGATGCCGAAGGACACGGCGAAGACACCGAAGACGGCGAGCAGCCCCGTGGTGCTGTCCTCGGCCGGGAAGAACACGGTGGCGACCGTACCGGCGAGGTAGGCATAGGCGGCCCAGTCGAACCAGTGCACGAACACGCCCACGGCTCCTGCGGCAACGCTCCTGCGCAGTGACATCACATGGGTGGCCACCTCAACCTCGGTCGTCCTGGCGCCGCTGTGACAAGTGCGCATGCGCGCCTCCTTGTGAAGGTGGTGGGGAAAGCGGGAGCTGAGCGGGACCCCGGGCGCGGCCCTCAGAGGGTGGGTCGGCCGGTCAGGGCGGCGGGGCTGGTGAGCTCGCGGAGTTCGGCGTCGGTCAGCAGCCCGCGCTCGCGGATCAGGTCGAGCGCGGGCTTGCCGCTGTGCTGCGCCTCCAGCGCGACGGCACAGGCGGTCTCGTAGCCGAGTGCGGGGCTGAGCGCGGTGACCAGCCCGGTGGAAGCGGCGACGGTCCGGGCGAGCCGGCGGCGGTTGGCGGTGATGCCGCGCACGCAGTGCTGGGCGAGGACAGCGACACCGGCGGCGAGGTGGTCCAGGCCCGCGCTCAGGCTCCGGTAGATGACCGGCTCGAAGGGGTTGAGTTGGAGCTGTCCGCCTTCGGCGGCGAGAGTGACGGTCAGGTCGTTGCCGATGACCTCGAACGCGATCTGGTTGACCGCTTCGGCGATCACCGGGTTGACCTTGCCGGGCATGATGGAGGAACCGGCCTGGCGGACGGGGAGGGCGATGTCGCCGAACCCGGTCTGCGGTCCCGAGGACAGGAGGCGCAGGTCGTTGCAGATCTTGGAAAGCTTCACAGCGACCCGCTTGAGCACGCCGGAAAGCTGGACGAAGACTCCCGCGTCCTGCGTCGCCTCGATCAGGTCGGGCGGGGACACCAGCGTGGGGATCCCCGTCAGCCGGCGCAGGTGCTCGACCGCGTGCTCCCGGTAGCCCGGGCGGGCGTTGAGGCCGGTGCCGATCGCGGTGCCGCCGAGATTCACCTCGTGGAGCAGGGGTCGGACCTCGGCGAGTCGCTGCTCGTCCTCGGCGAGGGTGGCGGCGAACGCCCCGAACTCCTGGCCCAGCGTCATGGGCACGGCATCCTGTAGCTGGGTGCGGCCCATCTTCAGTACGTCGGCGAACTCAGCGGACTTGACGGTGAAGGCTTCCCGCAGACCGGCCACGGCGGTGAGCAGCCCGGCGAGGTGTGCGTCCAACGCCAGCTTCACGGCGGTCGGATAGACATCGTTGGTGCTCTGTCCGAGGTTGACGTGGTCGAGGGGATGCAGGACCGCGTACTCCCCCCGCTGCCGGCCCAGCAGTTCCAGCGCTCGGTTGGCGATCACCTCGTTGGCGTTCATGTTGGTCGACGTGCCGGCACCGCCCTGGATGAGGTCGACCACGAACTGCTCGTGCAGCGCTCCGCCCCGGATCTCGGCGCAGGCCTCCACGATCGCCGCGGCCAGGGTGCCCTCCAGCGTGCCGACCTCGGCGTTCGCGCTCGCGGCGGCCTGCTTCACCGCCACCAAGGCACCGATCAGGTGCGGCCGGGTGGTGAGTGTCTCTCCGGTGAGGGGGAAGTTGGCCACCGCCCTGGCGGTGTGCGCCCCGTAGTAGGCGTCCGACGGCACGTCGATGTCGCCGAGCATGTCGTGCTCCGTCCGCCGCAGGGCCTCTGCCGGGGCGGTGTGTTGAGTGCCTGGAGTCGGGGGCATCGGTGTCCTCCGGGTCGTCGGGATCGGGGCTGATGAACGACACGCTGAGACGGGGTTCCGGCAGCCGTGCGCGTGCGCACCGGACGCGTGGCCGTGGGATTCGGGTTCGTCCCCCGGCCCGAGCACGCCGGCCGTCACCGCGTCATCGGCGGCACCGGGCCCCGGAGCCGGGTGCCGGGTCCGTCGGACAGCAGGCCGTCCCCGCCTGTGGCCGGCCGTAACGGGTAAGGGGCCCGGGCGGCCGGGCCGCGTGCAGCCCGGAGCGCCCATGCGCTGCTGGGGCCCGCCCGGATGTCCCGTTCACATCGCTGTTCCCCGGCCCGCCATGCTTCGGTCCACGCCGGTCCAGGCCAGGGCGATCGCCCCGTCGAGCAGGGCCCGCTGTGCCGTCCCGCCCACGCAGTACGCGGCGAACTCGTGCTGGTGGTTGGTGGCAGGAAGGGAACCGACGCCGATGTAGGGGTGGATGGCCGGGACCACCTGCGAGACGTTGCCCATGTCGGTGGAGGCGCGGTTCATCCGTGCGGCCTGGCCCGGTGGCGCGAATGTCCGGCCCAGCGCGAGGGCGTTCGCCCGGTAGTGGCCCAGGGCGGTCTCGTCCGTGCGGAACTCCGCGTACGGTTTGCTCTCCGGCTCGATCTCCAGGTCGCAGCCGGTCGCCAGGGCACCCGCCTCGAAGGCCCGCATGACCCTGGGTTCGAGTTCGGCCAGCTCGGCCAGTGTCTCCGCCCGCACATACCACCGCCCGGTCGACTGTTCCGGGATGGCGTTCGGGGCGTCCCCGGCGTGGGTCACCACGCCGTGCACCCTGGCCGAGGCCGGCAGCTGCTGGCGCAGCAGCCCGATGGCGACCTGGGCCACGGTGAAGGCGTCGGCCGCGTTGACCCCGGCCTCGGGATATGCCGCGGCGTGCGCCGACTTCCCGGTGTAGGAGATCTTGGAGTGGCTGACCGCGAACGGGCGGGCCTCTGCGACATCGACCGGCGCCGGGTGCACCATCATCGCGAGGTCAGCTCCGGCGAAGGCTCCGCGGTCCAGCATCTCGATCTTGCCGCCGCCGCCCTCCTCGGCCGGAGTGCCGTAGACCTCCAGGGTGAGGCCGATGTCGTCGGCCAGGGCAGCCAGACCGAGTGCGGCGCCGATCGAACTGGCCGCGATGAGGTTGTGCCCGCAGGCGTGGCCGAGGCCGGGCAGCGCGTCGTACTCGGCGCACAACGCGATCCGGACGGGTCCACTGCCCGACCGGGCGAGGAAGGCGGTGTCCAGGCCCAGGTAGGACGAGGTGACCGCGAACCCGGCGCGGTCCAGCAGCTCCGGTACGGCGGCGGCGGCCCGGTGTTCCTCCCAGGCGGTCTCCGGGTCGGCGTGCAGCCTCTCGGAGAGCCCGATCAGTTCCTCGGCATGACGCTCGACAGCCTGCCGGGCCGCTTCCTTCAGGGCGCTCATCACAGGTCTCCCGGGACGCCGTACGAGGGGGAGGTGGCGGGGTCGAGTCCGCGCCGCACGTAGTCGTCCCGCTGTGGCAGCCAGACGTCGAGGAGCTCGCCGAGCCGGTCCACAGGGTCCTCGGCCCAGTCCACCCGCAGATCGGTCACCCGCCAGCCCACGTCCGCGACGACCGCCAGGCCCGCGGAGTACACCGGCCCCTCCTCGCCGCCGGCCGCGACAGCCGCCTTCATGGCTGCGATCAGCCGCTCTTCGAGCTCCCCTGTGGCGGTGGAGTACGCGTCGAGGAGGACGCCGGGAATGTGCTCGCCGGAGAGCATGTTGCCGGCCGCCACCGCGCCGTCCGCGGTGGCCGAGGCGTGGCTGCCCAGTGTCAGTGAACCGCTGTAGGCGCACCCGGGCCCGGAGCGGCCCAGCACGGTCAGCTGACGGTAGGCGATGGTCTTCGCGTTCCGCGCCGCGCCGGTGACCTCGGCCAGGGCGCGTTCCACATCGCCGTGGTCCGCCAGCGCGTCCAGCAGCTCCGTGCCGAGCGTGGGGTCGGTGATGTTCTGCGATGTCGCCGCGCCGACCCCGGGCCGCAGATGGGCGACCCGCGCCGCGACCGCCGGACTCGACGAACTGGCCGCGATGCCGAACCGTTCGCCGTCCCGGACCACCAGGGAGAAGGTCATGCCCGGTCCTCCTCGGGGAGCACGGCGACGGCGTCGATCTCGCACAGCCACTCCGGGCGGGCCAGGGCCGATACCACCAGTCCTGTGGAGATCGGGTGAACGCCCTTCGTCCAGCGGCCCACAGTGCGGTACACGGCCTCCCGGTAACGCGGGTCGACCAGATAGATGGTCAGCTTGACCAGGTGCTCCATCCGGCTGCCCGCCTCTTCGAGCAGCAACTTGATGTTCGCCATGGCCTGCTCGGCCTGCGCCTCGGCATCACCGATACCCACCGACTCGCTGGTGTCGAGGTCCTGACCGATCTGGCCGCGGACATACACCGTGTCGCCGGCGACGACGGCCTGGCACAGGTCGTTGTCGAGGTTCTGTTCGGGGTACGTGTCGCGGGTGTTGAACGGGCGGATGCGGACGTGCCCGCCCGCGACGATCGGGGCCTTCGCTGGGCGGCCCTCGCTGGTGGAGGTCATCATCTGCTCCTCAGTTCTTCCGGGGCGCCTGCGTGGCGCCGACCCGGCCGGTGGTCTCGGTGGTGCCGTATGCGAGGTAGGCCCGCCGGGTCGCTATGTGGTCGGCGACATACCGGGCGTCGTGCCAGACACCCCAGATGAAGCTCGACCCGCGGCGCGAGAGCCAGGGAAGGCCGATGAAGTAGACGCCGGGCTCGCGGGACACTCCTCGCCGATGGTCCGGCCGGCCGCTCTCGTCGAACGCGTCGACATCGAGCCAGCCGTAGTCGGTGGCGAAGCCCGTCGCCCAGATGATCGAGGCGACACCGGCCTCGGCGAGATCGAGCTCCAGCCGGGGGTCGGTCACGCACTCCGGATCCGGCCCGAGGACATGGGCCTCCGGCTCCTCGGGAAGGTCGAGCCCATTGCGTTCGACGTATTCGTCGGCTGCCCGGAGGAGCGCGAGGTACTTGGTGTCGCCGAGCGCGATGTTCCTCGCGAGATCCGGTGCGAAGCGCAGCACCCCGCCGTCGAAGGACCCTGTCATGCCGACCAGTTCGATGCCGTCGGCAGCCATGGCACGGAAATCCACCGTGTGGCCGCCGCGGGCACCGCTGACCGCGATCGTGACGTGTTCGGCGCCCTGGGGAGGTGTCTCGGCGTCCCAGAGCCCCAGCACACCGAGCCACCAGCAGAAGTCACGTCCGCGGTACTGGCGGGGAGGGCGGTCGTGCGGACCGACCGAGAGGAAGACCCGGCGACCGGAGCGACGCAGCTCGTCGGCGATCTGGGCCCCCGAGGAACCGGCCCCGACCACCAGGACAGCGCCCTCCGGCAGTTGCTCGGGGTTGCGGTAGCCGCTGGAGTGGAGCTGCACGGGGACGGCACCGTCCGGGACGATGGGTGGGAAGACGGGCCGCTGGAACGGCCCGGTGGCCGCAACGACGAAGCGCGCGTCGAGGGAACCCTCCGACGTCTCGACCCGGAAGCCGGGCCGGCCGGTGTGCCTGCGCACCGACGTCACCTCGACACCGCACCGGATCGGCGCGCCGACCTTCTCGGCGTACGCCACGAAGTAGTCCGCGATCTGCTCCTTCGAGGCGAAGGCGTCGGGGGGAACGTCGGAAAACTCCATCCCCGGGAACCGGTCGTGCCACGCGGGCCCGTTGGCGACCAGGGAATCCCACCGCTCCGAGCGCCACCGCTCGGCGATGCGGTGCCGCTCCAGGACGACGTGCGGGACACCGTGGGCGCCCAGGTGCTCGCTCATCGCCACGCCTGCCTGGCCCGCCCCGACGACGACCACTTCTGTCTGTTCACTCGGCATCTCAGCCTCCCTCTTGCGGCAGTCCATCCCGGTGCCGCGTCGACCGGGCCGCCACACGGGACATCCTTGAGATGACTCGGAGAGCTGTCCAACAGAGGTTTCCGCCTTAGGAGATCTGTTTTTCAGATCTGAGATCCCGGCGGGGCGCGTCACGTGCACCGACCGGCCCGGCATACGGCACGGCCGTCGGGCCGAACGGCGGGGCGTCGGCGTGCGCTGAGCTCGGTCCAACGGGCCTACGTGGAGGCGTTTCCGGTCGAGGGCGCGTCCGGGGCCTCGTCCGGCAGGGGGCAGTACGCGGAACGTGCAGCCGGCGCCGGGGGAGCGGCGTCAAAGATGATCCGCCGTTGTGAGCGCTGACGAAGGACTGAGCAATGGCCGGGCCGAGACCGGAGCCGCCGTTCCCGGCCGGGGCACGGGAGCCGTCGGTGCGGTGGAACCGCTCGAAGACACGGTGCCGGCATAAGGGCTCGGACCGGGGTCGTGGTCCTCGACCTCCAGCACCGTGTGCTCGCCCGCCGTTCCGACGCCGATGCGAACGGGGGCCGGGCGGGAGGGTGCTGACGACGGACCAGCTGCGGGCGAAGCCCTTCCCGGCGCCGGGCGTCCGGACCGCACCCGGACCAACGACTGGCCGGCCCCCGCGAATCCGCCCAGCCGTCAGCCGATCGTCCTCGTGTGTCAGTGCTCGGCGGCAGGATGGCCGGCGTGAACACCGAGACACTGAGAGACATCTGGCAGCGGCTTCTCGCCGACCCGCACAAGTCGTGGGTGCTGTTCGAGCACGGCACCTGTGTCGTGCTGACCGCTCCGGAAGGAGAGCTCGCCGAACAAGCCACCGGCATCCTCAGGGAGTTCGGCCCGGTGCATGCCGGATCTTCGGCAGGAGACTTCGGGATGATCGACCCCGAAGACGTCGAGGGATGGGTCGTCACCGGGCAGCACAACGACGTCCTCACCTATGTCGGCCCCGACGAGCCGGGGGATCGGTCGCAGATCGCCGTCGGGCTGTGCGGACGTTCCAAGCGCCACCGGGACGGCACCGAGCTGAACGTCGTCCACGTCGAGGACGGACGAGGCTGAGCGGCCCTGCCCTGTGGTCCCGGTCCTGTGGTCCCGGTCCTGTGCACCGTGGTCGTTGTCGGCGCCGTCCGTCCGCCCTCGATCCTCTTGTGCCGGGGCCTCGCCATCGGACATCAGCGGGGCGGCCCCGGTCTCGCCGAGGCATGTGCGGTCCGCATGCCGAGTGTGTCGGGGAACACGTCCGCCGCCGCCGGAGACGGGCGACGCCTTCCCGGCGGGCAGCCGCACGACCGCGTGGGCACGGCCTCCTCCGTTCCACCGGGCCGCGTCGGCGGGCCCCCTGTCCGTCGGCGCGGGGGCGATAGTGCAACATGTGCAGCGAACGCCCGATGCCTCCGGGAGCATGCCAGGTGCTCTCCCCGGGCGGTCGCACAGAACGCAGGAGCACACATATGAGCACTGTCGCCATCACTGGTTCCTCATCCGGCATGGGTGCCGCGCTCGCCGCACGGTTCACCGCGCAGGGACACCGCGTCATCGGTATCGATCTCCGCGGCGCCGACATCGAGGCCGACCTGGGCACGGAGGACGGCCGCGCCCTGGCCATCGAACGGCTCACCGACCTGTCCGACGGACGGCTCGACGGCTTCCTGCCGTTCGCCGGCCTCTCCAGCGGCGCCCGGCGCAGGCCGAGCCTCCTGGTGTCGGTGAACTACTTCGGTGCCGTCCGGCTGCTCGAAGGGGTGCGGCCCCTGCTGGCCGCCGCGGGCACCTCGGCGGTCGTCCTGGCTTCCTCCAACTCGACCACCACACAACCTGGTTGGCACCCCGAGCTGGCCGAGGCGTGCCTGGCCGGCGACGAGGCGGAGGCCCGCAGGTTCGCCGACGCGCAGCAGGACGAGGGCGCGGTGCTGACCTACCCGGCGACCAAGGCGGCCCTCGCCTACTACGTCCGCACCCGGGCCGCGGACTACATCGTCGACGGCGTCCGGCTCAACGCGGTCGCACCCGGCTTCATCGACACCCCGATGACCCGGGCCGGGCGCGAGGACCCGCAGGTCGCCGCCGCCATGGACGACTTCCTCGCGTCCATCCCGGCCGGCCGCGCCGGGCAGCCGGAAGAGGTCGTCGAGGTGGTGGACTTCCTGATGTCGGAGCGGGCGTCCTACTGCGTGGGATCGGTGTTGTTCTGCGACGGCGGTCTGGACGCGAAACTGCGCGGGACGGACTGGCCCAGCGTCCGGAACCCGGGAAGCTGATCCGCCCGGCCGGGCGCCACCGGCCGCCGCATCCACCGGTGCGCGCCCGCACGGCGGCGCACACCTCACCCACGACCGGAAGGCACACACCATGCACGAACTCACCCGCTCCACCGTGGTCACCGCCCCTCCCGCCCGGGTCTGGGAGCTGATCGGGGACTTCGCCGCGCTCGGCGACTGGGTGCCCGGGGTCCCGCCCGCCCGTATCGAGGAGCGGGAGGACGCCAACGAGCCCGGAGCGGTGCGGGTGTTCACCGTGGACGGCAAGGACGTGGCCCACGAGCGTCTGCTGGAACGTGACGCCGCCGAGCGCTTCTACGTCTACACCGTTCTCGACCTCCCGCTGCCGATCACCGACTACCGGGCGACGCTGACGGTCCGGGAGCACCCCGAGGGCAGCGAGGTCGTCTGGTCGGCGTCCTACGAGGGCTCCGACGACGTCGTGCCGCAGATGGAGGAACTCGTCGGCGACACCACGTTCGGCGCCGGACTGGACGCGCTGCGGGCACGCTTCGCCTGACCCACGCCCCCCGGCCTCCCAGCACGCACCCCGAGGAGCCCCAGCATGACCACGGCCCTGGACCATCCACTCGTCGAGGCGGCCCACCGCCTGGCCGACGACGTCCTCGCGCCCGCCGCCGAGGAACACGACCGCGAGGGCGTCACACCCGAGGCCGTCGCGGCCGTCAAGGCGTCGGGCGTGCTGGGGGTCAACGCACCGGCGGAGTACGGGGGTTGGGCCGCACCGGCGGTCGTCGGCCGGGAGATCGCCGAGATCCTGGCGGGCGCCTGCTGCTCGACGTTCTTCGTCCAGGCACAGCACCACACCCCGGTGCGGCTGCTGGCGACGGGCGGCGAGGAAGCCGAGGCGGCACGCGCCCGCCTGCTGCGCCCGCTCAGCGAGGGCACACAGTTGGCGGGGATCGCCTTCTCGCACCTGCGCGCGTACCCGCGGCTGCCGGTGCGCGCGACGCGGGTGGCGGGCGGCTGGCGCTTCGACGGGCGCGTGCCCTGGTACACCGGCTGGGGGCTCAACGACGTCCTCCTGCTGGGCGGCGCGACGGAGGACGGCGAGGTGGTCTTCGCCTTCGCCGAGGCCCGGGAACAGCCGGGCCTCTCCCCCACGGAGCCGCTCCGGCTCGCCGCGCTGACCGGCTCCCGTACGGTGGGGCTGGTGCTGGACGGTCTCGTCCTGCCCGACGACGCGGTGGCCGTGCGCACCCCGCACGAGCGCTGGGCGACGGACGACCGCCCGAAGAACACCAACACCAATCCGGCCGTCTTCGGCGTCGCCCGCGCCGCCCTCGCCCTCCTCGACGCCGGCGGCGACGACGAGGCGAGGGAGACCGCCGCGAGCCTGCGCACCCGGCTGGACGCGGCCCGGCGGGACGCCTACGCGCTGGTCGACGAGGTACCGCCCGCCGAGCGCCTCGACGACAGGCTGGCGGTGAAGATGCGCGCCTACGCGCTGCTGCGGGCCGCGACGACGGCCGCGCTCTCCGCCGGCGGCGGCCGTGCCTTCGGCCTCTCCAGCCCGGCCCAACGCCTCGCCCGCGAGGGCCTGTTCCTCGTCGTCCAGGGGCAGACGGACGAGGTGCGCACCGCACATCTGCGGGCGCTGCGGTCCCGAGAGTGCGGTACGTGATCTTCTGTCCGGCTTGCGATCGCTCGATGGTGTGACGTTGGGGTATCGCTGCCGGGCGCGATGACGGCACCGACCAGACCGTCCACGACCTGCTGCGACGGCAACTGCGGGAGAAGAGGGGGCGATCAGCCGACCCGAGTCTCATCGCGATGGGCATCCAGAGCCTTCATGCCGCCGTCGGCGTGCCGGCCGCACTACCGGGCAAGGACGCCTCGAAACGGGTGCCGGGCAGGAAACGGGGACTCGCCGTGGACGTGACGGCCTGGTCATCGACGCCGTCGTCCTGCCCGCGTCCGCGCACGACAACGCCGCCGGCAGCGCGCTGCTGGACGGCGTGGCCGCCCAGTGCGACACAGTGGCCAAGGCCCTCGTGGACCAACGGCCCGCAGCTCAGCAAGGTGATGGCCCACCTCGAAACGCGGGAGAGTGCGCTCGACGAGCAGGCCGGGCAGATCCGCTCAGCCATGGCCGACCTCGCCGCCCGGCTCGGCGAACTCGACGCGGAGATCGAGAACCTGCGCGTCACCCGCAAGACCCTCCAGACCGTCCCCCGCCCCGGTCCCGCAGCCGAACAACCGCCCCGCCCCGAGATGCCCGACCATCCGGCCTACCAGCAGATCCTCACCACGCCGGCCGACACCGACCGCCCGATGCGGGCCCGCGACATCTGCCAGGCCCTCGACCTGCCGATCCTCCCGAAGACCACCGAAGGCATCCGCTCCCAGCTGAAACGCCTGGTCGCACGAGGCATCCTCACCGACTCCGAACCCGGCCTGTTCGCCCGACCCGGCACCTGACCGTCAGCCCACCCCGCCGACCAGGGCACTGAATGGGCGGGTACTGAGCGCCGGTGGGCGGCTGCCACAATGCCTGACATGGACGCAGCACACGCCAGCAGCAACCTCTCGCGAGAAGGCCGTGCCGACGGCGCCTCGGTTCCCCCGCGCCTGCCTGTCTGGGTGCCACCGGTCTGTGCACTCATGCTCGGTGCCGGCATGGCCCTCCAGACTCCCCATGACGGCAACCCGCGCCTGGAGTTCTCTCTCGCTCTCGCCGGCCTCGCTCTCGGCGTGGCCGCCTACGCGCTGCTGGCGTGCGTCCGCGCCCGGCGCGGCATAAGGAGACGGCGCCCTTCCGCCGCGCTCCTGGCCGTTTACGTGGTCTGCGCCGCGAACTTTCCGGGCAGTCGCATATCGCACCTGCCCTGGTTCTACATCGCCTGCGGAACCGTCACCACAGCAGTCGTCTGGTACAGGCTTCAAACGATGCCTGTACTGAACGCGAAAGACTGAGAGTGCGGTCCGTGATCTTCCGTCCGGCTTGTCATCGCTTGAAGGCGTGACGTGCGTTCAGTCCGGCGCCTGATCGTCGTAGACCTGCCGACCTGGGCAGGTCACCCGACTCCCAGCCTGAACCGGGCATCACCCCGCGTACCGCACGCTGAACTCCGGCCGAGCACAGAGCCGTCGGCGCCGGCCCGCGCCAGCGGCACCGGGCGAGCGGGCGCGCCACGGCGGGCAGGGCGCGCGGATGCCCCGGCCGGACGAACGCGGTTGTCGGCCCGCGCCGGTCCGCACTAGCGTGCCGAGGTGGATCTCTTCTCATCGACCTGGACAGCGCTGCGTTCGGCGGTCACCGGCCTGCCGGACGAGGACTTCGCCCGCCCCTCCGGCTGCACCGGCTGGCTCGTCCGGGATCTGGCGTGCCATCTCGTCATCGACGCCCAGGACGTTCTGATCACCCTCGCCACACCCGCCGACGCGGAACCGACCTGTGACGCGGCGACGTACTGGGATGTCGCCCAGGCGCCGCCGACGGGCACGGACCCGCTCGACGCGCTGATCGTCCGGCTGGCCGCCGCGTACGAGGACCCCCGGCTGCTGACGTTCCACCTCGACGACGTCGGTTCCGCCGCCGGCCGCGCCGCGCGGCTCGCCGACCCGGACCTGCGGGTCGCCACCCAGGACAAGGTGCTCACAGCGGGCGACTACCTCTCCGCGTACGTCCTGGAGTGGACGCTGCACCACCTCGACCTGGTGGCCCATCTGCCGGACGCGGCCGGGCCGCCCGCGGCGGGGCTCGCGCACACCCGGCGGATGCTGGAGCGGATAGCGGGGGCGGCGTTCCCCGCCGCCTTCCCGGACGAGGACGCCTTGCTGATCGGCACCGGCCGACGCGCGCCCACCGCCGCCGAGACGGCACAACTGGGCGCCGCGGCAGGGAAGTTCCCGCTGTATCTCGGCTGACCCGATGCCGTCGGCCGGCACGCCACCCGTCGGCCGCGGGGCCCCGCCGGCCCGTGACGAAAGAGGAGGGGCGCGATGCCCCCTGTGACCGTGCGTCCGGCAGGCAGCGCGGACGGACCGGCGCTCGAACGCCTGTGGCTGATGTTCCGGCACGATCTGTCGGAGTTCGACGCGTCCCTGCCCGGACCCGACGGCGCCTTCCGCAGCGAGCGGCTGCACAAGGCGCTCACCGACTCCGACTGGGCCGCCTATCTGCTGACGGACGGCCGGTTCCCGGCCGGTTTCGCCCTCGTGCGGGGCCTGCGCGGGCCCACGCGGGTGCTCAACAGCTTCTTCGTCGTACGCGGGGTGCGGCGGGCGGGCGTCGGCCGCGCGGCCGTGCCCCGGGTGGTGGCCCGTCATCCAGGGCGGTGGGAGGTCGCGTTCCAGGACGCCAACCCGTCCGCTGTGGCCTTCTGGCGGCGCGTCGCCACCGACATCGCCGGGGACGGCTGGGCCGAGGAGCGGCGGCCGGTGCCGCACCGGCCGGACCTGCCGCCCGATGTGTGGATCTCGTTCACCACGCGGGGCTGAGCGGCGCCGGCCCTTGCGGGCGGGGCTGCGGCCTCTCGACCGCGGCCCCGCCCGGCCGGGGTGCGCCGTCAGTGCTCCCGGGGCGCCGGCTCCAGCACGAAGACGGGGATCTCGCGGTCCGTCTTCTTCTGGTAGTCGGTGTAGTCGGGGAACGCCTCGACGGCGCGGGCCCACCAGGCGGCCTTCTCCTCGCCCGTCACCTCGCGCGCCACCATGTCCTGGCGCACCGGGCCGTCCTGGAGCTCGACCCGGGGGTCGGCCACCACGTTGTGGTACCAGACGGGGTGCTTGGGGGCGCCGCCCAGGGAGGCCACCACGGCGTAGGCGCCGTCGTGCTCCACCCGCATGAGCGGGGTCTTGCGCAGCTTGCCGCTCTTCGCGCCGAGCGTCGTCAGGACGACGACCGGCAGATCCCGCCGCTTCTCGTCCTGATCGCCGATCAGGCTGCGCAGCGTCGTCCCCTCCGTACCTCCGGAGCTCTCGTACAGCTCCACCTGGTCACGTACCGCCTTGTTGGTGCTGGGCTCGTACTCGCCCTTGAGCGGCATACCGTCCACCTTCCGTGATGTCGGGCCCTGGGCCCACGTTGAGTCCTCGGGTGTGCAACGCACCGGACGTGCCTGATCCTTCCCCGGTTCCTCCGCCGTCTCGCACACCGCACCGGTCCCGTGCGGGCCGTGACCGCGGTCCCGTGCGAGCCGTCACCGCGTTTCGAGCCGGCCCAACGGCGCGGCGCTCCCGGCCAGTTCACGCCGCACCGCGCTCCAGGAGTCGTCCTCGACGCCCAGCGCGTGGCGGAGGTAGGCCCAGGTGGACCGCTGGACCAGCGCGAGGCGTTCGGGGTTCTCGTCCGTCGTCTCCCGGGAGTCGTAGCCGGTGATCCCGCCCAGCGAGTGCTCCGCGCCGGACAGGGTGAGCAGGCCCTCGGCGCCGGGGCTCAGATGGTAGGGGTCGGTGAGCCACTCCGGGCCCCTGTGGGTGAACGGCAGGGCGTCCCGGTCCCCGGCGACCACGAGGGACCGGGTGGCCATCCGCGTGAAGTCCGCGTTCATGTAGGGGAAGTGCTCGGCGGCGTAGGGCGTCAGATCCGCCCCGCCCTTCCCGGCCGTCGCCAGCAGCACGCCCGCCGAGATCCGCGGATCGGACAGGTCCTCGCCGGTGCCGGTCACCGGGTCGAGGACGCGCAGGCCCAGCAGGTTGCCCACGGTCTGGCCGCCGAAGGAGTGCCCGGCCGCGGCGATGCGGTCGCGGTCGAGCCGTCCGCCGAGGCCGGGCACGGCGGCCGTCACCTCGTCGAGCCGGTCGAGTACGCGCTTCATGTCCTCGACGCGTATGCGCCAGATCCTGGGCGTGCGGGGGTCGTCCTCGGCGAGGCCCACGGTCCGGGAGTCGAGGTGGGTGGGCTGGACGACCACGAAGCCGTGTGCGGCGAGGAAGTCGGTGAGCGGGCCGTAGCCCTCCAACGACGAGCCGTGCCCGTGCGAGAAGAGGACGACGGGCAGTTCGCTGCCCGTCGCCGGTGCCGACACCCTCACCCGCAGGTCCTCGCCGCGGCCCGGTGCATCCAGCACCACGGGTTTCACCGAGACGACGGGGGCGGGCCGGACGCCCGGGACGGTCGCCGGCACATCCGAGGTGCCCGGTGCGCCCGACGTGGACGGTGCGTCTGTCGTGCCTGATGCGCTCATGAGAACTCTTCCCTGCGGTGGTTCCGCGGTGCGGGTGGCGCGGGCATGCGGGCATGCCGACATGCGGTGTGGCTGCGGGCAGCCCTGTCTGCCACCATGGAGGCAGTAAACGGGACGGTGTCCCGGTTCGAATATACGGGACACCGTCCCGTTTGCACATCGGCAGCGAAGGGACCATGCGGTGAGCGGCAGCGGACAGGGCACCGGGCAGGCGGCCAGGCCCAAGCGGGCGGACGCACGGCGGAACGAGAAGGCCCTGCTCGACGCGGCCGCCGCCGTCTTCGTCACCTCGGGCGTGGAGGCGCCGATCCGGGAGATCGCGGCCGAGGCGGGGGTCGGAACGGCCACGATCTACCGGCACTTCCCCACCCGGGCCGACCTCATCGTCGCCGTCTACCGGCACCAGGTGGAGGCCCTCGCCGAGGCCGGCCCGGCCCTGCTGGTGACCGAGGCCGGGCCGCACGCCGCACTGGCGCGGTGGATCGCGCTCTTCGTCGACTTCGTCACCACCAAGCAGGGGCTCGCCCGGGTGCTCCAGTCCGACGAGCCCTGCTTCGACCCCCTGCACGCCTACTTCCTCGAACAGCTCGTGCCCGTGTGCACCCGGCTGCTCGACGCCGCGGCCGAGGCGGGCGAGATCCGAACGGACACGGGCGCCCACGAGCTGATGCTCGCCGTCGGAGGGCTCTGCGCGGTCGCCGGGAAACAGCCGCGCTACGACGCGCACCGGCTGGCCGGGATCCTCGTCGACGGTCTCCGCGCCGGCGCCACGGCGTGAGGGCCGGCCGGGCGGCTCACGCCGTGGCGCCGCCGTAGCCGTAGCGGGACCAGTTGGCGAGGACGTGCTGCTGGAGCTGCTCGGGGTAGGAGCCGCGGAACGAGGCCGTCGTGCCGCGGAAGTCCTCGGGCAGCAGGCAGCTCGTCACGGACTTGCCGCCCCGGGCCGCCCGCGCCTCCTCGGGAGTGAGGTAGGGGACCATCGGGATGCCCGGGGCCTGCGGGAAGCTGTGGTGCCCGGTGCCGGGGTGGCAGCGGGTGGCCAGGGCCCAGGCCACCTGGCCGATGTCGGTCACGTCGATGTCGTCGTCCACCAGGATCACCTTGGGGACGAGCCAGCCCGCGTGCGAGGAGAAGAGCACGTCTGCCACCGCCTCGACGAGCCGCGCCTCGCTCCAGCCCTCGGCCGTCCGGCGGGCCCGGTCGACGGAGACGACGATCCAGCAGGTGGCCGCCTCGTAGGAGCACCAGGCCAGATCGACGGGCAGCCCCGCGCTCCGCAGCAGGTCCAGAGCCGAGGCGGAGATCATCGTGCCCCAGATGGTGTGGTTCTCCTCCGGCGGGACGCCCGCGGCGCAGACCGGCAGGACGGGGTCGCGGCGGTGGGTGACCGCCTCGACGTGGAAGACGGGCTGCTGCTTGCCCTCGGGGAAGGCGTAGCCGTGGTACTCCCCCATCGGGCCCTCGCCCGCGGTCTCGTCGCGGCTGAGGTATCCCTCCAGCACGATCTCAGCGTGCGCCGGAACGTGCAGGCCGTTGGTGTGCGCGGGCACCACCTCGACCGGGGCGCCGGCGAGGGCACCGACGTAGCCGTCCTCGTTCACCTGCGCGGGCAGGGGCATCCCGGCGGCGGCCAGCGCGGCGGGAGGCGCGCCCAGGACCATGGCCCACGGGGTGTGCTCGCCGCGCCTGCTCCACATCTCGCGGATCATCCCGATGTGCTGCTGCGGCATCGCCGGGCCGGTCAGCGTGTTCCGGTCGCGCAGCATGGTGCGGGCCACCGACCAGCTGGTCCACGTGCCGTCCGGGCTCTGCACGATGTGGAAGCCGTAGGTACCGAGGTAGCGTCCGCCGTCCTCCTGGTGCAGCAGCGGCACCGGGAAGCGCTCCAGATCGACGTCGTCCCCGGTCCACACCTCCTCCTGGCAGGGGCCCTCGGCGACGAGGACGGGCTCCACCGGCGGTGCGTGCATCGCGCGGACGAGGTGCTCCAGGATCTGCCGGGGCCGGGCGGAACGCGGCAGGCCGAGGTGCGCGGCGAGCCTGCCGTACTCCCCCTCCGGGGTGCTGCCGAGACCGGCGGGTGCGCCGAGGATCCGGAAGCCCGGCGCGGCACCGGCCGGTGCGGCGAACAGGGGTGCCGGGGCGCGGGTCTCGTAGGCACGCCGGGTCACGGCGCCCACTTCGAGGTGCGGGTCGACGGTCTGCTCGATCGTCACCGCGTCGCCGTCGGCGAGGAGTTTGCCGAGGAAGGCGCGGAAGTCCAGGGCGGGAGCGGGCATGGGTGTGCTCTCTTTCCTTGAGGGGTGACGGGTGGGCCGGCGGCGGCCGGCGTCCGCGGTGCCGGGCTCGCCCGGCACCGCTTCAGGTGTCGCGTTCAGGTGTCCCGGTCGGCGCAGCCGGCGCGGGCGGCGCGCATCCCGGACCAGCGGCGGGCGCCGGCGGGCTCCAGGCCGAACTGGTCGAGGATGCGGACGACGAGGTGCTCGACGATGTCCTCGACGGTGCGGGGACGGTGGTAGAAGGCCGGCATCGGGGGCACGATCCGCACGCCCATACGGGCCAGGTCCAGCATGTTCTCCAGATGGACCGGGCTGAGCGGGGTCTCCCGCGGCACGAGGACCAGCGGTCTGTGCTCCTTGAGCGTGACGTCGGCGGCCCGGGCCACGAGCCCCTCCGCGTATCCGGTGCGGATACCGGCCAGGGTCTTCATGCTGCACGGCACGATCACCATGCCGTCGGTGCGGAACGACCCGGACGAGACGGCCGCGCCCTGGTCCTCCGGGCCGTGCACGGCGTCCGCGAGGCCGGTGAGGTCGCGCACCGAACGGCCCGTCTCCAGCTCGACGGTGGCCCGGGCCCACCGGCTGATCACCAGATGGGTCTCCACCTCCGGATCGGCGGCGAGATGCTCCAGCAGCCGCACGCCGAGCACGGCTCCGGTCGCACCGGTCATTCCCACGATCATCCGCATGTGCGGTGCCTCCTTGAGCCGTACGGGCCGGTACCGCCCTGTGCAGGAGCGGTCGGAAGCAGGGGCATACGCACACCCGGTCAGCACCCCCGGGCTCTCCCCTGCCTCCCAGCTCACGCTAGGTGGGTCCGGGGCAGGTGAGGCGATAGTCTCGGGCACATCATGAGCAGAATCGGACAGCCCGAGGTGGTGGAGTTCCCGTTCCCGGCCACGCCCGGCGGACCGCCCGGGGTGGAGGTCACCGACATCGCGGGCCTCGTCGCACGGCTGCGTCGGCTCGGCGCGGAGGCGGGCGACCGGGTCAGGCCGGGTTTCCATCTGCTGCTCACCGTGCGCCGGGGAAGCGTCCCGTGCGCGGTGGACCTCACCGACTGCACGGTGACGGAGGGCAGTTGGCTGTGGGTGCGGCCGGGGCAGGTCTTCCGGCTCCGAGGCACCGCTGCCCCCGTGGACGCGACAGCACCGGACGAGGTGGCCGCGACCGTGATCCTCTTCCAGGCGAGCCTGCTGGACGCCGCCACCGTCGCTGAGGCACGGCTCGACCGGCGGGCCTGGCGGCTGCCGCTGACGCCCGTGCCCGAGGCCCGGGCCCCGGTCGAGGGGACGCTGGAGCTGCTGGAGAGCGAGTACCACCGGCTGCGGGATCTGCCGCTGGAGACCCATGTGGAGGTCGTCCGGCACCTGTTGGCCGTGCTCGTGCTGCGGCTGTCGCATCTGCCAGGCGGGCAGCGCAGACGGGCCGCGGGCGACGAGACGTTCCGCCGCTTCCAGGCCGCCGTGGAGCAGGGGTTCACCCGCAGCCACCGCGTGGAGGACTACGCCGCCCGGCTCGGCTACAGCGTCCGCTCGCTCACCCGGGCCAGCAACGCCGCTGTCGGGCGCGGTGCGAAGGCCGTCATCGACGACCGGCTGGTGCTGGAGGCCAAGCGGCTGCTGCTGCACACGGAGCTGTCCGCCGGTGCGGTGGGCGACCGGCTGGGCTTCACCGGCACCACCGTCTTCACCCGCTTCTTCCGCCACCGCACCGGTGAGACCCCGGCCGGCTTCCGGCGCCGGGCGCGCGCCCACGGGGAGTGAACGGCCTGCCGACGCACCGCCCGGTCCGTCCCACGGGGAGCGGCCCCGAGGGACGGACCGGGCAGGAGGTGGCGCCGGGAAGGCCGGGGCCTCCTCGGTGAGCGGACTGCCGCGGTGGCCGCGGCCTCACTCCTTGATGAAGTCCTGGACCACCTTCGGGGGCCAGACCCCCACCTTGAGCACGCCCATGGAGTAGGCACGGGAGACCAGGGCCGCGCGGTTGGGCACGCGCAGCTTCCGCAGGAGACAGGTGACGTGGTATTCGACGCCCTGCCGGCTCAGATACAGCCGTGAGGCCAGCGGAATCGTGGAGACCCCGGCCGCGATGCCTTCGAGAATGCGGGCGTCGATGGGGCTGATGAACTTCTTCGTACGTCCGCCGACGACTTCGGAATCCGCGGAGTCCTCCCGCACGGTCGGCATCATCACCAGGATCGACGACTCGTCGGGCAGTCCGCCGCGAACGACGACTGCCGTGAGGGGCGAGGCGAATGCCGCATCGTCCCGGCCGACGGCTATGACGTCGGTGGCGAACCGGTCCCGCCTGCCTTCGAGAAGTCCGGAGAACTGGCGGAGCAGCGGCTGCTGCACACTGGGGTGCACCAGGTCGCAGAATGTGCGGCCGCACAGTTCCGACGAGGATGCTCCGAACTGCTGGAAGAATTCGTCGTTGGCCTGCTGGATGGTCAGCGCGTGATCCAGCCGGGCCATGTTGAGGCCGTTGTGACCTGCTGCTTCGACGGATGACGAGGCGTTGCCGTCGAGTGCGAACTCGCGCAGGGTGGCTCTTCCGGCATCGACCGGGGACGCAGCGCGAGCACTTGGTTCAGGGGACGTGGTGATGGCCTGCGGCATGATGACCCTTCATGCGGTCGGGGGTCAGGATTTCCAGCCGTCGGTGGGCGTTCTCGGACCGGACGCGCGCTCCCCGTAAGCACGCACCCTTTGCACATCCGACAACGCTTCCGCGGCTCGGTGTTACTCGTGTGCTTCGTCTTCTTACGTCTTCTTGAATTTCTTGCTGCTTCTTGTTCGTGACGGGTGGGACCGGCCGTGTTCTGCTGCTCGTGGGAGCGGACGTGCACCGCCGGGTTCGCTGCCCTGCCGGGATTCCGGCGGACGGCTGTGCGAACGGCGGGGAATCCGGCGCCGGCTCGTCTCCGCGCATGCATGGCACCCCGTTGCGGATTCCCCCCTTCGCGCAGCCGCTACGGATGCCGAAGAAAGCATCTCGTTGCCTGCTCCAACTACCGTGCAGCTCATCGCCGAGGCGAGAATTAAACCCTATGATTCGAAAGTGGGCTGGTCAACGACGAACGGTCTTCCGACACCGATTCTGTGGGGGCTCGGGGGAGAGGTTCGGTCCGCACCCCACCCCCTGCGGCCATGATTCGGTACGGTCGCATCGTTGCAGGTCAGCACGTGAACAGGGGGCGGCACGGCCGTAGTTGGGGCTCACCTGAGCCGACGGTACGGGGGTGTACGGGGTCCGGGCGGCGGAGCTGGGACGGGGTCACCCGGGAACATCTGTCCCCATTTCGTGGAGCACCGCGGCCAGTTCACGTCGGCCGGAAATACCGAGTTTTCGATAAGAATTCGTCAGGTGCTTTTCCACGGCCCGTGCGCTCACCCGGAGTTCGACTGCGATTTCCTGGTTGGTGAGCCCGCTGACAGCCAGCGATGCCACCCGGCTCTCCGAGGGGGTCAGCCCGCCGTCGAGACGGCCCGAGGGCCCCCTGGACCCGGCGGCCGACGCACCGGCCGGCCAGGGAACGCCGCAGGACACGGCCAGTTCACCGGCCTCCCGGAGCACCCGTTCCGCTTCCGGCCCGGCGGCCAGGCTGCGCCCGAGATCGCGCATGGCCCGGTACAGCTCCAGCTCGTTGACGGAGTCGCGGAGCACCTCGACGGCCTCGCGGAGCAGTTCCGTGCCCCGCCCCTCCTCGTCGGTCCTGGCCCGCAGCCGCAGTGCCCGGCCGATGGCCACCGGAGCCCCCCACTCCGTCGCCCGTGCGTACTCCTCCGCCGCGAGGGTCACCGCCAGATGCCGGTCACCCAGCCGATGGGAGAGGCTGACCGCCCAGGGTCGCCAGGGGAAGAACACGGGGTTGCGCCACCCCGCGGCCTCCAGCTGACGGCCGCAGTCCAGTGCGGTTTCCAGGGCCTTGGCGGTCTCGCCCTCGTGGGTCTGCTCCAGCGTTCCCAGCAGCCCGAAGATGGCGGTCGGGAGCAGACCGGTCAGCGCACTGCTCGCCTCGGACACCACCTGGGCCCCCAGGTGCCGGTCGCCGGCCGACAGCGCCAGCGCGGCCAGCACGCTCAGGGAGAAGCAGCGGCTCTCCCAGTCACCGGCCGGCTGCTGAAGGAGCTGTTCCGCGTGTGTGCGGGCCTGGGAGAGCCGTCCGCGTGCGACGTGCACGAGTGCGCGCTGCTCATGGCCCAGCGCATCGGCCGGTGTCCGCCGGCCGTGGTCGCGCTCCGCGGCGTTGAGCCAGGATTCGGCCGTCCGCACGGCGTCGGCGCCCACGAGCGCGAACAGCAGCAGCGGGGCCACCGTCTGCCGTCCGGGCGCGGTGGCCGGTTCCCATTCGAGCAAGGCTCCCGCCTGCCGCGCGATCTGCTCCGCTTCTCCTTCGGCGCCGAGCATCGCGGCGAGCAGCAGCACCGCGCGCAGCTCGCGTCCGCCGCGCGAGCGGAAGGCCACGTCCGGCCCGGCCGGCTCCAGCTCCCGCAACCGGGCGGCGGAGCGGACCAGTTGGGCGTGGTCCTCGCACTGCGCGTACCGCAGACGGGCCTCCACCCGCAGGGCCTCTTCGCCGGCTTCCCCGGCCTCCCCGGCCTCCCCGGCTCCCCCGGCCTCCCCGAACTCCCCGGCCCCCGCGGCACGGTCGCCACCGGTACCGGAACCGCCGAGTTCGGCCCCGACCCGCTGCAACAGGTCGAGCACCGAAGGGGTCAGCGGGGTCGTCACCCGGGGTGCGAGCCGCAGTACGGCCGCTGCCCGGTCCCGGGCCGAGGGCAGCAGGGGAAGCGCCTGGGCGACGTGGAGTTCGGCCGCAGCGGGGTCCACGGCGCGTTCCGCCGCGGCGAGTTCGACCAGCAGGCTCGCTCGGTCCCCGTCCTGGTCGACGGCGTCGAGCAGCGCCCGGCGCAGCCAGCGGACGGCCTGCTCGGGCGCGCCCCTGCGCAGCGCGGTGTCCGCCGCGCTGCGCAACACCGCGGCGGACCAGGGGTACCGGGCGGCCGGGAGCGCCATGAGCTGGGCCGCCACCTGCTCGGCCGGGTGCCCGTCCGCGTACAGGAGACCGGCCGCCTCCTCGTGCAGGCGCTGCCGCTCGGCCGCGCTCATCGAGCTGACGACCGCGTCGCGTACGACCCGGTGCGGGAAGCGAGCCCGGGTGGCCCCGGCCAGCAGCCCGAGCCGGCGCAGGGAGCGCAGGGCGGCGGCGAAGCCGACGTCGTCGAGGCCCGCGAGCCGGCCGACCGGTTCGGGATCGCTCTGCTCCCCGAGGACGGCGATCGCCGCCGCCACGTCCCGTATCGGCTTCGGCTGGCTGAGCAGACAGCCCAGGATGCGCTCACGCAGGTGCGGCGGACACAGTGTGCGGACGAGGGCGGCGTTCGCGGCCAGCGGGCGGCAGCCGGTGGTCGCGAGCCCTCGCAGAACGGACTCCAGGTGGAGCGGGTTGCCCCGGGAACTGCGGTAGCAGGTGCGGGCGAACTCCGGCGCGGGCGACTCGCCCAGATGTACGCGGACGAGTTCCTCGGTGGCCGGCAGCGACAGCGGCGCGGGCCGCAGCACCTGGGACGATTCGGCCGCCACCTCCTGCACCAAAGGATCGCCGGAGCCGGGGTCGCCGTCCCGCAGGGTGCACACCACGAGCAGGCGCAGCCCGTCCCGGCGGGAGGCGAGGTGGGCGAGCCAGCGCAGGGACCAGGTGTCCGCCCACTGGAGGTCGTCGACGAGGAGGAGCACGGGGTGGGCGGTGCAGAGCCCGGCGAGCAGCGTGCGCAGTTCGTCGAGGGCGCGGTCGGTGGGCGGGCCGGTGTCCGGCGCGACGTCGTCGAGCACCCGCAGTGCGGCTTCTGCGGCCTGCGGCGCGTCTGTTCCGGCCCGCCGGGGACCCGTGACGGACAGGCTGTCGAAGAGCTGACGCACCACACCGAACGGGAAGTCCCGCTCCGCGGGGGCGGCGTTGGCCCGCAGCACGTACACGGTTCCCGGGTCGGCGCAGCCCGGCAGTTCCCGCAGGAGGGACGAGCGGCCGGTGCCGAGCGGCCCGGCCAGCAGGAGCTGCGACGACTGCCCCTCCCCCGCGGCACGCAGGGCCTCCCGTACCGTCGCGAACTCAGCGTCCCGTTCGAGCAGCATCGTTGCGGTGCCCTCCCATTTCGCGGACCAGGGCCCGCAGTTCACGTCGTCCGTCGATGCGCAGCTTGTGGTAGACCCGCGTGAGGCGGAGTTCCACGGCGCGGCTGGAGATCCGCAGTGCGGCGGCGATGTCCCGGTTGCTGCGCCCCCGGCCCGCCAGGAGCGCGGTCTGCTCCTCGGCCGGGGAGAGCGCCTCCCAGCCGGGGACCGGCGCGGTGCCGGGCCGGCCGGCCCGGGCGAGCACGCGGGCCCTGACCGCCATCGGAGCGGCCGGGTGCAGGGCGGTGAGCCGGCCCAGTTCGGCGAGCGAGCCCGCCGCCACCCGCCGGTCGCCGCCGTCCTCCGTCATCTCGGCGGCGGCCGATTCGGCCAGCACCCGCACGTACTCGGGGCCGGCCGGCCCGCCGTCGGCCTCGGCCAGGGCGGAGCGGACGAGTGCCAGCCGGTCCTGCTGCGGGTCCACCAGCGCGGCGCTCACCCGTGCCCAGGCGAGGCTGCCGCCCGCGTTCCAGCGCCGGGCGAGCGCGACCTCCTGTTCGCTGAGCCGCCGGGCCTCTTCGAGCGCGCCGACGCCGTGGCAGGCCAGCGCCGCGAGCGAACGCCACGGGAGGATGGCCGGGTTGACGCGGTGGCGGCTCATCAGCCGGCGGCCGCACTCCCACAGTTGGTCGCGTGCCTCCGCCGGCCGGCCCTCGCGCAGCGCCACCACGCCCCGCGCGAACAGCAGATGCGGCCAGTGCTCGCTGTTGCGCGCTGCGGACGGTATCGGGGTGCCCGCCCGGATGCGGGCCTGCTCGCCGCGGCCGCTCTCGCTCTCCACGAGGATCCCGACGGCCTGAACATACGGCAGCGCCGCGGCGGAGCGGCCGAGCGGCGCCAGCGCCTGTTCGGCCGCGTGCAGGTCGCGGGCCGCAGCGGCGAGCCGCCCGGCGCGCAGCTGGACCTCGCCGCGCAGGGCGTGGATCTCGGGTGCGGCCAGCGTCAGATGGCTGCCCCGCAGCACGGCGAGCAGCCCGTCGAGCCCGGCCTCGGCCTCGTCCGGCAGGCCCGCGGCGCACAGGGCCCGGCAGGCCGCCAGGACCGGTTGGACGAGCGGGGTGCGCGTCCCGTGACCGTGCGCCAGTGCCGCGCGGGCGAGCCGTACACAGGTGTCGAGGTCCTCGCCGTGCAGGGCCAACTGCCAGGCACGCACGGCTGCTTGGGCGGGCGACACCGGGTTCCGGGGCAGCGGCGCCGCCGCGGCGGGCACCGGGTCGCCCAGCTCGGCCTGACCGGTCGGGTCGGCGGCCCACAGCAGGGCGAGCAGGACGTCCCGTCCGGTCTCCCCCGGGTCCGCCATGGCCCCGGCCACCGCCCGGCACACCATCGCGCCGCTCCCGACCGTCAGCCCCAGGTCGGCGGCGTGCGCCCGCGGGGCGCAGGGGCCGGGCGCGCGCAGGGTCCGCTCGATGCGCAGCACGCCGGCCTCGGGTTCGGCGACGAGGTGGGCGGCGGCGAGGTCGAGTCCGGCGAGCGGGTCCCCGGCGCGGTCGTGTCCGTCCTGCTGCGCACGGGAGAGCAGGGTGACGGCGTGGTCGTGCAGCCCGTCGCCCACGGCCTGCCGGGCCGCGCGGCGCAGGGTCTCCCCCGCCCAGGGCGCGCGAACGGGGTGGGCGCCGAGCAGCAGGTCGGCCACGGCGCCGTCGTCGGCCCCTGCCCGGTGGGCGAGTTCGGCCGCGCGGGCGTGCAGCGCTCTGCGCTCGTCCACGGCCATCTCCTCCAGCACCCGGGCGCGCAGGGCGGGTTCGACCGTCAGCCGGCCGCCGGGCAGTGCGCGGATGCCGGCGGTCCGTGCCAGGACGGCGGCCAGCCGGTGCTCGCTGAGGTTCCGGGCGCCGGCGAGGGCGCACACGAGATTCGGGTCCAGGTGCTCACCGCAGACGGCCAACGCCCGTACGACCGCGGTCACTTCGGTGCCCAGGTCGTGCGCGGCGCGGATCAGGTGGTCGCCGAGTGCGGCGGTGCCGAGGGTGCGGAGCGTGGGCACGTGCGCGGTGAGCGGCCGCAGGCCCAGGCCCGCGAACTGCCGGAGGATGTCGAGCAGCAGACAGGTGCGGCCCCGGCTGACGGCGTGCGCCGCGGCGGCGAACCGGTCGTCGAAGGGCGCCCCGCAGACGGCGCCGACCACGGCGGCGGTCCCGGCCTGGTCCAGCTGTTCGGGGCTGAGGTCGTGGACGGCGGCGGGGCCGGCGGCCGAGGCGAGCACCCCGGCCCAGTCCGGACCGGCCGTGACCTGCTCGCTGCCCCCGCACACCAGGGCCAGTCGGCTTCCGTCCGCCCGTCGTAGCAGCGCCTGGAGCCGGTCGAGGTCCCCGGCCGGGAGCCGGTGCATGTCCTCGACGGCCAGCACGGTCGGCTCACGGCGGGCCTGGCGCAGCAGCGGCGACAGGTCCCCGTGCGGCCCGTTTCCCGTCCCCGGCCCGCCGCCCTCCGGTGGTGCCGGCCGGGTGTCGGCGCCGGGGGCCCGCAGGGGCGCGAGGAGCTGTGCGACCACTCCGTACGGGCGGGCGGCGCCGGGCGGTGCCGGCGGTCGGGCGCGGGCGTGCAGGACGCGCAGGCCGGCCGTGCGTGCCCGGTGCGCGGCCCAGCGCACCAGCGTCCGCTGGCCGGTGCCGTGCAGGCCGGAGACCGTGACGAGCACGGGGCCGGCGCCGTCCAGTCCGTCGATCACCCCGGCCAGCGTGGCCCGTTCACGCGCGTGGATGTGCGGCAGCTGTGCGCCGTCCGCCGGCCGCGGACGGCCGGGCGGCAGCGGGGAACGCGTCGAGTCCCTCATCGGACGGTCACCCGATCCTTCTCTCCAGTGCCCTGTGCTCCGACGTGCTCCCCTGCCCTGTCAGGACATCTGCACGTTTCCCCGTGGTTCCCTCAACCGGCCCTCCTCGTCCGGCAGTTCGTGACCTGTACGGCCCCGCACGGCGCGCAGCGCGACGGCGAGTCCGTCGCGACGGCTGACGCCGAGCTTCCGGTAGACGCTCGTCAGATGGGATTCGACGGTGCGTACCGTGACGAACAGCCGCTGTGCGATCTGCCGGTTGGCGGCGCCGGCCACCACCATCCCGGCGACCTTCGCCTCCGTCGGCGTGAGGATGCCGCCCACGCGTGAGGGCACGGAGTTGCCCATGCGCCCGCCGGCGGAGATCAGCAACCGCCGTGCGGCCCCGGCCAGGACGACCGCGCCGCAGCCGCCGGCCCGGCCGGCCGCCCGGCGCAGATACCGCCGGCCGCCGGACGCGTCGCCGTACAGCAGCAGCGCCCAGCCGAGTTCGTACTCGGCGCGGGCGCATTCGAGCACCGCGGGAGAGCCGGAGAGGTGGTGCACCGACGCGCTGAGCAGATCGAGTCCGGCCCGGCCGGGGCCGAGGACACCGCCGGCCAGCGCGGCCAGCCCCAGGGCGCGCGGGGTTCCCCAGCGCTCCGCGCGCTCGGCGCCCAGCTCGGCGAGTTCCCGGCCCTCGGCGGGCCGTCGGAGGGCCGCCAGGATCAGGCACGCCTCCGACCACCACGGGACGGACACCGGGTTCGCCCAGCCGGCGGCCTCCTGGATCCGGCCGCACTCGCGCAGCAGCCGCAGCGCCTCGGCGCTGTCGCCCACCGCCCCGTGGACGCGGGCCCTGGCCAGCAGGTGGGTCTGGTGCTCCAGGGCGGTGCCGGCCGGCTGCGGGGAGCCGATCCGGTCGATGACCTGCTCGGCCTGCTGCGGGCGGCCCCGGTCGACCAGCGCCGCCGCCAGCACCGCACGGGCCGTCGTCAGCCCGCTGTCCCGGCCGGGGCCGTCGGCCGTCCCGATGAGCGCACGGGCCGTCGCGACGGCGTCGAGCACGGCCCCGTCGCGGTGGACGACGGCGGCCCGCACCGACTGGGTGCGCACGCGTGTCCACTCGGCCGGGTCGTCCGCCACGCGGTGCAGCACACGGTCCAGCGCGGTGTGCGCCTCCTCGGTCTCGTCGGCGAGCGCGAAGGTGACGGCCGCGTTCAGCAGCGGCCAGGCGGGCTGCTCGGGGCCCGCCGCATCCAGCACATGGCGGGCGTCCGCCACCGCCGCGGCACGGCACCGGCCGGAGAGCGCACCGCGCAGCGCGGTGAGCGCCCGCGTCCGCAGCGTGTCGGCACCGTCGGGTGACGGGTGCGGTGGCAGCGGTATGCGGGAAACCGACGGTTCCGAAAGCGGTGGGGACGGCGGGGACGTCGGGGACGGCGAAGGCTGCGGGGACGCCGGGGACGGCGGGGAGAGCGACAGCCGGGCGCCGACGGGGCCGTCCCGGTGCCCGGCGGCGCCCGGTTCCGACGGGCGCCGTCCCATGATCAGCAACGTAGCGGAGACCTGTGCGCGCAGCTGGACGCCGGCCTCGGTGTCCCGCGGCAGGGCGTCGCGTGCGCCCTCCAGTGCCTGGACGAGCTGCTCCCGGCCGGGCTCCGGCACCGGCACGTTGAGCGACGCCATCGCGCATTCGACGGCCGTGACCGCCCGGGCGGTCACGTCGGCGGCGCCGGCCAGCGCCACCCGGAACAGCGGCAGGGCCGCCGCGGGGTCGGACGGTGCGACGGCGCGGGCGAGCCGCAGCCGTATCCGGACGTCGTGGGGCTCCGCCTCCAGTACGCGCCGCAGACAGCGGGCCGCCACCGTGAACGCACCGCGGCGTTCGGCCTGCGCCGCGGCCTCACGCAGTACGGAGGTCATCCACGCCTCCGGGGGGCCGGGCAGTTCGACCAGATGCCGGGCGATCTGCTCGGCGGGGCAGCCCGCGTCGCTGAGCACCAGGGCGGCACGGGCGTGCAGTTCGGTGATCCGCGCCGCGCCCAGGGGGTCGAGCAGGGCGGGCCGCACGGCCTCGCACACCCGCCCGTCGCCCTCCGGTGAGAGCGCTCCCACGTCCTCCAGGACGGCCACGCCCTCCTCCACCACCGGCCTGGAGACGCCCGCCAGCGCCGCGACGTGCTCGGTGGAGGCGGCGCCCAGCAGCGCGGCGGCCACCACGACCCGGCGTACGGGGGCGGGCTGGTGGGCGAGCGCTCGCTGCACCTCTTCGGCCTTCAGCCGGACGCCCAGTTCCTCGGCGAGGCGGGCACCGGAGGCGTCGGGTGCGGCGCCCCGCCCGTGCAGCGCGCGCAGCAGCCGTGCGGCGGTGTCCGGGCTGCCGCCGGAGAGTTCGGTGATCCGCTCGGCGAACGGCGGGTGCACGGGCGTCCCGAACACCTGGTGCGCGAGGTCGCCGATGGGGCCGGTACCGAGCGGCTGGAGGGGCAGTTCGCCGACCGTGGGCCGGCCGACGAGGTCCGCCCAGGCGTCGGGAGCATCCGTGGCGGTGCCGGTCCGTCTGCCGAGTACCACCAGCAGCGGCCGTCCGGCCGCCCTGGCCAGCAGGTAGCCGAGCCAACGCAGCGTGTGCCCGTCGCAGTCGTGGGCGTCGTCGAGCGCGAGGATCAGGGGCCGGTCCGCCATCAGCCGCAGCGCGTACCGGTGGAGGCCGCGGAAGACGGAGTAGGTGGCCTGGGCGGCGACCGGCTGGACATCCGCCGGGTCGGGCAGGAGCGCCGTGCCGGTTCCGCCCGCACCACAACCGCCGTCGTCGGTGGGGTCGGCGCCGAGGCCTGGGCCTGGGCTGCCTTCTCGGCCGTCCTCTGTGCTGCCGATGCCGCCGCAGGGCGCCGGGTGCCGGTCCATCTGCCGTGCTGTCGCAGGGGAGTTGAGCAGTGCGCGCAGTCCGGAGTACGGCTCCGTTCCGCCGTCCGCGCGGGGGCAGCGGCCGTTGAGGACCGTCGCGTCCCGGCATGCGGGGGTGCGCAGCAGGGCGCGGAGGACGGCGGTCTTCCCCCGCCCGGCCGGTCCGGTCACGAGCACGCATCCGGCCGTACCCCGGCGGGCCGCCTCCGCGGCCGCGGCGAGTGCTTTCAGCTCTTCGTCACGGCCGAATATCCCGCCGTTCGGTACGAGTCGTATTCCTTGGCTCGGTTTTTCTTGGTTCCGCACGCGCCCCCCTTGCGTTGGCACACGTCGGGTTACGGCAACACCCCTTCGACGCAGGTGAATTGCCGCCTTCGGTGCAGCGTACCCGAACCCGTGCGCCGGATCGGCCCCGGGAAAAGCACCGGCTTTCCGTACCAGTCGGTCGGCCGGGCGGCGGACCGCGTGGTGCCGACGCGTCCGAAGCGCCCGGAGGTCGGCGGCCCGGCCCGGCACGCGTGGGCGAAGACTAAGGAAATCTCGGTGCGGGACATGAGATCACGGTGGAGCGCACCGCAACTCCCGTCCCAGGAGCGCCGGATGACCGTTGTGAAACCACCGCGCCCGCCGACGGGCCGGGCGGGCGAGGAGCACGGCCACGCGCCGGCGCGCCCCTCGGCCGTGCCCCCGCGGGCGCCGTGCGGCGGTGCGCGCCGGGTCCCCGGCCACGGGGCGGACGGGCCGGCGCCGGGCCCGCTGCGGATGCGGGAACCGCCCGCCGCGCGGAATCCCGGCGGGAAATGCCACATGGCCTGAGAAGCTCTCCTACCCCCGCGACGACTCGGTATTCACTCGAAGTTCAGAAACGGAAACCGAACCGTTCCTCGTGCAAACCACGTGCTCTCGCACGCTTTTCCGAACGCGCGGGGAACGGCTCTTCGATGCTGTTCGAAGGGACCGGAGTCGGAGTGTGCGGGCCCGGGTTGTGCCCGGTCGGCGTGTGCGGACGGCAGCTCTAGGGCTTTCCCCGGTGCACCGGCCCCGAGCATGGGAGCCGCCGGGCCGGAACGTCCACGCCGGACCGGGCCCCGCGCCAGGGGCGTCCACACCGACCCACGGGAGAACAGCCATGTCCGGATCCACCGCACCTCCCCCTCCGGTGCCGGGCGGCGAGAACATGATCGAAGCGCACGGTGTCGGAATGGAGTTCGGTACCGTCCGTGCCCTCGACTCCGTCACGCTGTCCGCACGCCGGGGCTCGGTGCTGGCGCTCCTCGGCCACAACGGCGCCGGGAAGACGACGCTGGTGGGGATCCTGTCGGCGGCGCTGCGGCCCTCCCGCGGCCGGGCACTGGTCGCCGGCTTCGATGTCGCCGCCGAGGCCCGGCAGGTGCGCCGGCGCATCGGGCTCACGGGGCAGTACGCCTCCGTCGACGGACGGCTCAGCGGGCGCGAGAACCTGGTGCTGCTGGCCCGGCTGCTCGGCGCGGGCCGCCGGGGCGCCCGTGCCCGGGCGGACGAACTGCTGGAGCTGTTCGGGCTCCAGCACGTGGCGGCACGGCGGGCCGCGACCTACTCCGGCGGGCTGCGCAGACGGCTCGACCTCGCCGCGAGCCTGGTCGGCCACCCGGAGGTCGTCTTCCTCGACGAGCCCACGACCGGCCTCGACCCGGCCAGTCGGCTCAACCTGTGGGAGATCGTGGAGGACCTCGTCGCGCAGGGCGCCACGGTGCTGCTGACCACGCAGTACCTCGACGAGGCCGACCGGCTCGCGGACTCCATCGCGGTGCTCTCCGCCGGGGCGGTGATCGCCGAGGGGACCGCCGCCGAGCTGAAGTCCCGGGTCGGCCGGCGGACCGTCACGGTGGTGCTCCACCCCGAGGACGAGCCGGCCCTGGCCGGTGCCGCACTGGCACGCGCCGGTTTCGAGCCGGTGTCCGGGGCCGAGCGGAACACGCTCGTCCTGCCCATCGACGCCTCGCGGGACATCGCCGCCGTGGTCAGGGCCCTCGACCAGGTGGGCGTCGAGGCCGCCGAACTGTCCTTCGGGGAACCGGGGTTGGACGACGTCTACCTCGCACTCGCCGCGGACACCGGCGCGCTGCGCCGACCGTCCTCCGCCGCCTCCAGCCCCGAAGGAGCCCGCGCATGACCACGGCTCTCCGCCCGCCCCGCACCTCCTCCCCCGTACCGCCGCTCGGGCAGGGCAGTTCGCCCCTCGGGCAGGTGTGGATCCTCACCGGCCGCTCGCTGCGGGCCCTGGCGACCGACCCGGGAGTGATCCTCTTCGGGCTGCTCCAGCCGATGGTGACGCTCTTCATGCTGACCCAGGTGTTCAGCAAGATGGGCACGCCGCCGCACTTCCCGCACGGCATCACGTACCTCGACTACATCCTGCCGGCCGTCCTCGTCGACAACGCGGTCCAGTCCGCCGTGCAGTCCGGGGTGGGCCTGGTGGACGATCTCAAGAACGGGTTCGTCGCGCGGCTGCGGTCGCTTCCCGTCTCGCCGGCCTCGCTGCTGGTGGCGCGCAGCCTCACCACCGTGGTGCGCAGCACCATCCAGGCCGCCGTCATCCTGCTGCTGGCGATCACGCTGCTGGGCCACGAGCCTCGCGGAGGCGGGCTGCCCCTGCTGGTCTCCCTCGCGCTGACCCTGTTCGTGAGCTGGGCACTGGGCTGGCTGTTCATCGCGGCCGCCGCCTGGCTGCGGCGGGCCGAGCCGATCCAGAACCTCGCCATCATCGCGGTCCTGCCGATGATGTTCATCTCCAGCGCCTACATCCCGCTGGCCGATCTGCCGGACTGGCTGGCCACGCTCGCCCGGCTCAACCCGCTCACCTACGCGATCGACGCGACCCGCGCGCTGGCCCTGGAGCTGCCCGGCTCGGGCTCGGCGCTGCCCGCGCTCGCGCTCGGTGCCGTCCTCGCCGCCGTCGGCTGGGTGCTGGCCGTCCGCGGCTACCGGCGGCCGTTGCAGAACTGACCGGCGGGCCGCGCCGCTTCCGGCCCGGTCCACCCGGGCCGGTGCGGCGGTCCGCGTCCGTCTCCGGCTCGGTCCGAGGCTCAGTCCGGTGGTGCCGCGGCGGACTTGCGGGCGGCCGAGAAGAGCGGCCAGCCGTCGTGGTCGGGGTGGCCGGATATCTCCTCGAAGCCGCTGCCGCTCAGCAGTTCCGGGACCGTCTCCCCGTGCAGATGCCCGTGCTCCACCACCAGCGTGCCGCCGGGACGCAGCAGCCCGACCGCCACCTGGAGGGTGGCCCGCACCAGGCGCAGTCCGTCCGGGCCGGCGTAGATGGCCTGCCGGGGCTGGTGCCTGCTGAACTCGGCGGGCAGATCGCGGCTCTCCTCCGGCATGAACGGCGGGTTGGCCAGCACCAGGTCCACCCGGCCGGTCAGCTCGTCGAGCACTCCGGGCCGGGTGAGGTCCTGCTCGTGCACGGTGACGGGGGTGTCCCCCAGCTCGGCACGGCGCGCGCTGTTGCGGCGGGCGAAGCCGGCGGCGATCGGATCGAACTCGACGGCGTGCACCCGGGCGTCGGGCCGGCGGTGGGCGGCCGCCAGCGCCAGCGCTCCCGATCCGGCGCACAGATCGGCGACGACCGGCGCGGTGACCTCCGCCACGGCGCTCAGCCCGCGCTCCAGAACGGCTTCGCTGTGCACACGCGGCACGAACACGCCCGGCCCGACGGCCAGTTCGAGCCCGCAGAACACGGCTGTGCCGGTGAGGTGGCCCAGCGGGACGCCGTCGGCCCTCCTGGCCACCAGCTTCCGGAACTTCCACACCGCCCGGTCACCGGGCACGGTGTCGAACGGCAGCGCGGCGACGTCGACACCGAGCACCCGTGCGGCGAGCCGCTCGGCGTCGTGCTGTGCGTCGGCGTCGCCGCCCCGCGACAGCGTTGCGGCGGCTTCCTCGATCAGTGTCTTGAGTGTCACTCGACTCCCTGCCTTCTCCTGGGTCACGGCCGGGAGCCAGCGTGTGCCGGGAACGGCTAGGTGAGTGCCCAGACTTCCCGCCCGTACCGGCCCTCCCGGGCCCGGCCGCGGTGGCCAGGCGCGACAGGTCTAAGGAATTCCCCGGTGCCCGGCGTGAGATCACAGTGCGGGGCGGCTCGTGCACCGCCCCGGGGACGCGTGTCCCCGATCTGCCGGCCACCGATGAAAGGCACCCCATGGACCCCGCCCGACGGCCGATCCTGTTCGCGAGTCTTCCGGAGAGCGGACTGCTGAACCCCCTGCTCGTGCTGGCCGGCGAGCTGTCCCGGCAGGGCGTGGAGGACCTGTGGTTCGCCACCGACGAGCCCGGTGCCGAGGACGTCCGGCGGGTCGCCACGGGCGCACCGGTGGAGTTCGCCTCGCTCGGCGAGGTGGCCCCCGAACTGTCCGCCGGCACCTGGCCCGAGGACGTCTACCGGGAGGTCACCCACTCCTCCCGCTTCCGGGCGCACCGCGCCATCATCAAGCAGTCCTACCGGCCCGCGATCCAGGCGGAGAAGTTCCGGCGCCTGGAGGAGATCGTCGAGAAGGTGCGTCCCGCGCTGATGGTCGTCGACTGCACGAGCGGCTTCGCCGTGGATCTGGCCGTGGCCCGGGAGATCCCGTTCGTGCTGAGCGTGCCGTACCTGCCCAGCAACGTGCTCGTCCCGCACCATCCGTTCGCCAAGGGCTACGCGCCGCGCAGCTTCCCCGTCCCGCACTCGGGACTGCCGCACCCGATGACGCCGGCGCAGCGCCTGGCCAACGAGCTGTTCAAATTCCGCACACTGGGCATGTTCCTGACCCCGTCGATGGGCAAGGTGCTGGCGGAGGACTCCCGTATCCGCAAGGAGCTGAAGCTGCCGCCGCCCACGCCGATGACGCGGATCGAGAAGGCCGAGCTGGTCCTGTGCACCTCCGTGGCGGAGCTGGAGTACCCGCTGGAGATCCCGGAGAAGATGCGGCTCGTGGGTGCGCTGCTGCCGCCGCTGCCGCAGACCTCGGGCGACGATCCCGTGCGCGCGTGGCTCGACGCCCAGTCGTCCGTCGTCTACATGGGCTTCGGCACCGTCACCCGGCTGACCCGGCAGCAGGTGCACGCGCTGGTGGAGGTGGCCCGCAGGCTCGACGGTGAGCACCAGGTGCTGTGGAAGCTCCCCGCCGAACAGCAGCATCTGCTGCCGCCGGCCGAGTCGCTGCCGGGCAATCTGCGCATCGAGAGCTGGGTGCCCTCCCAACTGGACGTCCTCGCCCACCCCCACGTGCGGGTGTTCTTCACACACGGCGGCGGCAACGGCTTCCACGAGGGGCTCTACTTCGACAAGCCCCTGGTCGTCCGGCCGCTGTGGGTGGACTGCTACGACCAGGCCGTACGCGGTCGGGACCGCGGGGTGAGCCTCACCCTCGACGACCCGGGCGACATCGTCGTCGACGACGTCGTCGACAAGCTCACCCGGGTACTGACCGAACCCTCCTTCCGTGCGAACGCGGCACGGATGGGAGCGCTGCAACGCGCCGCGGGCGGCCGTGCAGCCGCCGCCGATCTGATCCTCGGCCTGCCGAGCCTGTCCTGAGCGGAGAAGACATGTCGTTCAAGTACCCCGCTTCCCGTCCCGCGCTGGACGGGCGCGAACTCGAGTACGTCACCGAGACGATCAGGGACGGGTGGATATCGTCACAGAGCCCCGTCGTCCAGCGGTTCGAGGAGGCGTTCGCCGCCTACCACGGCACCGTGCACGGGGTCGCCTGCTCCTCCGGCACCGCCGCGCTCACCCTGGCGCTGCGGGCGCTGGGCATCGGCCCGGGCGACGAGGTCATCGTGCCGGAGTTCACCTTCATCACCTCGGCGTGGGCGGTGACGTACACCGGCGCCACGCCCGTCTTCGTCGACTGCGGGGACGATCTCGACATCGATGTGGAGCTGATCGAGAAGAAGATCACCCCCCGGACGAAGGCCGTGATGCCCGTCCATGTCTACGGCCGGCGCTGCGACATGGCCACGATCATGGAGCTGGCCTTCGAGTACAACCTGCGGGTCGTCGAGGACTCCGCCGAGGCGCACGGCGTGCGGCCGGTGGGCGACATCGCCTGCTTCTCCCTGTTCGCCAACAAGACCGTCACCGCGGGCGAGGGCGGGGTCTGCCTCACCGACGACCCGCGGCTGGCACGGCAGATGGCGCATCTGCGGGCGATGGCCACCCCCGCCGACCACAGCTATCTGCACAAGAACCTGGCCTACAACTTCCGGATGACCGGCATGCAGGCCGCCGTGGCACTGGCCCAGGTGGAACGCATGGACGAGATCCTCGCCACCCGGCGCACCATCGAGAAGCGCTACGACACGCTCCTGGCCGGCATCCCCGGCCTGACGCTGATGCCGCCGCGCGACGTGCTGTGGATGTACGACGTGCGGGCCCAGCAGCGCGAGGAGCTGCGGGCGTTCCTCGCCGAGGCGTCGATCGAGACCCGGCTGTTCTTCAAACCGATGAGCCGCCAGCCCACCTACTTCCACCCGGACTGGCGTTCCCTCAACGCCGGCCGGTTCTCCGAGGACGGCCTCCATCTGCCCACGTACACCGCCCTCACCGAGGAGGACCAGGCGTATGTGGCGGGAAAGATCCGTGAGTTCTACGCAAGGGCACCGTCCGGCCGGGCGGTCGCAGCGCACGGGGGCTGAGCGGCCCCGCACCACCGGACCCGCGGGCCTCGCCGCGGGTCCGGCTCCCCAGAAAGGACCCGAGCTGTTGCACAGCATGGACAACGACCTCGCCCTGTGGTTCCGGCGCTACCACCCGACGGCGGCCGACGGCGCCGCCCGGCTGGTCTGCTTTCCGCACGCCGGCGGATCGGCCAGCTTCTACCACCCCGTGTCGGCCGCGTTCGCAGGCGGCGCCGACGTCGTCGCCCTCCAGTATCCGGGCCGTCAGGACCGCCGTCGGGAGCCCTGCGTGACCGACATCGCCGAGCTGGCCGACAGGATCACCGGCAAGCTCCTGGAACTGGACGAGCGGCCCACGGTGTTCTTCGGGCACAGCATGGGCGCCGTGCTCGCCTTCGAGACGGCGTGGCGGCTCGAACAGAAGGGCTCGGGTGCGGCTCCCCGCGCGCTCGTCGCCTCCGGCCGCCGGGCGCCCTCGACCCACCGCCCCGAGACGGTCCACCGGCGCGACGACGACGGCATCATCGCCGAACTGAAGCTGCTCGACGGCTCCGACCAGAAGGTGCTCGGCGACGAGGAGGTCCTGCGCATGGCGCTGCCGGCCATCCGCGGCGACTACGAGGCGATCGAGAAGTACCGCTGTGACGAGGAGCGCCGCGTCCGCTGCCCGATCACCGCGGTGACCGGCGACGAGGACCCGCGTACGACGCTGGACGAGGCGGAGGCATGGGGGCGGCACACCGAGGGCGCCTTCCGGCTGGAGGTCCTGCCCGGCGGCCACTTCTTCCTGACGGGCCAGCAGGCGGCCGTCATCTCGCTGATCTCCCGCGAACTCGGACAGTTGTGATGCGTACCCTGCTGGTCGACAACTACGACTCGTTCACCTACAACCTCTTCCACTACCTGGCGGAGGTCAACGGCGAGGAACCCGAGGTCCTGCGCAACGACGACCCGGCGTGGCGGCCGGAGCTGCTGGAGGACTTCGACAACGTCGTCCTCTCGCCGGGGCCCGGCACCCCGCACCGCCCGGCCGACTTCGGCTGCTGTGCGCGGATCGCCGCCGACGGTGCCCTCCCGGTCCTCGGGGTGTGCCTGGGGCATCAGGGGATGGCGCTGGCGCACGGTGCCCGGGTCGGCCCGGCACCGGAACCGCGGCACGGCAGGATCTCCCCGGTCACCCACGACGGCACCGGCCTGTTCGCGGGGCTGCCCTCGCCGCTGGAAGCCGTCCGCTACCACTCCCTCGCGGTGACCGCGCTCTCCCCCGCGCTGGAGGCCACCGCCTGGGCACCCGACGGGACCGTCATGGCGCTGCGGCACCGCGAACTGCCGCTGTGGGGCGTGCAGTTCCACCCCGAGTCCATCAGCACCCGGTACGGGCACCGGCTGCTGGCCAACTTCCGCCGGCTGACCGAGGAGCATGCACACCGCACGGGCCGCGCCCGGCGCACACCGCCGCCCCGGCATACCGTCCGGGAGGCCGGGCGCTCCGCCGCTGCGGGCGCCGGTACACGGCCCGTCCGCCGGCTGCGGGTGCTGGCCGAAGAGCTGCCGACCCGGTGGGACGCCGAGGTCGCCTTCGACCGGCTCTTCCGCACCGGCGACCACCCCTTCTGGCTCGACAGCAGCCGCACCGGCACCGAGCTGGGTCAGCTGTCCGTGATGGGCGCCGCGTCCGGCCCGCTGGCCCGCGTCGCACGCGCCGATGTGCCCGCCGGCACCGTCACCGTCACGGAGAACGGCGCCTCCCGGACGGTGCCGGGGGACTTTTTGGCATGGCTGGCGGAGGATCTCGACTCCGTGCGGACCGAGGTACCGCCGCTGCCGTTCGACTTCGCCCTGGGCTGGGTCGGCTACCTCGGCTACGAGCTCAAGGCCGGCTGCGGCGGGGAGGCCGCGCACCGCTCGGCCGAGCCCGACGCCGTCATGGTCTTCGCCGACCGTGCCCTCGTCCTCGACCACCGCACCGGCGCCACGCATCTGCTGGCCCTCGCGGAGGACGGCGCCGAGGAGGCGGCCCGCGCCTGGCTGGCGGACGCGGCCCGCGCTCTCGACGCCGCGGCGGGCGTGCCGGCCGGTCCCTGTGCGGCGCCCGTGCCGCCCGGCAGCGTCCCCGTGCGGCTGCGCCACGACCGGGACACCTACCTCAAGCTCATAGCGGAGTGCCGGGAGGAGATCCGGGCGGGCGAGACCTACGAGGTCTGCCTCACCAACATGATCGAGGCGGACGCCGCCCCCGACCCCTGGCAGGCGTACCGCTTCCTGCGCCGGAGCAGTCCCGCGCCGTTCGCCGCGTTCCTCGACTTCGCCGGGGTGTCCGTGCTCAGCACCTCCCCGGAGCGGTTCCTGCGCATCGGCCGGGACGGTGTGCTGGAGTCCAAGCCCATCAAGGGCACCCGGCCGCGCGGCGCGACACCCGAGCAGGACGCGGACCTCGCCGAGGAGTTGGCCGCCTGCGAGAAGGACCGCGCCGAGAACCTGATGATCGTGGATCTGGTCCGGCACGATCTGGGGCGCTGCGCCGAGGTGGGCTCGGTCGTCGCCGACCCCGTCTTCGCCGTCGAGAGCTACGCCACCACGCACCAGCTGGTGAGCACGGTGCGGGCGCGGCTGCGGGCGGACCGGAGCGCCGTGGACGGCGTACGGTCCGCGTTCCCCGGCGGGTCCATGACGGGCGCACCGAAGATCAGGACGATGCAGATCATCGACCGGCTCGAAGGCGGTCCGCGAGGCGTCTACTCCGGTGCCATCGGCTACTTCTCGCTGACCGGTGCCGCCGATCTGAGCATCGTCATCCGCACCGTCGTGCTGCACGGCGGCGCCCTGCGCTACGGGGTGGGCGGCGCCATCATCGCGCTGTCGGACCCGGAGGCCGAGTTCGAGGAAACGGCCGTGAAGGCCGCACCGCTGCTCGCCCTGCTCGGCGCCGAGTTCCCCGGGCGGGAGCCCGCCGACGCCGGCGAACCCGCCAGATGACCAGGAGTGCCGATGTCCGTCCGCACAGCTGACTACTCGTTCACCCCGCCCGCCGACACCGAAGGGGTGCTCGGCGGCTTCACCCTGCCCGGTGTCTTCCGCACGGCGGCCGAGGCCGCACCCGACGCGGTGGCGCTCGTCGACGGCGACCGCGCCTGGACCTGGCGGCAGTGGCAGAAGGAGGTCGACGCGCTGGCCCGGGGCCTTCAGGAGTACGGGGTGGGCGCCGGTGACGTCGTGGCCGTGCAACTGCCCAACTGCTTCGCGTTGCAGACCGTCCACCTCGCCGTCGCCGCCGTCGGCGCCGTGCTGATGCCCGTCCACCAGGGCAACGGCAGCGCCGATGTGCACGCCCTGCTGACACGGGTGGAGCCGGTGCTCGTGGTCCTGCGCGCCGGTGTCACGGAGGAGGGCGGACCGCTGGCGGCCCCCGCGCTGCTGCGGTCGCTGCCGTCGCTGCGGGCCGTCCTCGTGGCCGGGCCCGCCGACGCAGCGCCCTCGCCGGAGGCGGCGCCTCCCGAGCCGGGACGGGAGGCCGTTGCGCTGGCGGCGCTGACGGCGCGGTGGGCGGGCCACGCCCCGAGCCCGGTGGAGGTGTCGCCCGGTTCGCCGTTCGTGCTCGTCCCGTCGTCCGGTACGACGTCCGCGCGGCCGAAGATCTGCCTGCACACGCACGACGGGCTGCTGTCGAACACGGCGGATGTGACGGCCGAGGCGGCGGAGGCGTTCGGCGGCACGGTCGTCACCGCCTGCCCGATCACGCATCTGTTCGGGCTCCAGTCCATGCACTCGGCGCTGTTCGCCGCGAGCCGGCAGGTCCTGCTGGCGAGCTGGGGCCCGGACCGTTTCCTCCGGCTGGCGCGAGAGGCCCGTCCCCGCGTCGTCTTCGCGGTGCCGGCGCAGCTGCACGATGTCGTCGCCCGGCTCGCGGAGACCGGCGAGCCCGCCGGGTTCGGCCCGCACGAGGTGCGCACGGCGGGCGCGTCCGTGCCGGGTGCGCTGGTCGCGGACGTACGTGCCGCCCTGGGCTGTCCCGTCGTGGTGGTGTGGGGCATGTCCGAGCTGGGCACCGGCACCTGCACCCGCGCCGACGACGAGGCCGGTGTCGCGGCCCGCAGCGTGGGCCGGCCGACCCGCGGCGCACAGGTGCGGGTGCGGGCCGAGGACGGAACCGCGTGCGCCGCCGACGAGGCGGGGGAACTCCAGTACCGCAGCCCGGGCATGTTCCGGGGCTACTTCGGCGAGCCGGAGCTGACGCGTTCCGCCGTCACCGACGACGGCTGGCTGCGCACCGGGGACCTCGCCTCGGTCGGCGCCGACGGCCGGGTGACGTTCCACGGCCGGGCCGCGGAGATCGTCAACGTGGGCGGCCGGAAGTTCAACGCCACCGAGATCCAGGGCCTGTTGGCCGAACTTCCGCAGCTGGGGCCGCTGGCCGTGCTCGGCCGTCCCGACCCCCGGCTCGGCGAGTACCCCTGCCTGGTCGTCACCGAACAGGCCGACCCGGCCACCGGCCTGGAGGAGGTGACCGCGTTCCTGCGCGGGCGCGGCGTCGCCGAGTACAAGATCCCCCTGGAACTGGTGGCGGTGCCGGAGCTGCCGCGCACCCCGGCCGGCAAGATCCACCGGCGGGCGCTGGAGCAACTCCTCGCCTCCGGCGGCCTGTTGCCGCGCCCGGACGGCGGAAGCGGCCCGGCCCGCCCGCTGACCCGCGAGGAGGCGCTGGAACTGGTCCGTGCCGCGGTGGCGAAGGTCCGCGGTGACGGCGCCGACGCCACGGACACGAGCGCCGTCGCGCCCGACACCGCGGCCCCGGAAGCCATCGCGCCCGGGGCCACGTTCCGCGCCCTGGGCCTCGACTCGGTGCGGGCGATCCGGCTGCGCAACGCCCTCCAGGACGCCACGGGCCGTCCCCTCGCGGCCACCCTCGCCTTCGACCACCCCACCCCGGAGGCCGTCGCCCGCTTCCTGGCCGGGGAGACGGACGAGACCGCCGAACCGGACGGGCGGCACACCGGCGACGGGCCCGCGCCCGGGCCGGTGCGGGAGGACGACGACCCCGTGGCCGTCGTCGGCATGGCCTGCCGGCTGCCGGGCGGTGTGTCCTCCCCCGAGGAGCTGTGGCGTCTGCTCGTGGACGGAACCGACGCGATCTCCGGGTTCCCGGCCGACCGCGGCTGGGACCTCGACGCGCTCTTCGACGACGATCCGGACCGGCCGGGCACCTCCTACGCCCGCGAGGGCGGATTCCTCCACGACGCCGGCGACTTCGACGCGGGCTTCTTCGGCCTCTCCGACCGGGAGGCGCTGGCGACCGACCCGCAGCAGCGGCTGCTGCTGGAGCTGTCCTGGGAAGCCTTCGAACGCGCGGGCATCGACCCGGGCACCCGGCGGGGCAGCCGGACCGGGGTCTTCACCGGGGCGATGTACCACGACTACGGCACCGGTCGCACCGCCGAACTCCCGGAATTGGAGGGCCTGTTGGGCATCGGCACCGCGGGGAGCGCGCTGTCCGGCCGGATCGCCCACACCTACGGCTTCGAGGGCCCCGCGCTGACGGTGGACACCGCCTGCTCCTCCTCGCTCGTCGCCGTGCACCTGGCCTGCCGGTCCCTGCGCTCGGGCGAATCGTCCCTGGCCCTGGCGGGCGGGGTGGCCGTGATGGCGACGCCCGCCTCGTTCGTGGAGTTCTCCCGGCTGCGCGGGCTCTCGCCCGACGGCCGGTGCAAGTCGTTCGCCGACTCCGCCGACGGGGCGGCCTGGTCGGAAGGCGCCGGGCTGCTCGTACTGGAGCGGCTCTCGGACGCGCGCCGCAACGGGCACCGCGTCCTCGCCCTCGTCCGCGGCTCGGCGGTGAACCAGGACGGCGCCTCCAACGGGCTGACCGCGCCGCACGGTCCCGCTCAACGCCGCGTCATCCGGCAGGCGTTGGCCGACGCGCGGCTCGCGCCCGGCGACGTGGACGCCGTCGAGGGGCACGGCACGGGCACCGCGCTGGGCGATCCCATCGAGGCACAGGCGCTGCTGGCGACCTACGGCCGGGACCGTGCCGGGAGCGGGCCGCTGTGGCTGGGCTCGGTGAAGTCGAACATCGGCCACACCCAGGCGGCGGCCGGGGTCACGGGCGTCCAGAAGATGGTCCTGGCCCTGGAGCACGGCATGCTGCCCAGGACGCTGCACGTGGCTGCACCCTCTTCGCAGGTGGACTGGTCGGCGGGCTCCGTGGAACTGCTCGGCGAGGCCCGCGCCTGGCCGGGTGGCGGGCGCCCGCGGCGGGCCGGCGTGTCCTCGTTCGGCATCAGCGGGACCAACGCCCATGTGATCCTGGAGGAGGCGCCGCCGCCGTCCGCGCGCCCCGTGCCCTCGGACGCCGCACACGGGGAAGGCGCCCAGGACGCGGCAGGAACGGAGACACGGCCGGCGGCCGGGGCGGAGCCGAAGGCAGGTCCAGACGCAGATCCGGGGGCACGTCCGGGGGCAGGTGCATCAGGCAGGTCGGGCAGGGCGGACACCGGCGGTGACAGGTGCGGCGGGGCGGCCCCCTGGATCCTCTCGGCCCGGAGCGAGGCCGCGCTGCACGCCCGGGCACGGCAGCTCGCCGTGTACGCGGAGGCCGAACCTTCCCTGTCCGCACGGGACCTCGCCTACGCGCTGGCCACCACCAGGGCTGTGCACGAGCACCGGGCCGTCGTCGACGGCGCCACCCGCGAGCAGCTGCTGGCGGCCACGGCCGCGCTGGGCCGCGGGGAGCGCGCCCCCGGCGTCGTACGGGACCGCCCCGGTGCGACGGGCGGGCCCCCGGTCTTCGTGTTCACCGGGCAGGGCAGCCAGCGGCCCGGCATGGGACGCGAACTGGCCGCGGCGGAACCGGTGTTCGCTGACGCCCTGCACGAGGTGTGCGAGGTCCTCGATCCGCTGCTGGAGCGCCCGCTGACCTCCGTGATGTGGGCCGGCCCCGACACGGAGGAGGCCGCGGCGCTGGACGGTACGGGCTGCGCCCAGCCGGCGCTGTTCGCCTTCGAGGTGGCCCTGTACCGGCTCTTCGCGTCCTGGGGTGTGCACCCGGGCGCCCTGGTGGGGCACTCGGTCGGTGAGATCAGCGCCGCCCATGTGTCCGGAGTGCTCGGCCTGGGCGACGCCTGCGCACTGGTCGCGGCGCGGAGCAGGCTGATGGCGGCGCAGCCGGCGGGCGGCGCCATGGTGGCGGTCCGTGCCACGGAGGACGAGGTACTGCCCTGGCTCGACGGCAAGGCGGACGCGGTGTCCGTCGCCGCGGTCAACGGGCCCCGCTCCGTCGTCCTGTCGGGCGCCGAGGCGCCGCTCGCGAGGCTGGCCGACAGCCTCGGCGCCGCCGGGTACAAGACGCGCCGGCTCGTGGTGAGCCACGCCTTCCACTCCCCGCTGATGGAGCCGGTGCTGGCCGACTTCCGCGCCGCCGTGGCCGCCCTGGACTTCGCCGCGCCGACCGTTCCCCTCGTCTCGGGCGTGACCGGCCGTCCCCTCACGGCGGACGAGGCCCGCGACCCCGGCCACTGGGTGCGTCAGGTGCGCGACCCGGTCCGGTTCAAGGACGCCGTCGACCACGCACTCACCGGTGAACGCCCCTGTGCCTTCCTTGAGTTGGGCCCCGACCCGGCGCTCACCCCCATGGTCGACGAATGCCTCGAAGCGGCGCCCGGTGCCCGCCCCGCCCCCGCCGTCGTACCGGCCCTGCGCACCGGGGAGAGCGAGGTGCACAGCGCGCGTGCCGCCGTCGCCCGGCTCGCCGTACGCGGAGTGCCCGTCGACTGGCGCTCGGTCCTCCCGGGGGCGGAGGCGGTACCGCTGCCGACGTACCCCTTCCAGCGCCGTCGGTTCTGGCTGACCTCCGCGGGCGGCACCCCGGCCGCCGCACGCACCGGCAGCGGCCTCCCGGCCACGGCGGCTCCCGCCGGGGCCATGTTGTCGGAGCCGTCCGAGCCGTCAGGACTGCCAGGGCCGTCGGGGCTGTCGGCGGACCTGTCCGGGCTCGGCGAGGAGGAGCAGCAGGCACTGCTGCTCGGCCTGGTCACCGCCGAGGTCGATGCGGTGCTCGGCGGCCGGGAGGACCGCGACGACGACGCCGACCGCACCTTCCAGGACATGGGGCTCAACTCGGTGAACGCCGTCGAGCTGCGCAACCGGCTGATGACCGCCACCGGGGTACCGCTGCCCGCCACGCTGATCTTCGACCACCCCACTCCGGCCGCCGTCGTCCGCCTGGTGCGGGACCGGCTCACGCCCGCCACCACGGCCCGGCCGCCGCGGGAGGCGGCCACCGTCGTGGCGGAGCTGGAGCAGTGGCTCGCCGACGGCGGCGTCCTCGACGCGGAGACCTCCGCCCGGCTCCGGGCACTCACGGCCCCGGAAGGCGGCGCGGAGGAGCGACCGCAGCAGCTCGACCTCACGGCGGCGAGCGACGAGGACCTCTTCCGCCTCGTGGACGGCGAACCGCTGTCCTGACCCACCGCCCGGACAAGGGCCCCGGGGGCTGCCGGCCCCCGGGGCCCGCTGCTGTGTAGCCTCCGCCCTACAGACGCTCGCCGGGAACGGCCAGATACGCCTCCCGCAAGCGGGCGAGCAGCGGATGCCCGGTGTCCAGAGACACCTCGTCGATGTGGGACACGGCCCGCACGCCGATCGCCGCGTTCGTCGCGAACGCCGCCTGCATCTGCGGCAGTTCGTCCAACGTGACCGGCGCTCCCGCACCGGCCTCCCGCTGACGCAGCAGGGCCGCGGTCACACCGGGCAGCGCCTCGGCCTCGGGCCAGACGACGCCGTCCCGCCGGATGAAGCCGATGTTCCATGTGCCGCCCTCCGACACCCTGCCGTCCGCTCCGACGAACAGGGCGTCGTCGTAGCCGTCCAGCTGGCAGGCCCGCCGCGCGTGGAGCGCCCCGAACAGACCCGTGTGCTTGACGGCCGGCACCTCGCGCTCGTGGCGGACGGACTTCACCCGCAGCGGGGACTGCGGCACGGCGGCCCCCGGCCGCACGGTGACCAGCACCTGCGGCTGGTCCGCCGCGGCCGGGCGGCCCAGGTCGACGGCCGGGTCCAGGACGGTGACCCGGACGATCCGGGGGCCGCTCTCCCCCGCCACCGCCTGCCGGACGTACCGCCGCACCGCTTCGGTGTCCAGTCCGGCGCCGAACACCGCCCGGCAGTCCCGGACGAGGCGCTCCAGATGCAGACCGAGGCCCCGCACCCGCCCGTCCTCGACGCGCATCGTCGTGAAGTGCCCGTAGTTCGTCAGCGCGAGACGCAGCAGCACATCGGATTCCACGGGGAGCCCGTTCAGTTCAGCCATGATCCAGCCTTCGGGGTGCGGGAGAGGTCGTCGGTGAGTGCGGGACGGGGTAGTCGGCCGATACGGGCGGCGGGCGGCCGTGACGATCGGCCGATACGGACGGTGAGCGGCGGGCTGCGGTGACGGTCAGCGGATCGGGGACGGTGGGCGGCGGGCTTCCGCGACGGTAGGGGCGTCGATGGCTGGAGCCGGGGCGCCCGGCGACCGTGCGGCCGCCGGGCGTCCCGTTCCCGTTCCTCCTGGCCCGTCACCTGTCGTCGCCGAGGCCCAGTTCGTTGTCGAGCAGCTCGAACACCTCCTCGTCGGACGCTTCGGTGAAGTCGAACTCGGAGCCGTCGCCCGTCCCCGCCGCCTCGCCTCCGGGCCCGTCCGCACCGCTGCGCAGCGCGTTCCACTTCGACTTCAGCACCTCCAGGCGTCCCGCGATCTGCCGGTGGGTCTCCTCGGTGACCTCCAGCTCACCGAACGCCCGCTCCAGCCGCTCCAGTTCGCCCAGGAGCGACTCCGGTCCCGTGGGCGAAGCCTCCGGCGCCAGCAACGCGTAGAGATGGTCGACCAGTTCATCGGCCGACGGGTAGTCGAAGAGCAGCGTGGCCGGCAGCCGGGTGCCGGTGAGGCTGCTCAGCCTGTTCCGCAGCTCGATCGCCGTGAGGGAGTCGAAGCCGAGGTCCTTGAAGGCCGTCGCCGGGTCCACGGCGCCGGCGCCCGCATGCCCGAGGACAGCGGCGACCTCCGCCCGCACGGCCTCCAGCAGGGCCTCCCGCCCTTCCGCCGGAGAGAGACCGGACAGCCGCTCGGCCAGCCCGGCAGCCGCGGCCGACCCGCCGCCCGCCGCCGTACGGCGGCCCGGCACCCGGACCAGCCCGCTCAGCAGCGCGGGCACCTCGTCACGCGCCCGGAACGCCGCCAGGTCCAGCCGGAGCGGCAGCGAGACCGCCTCCGCCGACGCCAGCGCCGCGTCGAACAGCGCCACGCCTTCCTCGGGCGACAGCTCGGGCATCCCGCTGCGGGCGATTCGCCGACCGCCCTCCTCGGACAGAGTGCCGGTCATACCGGCTTCCTGTGCCCACGGGCCCCAGGCGAGCGACGCGCCCGGCAGCCCCCGCGCCCGGCGATGCTGCGCCAGGGCGTCCAGGAAGGCGTTCGCCGCCGCGTAGTTGGCCTGGCCCGGGGTTCCGAAGGTGCCCGCCGCCGAGGAGAAGGTGACGAACGCGTCGAGGTCGAGGCCGCGGGTTGCCTCGTGCAGGTTCCAGGCTGCGTCCACCTTCGGCCGCAGCACGGCCGCCAGCCGCTCGGCATCCAGCGACTCCACGACGCCGTCGTCCAGCACACCGGCCGTGTGCACGACAGCCGTGATGTCCCCATACCGGTCGACGAGTTCGGTGACCGTCGCGGCGTCCGCGACATCGCACGCCTCCACCGCGACGGACGCCCCGAACCCCTCCGACAGCTCCGACACCAACTCCGCCGCGCCCTCAGCCGCCGGACCACTCCGGCTGACCAGCAGCAGACCCCGCACCCCGTGCTCCGCCACCAGATGCCGGGCCACGATCCGGCCCAGCCCACCGGTACCACCCGTGACCAGCACCCGCCCCCGCGACGACCACACCGGCCCGCCGGGCGCATCAGCCGACACCCGGCCCAGCCGCGCAGCCGACAACGCGCCCTCGCGGGACCGCAGTTGAGGCTCACCGGAGGCCAGCGCCGCAGCCAACAGGGTGGCCTCGTCGTCCGCGTCGGCTTCCGCGTCCGGGTCCGGGTCCAGGTCCACCAGGACGAACCGTCCCGGATGCTCCGACTGCGCGGAACGCACCAGGCCCCACACGGCCGCGCCCGCCAGATCCTCGCCCGACGTCGCGCCCCGCGTCACGAACACCAACCGCGACCCGGCCCACCGCTCATCCGCCACCCACGACTGCACCAGACCCAGCACCGCAGCCGCCAACTCATGTGCTCCCCCAGCCGGTTGCTCGACGTACGACGGCACGCGCACCAGCACCGCCTCCGGCGCCTCCTCATCCGGCAGCGCCGCGAGCACGCCGGCTTCCAGCCCGACCTCGACCGGCCTCCTCACCTCGGTGCCCGCCGCCGCGTGGACGGG
>NZ_BJMM01000004.1 GCF_006539165.1 Streptomyces cacaoi | reverse complement strand
CCCAAAAAGGCGAACCCTGGATCAAGGCGCAACCAGCAGACGAACCGCACACGGCGACAGCAACCACCACGGCGGAGCCGACAGAAGCGCTAGGAGACAGGGACCCGGTCCGCACGGGAGAGGAGGCGAGCCAGAACACCTCTCACCTCGCCGGAGCCCAACGCACCACCCCGTCCGGCGACATAACCATCGGGCCGCACCAGCACCCACCCCCCACGCTCCAGTCCGAGCCCCCGCCGGACCTGCCCGTCGGCATCGACGAGGACGCGGGACCCGCCGAAAGCCGCGAAATCACCGAGGGCGCCGGGACCGTCGTAAGCGTCGGGCTCACCCAGGGCGCCGGAATCATCGAGGGCGCCGGGAGCATCGAGGGCACCGGAATCGCCGAGGGCCCGGACGGACAGCCACCCGGCCCCCCACCGCGCCAGCCCGTCGGCCGCGTCCCGCTCGCCGGACGTACCGGCCACATGGAACAACGTCCAGCGCGGGTCGCGCAGTTCGGCGTGGAAGGCGTCCGCACCGGGCCCACCGGGCGCGGCGACGGTGACCCGCTCCCCGGGCCGCGGCCCGACCGCACCCCGGCCGCCACCGACGGTGAGAGAGCTGTCGCCGTAGCGGATCCGCAGCCCGGACATACCGCCGAGCACCTTCCGCTGGAGGGCCCGACGCAGCACGGGGAAGGTCCGTACGACGGAGAAGACGACGGGCAGCGCCACGGAGGCGAGGAGGTTCTTCAGCTGGACGAGGAAGGTGGCGGTCCGGGTGGAGCCGAGGAGCGCGCGGCCGATCGGTACGCGTTCCTCGCTGTAGGTGTCGAGCAGCGCGGGCGCGGCGTGCCCCTGGACGACCATGGCGAGTTTCCAGGCGAGGTTGTAGGCGTCCTGGACACCGGTGTTCATGCCCTGCCCGGAGGCGGGGCTGTGCACATGTGCGGCGTCACCGGCCACGCACACCCGGCCCTGGTGCATCCGCTCGACCATCCGCTGCTGGAAGGTGAACACCGAGGTCCACTCGGAGGGCCCGACGCGGACGGTCCGGCCGAGCCCGGCGGACAGCTTCCGCGACAGCACCGCTTCGATGTCCCGCCCGGCGGTGTCCTGGCCGGGGGCCACACCGGGCGGCGGCACGGTGTCCAGCAGCCGGTAGCGCCCGGCCTGCGCGTAGGGGACCATCATCAGGGCCTGACTGCCGGTGTGCGCCCAGTAGATGGTGTCGGGCGGCAGATCGGTCTCGACGGGCGCGTCGGCGAGCATCCAGGTGTCGCTGGTCTCGCCGAGGAGGGGCAGCCCGAGCTGTTTGCGCACGGTGCTGTGGCCGCCGTCGCAGCCGACCAGCCAGGGCACGTCGAGCTGTTCCTCGCCGTGCGGCCCGGACAGCCGGGCCCGCACGGAGCGCGCGTCCTGGGTGAACCCGGCCAGCCGCACCCCCCATTCGACGGTGACGCCGAGCCGGCCGACCGCCTCCCGCAGGACGGCCTCCGTCGCGGTCTGCGGGACGACGAGCGTGAACGGGTAGGCGGTCGGCATCTTCGCGTAGTCGGCTTCCAGCCGGACGAGACGTCTGCCCTTGGCGTACATGGTGAACGCCTGGTTGCGGCGGCCGTGCCGGAGCATGGCGTCGACGAGGCCCATCTGGGCCCAGGTCTCCAGGGTGCGCGGGTGGGTGGCCACGGCCCGGCTGGTGCGTGCGGGGCCGGGTGCGGCGTCGATGAGACGTATCCGCAGCCCGCGGCGGGCGAGTTCGTGCGCGGCGGTCAGCCCGACGGGCCCGGCGCCCACGACGAGGACCTGGGTTCCCGCCTCGTCGGGTGCCCCGGCGGGCCGGTGCGGGGCGGTGGTCGCGTGGCCGCGGATGTCGGAGGTCGGCACGGTCCGGCTCCTCGGGTCGGTGGTGGCCGGCGCGGTGGTGTCCGCGCCGGTACGGGCGGGGCCCGGGCTGAGGCCCGGGCGGTGGTGTGTCGTCGGCCTCGAACCAGCCGTCCGCTCCGGGGAGTTGGGCCCGGGCGGTACCGGCCGCGTGCGTTCAGCCGACGGTGTGCGGTGGAGGCGCGGTGCACGCGACCGGCGCGGGAGGCCCGCTGAGCGCTGGGTGCGGTGGGCCCACCGGATCCGCTGAGTCCGCCGGGTCCGCCGACCGCGCGCCGGGCGCGGTGCGCGGCACGGACGACGACGGGACGGCAGCGGCCCGCTCGGCGACCCGCTGCCGCACGACACGCCGCCGGAGCTTCCCGGCAGCCGTACGCGGCACGGCCTCGACGACCTCCGCGACCCGGATCCGTTCGTGCGGCGCGAGCCCCCGGTTGGCCCGCGCGACGACGTCGTCCAGCACGGCGCCGTCCCCCGACACGGACGAGAGCACGGCAGTGTGCACGGGCCCGTCCTCCGGCACGGAAGCAGACGCGTTCACATGCGTGGCGCCCGGCACGGGCGCGGACCCCGGCACGGGCGCGGAGCCCGGCACGGGCACAGGCGCAGGCACGGACACAGGCTCCGGCACGGACCCCGGCACGGACGCGCCCCCGGACCGGCGTCCGGCAGACGCGCCCCCGGAGCGGCGTCCGGCACCGGGTGCGGGCGTACACGGGTCCCCACCCGGCCCCGCACCCCGCAGGACGATGCCCGCCCAGGCGAGGCCACCGTGCACGGGGTCCGGCCACCGGGTGACGACGCAGTCGGCGACCCGCGGGTCCCGGTGCAGGACGCGCTCCACCTCGCTGGGCGAGACCAGTTCGTTGTCGCAGGTGAACACGTCGTCGAGGCGGTCGACCAGCCGCAGGGAGCCGGACGCGTCGAGCAGTCCGATGTCGCCGGTGGCGAACCAGCCGTCGGCGTCGATGCGGACGCACCGCTCCTCGCCGAGGTAGCCGGCCATCAACTGCGGGCCGCGCAGCAGCACTTCGCCGGGCTCGCCGCGCGGTACGGGCCGCCGTGTGGTCACGTCGACGATGCGGCAGCCGGTGCCGGGCACGGTGCGGCCGACGGCGCCCGGCTCGTCGCCGGGCCGCTGGCAGTGGGTGAGCGGGGACAGTTCGGCCAGCCCGTAGCCCTGGAGGACGGGCACGCCCAGGTGTGCCCGCAGGGCGCGGGCGGCGTCGGGCCGCAGTGCCGAGCCGCCGGAGAGGACGACCCGCAGCCGGGGCCCGGCGGGGCGCGGCGGTGCGGTGGCGAGCCGTGCGTCGGCGGCGAGCCGGTGCAGCCGCGCGGGCAGCCCGAAGTAGTGGGTGGCGCCGTGTGCGGCGGCCGTGGCGAGCGAGGCGTAGGGGTCGGGGTCCTGGCACAGCACCTGGCAGGCGCCCGCGTACAGCGCCGAGTTCAGATGCATGACGTGGTGGAGGGGCAGGTGATTGAGGGTGACGGAGTGTGCGTCCAGCGCGTGCGCGAGCGCGGTCTGCCGGGCGTTGGCGACCATGTTGCGGTGGGTCAGCAGCACGCCCTTGGGCCGTCCGGTGGTGCCGGAGGTGAACTGGATACAGGCGAGGTCGTCCGGGGTGACGCGGTGCCGGGGCGCCCGTGCGGGGGCGTCCCACACGGTGCGCAGCGGCACCACGGCGGACGCCGAAGCACCGGAAACGGCAGGCACACCGGGCACGACCGGCAACTCCGGCCCGTCCGGCACGTGCGGCCCGTCCGCCGTCTCCGGCCCGTCCGGCGTCCCCGGCCCGTCGGGGTGCGGTGCCACGACGGTGTGCAGGTGCGGCACCGTGCGCCGGTGCGGCGCGAGCAGCCCGGCCGCCGCCGCGGGCAGAAAGGCCGTCTCGGCGCGCGAGGTGCGCAGCACGTGCAGCAGTCCGTCGGCGGGCAGCAGCGGGTTGACGAGGACGGCGGTCGCGCCGGCCCGGACGATGCCGTTGAACAGCGCGGCGAACGAGGGGTCGAGGACGTTGGCGACGGCGACGCGCGCCCCGGGCCGTATACCGGCGGGACCGGCCAGCCAGGCCGCGACCCGGTCGGCCCGCTCGTCCAACTCGCCGTAGGAGACGGTGTTTTCCCCGGCGCGCAGGGCCGGCGCCGCGGGCCTGCGCGCGGCGGCCCTGCGCAGCAGACCGTCCAGGGGAAGGTCCGGGCAGGTGAAGGTCGGCACGGCGCTGTCTCCTCCGGCTCGTCGGGCGGACATCGGCGCGGGGCGGTGGCGCCCCGGAGCCTCCACCGTCCGCCGGGCCGCTTGAGGAGTCTTCGAAGGGTGCTCGATCCCCGGCGCACACGGTGGGGGTGCCCGTCGGAGCCGACATCCCGGGGCCGACGCCCGGGAGCCGACCGGAAGGAGCACCATGAGCACACTGACCGAGCCCCAGCGGACGGAGCCCGCACCCGAGTTCGGGATCCTCTACGCCGAGATCCAGCAGTTCTACTCCCACCAGATGCAGCTGTTCGACGCCTTCGACGGTGCCCGCTGGGCGGCCACGTTCACGCCGGACGCGGTCTTCGACGTGCCCACGCTGGAGCGTCCACTGCGCGGCCGCGCCGAGCTGGCCGCCTCCGTGGAGCACAACAGATCCCAACGGGAGCGCGGAGGCGAGCAGTTGCGGCACTGGATCGGCATGCTCGACCTGAGCCCGCAGCCGGACGGCACGCTGCACACCCGCTGCTACGCGCTGGTGCACGCGACCCCGCGCGGCGGCCCGAGCCGGGTGCTGCGGGTGTGCGTCATGCGGGACGTCCTGGTGCGCTCCCGCGGCAAGTGGCGCACCCACCACCGGGTGGTCACCCGGGACGACCTGGACTGAGGCGCGCCGGGCACTCTGCCGCGGAACGGCGGCAGGCGCTCAGCAGAGGACCAGCGGCGGGCGCCCGGCCAGGAAACGGCGGCGGGGGCCGGGCCGGGGAACAGCGCCGGGGCGAAGGGAGCGAGGAACAGCAGCGGAGCGCTCAGGCGCGGAACCGGGCCCTCAGGCGCGGAACACCTGCCGGGCGTGCCACCTGGCGTACTGCGGCGCGACCGGCTCCGAGCCGTCCTCGGGGACGGCCACGGGCCGGCCGCCGAGCGCGTCGACCTGGGCACGGGCCGCCGTCCCCCGCGCGGTGAAGCGGGGCGAGACAGCGATCCGGGCCCGTTCGTCGACGCCCAGCACGCCCTTGTCGAACAGCCGGTGGTGCAGCGCGCACAGGCACAGCGTGTTGGCCGGCACATCGGGCCCCCGGTGGGCCCACCACCGGACGTGCGCGGCCTCCAGGCCGACGGGGCGGCGATCCAGTGCACCGTCGAACCCGCAGAACGCGCAGCGCCGCCCGTAGGCGTCGAGGACGCGCCGGCGCAGCGCCGCCGCTGCCCGGGGGTCGCGGACCAGACGCCGCACCCCGGTCCGTTCCGCCGTGGGCGCGAGCGGCTGCCCCGGCACCTCGTCCAGGCCCGTGTCGGCGGCGATGTCGGCGTGCAGGGACGGCGGGAAATGCAGATGCAGCAGGGTGTGCACGAGGTCGCCGAGCAGCGCGGGCCGCTCGGCGAGCGCGGCACGCAGCCCGGGCGCGAGCCGCCCGGCGGCGCCCCGGGAACGCAGCTCCCCCACGTTCGGGCCGGGGCTGCCGGGCCCCGCGTCGGTGTGCACCTCCCACACCCCGTCGCCGGTCAGATGGTGGAAGGGGTAACCGGCCGAGGTACGCCGCGGCGGCCCGTACTCGCGCAGCAGCCCGGCGAGATCCTCCTCGACGTCGCTGTAGCGCAGCGCCCCGTCCGGATCGTCCCGGTACCGGCCGAGCGCGTAGAGCAGCAACAGCGGCTTGTGCGGCGCCCGTTCACCCCCACCGCCCCACTGCCGCAACGCCCCCACCCGCGCAACCCAGTCCTCCATGCCGGGACCCTACCCATCCGGGGCGGGCCGGACGGGGCCGGACCGGCACGGCTTCGGCAGCCGAACCACCGCACAGCGGCCCGCTACTTCGAGCAGATCAGAAGTCCACCAAGGGCGTTGATCTCGAACGCGCCGTGCTGCTCGATGTGGCGCTCGACGAGCATCTGCGCGCGCTCGACCGTGGCATCGAACGGGACACCGTGCTGGACGGCCCATGCCCGGTACGAGGCCAGGTGCGCGACGACCGGTTCCGGCGTGGGCACCTCGATCACTCCCGGCAGCTCGATCACGTCGACCGTGCCGAACGCGGCACCGAGGTGGTCCGGCGCCTTCTCCAACGAGAACCGGGCGCTGAGTGAGATACGTGACGGGCCCCGAGCGACACCGAGCACATCGGCGGCGGCCCGCTGCCACAGCCGGTCGAGTTCGGACTTGTCGTGCTCGCTGTTCGTCGACGCGATCACGACGCCGCTGTCGGAGACGACGCGGGCCAGCTCGCCCACCGCCCGCGGAATGTCGCCCACGTGGTACAGCATGTGCAGCGCGAGCACCGCGCCGGCGCTGCCCGAACCGAGCGGTAGCCGCTCCGCGTCCGCGACGGCGACCGGCCGGGGCAGCCCGTCGAGGATGCCGGGCGAGATGTCCAGGCCGAGCACGCGGAGGTCCGGGCGGTCCCGGTGGAGCCTCCTCACGAACTTGCCGTTCCCGCACCCGACATCGACGACGGTGCCCCGGACGTCCCGCAGGTGATCGACCACCAGACCCGGCAGGTCGTGGCTCGGGTGCTGCCACCGGTAGAGAGACTGCCGCGCGACGAGATCCCGTTCGTCGCGGTACGCGCTACCGGCGAGAACGGCGCGATCCGTCACGGCGTCGGGACCTCCGGGTGCACCTGTCACCGCTGCTGCTCCCGTCCCACCGCGGGCCCTGCCGGGGCCATGGCGGCCTCCTTGAGTCGTGCCCGCAGATGCGAGACCGGAGTCGAGTCGCGGAACTCCGGCGCGTCCAGTTCACCACTGATCTCCCCGAGCCGCCGCGCGATGCTTGCGGATCGCGTCTCCGGACGGGCATCCAACACGAAACCGATCATGGCCTCTGTGCCGTCGACATTGCCGGCCTTCATATGGCCCCGCGCCATGTCGAGATGTGCAGCGAACAAGTCGCCGACGGACCTGTCCGCATCCTCCGCACTCCGGTACAGGCGCACGGCGGTCTCCGCGCTGGTGATCGCCGCCTGTACGTGCCGTCGTCCGCCGATGGCGAGGTGCGTGGTTCCCGCGTAGGCACACTGCTTGGCCAGCGGAAAACTGAAGATTCCCGGGAAATCATCCTCGTCCGCCGCGCTCTCCCGCCGCCGCTGCGCCGTCGCCAGCGCCGCAGCGGCGCCATCACGGTCACCTGCCACCGCGAGCGCCCGGGCTTCCAGACCAGCCAACCGTGCGCCGATGCTTCCCGCTGCCGTGAACTCCTGGCCGGCCCGGGCAAGATCTGCAGCCTGCCTCAGCGAGCCGTTCCAGAAGGCGATGAGGGACTGCGCTGCCCGGGTCCAGGCGCGCAACCCGTTGTGCCCGACGAGGTCGGCGCATGCCCAGGCCGTTCGCGACTGGGCCGCGGCGGAGTCGTAGTCCCCGGCGTCGAGGCAGACATGCGCGGACAAGCCGCAGAGGCGCCCGGCCAACAGGTACAACTCTGCGGTGTCGGACGGGCGTTGGCGCCCTTCCAACAGCGCGAAGGTGGCACGGCGCAGTGTTCGGATCTCCCCGTACAGCCCCGCCAGCGGCTGACTGACGTAGTGGCGCGCGAGCCGCGTCACATCCGCATGCAGCCCTTCGAGCACCGCCGCACTGCTATTGGTCCCCGCGAGGAAGCGCGCAAACTCCGCAGCTTCGGCGGCATCGGCTGCGAGCAGCCTTCTCGTCGGCGCCTGCTCGACGATCCGTGTCTTCGAAGACGGCTCCCCGCGTCGTTGCCTGCTCACTGCGGCAGCGCGGTCGAGTATGGCGAGTTCCACCCCGAACAGATCCGACAGATAGCCACGAACGCGCGACGACGGAATGCGCTTCTCCCGCAGGTAGCGACTCACCTCCTTGCCGGTCACGGTCGCACGGCCGTCACGGTCGTTGATCCCGTCGGCAATGCGCTGATGCGTCATCCCGCTCGTGTCGCGAAGGCGTGTCAGAAGCTCGCCAATGCCCTCTGGACCCATCCGGTCTCTCCCTTGAGGAACCTTCCGGGCCCCATTCTGGCCCCCTTGGTGGCCCCCTCGCAGGCTCCCGACAACAGCGGTCCCCCAACGGTTGACTGGGGACATGCCCACGCAATTCCCTTCCGGCCGGCACATCGCCGTCGCCAAGCGGAGCACATCGCCTCGTCCTCTGCCTTCGGAGTGCTCCACATCCACGGAGAAGTGGTAGCCGTGCCGATCTCCCGAGAGCGGTTGTTCGAGCGACGTCGTGCCTCCGTGGCTGCCGCCCGCGCCTTCGTCGTCGAGGTCCTGCGTGCTGCTGGTGTCGAGGACCGCGTCGAGGACGTGCGGTTGTGCACCTCTGAACTGGCCACGAACGCGCTGCGGCACGGAAGCCCTCCCGGGCGGAACGTGCTGGTGAGGGCCGAAGTCGACGAGATGCGTCTGCGCATCGAGGTGCATGATGCAGGCGCCGGTCGTCCCGGCGTGCGGACCCCGGACGACGAAGCCGCGGACGGTCGCGGCCTCTTCCTCGTCGCCCACCTCTCCGACGACTGGGGCGTGTCCTCCCGCACGGGAGTCGGCAAAGCCGTCTGGGCGGAGTTCAAGCTCGTGCCCTCGACACCGCCTCCGTATTGACACTCACGCTCACGCGTAACAGGCCGGGGCCCCGCCGTGGTGTTCGGTCATCTCGTGGAAGAGGGCGGGGATGTCCAGGGGGGCGCCGGGGGGTGCGCCGCGGGCTTCCGCGTAGGCGCGGTGGAGGTTGGGGAGCAGGCGTTCGGTGTCCAGGAGGTCGGCGTAGGGGCCCGGGCCGGGGTCGTGGGCGAGGTGTGCGGGGGGCAGGCCGGTGGCGAGGCCGGCGGTGGCCAGCCGTTGGAGGCGGCGCAGGTAGCCCTCGTCGGCGTCGAGGAGTTCGGGTCCGCCGACGGGTCCGTGTCCGGGGACGACGGTCTCGGCTCCCAGGGCGCGCAGCGTCTCCAGGGCCTTCAGCGAGCCCGAAACGGAGCCCATCACGCAGAAAGGGGTGACGCGGGACATCACCAGGTCGCCGGTGAAGACCACGCGCTGTTCGGGCAGCCAGACGACGGTGTCGCCGGTGGTGTGCGCCGGGCCGGGGTGCAGCAGTTCGACGGGGAAGCCGTCCGCTCCGCCGATGTGCAGCGTCATCCGGTCCCGGTAGGTGACGGACGGCGGGACGACTCGCAGATCGCCCCAGCGGACCTCGGGCCACAGCCCGGTCAGGTGCAGCCCGGCCCTCAGGACGTCCTCGCGGGCGTGTGCGTGTGCCACGACGGTGGCTTCGGGGAAGAGGAAGTTGCCGAAGGTGTGGTCGCCGTGGAAGTGGGTGTTGACCAGCAGCCGCGGTGCAGCGGGGGCGAGGCGCAGGGCCAGGGCGCGCAGCCTCCGGGCCCTGGCCTCGGTGGCGACGGTGTCGATGAGCACGCTCTCGCCGCCGGCGACGAGCAGCCCGGCGTTGTTCAGACACCAGCCGCCGTCCGGCTGGACGTAGCCGAAGACGCCGTCCGCGAGTTCGGTGAACCGGGCGGGCGCCCCGGGCACCACCGCGTCCGCCGGACCCGCGTCGTCCACCGGGCCCACGTCCTCCGCCGAGTCCGCCGTCCCCGCCGACTCCGCCGCGTCCGCCGACTCCGCCGACTCCGCCGCGCCCACCGGGCCCGCCGGGCCCCGTCCGTCCGCCGCGCCCACCGCGCCTCTGGCGCCCAACGCGCCCCCCTCGCCCATGTCTTCGCCCCCTTCAGACCGCGGCACGGCCCGCGAGGGCGCCGTTGACCAGGTCCAGGAACTGGCGTGGGGTCTCCGCCTCGTCCACGGCCTCCTCCTCCAGCGTCACGTCGTAGTCGCGTTCGATGACGCCGGTCACCTGGAGCAGGGCGAGGGAGTCGTACCCCAGGTCGAGGAAGAGGGTGTCGAGGTCGTCCTCGCCCAGTTCGTTGCCTCCGCCCGCGGCCTCGTGCAGCAGAGCGGTGAGTGCGCTGAGGTCGAACCGGCCCACGATGTACTCCTTTCCGGGTGGTTTCTCGTTTTCGGTCCGGGCTTCCGTCCGGTTCTCCCGGGCGGTCGCCGTGTCCAAGTGGACGCGCCTGCCGTGCCGTTGTGCTCAGCCGGTGGCCCGGACGACGGCCGCCGCGTTGAAGCCGCCCCGGCCGCGGGCCAGCACCAGCGCGTGCCGCAGCGGCGCGGCGCCGGCCGGGCGGGGGGCGCCGGTGACCAGGTCGACGGGGCAGTCGTCGGCGGGCCGGTCGGTGCCGGTGGTCGGGGGGACGAGCTGGTCGCGCAGGGTGAGGACGGCGGCGGCCAGGTCGAGCGCGGAGCCGCCGGAGCCGAGCCGCCCGGTCATCGTCTTCGGCGCCGTCACGGGCACCCCGTACGGGCCGAAGAGCCCGGCGAGCGCGTGGGCCTCGGCGCGGTCGGCCTCCCGCTCGCCTGCCGCGTCGGCGAAGACGACGTCCACGTCGTCCGGCGTGATCCCGGCGTCGTCCAGGGCGAGTCCAGCGGCGGTGCGCAGCCGCGGGTCGCCCGTGCCGGGTGCCGGGTCGAAGGTGGCGGCGCAGCCGGCGACGACGGCGTACGGGACGGCGCCGCGCGCGTGCGCGGCCGCGGCGTCCTCCAGGACGAGCAGCGCGCCGCCCTCGCCGACGACATGGCCGGCGGCCCGCTCGGCGAACGGCAGGTAGGCGTGCTCGGGGTCGGTGGCGGTGCTGAGCCCGCCGCCGGCCAGGTGGGCCGTCCAGCCCCAGGGGCAGACGGTGGCGTCGAGGCCGCCGGTGACCAGCGCCCGCACGCCGTGGCGCAGCCGGCGCCGGGCCTGTGCGACGGCGTCGAGCCCGCCGGCCTGCTCGGAGACGACGACGCCGCTGGGGCCGCGCAGCCCGTGCCGCAGGGAGATCTGGCCGGAGTTGGCGGCGTAGAACCAGGCGAAGGACTGGTAGGCGCTGACGTGCCGGCTGCCCTTGCTCCACAGCTGCTGGAGTTCGTGCTGCCCGAACTCGAAGCCGCCGGCGGCGTTGGCGGTGCTGACGCCGACGCCGTAGGGCGGGCACGCGGCGATGTCCAGCCCGGCGTCGTCGAGGGCCTCGGCGGCGGCGGCGAGCGCCAGCCGGGTCACCCGGTCGGTCTGCGGCAGCAGCCGGTCGGGGACGTGCTCCTCGTCGACGAAGCCGGGCACCTCGCCGGCCAGCCGCACCGGGTAGCCGGTGGCGTCGAACCGGGTGACGGGCCCGATACCGCCGCGGCCGTGCAGCGTCGCGTCCCACCATGCCGCGGTGCCCAGCCCGTTGGGGGCCGCGACCCCGATCCCGGTGACGACGGCCTGCCCCGAGCGGACGGCGCCCGGCCCGGTCCCTCGGCCGGTGGCGTCCGGCCCGGTGGCGTCCGGCCCGGCCGTCGCGGGGGCGGTGGGTGTCGGCGCGGTCATACGGCGGCCTCCTTCAGGTGCCGTGCGGTGAGCACCAGCGCGCTCTGGAATCCCCCGAAGCCGCTGCCGACGCTGAGCACGGTGTCGGTGCGCTGCTCGCGCGCGGTCAGCGGGACGCAGTCGAGGTCGCAGTCCGGGTCGGGGGTGTGCAGGTTGGCGGTGGGCGGCACGGTGTCGTGGGCGATGGCCAGTGCGCAGGCCGCGGCCTCCAGGGAGCCGATCGCCCCCAGCGAGTGGCCGATCATCGACTTGATGGAGCTGACCGGCACCCGCCAGGCGTGTGCGCCCAGGGCCCGTTTGAACGCGGCGGTCTCGTGCTTGTCGTTCTGCTTGGTGCCGGAGCCGTGCGCGTTGACGTAGTCGATGTCGGCGGGGTCCAGCCGGGCCTCGTCGAGGGCGACGCGGATGGCCTCGGCCATCTCGTCGCCGTCCGGGCGCAGCCCCGTCATGTGGTAGGCGTTCGAGCGGGCGGCGAAGCCGGCGACCTCCGCGTACATCCGGGCGCCGCGCCGCCGCGCGTGCCCGTATTCCTCCAGTACGAGCACCGCGCTGCCCTCGCCGATGACGAAGCCGTTCCGGGTCAGGTCGAACGGCCGGGAGGCGGTGGCGGGTTCGTCGTTGCGCGGGGAGGTGGCGCGGATCGCGTCGAAGGAGGCGACGGTGATCGGGGTGACGGGCGCCTCGGAGGCTCCGGCCACCATGACGTCGGCGCTGCCGTCCCGGATGAGGTCGACGGCGTGGCCGAGGGCGTCCAGCCCGGAGGTGCAGCCGGTGGAGACCACGGAGACGGGTCCCTGCGCGCCGACGGCCCTGGCGACCTCGGCCGCCATGGAGCTGGGCACGAAGCAGTCGGCGAGCCGCGCCTCGGCCCGGGTGTGGTCCACGAGCCACCGCGAGCCGCCCTCGCTGACCTGTGCGTACAGCGCGTCCAGCCCGGTGCTGCACCCGACGGCGCTGCCCAGGGTGACGCCGGTGCGCACCGGGTCGGCGGCGCCCGGGCCCCCGGCGCCGGGCGCCGTCCCGCTGTCGGCGACCGCCTCGCCGGCGGCGGCCAGCGCGAACTGGGCGGCGCGGTCGAGCTGTCGGGCGCGGGCGGCGGGGATGCCGTGTGCCGCGGGGTCGAAGTCGACCTCGGCGGCGACCCGGGAGCGGAAGCCGGAGGCGTCGAAGAGGGTGATGGGCCGGGTCGCGGTGCGCCCGTCGGTCAGCAGCGTCCAGAACTCCTCGACGCCCACGCCACCGGGCGCGACCACCCCGATCCCGGTGACGACGACCCGCCTCACCGCCCGGCCCCCGCTGCCACCGGCGCCGCGCCGCCCGCCGTGGTGCGCCGTACGACGCGGCAGGCGCGGCCCACCAGCCGGGGCAGCTCACGGCCGCGGACGAAGAAGTGGTCGCCGGGCACGGTGCGGGCCACGGCACGCGCCGCGGTCCACCGGCTCCAGCCGGCCACGACACCGGGCGGCGCCAGCGGGTCGTCCCGCCCGGCGACGCACAGCATCGGCACGGGCAGCGGCCCGGCGGGTGACGGCTGCCGGGCGGCGCGGCGCAGCGCGTCGGCGAGCGTCAGATCGTCCCGCAGGACGGGCATCACGGCCCGGTGCCACAGTCCGCCCGGGGCGGCGCCCGGCGGCACGGCGCCGGCCGCGTCCAGCAGCGGCAGCAGCCGTTCGTCGCTCGCGGTGCAGGAGTCCGACAGGTCGGAGGCGGCGTCCGGCGGCGGGCACGCCCCCACCGCGAGCAGCGCCGGCAGCGGCAGTCCGGCCTCGTGCAGGGCGCGGGTGAGGGTGTAGGCGACGAGCGCGCCGAGGCTGTGGCCGTAGAGCACCCAGGGTGTGCCGGGCCGGGCGGGCGGGGTGAAGTGCCCGAGCAGATCGGCGACCAGCTCGTCCCGGCCCGTCAGCCGCGGCTCCCGGCGGCGCCGTTCCCGGCCGGGCAGCAGGTGCGCGGTGGACGCGACGCCCTCTCCCAGCTCGCGGTGCCAGCCGTAGTAGCAGGAGACGCCGGCCCCGGCGTGTGCGAAACAGTGGAGCCCCACGGGCTGCTCGTCGGACATGTGCCGTCCCTCCTGAACGAGTACGTCCCGACGAGCGTCGTCCGGCCGCCTAGAGCCCGGCTCGAAACCGGACGGTCCCCGGCCCGGCCGCTCCGTTCCCGCCGGGCGGCGTCACGCCGCGTACAGGTCGAACGTGGAGGTGCGGCGGGGCCCGCTGATGATGTCCAAGGCCGGGTCGACGACGAGCATCGCCTGGTGCAGCCGTTGGAGCTGCGGCGAGGGCTCCACGCCCAGTTCCTCGATGAGCCGGGCGCGCAGCCTGCGGTACACGTCGAGCGCGGTGGCCTGCCGCCCGGAGCGGTAGAGGGCCACCATGGCCTGCGAGTGCAGCCCTTCGTGGTGCGGGTGGCGGGCGATCAACTCGGTGAGCTCCGAGGTGAGTTCGGCGTGCCGGCCGAGCCGCAGATCGGCGTCGATGCGCCGCTCGACGGTCACCAGCCGGCTCTCCTCCAGCCGCATGACCTCGATCTCCAGGACGGTGCCGACGCGTACGTCGACGAGCGCCGGCCCCTTCCAGACGGCGAGCGCCTTGCGGAAGGTGTGGGCGGCGACCGCGTCCTCGCCGTCCTCGAAGGCGTGCTGCCCCGCGGTGCACAGCCGCTCGTAGCGGTGCACGTCGACGGACTCCGGCGGTATCTGGAGCACGTAGCCGCCGTGCCGGGTGGCCAGCACCTCCTTGGCGGAGCCGGGCACGTCGGGCCCCATGGCCGTGCCGAGGCGGCGCCGCAGTTGCAGGATGTAGGTCTGGAGGGTCGTCATGGCGCTCTGCGGCAGCCCGGTGCCCCAGATCTCCTCCATGAGGGTCGCCACGGGGACGACCCGGCCGGGATAGAAGGCAAGCAGTGCGAGGAGCTGACGTGGCTTGCCGGCCGTCGGAACAATCGATCCCCCGTTGACATCGGCGCTCAACGGACCCAGAACTTCGATCTCCATGGTGTCCTCCGTACTGGTCGAGCTCGCCCGATGGCTCATCTGCCGTCGGCGTCCCGAACGCTAGCCCGATTCGCACCAGATCACCGGAATCTCGACCTGCGTTCAAGCACGGTTCGACGCGCGCACAGCCGCCGCCGGGAACGCGGAAACGCCTGCTCAAGCGGGTGTTGAGCAGGCGTGGAGAGGAACCGGCGCCTCCGCGGGGGCGGTTGCCCGGACGCCGGTACGGGCCCGTCCGGGACGCGTACCGGGCGGACGGGCGGGGCCGTCGGCTCAGGCCGCGCTCCGGGCCTCGCGCGTGCCCGCACCCCCGCCCGCGCCCCCGTCCGCGCCCGCGCCGGCGCCCCGGCGGCCCCGCGCCCCGGACGGCGCCTGGGTCCGGTAGCGCTCCTGCTCGCCGGGCGGGACGAGCGCGGGCAGCAGCGTCGCCCACAACGCGGCGACACGGGAGGCGAGTTCAGCGGTGGACAGTCCCGCGCCCCAGGCCCCGCTGATCCCGCAGACGACGGCGGCGAGCAGCGCCCGGGGCCCGTCGTCGCCCACGCCGTCCCGCAGCCGGCCGGCCTCGCGGGCCCGCTCCAGCAGCCGGGCCGCCTCCCGGACCCAGGCCGCGTGGAGGTCGGCGACGGGCGGCCGGCGGCCCGCGCACTCGACGGTGATACGGAAGCCGGCCCGTACGACGGGGTCCTCGCGCAGCCCCCGGGCCAGCCGGTGGGTGAGATCGATGAGCCCCTGCACCGGCGGCGTCCCCGCCGCGTCCAGGGCCCGCACCTGCCGGCGCAGCAGCTCGTGCCCCTGCTCCTGCACGGCGTCCGCGAGCCCGTCCTTGGAGCCGAAGTGGAAGTAGAGGGCTCCCTTGGTCATCCCGGCGGCCTGGGCGATCCGGCCCAGGGTGGCGTCGGCGTACCCGTGCGCGTCGAACATCTCCGCCGCCGCCCGGACGAGCCTGCGGCGGGACCGCTCCGACCTGGCCTGCATGACGGCCTCCTCCCGCGCCGGCGCTCCCCGGCCGGCGCTCCCGACGGACACCACAGCGCCCCGGCACCGGCGCCCGCGGCCGGGCGGCGGCACCGGGACGGTGCGTCTGCTGGCGCGCGCTCAGCCCACGCGGTTGAGGCGCCCCCCGCCGGCCTCAGCCGCCTCCGGCACCGATTCGGGACCGGCCATGAGGATCGAGCGCTGGAGCCTGCGCAGACCCGCCGAGGGCTCCAGCCCCAGCTCCCGGACGAGCGCGTTCCGCAGCCGCTGGTACGCCTCCAGCGCCTCGCTGCGGCGTCCGGAGCGGTGCAGGGCGAGCATGAGCTGCCCGTGCAGGTTCTCGTGGGTGCGGTAGCGGCGGACCAACACGCTCAGCTCGCCGAGCAGTTCACGGTGCCGGCCGAGCCGCAGATCGGCCTCGATGCGCTGGTCGAGCGCGCACAGCCGGGTCTCCTCCAGCCGTTTGGTCTCCATCTCCAGCTGCGGTCCGGCCTGCACATCGGTGAGCGCGTTGCCGGTCCACAGGTCCAGGGCCTGGCGTAACAGGCGGGCGGCGCCGGGGAAGTCGCCGGCGTCCATCGCCCGGTATCCGGTGCCGGCCAGCCGCTCGAACTCGCGCACGTCGAGGGTGCCGCCGGAGCTGTTGAGCAGATAGCCGCCCGGCGAGGTGACGAGCACGTCCTTGGCGGTGCGCGGGCCGACGCCCTCCGGGTCCCGCTCGACGGCCGCGGAGATCATGTCGCGCAGCTGGAGCACATAGGTCTGAAGGGTGGTGCGGGCGCTGCGCGGCGGGTGTTCGCCCCAGAGTTCCTCGATCAGCGCGCCGACGGGCACGACCTGGTCGGCGTGCAGGGCGAGCAGTGCCAGAACCTGGCGGGGCTTGGGTGCCGTCGGCGTGACGGAGATCCCGTTCTCCCTGACGGCCAATGCCCCCAGTACATCGATGTCCATGCCGTCTCCCCTACTCGTGCACGAGTCATCGGTCGCGCGAGGCCGTTGTGTGATGCACCTCTCGACATGCCCTTGAGTAAAAAACAGGACGGACGGTTTGTCAATATTAAACCGTCCGCTCCGTTTTCCATTGATCACGCGCGCTTTTGATCAACTGCCCGTTGTGGGCAGTTATTTGGGGAGAAAGCAGCACGGGAATCGCCTGCATCGGAAGCCTGCACCGCCCACTTGGGGAGGCAAAAAGAGACCACGCGGTCCGGTTGCTGCTCGGCACAGAGGCCGCCGGAGCCGGGTCCGTCACTCGCCCGCCGCCGGGGTCGGCCGCAGCTCCCCCGGCTGCCCGCCCCCGGCCAGCCGCGGCAGGAGGAGCCCCCAGAACTGGGTGATGACCTGTTCCGAGAGCCACTTCCGGTCGGTGCTGCCGAGCACCTCGAAACCGACGGTCGCCGCGACGATCGCCGAGGCCGCACCGTCCGGCGAGACGCCCTCGGCCAGCAGGCCCTCCCGCCGGGCCTGCCGCAGCACGTCCTCGACCCAGCGCTGCCACTCGCGCCGCAGCGCCGCTCCCCCGCCGCGCGAGGCGTCCCCGCCCAGCGCGAACCCGGCGCGCAGCACACCGTTGCCGGACAGCTCCGTCATCAGCGCGTGCGTCGCCTCGACCAGCGCCTGGAGCGGGCCGCCCGCGCGGGCCGCCGCCTGCTCGGTGATCCGCCGGACGGCCTCCATCGCCTGCTCCTCGACGGCCCGCGCGAGCGCGCTCTTGCTCTCGAAGTGGAAGTGCAGGGCGCCGTTGCTGACGCCGGCCCGCTTGCTGATCGCGGCGAGCGAGGCGAGCGCGAACCCGTCCTGTGCGAACACCTCGGCGGCCGCACGGATCAGCGACTCACGGGTACGCGCGGCACGCGCCTGCTTGACCATCTGTTTCTCCTGGCTCCGGGCGCGGCGCCCGCTTCGCCGCAACGCACGGGCACAGCCCGCCCGTTGCGGCCCACCGCGGCCCGACTCGTCGACTCACTGTGGGGGGTTGCCGTGCTTGCGGGTCGGCAGGTCCGCGTGCTTCGCCCGGAGCATCGCGAGGGAGCGGATGAGGACCTCACGGGTCCCGGAGGGGTCGATCACCTCGTCGACGAGCCCTCGCTCGGCGGCGTAATAGGGGTGCATCAGCTCCGACTTGTACTCCTCGACCATGCGGGCACGCATGGCCCCGGGGTCCTCGGCCTCGGCGATCCGGCGGCGGAAGACGACGTTGGCCGCGCCCTCGGCGCCCATCACGGCGATCTCGTTCGTCGGCCACGCGTACGTCAGGTCAGCGCCGATGGACTGCGAGTCCATCACGATGTAGGCCCCACCGTACGCCTTGCGCAGGACCACCGAGATCCGCGGCACCGTCGCATCACAGTACGCGTACAACAGCTTCGCACCGTGCCGGATGATGCCGCCGTGCTCCTGGTCGACGCCCGGCAGGAAGCCCGGCACGTCCAGCAGCGTCACCAGCGGGATGTTGAAGGCGTCGCAGGTGCGGACGAAGCGTGCCGCCTTCTCGGAGGCGTCGATGTCGAGCACCCCGGCGAGGTTCTGCGGCTGGTTGGCGACGATGCCGACGACCTCGCCGTCGAGCCGGGCCAGCACGCACAGCACATTGCGTGCCCAGCGCTCGTGGATCTCCAGGTACTCGCCGTCGTCGACGATCTCCTCCAGCACGGCGGCCATGTCGTAGGGGCGGCTGCCCTCGGCCGGCACCAGGTCCACCAGCTTCTCCGACCTGCGGTCGGCCGGGTCGCCGCCGCGGGCCACGGGCGGCGCCTCCTGGTTGTTCTGCGGCAGCATCGACAGCAGATAGCGGACCTCGGCGAGGCAGGTCTCCTCGTCGTCGTAGGCGAAGTGCGCGACGCCGGAGGTCGCCGCGTGCACATCGGCGCCGCCCAGGCCGTCGTGGCTGATCTCCTCGCCGGTGACGGTCTTGACCACGTCGGGCCCCGTGATGAACATCTGCGAGGTCCCGCGGACCATGAACACGAAGTCGGTCAGCGCGGGCGAGTACGCCGCGCCGCCCGCGCAGGGGCCGAGCATGACCGAGATCTGCGGAATGACGCCGGACGCCCTGGTGTTGCGGCGGAAGATGCCGCCGTAGCCGGCCAGCGCCGAGACGCCCTCCTGGATCCGGGCGCCCGCACCGTCGTTGAGGGAGACGAGCGGCGCGCCCGCGGTCAGCGCCAGATCCATGATCTTGTGGATCTTCTCCGCGTGCGCCTCGCCCAGCGCCCCGCCGAAGATCCGGAAGTCGTGCGCGTACACGAAGACCGTCCGGCCCTCGACGGTGCCCCAGCCGGTCACCACACCGTCCGTGTACGGCTTCTTCTCCTCCAGCCCGAAGCCGGTCGCCCGGTGCCGGCGCAGTTGCTCGACCTCCTGGAACGAGCCCTCGTCCAGCAGCAGTCCGATGCGTTCGCGCGCCGTCAGCTTGCCCTTGGCGTGCTGCGCCGCCGTCGCCTTCTCGCTCGGGCCCGCCTGCGCCTGGGCCCGGATGCCGTGCAGTTCGGCCACCCGCCCCCGCGCGTCCTCGGGTTCTGCGACGGCCGGAGACGGGTCGCTCAGCACTGTCATGTCGGATCCCCTTCCTGCGGTCCGGCAACCGGTAAGCCTAACAAACCGCTTGTGCGGTTTTCACCGGCGCGAGGGGGCACCGTGGGCGCGCACTCGGGCCCGCCGGGTGCTCAACACCAGCTGTACGGCGCCCGGAACGGCGCCGGCCGGCCCCGGTACCGGTGCGCCGAGCGGGACCCGGCGCCGCCCCGGGCGCGCCCGCCGGCCCCGCCGGACTCCCCGAGCCGCGCCGCGCGGCGGGCACGCAGCGACAGCAACACGACGGTCACGGCGGCCAGTTCGGCCTCGTCGGCCCGTCCGTGCTCCACCCGCACCAGGTCCGGTGCCCGCTCGGGCCGCCCGGTGCCGGTGGCGGTACCGGTGCCGCTCGTGTGGTCGTCCACAGCGCCTCCTCACGTCGCTTCCGCCGGCCAGCGTCCGCCGGGGCGCTCAAGGACCGCTGGTGTCCCCCTCGACGCCGCGGCGTCCGGGAGAAGACGCCGCACGGCGCCCGGAAGCGAGCAGGCCTGCCCCTACGGAAGAACCTCCGCGGCCGGGACGACCGCGGAGGCTCGGTGCCGTGCGCGCGCTGCTCAGTCCGCCGGGGCGGGCTCCGCGCCGTGCCGCTCCGCGCCGTGCAGCAGGACCGGAAGGGCGCGGTAGCCGTTGACGACGCAGGACTCCACGGGCTCCAGATCCGCGCGCGGAACGGCGGGCGCCATGCGCGGGAACCGTGTGAACAGGGCACGCAGCGCGACGGTGGCCTCCAGCCGGGCCAACGGCGCGCCCAGGCACCGGTGGACGCCGTACCCGAAGCCCAGGCCCTCGTCGTCGCCCGGCGGGGCCGCGAAGGTGACGATGACGGGGTCGCCCTTCGCGAGGGTCACCCCGTCCAGGTCCACGTCCTCCACGGCGAAGCGCATCGGCGACCAGGCCGCGGGGTTGCGGTCCCGTAAGGAGGCGCCGACCACCGCGTCCCAGTCGAGGTCCCGGTAGAGGCCCCCGTCGACCTGGCCGGTGTGCCCGTCGGCGCCGCCGCCGGACCGGCCCGGGTGTGCCCGTGCCGGCGGCCGAGGGTCGTACAGGAGCGTGGCCGCGGTGTTGACGATGAGGCTCGCCGAGGTCTCCTCGCCCGCGGCGATCATCAGATAGAGGGTGCCGAGGAGTTCGTCCTCGGTGAGCGCGTCGTCGCCGTCCCGGGCCGTCACCAGCGCGGAGGTGAGATCGTCGCCGGGCCGCCGCCGCTTGTGCGCGACCAGCGCGGTCAGCAGCGCGAACCCCTCGGTCCGCGCGGCCTCCATCTCCCGCGGGGTGACGGAGGTGCGGAAGACGGTGTCCATGGCCGCGCACAGCCGCTCGCGGTCCCCGTCCGGAACGCCGTACAGCTCGCAGATGACGCGCATCGGCAGCTTCTTGGCGAACTCGGCGCGCAGTTCGGCCGGGCGACCGGCGGGCAGCCGGGCCAGCCCGTCGAGCAGCCCCGCGGTCAGCTCCTCGACGCGGGGGCGCAGCCGCTCGATGCGCCGCGCCGTGAAGGCGCCGGCGACGAGTCTGCGCAGGCGTGCGTGGTCGGCGCCGTAGGAGAAGAGCATGTTCTCGTTGGCCACCCACGGGTAGAGCGGCCAGTCGGGGGTGATGCGGCCCTCGGCGAAGGCCGGCCAGTGCTGCCGCGCGTCCTTGGAGATCCGCGGGTCGAGCAGCAGCCGCCGTACGTACCCGGGCCGGACGACCGCCCAGGCGCGCACTCCGCCCGGCAGTTCGACCGGCACGGCCGGCCCCCGTTCCGCGAGCCGCGCCGCCTCACCCGGCAGATCGCGCCCCGCCATGTCCAGTACGTAGGGGCAGGTGGTCGTGTCCATCCGTGCGCTCCCTTCGGTGACTGCCGGGCGGCGCCGCGCGCGTCACTCCTGCCGGACGGCGTCCACCCGCTCGTCCTGCTCGGCCGCGGCGTCGGCCTCCCGGTGGACGCGTTCGGCCCGCTCGGGGGCGAAGTCGAGGCGGACGAGGACCGCCGGCACGGCGACGCTCGTCATCAGGTGCCGCATGAAGTCGGCGACCCGCTCGGTCATGTCGGCGTGATCGGTCATGATCTTGGACAGGACCTGGACCCCGGTGAAGCCGCCGACCAGCAGCTTCGCCAGCCGGTCCACATCGACGTCGGGCAGGAGTTCACCGGCGTCGCGGGCGAGCTTCAGCACGACGGTGTTGGAGTCCTGCCAGGCGCTCATCGGGATACGGCGGTCCAGGCCGTCCTTGGCGGATCCCTGGTCGACGGTGAGCCGGATGCTGCCGCGCACGATGGGGTCCGTGCCCAGCAGGTGCGCCAGCAACAGCGCCTGGTCGACCAGTTCCTGGAGCTTCAGGCCGCGCGCCGGCACCTCGGGCACCGCACGCACCTGTGCGTCCAGCACGGCCTGCGCGAGGGCCTCCTTCGACGGGTAGTGGAAGTAGAGCGCACCCTTGGTGAGCCCGGACTTCTGAAGGATCTGCGAGATCGTCGCCGCCTCGTAGCCGACTTCGTCGAACACCTCGGCCGCCGCGACGAGAATCGCCCGCCTGGTGCGGATGGCCCGCTCCTGCCGTGCCAACGTCATCCTCCGTCCACCCCCGCCTGCCGGACACCGCGCATGCGTCGAACGGGGCGCGGAGAAGGCCAAGAATAAAACCATACGGCCGGTTTCTCAAGGTCTCGTCCGAACCCCCGTCCGCCGCCGCCCGCTTCCGCGCACGTCAACCGGGCGGGCACTCAACTCCCCTGTCGCGACAGGCGTGTTCGGCGGATGACCCTCCGCTTCGCGGGTCTGTTTTCTGCTTCACAAAAAACCGGTGGGTCCGTATCTTTATGGCCGCCACCTCCCATCCACAGGCATCGCGCTACATGGAGAGGCTCATGACTCTGCTGACCTTCCAGAAGGAAGCGGACTCCACTCCCGCGACGAGCGCCCGGCCCGCCCAGGACCGCCGCACGGCCCGGCCGCCCCGGCAGGAGGCCGTCGCACCCGGCTGCTTCGCCCCGGCCCGGCCCGCCGACCGCACCGCACGCGCGGTGGACCGCTGGACGCCGCCACCCCTCCCCGTCCCCGCCGAGCTGCGCCGGCTGCTCTTCGGCCGCCCCGCCGAGGGCCGTCTGCACGACCTGTGGCGCGCCGTCGTCTCCGACGAGGAGTTCGCCCCGCGCACCGGGACCGCCGACGAGCGCATCGCCCGCTCCTACGCCCGGCTGCGGCACATCGACGCGGTGCTCGGCGACTCCGCCGAACTCGCCCGCGACCCCCGCGCGTTGGCGGCGCTGCACGAGTGGACGCCGCTCGTGGACGCCGGGCTGTGCACCGTCGCCGGCATCCACTACAACCTGTTCCTGGGCAGCCTGCTCGACCACGACGGCGAGAAGCGGGACCTGACCCCGTACACCACGCTGCGCCGCACGGGCACCTTCCTGTGCACCGAGCTGGAGCACGGCAACGACGCCGCAGCGCTGGAGACGACCGCCACCCTCGACCCGGCCACCGGCGGCTTCGTCCTGCACACGCCCACACCGGGCGCGCAGAAGTTCATGCCCAACACCAGCACCCTCGGCGGGCCCAAGAGCGCGCTGGTGGCGGCGCGGCTGCTGATCGACGGGGCGGACCAGGGCGTCTTTCTGTTCCTGACGCCGCTGAGCGACGAGCGGGGGCTGCTGCCGGGGATCACCGTGCGCCGGGTGCCCGAGCGCAGCGGGCCGCAGGTCGACCACTGTCTGACGGCCTTCGACACCGTGCGGCTGCCGCCCGACGCGCTGCTGGAGGCCGAGCACGGCCGGCTCGACGGCCACGGCCGGCTGCACAGCAGCCTCGGCAACCGGCGCAAGCGGTTCCTGCACGCCATCGGCCGGGTCACCACCGGCAAGCTGTGCATGAGTGCCAGCGGCCTCGGCATGGCGCGCGCCGCGCTGGGCATCGCCGTCCGCTACGCGCTCGACCGGCACATCGGCGGGCCGAGGGCGGGCGAGCGGGTGCCGCTGGCCGCGCACCGCAGCCACCACGGCAGGCTGCTCGCCGGCATCGCGACGGCGTACGGGATGACGTTCCTGCACCGGGAGGCCGTGGCCCGCTGGTCCGCGCTCGCGGCCGGAGACGCCGAAGACACCGGGGACGCCGGAGACGCCGGGGACGCCGGGAGCGCCGGGAACGCCGGGGACGCCGGGGACGCCCGGGACGGCGGCACGCGCACCGGTGACGACGCCACGGACCGGGCCGCGGCCGAGCGGCTGGTGGCGCTCACCAAGAGCTGGGTCACCTGGAACGCCCGCTCGATCGTCGTGGAGTGCCGGGAGCGGTGCGGCGCGCAGGGCCTGTTCGCGGCCAACGTGCTCGCCGACCTCCAGCCGGCCGTCGAGGGCGCCATCACCGCCGAGGGCGACAACCTCGTCGTCATGGTGAAGGCCGCCGCCGAGATGATCTTCGGCCAGGAGAGCGACCCGGGGCGCTACCCCGAACTCACCTCGGCCGAGCGCACGTTGGACGATCCGCGCTTCCTGCGCGATCTGCTGGCGCGGCTGGAGGCGCTGTGGCGGGACCGGGCGCGTGCCGCGCTGCGGCAGGGCCCCTCCGGCGACCCGGTCGGCCGGTGGAACGCCGCCTCGCCCGCCGCCTTGGAGATGGCCTCCGCACACACCCGGCTGCGCAGCGCCGACGCGTTTCTCGACGCCGTCGACCGGGCCGGCACCCCGGAGGCCCGCGCCCTGCTGACGAAGCTGTGCCGGCTGCATCTGCTGGGCCAGCTGTCCGGCGAGACCGGTGAGCTGTTCGCCGCCGGCGCGCTGACCACACGGCACCTGCGCGGCTTCGCCCGGACCGTCGAGAACACCCTCGCCGAACTGGCCCCGCACCTGGCCGACCTCGTCGACGCCTTCGGCCTGCCCTCCGCGTACCTCGCCCGCGTCCCGATCGCGGACGGCGGCTACCTCGACCGTCTGCTGGACGAGGCGGGCGGCCCCGGGCCCGCCACCATGGGCGGCGCCGACGGGCCCCGGCCGGCCTGACCGCCCGCACGGGACGCACCCCTGCGGCGGGGCAGCCCGCTCATGCCCCGCCCGGAGCGTATGCGCCCGCCCCGCCGGGCCCGGCCCGTTCCCGGTCGGCCAGCACCTCGCACAGCGCGTCCAGCGCGGCGGGGAAGCCGTGTTCAGCCGGTGCGCCGTAGCCGACGACGAGGGAGGGCAGCGGATGCGCGGGGGCATCCGGGTGCCGGAAGGCGTCACCGGCGTCCAGGGCCACGCCGCACCGGGCCGCCGCCCGCACCAGCCGCGTCTCCGTCCGCTGCGCCGACTCGCCCCGCACGGCCGGGAGTTCGAGGACGGCGTGCAGCCCGGCGGCGATCCCGGTGGCCCGCACCCCGGGCGCCCGCTCGGCCAGCGCCGTCACCAGCCGGTCCCGGCGCGAGCGGTACCGCTGACGCATCGCGCGGACGTGCCGGTCGTAGGCGCCGCGCTCCAGGAAGTCGGCGAGGGTCAGCTGTTCCAGGGCCGGGATGGTCCACTCGGCGGGGGTCTTCGCCGCCAGTACCGCGTCCACGAGGTGGTCGGGCAGCACCGCCCAGGCCAGCCGCAGCGCCGGGGCCAGGGCCTTGCTGGACGTGCCGAGGTGGACGACCCGCTCCGGGTCGAGCCCCTGCAACGCGCCCACGGGGTGCCGGTCGTAGCGGAACTCCCCGTCGTAGTCGTCCTCCAGGACGAGTCCGCCGGTGCGCCGCGCCCAGTCCACGACGGCGGACCGCCGGTCCGCGTGCAGCGCGACGCCCGTCGGGAACTGGTGCGCCGGGGTGAGCAGCACGGCCCGCACCCCGGCGAGGTCCGGCCGGGAGTCCAGGTCCGTGGTGCGCGCGCCCCGCTCGTCGACGGTCAGCGGGAGCGTGCGCGGGCCGGTGTGCTCCAGCAGCTCCCGGTGGAAGGGCAGCCCGTGCTCCTCCACGGCGATGTCTCCACCGTCCCCGCCGTCGCCGTCGCCCCGTACCACCCGGGCGAGCAGTGCGAGGCCCTGGGCGAAGCCGGAGCAGACGAGGATCCGTTCGGGGTCGGCGCGTACGCCGCGGGCCCGCGCCAGGTAGTCGGCCAGGGCGCGGCGCAGTTCGGGCGCGCCCCGCCGGTCGCCGTGTGCGAAGGCGCGGGCGGGGGCGGCGGTCAGGGCGCGGCGTGCCGAGGTCAGCCAGCTCTGCCGGGGGAAGGCCGTGACATCGGGCCGGCCGGTGCGCAGTTCGTGCACCGGGTGGAGCGGCCGGGGTCCGCCGGGCAGGCCGGGCGGCGGGCCGTGGTGCGGACGGCGGGCCGGCGCCGGTGCGGCCCGGTGCGCGACCCGGGTGCCGGCGCCCCGGCGCGCCGTCAGCCAGCCCTCGGCGGTCAGTTCGGCGTAGGCGCCCGCCACGGTGTTCCGGGCCAGCCCCAGGTCGACGGCGAGGGAGCGGGAGGACGGCAGCCGGGTGCCCGGCGCGAGCCGTCCGGTGCGGATGGCGCCCCGTACGGCGGCGATCAGTGCGACCCGGGTACCGCGGGCGCCCCGGCCGCCGAGCCCCCGCGCGAGATCGAGATGCAGATCGACCCCCGCGACCCTGGCGACGCCCGTGCCCTCCGCGCCCTCCGCGCCCTCCGCGCCCTCCGCGCTCCCCGCCGCGTCCGGCTCCGCCACCGCGTCCCGCCCGCCGTCCCGCCCGCCGTCCGGCTCCGCCGCGGGGTCCGGCGGCCCGCTGCCGTCCGGGGGAATGGCCCATGAACTGCGCATGGGAGTGGACCATACTCGTGGCCCACCCGGCCGTAGTCTGCGAGGCATGGGAACCCCGCAACCAGCACAGACGGCAGAGACGGCGCAGTCGCCGCAGTCGGCGCAGACGCCCCGTATGCAGATCTGGAAGGCCGCGCCCGAGGTCCTGAAGGGCATGTACGCCTTCCAGCAGGCCGCCTCGGCGCAGGGCCTGGAACCGGCGGTGCAGGAGCTGGTGAAGATCCGCGCCTCGCAGCTCAACAAGTGCGCGTTCTGCCTGGACATGCATCTGGCCGAGGCCCGCGAGCAGGGCGAGGACCAGCTCCGGCTCGATCTCGTGGTCGCCTGGGAGGAGGCCGGCACGCTGTTCACCGAGCGGGAGCAGGCGGCCCTGGCGCTGACCGAGGCGGTCACGGTGCTGACCGACGGCCATGTGCCGGACGAGGTGTACGCGCGCGCCGCCCACCACTTCGACGAGGGCGAACTGGCCGCGCTCATCTCGCAGATCGTGGCCATCAACGCCTGGAACCGGTTCGCCGTGACGACCCGCAGCGTCCCGCAGAGCCTCGCGGCGCGCGAGCGTGCACAGGGGCACGGGGCGGGCGCATGACCCCGGCCGAGCGGCTGCGCCGCCTGCACGAGGAGACCCGCCCCGGCCGGGCCCTGGTGCTGCCGGGCCCGTGGGACGCGGCCAGTGCGGTGGCCTTCGCCGAGGCGGGGCACGCCGCGCTGGCCACGCCCAGCCACGGGGTGTCGGCCGCTCTCGGGTACGCGGACGGCGCGTGCCCGGCCGGGGAGATGTTCGCCGCGGTCGGACGGATCGTGCGTGCCGTCGCGGACCGTGAGGTGCCCGTCTCCGCCGACATCGAGCGCGGCTACGGGCTGCCCCCGGCCGAGATCGTCGAGCGGCTGCTGGCGACGGGCGCGGTCGGCTGCAACCTGGAGGACACCGGGCCGGACGGCCGGCTGGTGGACCCGGAGCGGCAGGCGGAGTGGCTGGCTCAGGTGCGTACGGCGGCGGGCCCGGACGTGCTGTACCTCAACGCCCGTGTCGACAGCTATCTGCGGGGCGCCGCCGACCCGTTGGCGGACGCGCTCGCCCGGGCCCGGCGGTATGTCGCGGCCGGTGCCGACTGCGTGTACCCGCTCGGTGCGCCGACGGACGATCTGCGGGTGCTGGCGGCCGAACTGCCCGTGCCCGTCAACGCGGTGAGCGACGCGGGCTCCCCTGCGCCCGGCGAGCTGGCGGCGGCCGGCGCGCGGCGGGTGACGTTCGGCGGCAGCCTCGCCCTGCGCTCCTTCCGGGAGGTCGCCGCGCTGGCGCGCGGGCTCAGGGAGACCTGACGCGGGTACCGCAGCACCGCCGTCTCCTGTGCAGGGGCCGGTTCCGCCACCTCCGGCGGGACCGGCCCCGCTGTCGTTCCGCCCACCGCCCGCCGGTCGACTCCCCTCAACCCCCTTGGCTCCCGGGCACGTTGACGCAGTTCGCGCGGGCTTCCACGGGCCGGGGACGGGCGTCCGGCGCTCCCCGTCGGACCGTTGACCTACCGCGAAACTCTGACATACTCTTAGTATGTGAACGACGTCGAGTACGCCGGGCTGTGTCCCGGACCGCGCGGAACGCCAGTCGTCTGAACCGGAGGATGGGATGCCCGCATGAATCGCGTCTGCATTATCGGAGCTGGCTCATCCGGCATTTCCTCGTGCCAGGTGCTGCACGCCAGAGGAATCCCCTTCGACTGCTACGAGGCGGGATCCGAGGTGGGCGGCAACTGGCGTTACATGAACGACAACGGCATGTCGTCCGCGTACCGCTCCCTGCACATCAATTCGTCGCGCCAGAGCATGCAGTACGCGACCTTCCCCATGGGCGACCATCTCCCGCCCTACGTCAACCACGAACAGGCCGCCCGCTATTTCGACGCCTACGTCGACCACTTCGGATTCCGCGACAGCATCCGGTTCCGTACCGAGGTCACCCACGTCGGGAAAACCCCCACCGGGGAATGGGACGTGACCACCCGGCACCGTGACACCGGCGAGGAGCACACCCGGCGGTACGACGCCGTGCTCGTCGCCAACGGCCACCACTGGGACCCGCGGATGCCCGACCCGCCCTTCCCCGGGGCCGACACCTTCAAGGGCATCCAGCTGCACTCGCACGACTACCGGACGCCCGACGTGCTCGTCGGCAAGCGCGTCGTCGTCCTCGGCATCGGCAACTCGGCGGCGGACATCGCCGTCGAGGGCTCCCAGGTGGCGAAGCGCATGTTCCTGTCGCTGCGCCGCGGGGTGCACATCGTGCCGAAGTTCATCTTCGGCATACCCGTCGACCATCTGACGCTGAGCTGGGCCTCGGTCGTCCTGCCGCTGCGCGCCCAGCAGTGGGTGCTCGGCACCGCCCTGCGCTTCGCCCGCGGCCGGCCGTCCCGCTACGGGCTGCCCAAGCCGGACCACCGCATCCTCGCCGCCCACCCGACCGCCTCCGACACGCTGCTGAGCAAGCTCGGGCACGGCGACATCACCGTCAAGCCGAACATCACCCGACTCGACCACGACAAGGTGCACTTCGCCGACGGCAGTTCGGAGGAAGTGGACGCCGTCGTCTACGCCACCGGCTACAAGATCAGTTTTCCGTTCCTCGACTCCTCGCTCATCAACGCCGAGGAGAACTGGATATCCCTGTATCACCGCGTGGTGCCGCCCCGGCATCCCGGGCTGTATTTCATCGGCCTCGTGCAGCCGATCGGCGCCATCATGCCGATGGCCGAGGCCCAGTCGGAATGGGTCGCCGACCTTCTCGAAGGAAAGGCGAAACTCCCCGGCTACGCGGAGATGGCCAAGGAGATCGACGCCTACCAGTCCTCCCTCTCCCGCCGCTATGTGAAGTCGAGCCGGCACACCATCCAGGTCGATTTCCGGCAGTACCTGCGGGAGTTGCGCAAGGAACGCCGGGTGGGCGCCCGCCGCCAGGGGATCTCCGTCGCGCTGCCGGCCGGCGCGCGCCGCCCCGGCCCGGCCGAACCCGTGGACGTCCCGAGCACCGCGGGCAGCGCGGCGGGGTCCGGGCGTTCCGGGAGCGCCGGAGCCGCCGGGTGAGCGGCGCCGCCCCCGCGCCGGCCACGCCGGCCACTCCGAGCACGCCGACGAGAGAGGACGGGAGGACCGATGGCGGCCGAACAGATCGTGGAACCGGGGCTGTCCGACGGCACGCGGGAAGCGGCCGGCGACAGCCGTGACGACCCGGCGGAGGCGCTGCGGCACGCGGCCGTGGCCTTCCCCGGCCAGGGCTCGCAGGAGCCGTGCATGGGCGCTGCCTGGTACGGGCACCCCGCCTGGCACCTGGTCGAGCGCGCCGAGGAGGTGCTCGGGCGGCCCCTGGCGCCCTATCTGCTGAGCGCCGACGACGCACCGACGGCCACCCGGGACGTGCAGGTGTCCGTCTTCCTCACCTCGCTGATGGCCTGGGAGGCGCTGCGCCCGGTGCTGGGCACGCCCGTCGTCTTCTTCGGGCACTCGCTGGGGCAGCTCAGCGCGCTCACGGCGGCCGGGGTGCTCGGCTTCGACGACGGCATCCGGCTGGTCGCACACCGCGGCGACGTCACCGACGAGGTGTGCCGCCGGCAGTCCGCCGGTATGGCGGCCGTCCTCGGGCTCGACCGCGAGCACGCGGTGTGGGCGTGCGGGGCCGCGCCGGGCGAGTGCTGGATCGCCAACGACAACGCGCCCGGCCAGATCGTGCTGGCCGGAACGGACGCCGGGCTGCGCCGCGTCGAGGCACGGGCGCGCGAGCTGGGCGCCCGCAAGGTGATCCGGCTGGAGATCGCGGGCGCCTTCCACACGCCGCTGATGCTGGCCGCCGTGGACCCGTTCGCGGCCCATCTGCGCACGCTGTCCTTCGCCGCGCCGTCGCGCCCCGTGGTCTCCAACGCCGACGCGCTGCCCGTCGAGAGCGGCGCGGTGTGGGCCCGGCTGCTGGCCGAGCACCTGATCAGCCCGGTGAGCTGGCGGTCGTCCCAGCTGGGGCTGGCGCGGCAGGGCGTGCGCTCGCTGGTGGAGGCGGGCCACGGCTCGACCCTGACCGGCATCGCCCGCCGGACGGTCCCGCAGTGGGAGACCCGCAACGCCGACAGCCCGGAGGCCGTCGCGGCGCTCGCGGAAGAACTGGCGTCCGGGCCGGCGCAGGCGCCGGTCGCGGAGCCCGTCGGGAGGTGAAGGCAGTGACCAGTGTCGTGCAGCCGTCCACCGGCTCCGAGGCCGCACCGCACCGGGTGCCCGGCACCGCCGCGGCACAGGAGCGCCCGGTGAGCCGGGTCGCGCTCGTGACCGGGGCCTCACGGGGGGTCGGCCGGGCGATCGCGGTGGCGCTCGCCGAACAGGGGCACCGGGTGGCCGTCGGCTACCGCAGCGGTGAGGACGCCGCGCAGGAGACGCTCGACCTGATCGCGGGCGCCGGTGCCGAAGGGATCGCCGTCCGGGGCGATGTGGGCACCGGAGCCGAGGTGGACGCGATGTTCACCCGGGTCGAGGAGGCGTTCGGCCCGGTCGAACTCCTCGTCAACAACGCGGGGATCATCCGCGACGGGCTCGCGGTGACCCTCTCCGACGTGGACTGGGCCGAGGTGCTGCGCACCAACCTCGACGGCCCGTTCCACTGCGCCCGCCGGGCGCTGCGCGGCATGCTCCGCCGCCGCTGGGGCCGGATCGTGAACGTGGGCTCGATCGTGGGGCTCCTCGGCTCGTCCGGCCAGGTCAACTACGCCTCGGCGAAGGCCGGTCTGCTGGGGATGACCCGGTCGCTGGCCCGCGAGGTCGCGGCCCGGAACATCACCGTCAACACCGTGGTGCCCGGCCCCGTCAGCACCGAGATCCTCTCCGAACTGCCCTCGGAGCGCCTGGCCGAGCTGACCCGGATGGCTCCGATGAACCGGATGGGAACGCCCGCCGAGGTGGCGGCCGCCGTGGCCTTCCTGGCCTCCGACGCGGCGGCGTTCATCACGGGCACCGCCCTGCCCGTCGACGGCGGCATCTCCATGGGCGGCTGACCGCCCGGCACACGAGAGCCACCGGGGCACGGAACGGCCGGCGCCGGCCCGCCGCAGCGCACGTCGGCACGCATCAGCGCACGTCAGCACGCCTCAGCGCAGGTCAGCGCACGTCAGCCGACGCCGGCACGCCTCAGCACACGCCGGCACACGTCAGCCGACGCCAGCACACCTCAGCACACGTCAGCCAACGCTGAAAGGAACCCGGTATGAACCGCGACGACCTCTTCAAAGCCATGGTGGACGCCTGCACCGAGATCCTCGGGGTCTCCGAGGACGCCGTCACCCCCGACGCCGTCCTGCGGGAGGACCTGAACGCCGACAGCCTCGACCTCGCCGAGCTGGCCATGGCCATGGAGGACCGCGTCGGCGTCTCCGTCCCCGACCAGGCGTTCAAGCGCGTGACGACGGTGTCGGAGACGCTCGACCTCATCGAGCAGCACCTGACCCCGGCGCAGTCGTGAGCGGGCCCGTACACGCCCGGCACCGGGTGGCCGTCACCGGCCTCGGCGTCAAGACGGCCGCGGGCAACGACCTGACGACGTACTGGAACACGCTGGTCGCCGGGCGCTCCATGGCCCGGCGGATCACCTCCTTCGACCCGACCGGCCTCATGGTGGACTTCGCCTGCGAGGTACGGGACTTCGATCCGCGGGACTATCTGGACGCCAAGGGCGCCAAGCGGATGGACCGCACCGCGCAGCTCGGTCTCGCCGCGGCCACCGACGCGCTCGCCGACGCCGGTGCGCACGGTGTGGCACCGGAGCGGCGCGGCGTGGTGACCGGCACCGGGCACGGCGGCACCACCACCCAGGAGGCGGAGTACGGCGCCGTGCCCGACCGCGGCTACGGCCGGGTCAGCCCGCACTACGTGCCGATGACGATGGCGAACGCCACGGCGGGCGCCGTCAGCATCCACCACGACGTGCGGGGCCCGAGCCTGACCATCTGCACGGCGTGCGCCTCGGGCGCGCAGGCCGTGGGCGAGGGCGCCCGGCTGGTCCGCGAGGGCGCGGCCGACCTGGTGCTCGCCGGCGGCTCCGAGTCGGCCGTCGCGCCGCTGACCATGTCCTCCTTCGCCAGGATGGGCGCGCTGTCGACGCGCACGGCCGAACCCGAGCGCGCCTCCCGGCCGTTCGACACGGACCGCGACGGCTTCGTCATGGGCGAGGGCGCCGGGTTCCTGGTCCTGGAGAACTGGGACCACGCCGTCGCCCGGGGCGCCACCATCTACGGCGAACTGGCCGGCTACGGGCGCACGTCCGACGCGCACCACATCACGGCGCCGTCGCCGGACGGTGCCGGGGCCCGCATCTGCATGGAGCTGGCCCTGGCCGACGCGCAGGTGGCCGCCGACGAGATCGTGCACGTCAACGCGCACGGAACGTCGACGCCGCTGAACGATGTGACCGAAGCGCGGGCGCTGGCCGAGGTGTTCGGTGCCGGACGGTTCCCGGTCACGTCGACGAAGAGCGTCATCGGGCACCTCATCGGCGCCGCCGGGGCCGTCGAGGCGGTGACGACCCTGCTCACCATGCGCGAGGGCGTCGCCCATCCGACCGCCAACCTGGAACAGCTCGACCCGGAGTGCGATCTGGACCTCGTCACCGAGGGAGTGCGCAAGATCCCGGAGGGCCCGATGCTCTCCAACTCCTTCGGCTTCGGCGGGCACAACGCCTCCCTCGTGTTCCGGCCGGCGGCGGCATGAGCCGGACCACCACAGCGCGAGAGAGGGGACTGCCGTGCTGAGCGGTAAGAGGTTCCTGGTCACCGGGGTGCTCAACGAGTCGTCCATCGCCTTCTCGGCGGCGCGGCAACTCCAGGAGCACGGCGCGGAGATCGTCCTCACGTCCTTCGGCCGGGCACGGCGGCTCACCGAACGCTGTGCCCGGCGCCTGCCCGGCAGCCCCGAGGTGCTGGAGCTGGACGTGACCAGGCCCGAGCACTTCGAGGCGCTGGGCGAGCGGCTGGCGAGCACCTGGGGGAGCCTCGACGGCGCCCTGCACGCCGTGGCGTTCGCTCCGGAGCCGTGCCTGGGCGGTGACTTCCTGCGGCCGCGGTGGAAGGACGTCGCGGCCGCGCTGGAGATCTCCGCGTACTCGCTGAAGGCCCTCGCGGAGACGGTCGCGCCCCTCATGGAGGGCCGCGGCGGCTCCCTCGTCGGCCTGGACTTCGACGCGGGCCAGGCGTGGCCCGGCTACAACTGGATGGGGGTGGCCAAGTCGGCGCTGGAGTCGACGGCCCGCTATCTGGCCCGGGACCTGGGGCCGCGCGGCATCCGCGTCAACCTGGTGTCGGCGGGGCCGCTGTCCACGGTCGCCGCCGACGCCATTCCCCAGATCGACGGGCTGCAACAGATCTGGAAGGCCCGTGCGCCCCTGGGCTGGGACCCCTCGGACCCCGATCCCGCGGGCCGGACCTGTGTGACCCTGCTGTCGGACTGGCTGCCCGCCACGACCGGCGAGATCGTCCATGTCGACGGCGGGGCGCACGCGATCGGGATGGCCCCCGACGAGCGAACGCCCTGACCGACTCCGGAGGACGCAGATGTCCGACATCTCTCAGCCCGGGACGACGGGCACCCCGACAGCAGACCGGCCGGGTCCCGGCGACCCGGACGCCTTCGCCCGCGACGACCGGGGCCGGTACCGGGTGGCGATCACCGGCATCGGCGTCAAGACCCCGGCCGGGTGCGACGTCAAGACCCTCTTCGAGACGGTGCTGGCCGCTACGCCGGTGACCGCGCCCGTCACCAACTTCGACGCGAGCGACCTGCCCGTGCGTATCGCCTGCGAGGTACGGGACTTCGAACCGCTCGCCTATGTCGACCGCAGAACGGCCCGCCGGATGGACCGCGTCTCGCAGCTCGGCTTCGCCGCCGCCATGGACGCGTTCGCCGACGCCGGCTCTCCGGAGGGCGATCCCGCCCGGCGCGCCGTGGTGTTCGGCACCGGCACCGGCGGCGCGCCCACCATGGGCCGGCAGGCGATCATCCACGACCGGGAGGGCGCCGACCGCGTCTCCGCGCTGATGGTGCCCATGCTGATGCCCAACGCGACCGGCGCCCACATCGCCATGGAGCTGGGCTGGACCGGCCCCAACTACTCGGTGAGCAGCGCCTGCGCCTCGGGCACGACCGCGGTCGGCGACGGGGCGCGGCTGATCCGGTACGGGGAGGCCGACACGGTGCTGGCCGGCGGCGGCGAGAACAGCGTGAACCCGTGGGCCATGGCCTGCTTCTGCCGCAGCGGGGCACTCAGCGCCCGCAACGACGACCCGGCGAGCGCCTCCCGCCCCTTCGACGCGCACCGCGACGGCTATGTGATGGGCGAGGGTTCGACGTTCCTGGTGCTGGAGCGGCTGGACCGGGCGCTCGCGCGCGGGGCGCGGATCCACGGCGAGGTCGTCGGCTTCGGCCTCAGCTCCGACGCGCACCACCTGACGGCCCCGCGGCCGGACGGTGCCGGCGCCGTCGCCTGTATGCGGCGGGCCATCGAGGACTCGGGGCTCGCGCCGGACGACATCGGCCATGTGAACGCACACGGCACCGGCACCGGCCTCAACGACGCCATGGAAGCGAGGGCGTTGGCGACGGCGTTCCCCTCCGGGGCCCCGCCGGTGACCTCCGCCAAGGGCGTGTTCGGCCATCTCATGGGTGCGGCCGGCGCGGCGGAGGCGGCGCTGGCGACGCTGTCGGCAGCCGCCGGTGTGGTGCCGCCGACGGCCAACCACGAGAGCACCGACGAGGGCGTCGACCTGGACGTGGTGGTCGGCGCTCCCCGGAACATCGGCCGCAGGCCGGTGCTCTCCAACTCCTTCGGTTTCGGCGGCCACAACGCGTCCCTGGTGCTCTCCCCTTTCGACGGGCACTGACACACCGCGGGGGCGCGGCGCCCCGGTGGTACCGCACACCGGTACACCGGGGTCCGCGCTCCGCGGGCCGGCCGCGGCCCGCATCTTGCCTGAACTTCCCTGGAGCGAGAGAGTCTTTTCGCGACCACGGTCAGGACCGCACGAGGTTTTCGGTGAGCGGAACGGTGCATGGCAGGCAGGCCGGGGGCGTGATCACGCCCGACCCGCGCGCTATGCGATCACGGTGGATCCTAGAATTGGTCCGAGGAACCGTGGCGCATGACGACGGAGGAACCGTATGGGAGAAACCAAACGTCGCCGGGATGAGTACGCGGAGGCAACCCGTAATGCGATCGTCGAGGCGGCAAGAGATCTCTTCTCGTCGGGCGGGTACGCCAAGACGTCGTTGGACGACATCGCCGATCACGCCCGCGTGACAAAAGGCGCCATTTATCACCACTTCGCCAATAAGCGGGCAGTTTTCGAGGCCGTGCTGGCCGATGTCGATCAGCGGTTCATCGAACGGGTCAGACAGGAGATCGGGGCGACGGCGAGCGGCTGGGACGCCCTTTCCTCCGCGCTCAACGCCTACCTGGACGCGGCACTGGACACGGCGTTCTGCGAGATGGCGCTCAAGGAGGGCCCCATCGCGCTCGGCTGGCAGCGCTGGCGGGAGACCCAGGAACATGTCGCCGAGCACTTCACCGATTTGGTGAAGGAGCGCTGCATGGACGAATTCGTCCGGGAGATGCCCAGCGCCCTGCTGATGAACTCGATCATCGGTGCCCTGCACGAGATGGCGCTCGCCGTCTCGAACAGCCCGAACCCGCAGCAGGCGAGGAAAGAGGCGTCCGCGCTCATCGGCGAACTCGTGGAATCCATCCGGGTACCGCGGTCGGCCCGGCCCGGCTGAGCCCGGACGAGCCGACCGACGGCCGTCCTAGCCGCGCTCCTCGACCAGGAATTCCTTGAGCAGTTCGACCAGGCGCTCGGGCCGGTCCTCGGGGACGAACGTGTAGGAGTCCTCGATCGGCTCCAGCCGTGCCCGCGGAAAGCGCCGCGCGAGTTCCTCACCGAGCCCGATCGGAAACAGCCGGTCCTCCGAGGCCCACGGCAGCAGAACCGGCACATCGACCTCGGAGAAGCGTTCCGCCGCAGCCAGGGTGTGCCGGTTGTCCACGCCCTTGAGCAGCTTGCCGAGATCCCGCCGGACCCCTGGACTCCGCCGCATCGGCGTCAGATACGACCGGGTGGCCGCGGCCGGCAGCCTGCGCTTCGACAGCAGCCCCAGCACGAAGGGCAGCCGGTGCGCCGGCGTCAATCTGAGCGACTGCGCAATCAGATAGGGAAAACCGGGCAGCCCGCTGAAAGCCTGAAGATAGCGGAACATCGGCGGAAAGAACCGGTGCAGGCTGTCGCTCGGCGTCAGCACGAGGGCGCCCAGCCGCTCCGGATGCCGGACGGCGGCGATCTGCGAGAAGGCCCCGCCGGTGTCGTTGGCCACCAGGACCACGTCGTGGAGATCCAGCTCGTCGAGGAAGTCGGAGATGAGCCGGGCGACGCCGAGCGGGCCGAGATCGGCCTGCGGCGCCAGCGGCTCCTCGTGCGAGCCGAACGGCCAGTCCGGTGTGATGCAGCGCAGGCCGGCGTCGGCGAGCGGCGGCACGACATGACGCCACAGATCACCGTTGACGAACAGGCCGTGCACGAAGACCACCGGTCTGCCCCGCCCCCGCTCGTGGTACCTGAGCGGGCCCTGCCGCAGCCGGACGTGGTGCGCCTCGCCGAGGGTCGCGGTCCTGGTCAATGCATTCCTCTCACATCGAGTGCCCCACCGGCACCGGACGCCGGCACCCGCACCGGCATCAGATGCTGAGGCGGCAGTACATCCGTTCCGTACAACTGGTGCTGGGTGCCGCTGGCGACGACGGTGCCCGACTCCATGATGTAGAGCCGGTGACAGCCCAGGGCTGCCACGTCCCGGCGCTCCGCACCGACCAGGACCGCGCTCCCCTCGGCGCACCAGGTGTTGATCAGCCGGCGCAGTATCGCGAGGTGCGGCCCGGTCAGCCCGGAAGCGGGCTCGTCGAGGACGATGACGGGCGGCGACCCGGCGGAGGCTGCCGCGAGCGAGAGCAGCTTGCGCGCCCCGGGCGGATAGCAGCCCAGCCGGGTGAGCGAGAAAGCGGACAGCCCCGTCCGCCACAGCAGTCGGGACAGCCACCGGCCGGCGGCCGGCTCGTCCAGCCCGGCCCGCCACGCCACGCGCGCGAGCCACTCCCGTCCGGAGAGGCCGGGCTCCATGGTCTCCTCGGGGACCGCGGTGCCCACCAGCCCCGGCGGGGGCCCGTCACCGCGCACGATCGTTTCGTTGATCTTGAATATCCCGAAGGTGGGCCTGAGTTGCCCCGTGAGTATGTTCAAGAATGTGGACCGGCCGGCCTCCATGCCGCCGACCAAACCCACCTGCTCCCCCGCGGAAACGGCGAGGGATACGCCTGTTAATCGACTGTGTCCGGGTTCCGAAAATGTCAGACCGCTGGCCATCAGGCGTGGCAGCCCCACCTCTCCTGCTCGGGATGACGGAAGATTGACCAACTGATGGAGACTGCTCATCAAGACGCTCCCGAATACGTCGAACAACATACTGGATGGCTCGACTCCAGCGAAAGCGGACAAGGCGCCGTAGAGGTCAGCGCGTTGGCGTCCCAATCGCGTGACAGGGAGCAATACAGGGGCGGTTGGGCTCGGCCAGGCTTCTTCCTGCCGTCACGAAGTCCCCGGTATTGCACGTCCGGGCCTCCCCGTCGGGAACCCGGTCAAAACTTGACGGTTGGGAAGCCTAGGCGAAGCGCGAGTCGCTCTGCAACGCCCTCGGTGGCCCGATTGCCGGGCGAAACTTTCACGGTTCTTACACAAGCGACAGGCATCGGATGTTCACGTGCTGAAAGGCGCGTGCCGTCTTCGCGGTACACCGCTCCGGGTGCGGGCGCAAGACCGTGCCCGAACCCCGCCGGAGCATGATCCTCTTCGGCTTCCGTTCACACCCATCCGCCGGGCCGCATAGGAAATCACTCGCCTAGTCTTGCCGCACACCGGACACAGGTAAACCTTGGCTGGTCCCGGCTCCGGCGGCCCCTCGGAGCCCTCCCCGACACCTTCACACGGGCGCGAACACGCGGGCCCGTACGCCGAATTGACGCGCCCGTTTCTTTTCCGTTCCAACGGCCCCCCTCCACAGGCGCCCGCGGGGGAAACCGCCCCGCCATGCCGGACACCGGACGACATTCCGGAAGGCCAACCCCCCGCGCCCTCACGGCCGTTCACCGCGCCCGCCGTGGCGCACCGGCAGCCGCCTCTGGCAAGTGCCCCTCGCCGCCCTAGGCAAGCGCCTCGGGAGGGTGTTAGGCTCCCCTCGTTATGTCAGATACTTAGAGTATGTGACAGACTGTCGGGAGGTGGACGTTCATCCATGGACAGCCGGAACCTGTTCGAGACACCGACGACCTACCGCATCATCAGGCTGGAGTACTTCGCCGCGCTCGTCACCGTGGCCGTGCTCGTCGTCCTGCACTGGCACGAGATCCGCTGGATCCCCTTCGTGCTCCTGTTCGCCTACATCGACGTCATCGGGTACATCCCCGGCGCCATCGCGGCCAGGCGCAGCAGGACGGGCTACATCCACCGCGGCTACTACGTCCTCTACAACGTGATGCACACCCTGCTCACGGCCGCCGCCGTGGCCGGGCTGTGGTGCCTGATCGAGGGCCCCGAGTGGGCGCTGCTGGCGCTGCCGCTGCACCTGTTCACGGACCGGTCGGTCGTCGGCAACTTCCTGAAGCCGTTCGGCGTCCGCTTCGAACCGCAGGAGCACCCCGCCTACTACGCGGCCAAGCCCCTTCTCGACCGGCCGCGCCCGCCGCGCTGGGCGGTCGAGTCCGGCCACGCGGCGACCGGTGCGCACCCCCGGGCCGCGGGCGAGCCCGCACGTACGGAGGCCGGCCGCATATGACCGCAGCACCCGAGCCTCCCCGTGTCCTCGACGATGTCCGGCTGCGCGCCATGCACCGGTACGGCACCAATCCCTCGGGCTTTCTCTCGTTGAACGAAGGCAACCACTACTTCACCGAGCCGGGAATCGAGGGGTTCATCGCCTATCGGCCGGCGCGGCGCATCTGGGTGCAGTTCGGTGGCCCGGTGGCGCCGCCGGAGTCCCGGCACGAATTGCTGGCTGCATTCGTGCGGCGGGCAAAGGAGCAGCGGGTGCGTGTCATCGCCGTCCAGCTGCTGCGCGAGGACGCCGAATTGCAGGCCGCGCACGGTTTCCACACCAACCAGTTCGGCACGTCCTTCAGTATTGCGCTGCCCGAATTCACGCTGCGCGGCCGGGCTTTCGTGAAAACCCGCAACATGGTTTCGCGTGCCCGGCGGGACGGTATCACCGTGCAGGAACTCGGCCGCGATGTCGCGGACGAGGAAGTCGCCGGGCTGAAGCGGCAGTTGGACGCCATCGACGCCTCGTGGCTGCGGCAGAAGGGGCGGCTGACCCGGGAGATCCGGTTCTTCGTCGGCGAGCGCACCGGCGCCTATCAGGATCTGCGGCGCACCTTCATCGCGCGCCGCGAGGGCGGCACCGGCGAGGACGACGTGGTCGCCTACATCTCCTACTCGCCGGTGCTCGGCAACCGACCCGGCTGGCTCTACGACCTGACCCGGCGCCGGCCCGAAGGGGCGCGCGGCGCCATCGAGATGGCCTTCGCGCTGGCCGCCGAGCGGATGCAGGAGCAGGGCGACCCGTGGCTGCACCTGGGCCTGACCCCGTTCATCGGCCTGGATCCACAGAACGAGCTGGACAGCAGCCATCCGTCGGCGGCGCGCGCCATCCGGCTGCTCGCCGAGCGCGGCCAGTCCCTCTACCCCGCCGCCAGTCAGGCGTCGTTCAAACGCAAATGGCGCCCGCAGCTGGAGACGCCCGAGTACCTGGCGTTCCCGGGGCGGTTGCGCCTCATCGACGTGTGGCGGCTGATGAAGGTGGCGAACCTGATATGACGACCTCGCAGGCCCCGCAGACGGCGAGCAGCGCCGCACGGCCGGTCCGGCACCGGATCGCGCCGCACGAGATGCCCGTCTGGGAGCAGGACCGTGAGCCCGCGCCGGAGCGGGAGCACCTCACCGGCCGCACCACCGTCGATGTCGCGGTCGTCGGCGCCGGGCTGACCGGGCTGTCGACGGCGCTGCACCTGCTGCGCCGCAAGCCGGAGTTGTCGGTGCTGGTGGTGGAGGCCGACCGGGTGGGTGCCGGCGCCAGCGGGCGCAGCACCGGGATCGTCGGCCCCGGCGTCGGCGGCCGGATCGGGCCGCTGCGCCGGCGCTACGGCGACGAGACGGCCCGCGAGGTCTTCCGCTACAGCCAGGAGTGCGTGGAGACGGTGCGGGGCCTCGTCGAGGACGAGGGCATCGACTGTGCGATGACGCCGAGCACCCATGTGCTGTGCGCGGCCACCGGGGCGCAGGCGGCGATGCTGCGGCGCGAGGAGCGCTCCTTCGCCGAGCTGGGCATCGACGTGCCCTATCTGGACCGCGGTGTGCTGGCCGAACGGCTGGGCCACGACGGGTACTTCGGCGCGCTGGCCTACGAGCCGGTCGTCCAGGTGGACCCGCTGGGGCTCACCCTCGGGCTGGCCGAGGCCGTCGAGCGGGCCGGGGGCCGGATCGTCGAGCGCAGCCCCGTCACCGGGATCGCGCCGGAGGGCACCGGGAGCCGGCTGAAGGTCGGCCCGTACGGGCAGGTCGACGCGCGCCGGGTGGTGATCGCCACGGACGGCTACACCCCGCCGGGGCTGCCGCACGGGCGGCGGATCGTGCCGGTGCGCACCCATGTGCTGGCGACCCGGCCGCTGTCGTCCGGGGAGCGTGCGGCGCTGGGCTGGAGCGGCCACGAGGCCGTGATCGACCAGCGGTTCTTCTTCTCCTACTACCGCTTCGACGCGGCCGGCCGGCTGCTGTTCGGCGGCGGACCGGTGTGCGGCGCCGAGGCCCCCCGCTCCTTCTCCGAGGAGCTGTGGCGGCGGCTGGAGGGCGAGTTCGGGCAGCGGTTCCCGGCGCTCGGCCATGTGCCGTTCACCCACCGCTGGTCGGGGCTGACGGGCGCGACGCTCGACCGGATCCCCGTGCTGGGGCCGGTGCCGGGGCAGCCGCGGGTGCTGTTCGCGGGCGCGTGGACGGGGCACGGGCTGGCGATGTCCGTCGGCTGCGGTCCCGCCGTCGCCGAGCTGCTCACCGGCGGCCGCAAGCACGAGAGCCGCCCCTGGTACCGGGTGCGCACCGGCACCCCCCGACTGGGGCCGCTGCGCCCCGCGTTCGTCAGGAGCTATGTGACGGCCATGGACGCCCTCGACCGCGGCGGCGCGCTGGTGCAGCGGCTGCGCGGGCTCCCGGCGCGCGGCCGCCGGTGACCCCGCGCGGCTTCCCGCCCCGCCTGCCGCACCATCCGCACCACCACCCGCACCGCCACCCGCACCGTTCGCCGCCCGGCCCCCCGCGCAGTCCCCCGTGCGGCCGGCCGCACGGCCGCGCGCGTCCGCCCGGGCGTCCCGCGACACCGCGTCATCCGTGCCCCAGGAGGTGTACGTGAAGTTCGACTACCTGAGACTGATGCAGGAGGAGAGCCGGGACCTCGCCGGCTTTCTCGCGGACCTGCCCGATTCCGCCTGGAACAGCCCCACGCTGTGCACGGGCTGGCGGGTGCGCGAGGTGGTGAGCCACATGGCGGCGGGCCACAACGCCTCGCTGCCCGCCTATCTCGGCGTCGTCCTGCGCTGCGGGGGCTCCGTCGAGAAGGCGTCGGAGGTGCTGGCCCGCCGGTTCGCCGCCCGGCACGACCCCGCCCGGATCCTCGCGGCCTTCCGGGAGGGCACCAGCGGCCGGCCGAAGGGGCCGACGGCGCTGATCCCCCGCGCGGAGCTGTTCACCGACCACCTGGTCCACCACCAGGACATCCGCCGTCCCCTGGGGCTGCCGCGGCGGATCCCGGAGGCCCGGCTGCTCGCCGCTCTCCAGTCGCTGGGGAAGCTGAGCGGCCGGGTGGGCAGCGCGGCCCGGCTGCGCGGGCTGCGGCTGGTCGCGGACGACGTGCCGTACCGGGCCGGGACCGGCGCCGAGGTACGCGGCCCGGCGGAGGCCCTGGTCATGGCGGTGTGCGGACGTGCCGACGCCGGTGCGGATCTGCACGGGGAGGGCGCCGGGCTGCTGCGGCAGCGGCTGGCGGCCGAGGAAGCGGCCTCGGGCGCACAACGGACGAGCACACGACGAGAAGCCGGAGGTGTGGGGTGAAGTTCCTCGAACGGGAGCGCCAGACACTGGAGCAGTACATTCCGCATCTCGACAAGGCGTTGGCCGAGGTGCCGCTGCACGTCCTGGAGAGCAAGGAGAGCCCGGGCATCGGGCTGTTCCGGGACTCGGCCGGGCCGGGGCTGCTCGTGCCCACCGAGTTCGGCGGCTCCGGCGCCAACGCCGTGGACGCGGTGCGGGTCCAGCGCGCGCTGGGTGCCCGCTCCCCCAGCCTGGCCGTGGCGACGACCATGCACCACTTCAGCATGGCCTCGATCGTCTCGCTGGGCGACGACAGCACCGGCTTCGAGTGGCTGCTGCTGGAGGCCGTGGCCCGCGACCACCGGCTGGTCTCCTCCGCCTTCGCCGAGGGCAAGCCGGGACAGCCCATCCTCAGCCCCGGTATGCAGGCCACACCGGTCGAGGACGGCTACCTGGTCAGCGGGCGCAAGAAGCCGTGCAGCCTGTCCCGCTCGATGGATCTGATCACCGCCGGCATCGCCGTCGACGGGGACGACGGCAAGCCCGTGATGGCCGTGGCGGTCATCCCCACCGAGACCCCCGGCGTCCGTATCGAACCCTTCTGGAACTCGTGGGCGCTGGCCGGCGCGGAGAGCGAGGAGGTGGTGATCGAGGACGCCTTCGTCCACCGCGACCTCGTCATCGAGACCTCCGTCGGCTTCGGCCACCAGCTGGACAAGCTCACCCTGTACAGCTTCCTGTGGTTCGAGCTGCTGATCACCGCGAGCTATGTGGGTGCCGTGAGCGCCCTGGCCGAGCGGGTCTTCGAGAAGGGCCGGGCGCCGAAGTCGGACCAGGTCCAGCTGCTGTGCGAAGTGGAGGGCGCCGCACTCCAGTTGGAGGGCCTCGCCCGCGAGCACGAGGCCGCCGAGCACGACAACGAGGCGTTCGCCCGGCTGCTCATCGGCCGGTTCGCCATCCAGGACGCCCTCGCCCGGGCCGCGTCCAGCTGCATCGAGCTGCTCGGCGGGGTCGCGTTCGTCTCCTCGCCCGATGTCGCCCTGCTGCTGGCCTCCTCGCACGCCCTGGCCCTGCACCCGCCGAACCGCACCGGCTCGATCGACTCCTTCACCGACTACATCAACGGCGGCCGGATCAACGTCACCTGACCACCCCGGCCCGCACGCCCAGAAGCCGCATGCCCGAAAGAAGTGAGAGGACGTAACCGATGACCATCGACGCGGCCCCGGCTCCGGCCGACGAGCAGGCCGACGCAGCCGGCTTCGACTTCCACGAGATCGTCAACATCTCCCGCTCCCACCTCAACAAGGGCCGGGCCTCCGTCGCCGAGATGCTCGGCGGGCACAGCGAGGTCGCCAGCGAGGGCGCCTACCTCTTCGGCCACGACGGACGCCGCTATCTGGAGTGCGGCGGGTACGGCGTCTTCATCCTCGGACACCGGCACCCGGCCGTCACCTCGGCCGTGGTCCGCCAGGTGACCACGCACCCCCTCGCCACCCGTGTGCTGCTGGAGCCGGTGGCGGCCCGCGCCGCCAAGGCCGTGGCCGACCTCACCCACCCCGGGCTGGAGTACGTGCACTTCGTGCCCTCCGGCAGCGAGGCGACCGAGGCCGCCATCAAGATGGCGCGCGGCCTGGGCAAGCGCCGGCTCATCTCCACCGTCAACGGCTTCCACGGCAAGACCATGGGCGCGCTGAGCGTCACCGCACGGGAGATCTACCAGACACCGTTCGAGCCGCTGCTGCCCGACCGCAGCCATGTGCCCTTCGGCGACATCGACGCGCTCCGCCGCGAACTGGCCGCCGCACCCGGCGAAGGCTGCGTGATCATGGAGCCGGTGCAGGGCGAGGGCGGCGTCATCCTGCCGCCCGACGGCTATCTGCGCCAGGTCAGGGAGGCCTGCGACGAGTTCGGCGCCACGCTCATCTTCGACGAGATCCTCACCGGCATGGGCCGCTGCGGACAGCTGTGGGCCTGCGGCGACGTCGCGCCCGACATCATGCTGATCGGCAAGGGGCTGAGCGGCGGCGTGGTGCCGGTGGCGGCGGCCGTGGCCACCCCGGAGGCGTACGCGCTCATCAACCGCGACCCGCTGCTGCACTCCTCGACGTTCTCCTGCGCGCCGATCGCCATGGCCGCCGCCGAGGCCGCCGCGCACGCCATCGTCGAGGAGCGGATCCCCGAGCGCGCCGCCGAGCTGGGCCCGCGCATCCTCGCGGGGCTGCGCGAGATCTTCGACCGGGTCTGCCCGCACCTGGTCAAGGAGGTGCGCGGCACCGGGCTGCTGTTCGCCATGGAGTTCCAGTCGGGCGAGTACGCGGGCGAGTTCCTCTTCGAGCTGCTGGACCGCGGCGTCGTCACCAACCACTCGCTCAACGCGTCCAGCGTGATCCGGGTGACCCCGCCGGCCTGCCTCAGCGAGGCCGACCTCGACTGGCTGTTCAGCGCCGTCGAGGGCACGGCCGAGCACCTGGCCGGGCTCTTCCCCGCCCGCCGCTGACCGGCCCGGCCGCGGCCCGCCCGCCGCCGCACGGCCGGCGTCCGGGCCGGTCCCCCGCCCGTCCCCGCATTCCCGCGCGGCTGCGGCCGCGTTCCCCTGCCCCTTCGCGTCACCGGAGGCCCCACCATGCGTCATGCCAGGCTGCTCGCCCGGTTCCCCGGCGGAGACCCGAGCGAGGCGTTCGAGAAGATCATCGACTTCGAGAAGTACCCGGAACTGGTGGATCCCGTCCGCACCATCGAGATCGAGCGGACCTCGGCCGACGACTTCGACAGCCGCTGGTCCGTCATCTTCCGCAAGGGCATCCTCAACTGGTCCGAGAAGGACCACATCAACCGGGACGCCCTCACCCTCACCTTCGAACAGGACGAGGGCGACTTCGACATCCTCACCGGGGCCTACCGCGTCGTGCCCACGGCGGAGGGCTGCGACATCTACATGGAGTCCACCTTCGACTTCGGCGTCAGCAGTATCGAGTCCATCGTCGAGCCCATCGCCGCACGGGTGCTCAAGGAGAACTTCGAGCTGATCCTCCTCGGACTGCTCGGCGACACCGTCCACTTCCCGCCCGACGAGCAGCCGGACGAGTCCGTCGCGCCCGACTACGCGGTCCTCGACCACGCCACGGCGGACACCGTGGCGGCAGCCGAGCAGGGGGCGGTGGCCTCGTGAAGGACTACTCCCTCTACATCGGCGGCGAGGACACCGCGGGGACCGGCCATGTGCACGCCGTCCATACCAGCTTGATGCTCGACGACGTCCTCACCGCGGTCTCCATGAAGCGCCGGCTCGACAAGGGCGGCGAGCTCCAGCCCGACGACAAGGTCCTCTCCCGCTGCGCCATGGCCGGCCCCGACCAGCTCCGGGCGGCGGCCGAGGCGGCGCACAGCGCGAAACCGGCCTGGGCGGCCGTCCCCCTGGAGCGGCGCCTCGAACTGATCGGCCGCTTCCACCGGGAACTGGACCGCCGTATCGACGAGTTCACCGCGCTGCTGATCGCCGAGGGCCATCCGCGCCGGTTCGCCGACATCGAGGCGATGAGCATCCTGGACTCCACCGGCCCGGAGGCGGTCGACTTCTACCGCCGCCAGCTCGTCCAGGAGATCGAGACCCCGCAGCGCCGGCTCGCGATGGTCCGCAAGCCCGACGGTGTCGTCGGCCTGACCCCGCCGCAGAACGCGGCGACGACGAACAGCGCGGTCGGGGTGCCCGTGCTCGCCGCCGGCAACACCCTCGTCCTGCGCGCCCCGCAGGGCTGCCCCACCGGCACCCACTTCCTCTACCGGGAACTGGTCGCACCGCTGCTGGACGAACTGGGCGCGCCGCCCGGCACGTTGAACATCGTCACGGCGCCGACGGCGCTGACGCTGCGGCACTGGATCGACAGCCCGCTGGTCGACGACATCTTCTACTTCGGCGACAGCACCCGCGGTATCGCCATCGGCCAGGAGTGCGTGGCCGCCGGCACCAAGCCCATCCTCGAACTGGCGGGCAACGACGGGCTGGTGGTGTGGCGGGACGCCGACCTCACGCACGCCGCCCGCGCCCTGACGGAGAGCTTCATCGGCTCCGGACAGGTCTGCCTCGTCCCGAAGTTCGGCATCGTCCACCCGGCGGTCGCCGACGAGCTGCTGGAGCGGCTGCGCGCCGAGGTCGAGCGGATCCGGCCGAGCCGGCCGGAGGACGAGACGGCCTGGCTCAGCCCCGTCATGAAGTCCGACAACTACTTCGAGTTCCTCCGCGAGGCCGTGGAGTCCGGCGCCCAGGTCCTCACCGGCGGGCACCGCTGCGACCTGGACGGCGACCCGGACGAGGCGGGCTCCTTCATCGCACCGACCGTCCTGCGCGTGGACGGCCTGGAGCACGCCGACGGGGTGCGCGCCGTCCGGGAGGAGACGTTCTTCCCGATGCTGCCCGTCGTCGTCCCCGAGGACCCGGGCGACGACGAGAAGCTGTTCAGCAGCGTGCTCGACTTCCTCGGCGCCAACCGCTACGGGCTGCGCAACTCCCTGTGGGCGCGGGACCCGCACATCATCGACCGGTTCTGCTCCGAGCTGTCCGTCGGCGGTCTGCTCAAGGTCAACGACTCGCACATCGGCACCGTGGCCCCGCTGCCGGCGCACGGCGGCACCGGACTGTCCGGCGGCCCCTTCGGCGAGTCGAACCTGCCGGTCGTCAGCACCACCCATCTCCAGGGCATCAGCGTCGCGAACGGCGACGACCCGAGGGAGTCGGCCTACGGGCTGCGGCAGCGCCCGGCCACCCGCCCGGCATGACCACAGGCGAGACAGGAGAGAAGGGGACGACGAACATGCCCAACCTGACCCGTGCGCCGAACCGTCCGCTGATCATCCGGCTGTGCCTGCTCTTCCTCATCCTGGAAGGACTGGTCATCGGCGTCCACGCGCTGTTCTTCCCGCGCTACTTCTACGAGGAGTTCTTCCTCGGCGCGGGCTGGCTCAAGGCGATGGGCCCCTACAGCGAGCACCTCACCATGGACGCCGGTGCGCTGTACCTCGGGATGACCGTCGCGACGTTCCACGCGGCCCGCCGGATGACGCCCGACTACGTGCAGGGCATCTGCATCGCCCAGGCCGTCGCCGCCTTCCCGCACATGTGCTACCACATCTACCACTGGCGGATGTCGGGCTTCGTCGACACCATTCCGCAGGCCGGCACGCTGTTCGTCACCGTGGTGATCGGGCTCGTCGGCGCGTTCGTCTCCCGGCGCCACGAACAGGAGACGGCGCTCGCGCGGGACGCGGCGGCCCCGGCAGCGGCGACGCGGAACTGAGGGCGGCGCCCGACGTGCGCGAAGCGACCAGGGAACGTTTCGACGTGGCGGTGGTGGGCGGGCGGGTCGCGGGCTCCTCGGCCGCGGCCCACCTCGCCCGCGCCGGGCTCTCCGTCCTCCTGCTGGAGAGGGCGGACAGCCCCGGAGAGATCCTCTCGACACACACCATGCAGGACCTCGACTGCCTGGACCGGCTCGGCGTCCTGGAGCGGGTCCTGGCGACCGGCCCGCCGCCCATGCCGCGCTCCACGCTGTGGATGGACGACTGCGACCTGTCCGTCGGCCACCCCGAGCAGCCGTGGCTCTCGGTACGCCGCGCCACGCTGGACGGGCTGCTGCTGGAGACGGCACGGCGGGCCGGTGCCGAGGTCCGCCTCGGCTGCAAGGTGACCGGCCTGCTGCGGGACGGCCGCGACGAGCGGGTGCACGGGCTGCGCTACACCGGCCCGGACGGCCGCGAGGTCACCGTCTCCAGCCGGCTGGTCGTGGGCGCCGACGGGCGCAGCTCGACGGTGGCCAAGCTGACCGGCGCCCGCAAGTACCACCAGAGCTGGAACGAACGCGGCGCGGTGTGGCGGTACTTCGAGGGGCTGCCCGCGCCCCCGGAGTTCTTCTTCTGCCGGCGCGGCGACGATCTGCTGCTGGCAGCGCCGTGCGACCGGGGCCGGGTGCTGCTCGCCGTCCAGCCGGCGGTCGAGGACGCGTCCCGGTACCGGGCCGACGGGGAGATCGAGCGCACCTTCCGCCGGGCGGCCCGGCCGTGGGGGCGGGACGGCCACGAGTGGTCCGACCTGCTCGCACACGCCGAACCGGACGGCGCGGCCCGGATGGTGCTGCGCTACGCCTGCTTCTTCCGGGAGAGCGCGGGCCCCGGCTGGGTGCTGCTCGGCGACGCCGGCCACGTCAAGGACGTGGTCACCGGGCAGGGCATCTGCGACGCCATGCGGCACGCCGAGCGGCTCACCGCGCGGGTGATGCCCGCCTGGCGGTCCGACCGGGCGCTGGACGCCGCGACCCGCACCTGGTGGCACGCCCGCGACCGGGACGCGGCGCCCATGTACTGGCTCTCCCAGGACATGGGCAGGGCAGGCGTCTCCCCGGCGCTGTTCGGCAGCTTCTTCCAGCGCATCGCCGCCTCCGAGCGCCGGAAACTGCGGCTCCAGGAGGTGCTGGGCAGGCGCTACCCGGTGCGGCGGTTCATCGCCCCGTACCGGTTCGCCGCCGCGATCGCCGCCCGGCTGCGCTCCGGCGCGGCCCCCGCCGGGGCGACGCTGCGCGAGGCCGGCGCGCTGGTCCGCACCGAGGCACTGCGCCGCTGGGCCGCCGTGCGCCCGCACTACGAGCAGGGCGGCGCCCGGCCCGGACAGCGGGACGGCCGACGGGCCGGGCAGCAGGGAAGCCCCCGTGACCGGCGGCAGGACGGCCGGCTCGGCGGCACGGAGCCGGGGAGGGAGGAGCGGGCGCGGCCGGGCGAGCGGCGGCCGGCCCGCACCGGCGGGGACGGCGGCGGCAGCCGCGCGGCCGTCCCCGCCGCCGGGAAGACGACGGCACAGAAGGGTGGAGGAGATGGCGACGACCGAGGTGCAGACCCGTATCGCGCTGCCCGCACAGGAGGTGTTCGCGCTCATCGCGCAGCCGGACCGGCATCCCCTGTGGCAGAAGGATCTGACGAGTGACGGCCTCGTCTCCGGGGACGGCACGGCGGGCAGCCGGGGCCGCGAGGTCCGCCGGGTGATGGGCCGTTCGGTCACCACCGAGTACGAGATCACCGAGCACACCGACAGCACGGACGGCACGGACGGCACCGGCCCGATGGTCTGGGGCTTCCGTTCCCTGCGCGGCCCGATCGACATGGCGGGCGTCTTCACCTGCGCGCCCGCCGACGACGGCTGCGAGGTACGTGCCCGGATCAGCTTCGGCGGCTGGTCCGGGCAGGCCATGGCCCGGTTCGCCACCCGGCAGTTCGCCGGCTACCTGGACGATCTGAAGGAGCTCGCCGAGAGCGGCGGGCACCCGGCCGGCGACCCGGCGCCCCGGGCCTGAGACACACCAGCGACAGCAGGGACAGGCAGGAAGGGTGCCGATGATGCGCTCAGGACAGGGGCAGAACCCGACGGCCGGGTCGCCCCCCGCCGCGGCCGGCCCGGCCTCCCCGGCCGCCCGGACCGCCAGCACCACCAGGAACTCCCGGACCACCAGGACGACCAGGACCAGCGGCACCGCCCCGCATGCCCCGAACGCCCCGAACACCCGGGAGAGCGGCGCCACTTCGAGCCCCCCGCACACGCCGAGCGCCGACGGCACGACGAGCGGGACGGGCCCGACAGGCGCGTCGGGCGCGTCCGGCGCGTCAGGCACGTCAGGCACGACGGACACACCGCGGGCAGCCGGCACGCCGCAGGCCGCGGGCGCACCACAGGCCGCGGGCGCACCGAACGCCGGCAGTGCGGACTTCCGGCAGGTGATGAGCGGGCACGCGGCCGGCGTGGCGGTCGTGACCGCCGACGGCGGGGGCCGGCCGGCCGGTCTCACGGTGACCTCGCTGACGTCGTTCAGCGAACTGCCGCCCACCGTCTGCTTCAACGTCGGGGTGACGGCCCGCTCCCACGGGCCGGTCACCCGCGCCGACGCGCTCGGCGTGCATCTGCTCACCACCGGGCAGCGGCAGGTCGCCGAGGTCTTCGCCAGCCGCGCCGACGACAAGTTCAGCGGGCTCGACTGGTCGTGGGACGGGTCGGTGCCGCGGCTGCCGGAGGCGCTCGCCTATCTGCTGTGCCTGCCGGTGGCGGTCTTCCGGCACGGCGACCACAGCCTCGTCGTCGCCGAGGTCGTGCGCATGGAGTCCGAGGGCGGCGCGCCCCTGATCTATCTGCACAGGAGCCTGGGATGGCAGCTGGTCACGAACCCCTGAGCGCCGAGCCGGCCGGGCAGGAGTGGCCGGGCGCCTTCCGCGGCCCGTTCGACTCGGTGACCGAGCCCTTCACCGTCCGCAACCGGCACGGTGCCACCGTCCGCGGCACGCTCTCCCGGCCCGCGCGCCGGGCGGACGGCGGCGGTGCGGACGACGGTGCAGACGGCGGTGCGGACGGCGGTGCGGACGGCGGCACGGACAGCGGCGCCGACGGCCGCTCCGGCAGCCGGGCCGGCACCGGGCCGCCGCCGGTGGCCGTGGTGGTGGCCGGGCTGGGCCGGCCACGGCTGTGGACGGCGCTGCCCGGGCTGCATCTGCTCGCGAACGGCTTCACCGTCGTCCGCTTCGACCTCACCAACTCCGTGGGAGTGAGCGACGGCGACATCCTCGACTTCACCCTCACCCGGGCCTGCGAGGACCTGTGCGACGTCGCCCGGTGGGCACGGGACCGGTGCGGAACCCAGCGGGTGACCGCCGTGACGGCCAGCATCACCGGCCGGGCGGCACTGCGCGCCGCCGCGCTGGAGCCGGACCTGTTCGCGCTCGTCGGCACCCTGTGCGGCGTCGTCGACGTGCGGGCCACGCTCACCGCGCTGCTCAGCGGGCGGGACCTGGTCGGGCAGCTGCACCGGGGCGACGCGTCCGGACTGGACGGCGTGGGCACCCTGTTCGGGCACGACATCCGGCTGCGCGGCGTCGAAGGGCTCGTCCGCGACGACTGGGCCGGCACCGCCGGCACCGTCCGCGATCTGCGCACCGCGTCCCGCACCCGGTTCGTCGACTTCCACGCCGGAGGCGACCCCTGGATCCGGCGCACCGATGTGCGCGCGGTCTACGACTCCGTGCCGCACGCCCGCACCTTCTTCCTCCCGGACGCCGGCCACGAACTCAACCCGGCCCAGACCCGCCGCGCCCTCGCGGTGCTGCTGCGCGCCCACCGTGCCCTGACGGGCCCGCCGCCCGGTGGACGGCCCCGGCCGCCGCTGCGCACCCCCACCAGCGCACAGGTCTCCGCACAGCGCCGTGCCGAGAAGGCCCTGGACCGGTGGTGGCTCGCCCGGCAGCGCCCCGGCCCCGGCTCTGCTCCCGTCACCGCACCCGCCCCCGCCACCGCGCCCGTCGCCGCCGGCACCCCGGACCCGGCCGGCACCGCACCGGCCCACTGAAGCCCGCTGAAGCCCACAGAAGCCCACCGCCGAACGCCCCGTGTCCCGCTCCGCCGCGCCGAAGGGAACCACCTCGTGTATCCGGGTACGTACGCCGCCACCACGCCCGACAAGCCCGCCGTCGTCATGGCCGGGTCGGGCCGCACCCTCACCTACGCCGAACTCGACGACCGCTCCGCGCGGCTGGCCGCGGCCCTGCACCGGGCGGGCCTGCGCCCCGGGGATGTGATCGCGCTCCTGTCCGACAACGTCCCCGAGGCGTTCGAGGTGTACTGGGCCGCGCTCCGATCCGGCCTGTACATCACCGCCGTCAACCACCATCTGACGCCGCAGGAGGCGGCGTACATCGTCGAGGACAGCGGCGCGGCCGTCCTCGTCGCCTCCGCCGGAGTGGCCCCGCTCGCGGCCGAACTGGTGCCCGCCACGCCCGGCGTCCGCCACCGGTTCGCGTTCGGCGGCGACATCCCCGGCCACGCCTCCTACCGCGAGCTGCTGCGCAGCGCGCCCGAGCGGCTCGAACAGCAGCCGCGCGGCGCCGACATGCTCTACTCGTCCGGGACGACGGGCCGGCCCAAGGGCGTCAAACCCCCGCTGCCCGGCTTCGACGTGGACCAGCCCGGGGACCCCCTGACGGCCGTCGCCGGCCAGCTCCTCGGGCTCACCGCCGACGACGTCTACCTCTCCCCCGCGCCCGTCTACCACGCGGCGCCGCTGCGCTGGTGCGGTGTCGCCCACAGCCACGGCGGCACCGTCGTCCTCATGGAGAAGTTCGACGCGCGGGGCGCGCTCGACGCCATCCGGGAGCACGGCGTCACGGTCCTCCAGATGGTACCGACCCACTTCGTCCGCATGCTCCAACTGCCCGCCGACGTACGGGAGAAGGCCGATGTGAGCACCCTGCGGCACGCGGTGCACGCGGCGGCGCCCTGCCCGCCCGACGTCAAACAGGCGATGATCGACTGGTGGGGCCCGGTCCTCGTGGAGTACTACAGCTCCACCGAGGGCAACGGCCTCACGCTCATCACCTCCCCGGAGTGGGCCCAGCGGCCCGGCTCGGTCGGCAGGGCCCTGCTCGGCGAGGTGAAGATCTGCGCCGAGGACGGCACCGAGCTGCCGCCCGGCGAGGTCGGCACGGTCTACTTCGCCCGCGACGAGGCGCCGTTCAGCTACCACAACGACCCGGAGAAGACCGCCGCCTCCCGGCACCCCCGGCACCCGTCCTGGACCGCCGTCGACGACCTCGGCTACGTCGACGACGAGGGCTATCTGTTCCTCACCGACCGCGAGGCGTTCACGATCATCTCGGGTGGGGTGAACATCTATCCGCAGGAGATAGAGAACGTGCTCGCCCTGCACCCCGCCGTGCGCGACGTCGCCGTGATCGGCGTGCCCGACCCGGAGATGGGCCAGCAGGTGAAAGCCGTCGTCCAACTCCGCGACGGCCACACCCCCTCCCCCGCACTCGCCGACGACATCATCACCTCCGTCCGCACCCGCATGGCCCACTACAAGGCCCCCAAGTCCGTCGACTTCGTCCCCACACTGCCCCGCACGGCCACGGGCAAGCTGGTGAAGGGGGCCCTGACGGGGGGTTGAGCACGAGGCGACCGGCGGTTCGGGGACGCGCCTTCAGGCGAAGGTCAGGGCACCGGCAGCTCGATACCGATCGCGAGGACACCGAGTGCTTCCTTCTCGGGACCGTGGATCTCCCGGATCTGCGCGAGCTGCTGCGCACGGGACGCCGTCGGATTGACGTTCTCGGGCCCCTCGCCGTCGAGCAGCGCCTCGAACGACGGATACTCGCCGACCCGGGCCACGCGCACATCGACGGTCTCCTCCGTCCCCTTGGTCCGGAACCGGATCACATCCCCTGCGACGAGACCGGCGAGACGCGGGTACTTGACCCGCCCCTCGATCGTCTTCCTGCCCGCGGCGACGAGGCCGAAGTACCGGCGGTAGAGGTGGAGTTCGTGCACGCGGGGGGGTGGTCCGGTCATGGGGCGGGGACGGTCCTTTCCGGGGGTGTGATCAAGCAGGGGCTCAGCGATCAGTGAGACCCGGTTCACGACCGTCGCACTTCCTGAGCGGGCCCGCCCCTGCGGTGGACACCGCGGAGCCCGCCGGGTCCCCGAGCCGTCTCCCCTCGTCAAGGCAGGCTCTTCACCGCCCCCGGAGTGATCACGCCACCCGGTGCTCTGCCAGGAGCGCCGCGACCTCCGGCACGTCGCGGAACTTCTCCAGCCGGTGGAGGAGAGCAGAGGACCGCAGAGCGGCGCGCTCCGACGACCCGGCGGACGAGAGAGTGATGACGCGCTGAGTCGTCGCGGCTGCCTCCTCCGGTTCGTTGGCGTCGGCCAGCGCCATGGCCAGCCAGGAGGAGTACAGCGCCAGTTCGCGGGTGTGTGTGGTGTCGTACTGGTCGAGAACCCGGCGGAGGAGCGGCACGGCCCTGAGCGGGCGATGGAGTTCCGTGTGGACCCGGGCCTCCATGACCTCCAGCTCCCCGGCGTCGACCCAGTACAACCAGCTCGGCTCGCTCTCTCCGCCGTGCCCCGCCAGGGCCTCCCCGGCATCCCCCACCGCGCGCATGGCGGATTGCGCCTGACCCGTCATGGCGTAGGCCCACGCCACGCGGTCGAAGTTGAGGGCGCGGGCCCGAGGTGGAGCGCCCGGGGCACCGTCCAGGGCGGCCAAGGCCATCTCCCTGGCAGCCGACTCCTGGCCCGTGTTGCTGAGTTGGTAGGCCAGAGAGCCCAGAAGCTGACTGGCCAGCGTTGCGTCCCCGGCTGTGTGTGCGGCGGACAGCCCCAGGCGGTAGATGCGCTCCGCTTCGTCGTACCGTCCGGCGTCACTCGCCACCCAGCCGGCGATCTGGCCCAGTTCTCCGATGACGCGCAGGAGTTCACGGCCCACGTCCTCCGTGTGTGTGCTCTCCCGGTACAGGCGGACGGCTCCCCGGAGTTCTCGGAGGGCCGGGCCGATCAAGTCGTGCCCGTAGACCACGTCGTCCGCCAAGCGGAGAGCGTGGACCCGCTGGGACAGGGCGGACACGGCATTCGTCCCGATGCGGCGACCGGTTCGAACGTCCAGGGGCGCCAAGGGGTCGCCGGCCGGAAGGAAATCCGCTACGGACGCCGGGGGCGCCGGCGCTCTTCCAGCCGGAAGGTCGTCCTCTCCGAGCCGCAGCAACCGGCGCAGTCGGTCTGTCAGCTCGGGGGAAGGCTCCTGTTTCCCGGCCAGGACGCGGGAGAGATACGCGTGGTCGTAACTGAGTGCGCGTGAGGCAGAACGGATGGACATACGTCGGTCCTGCAACGCCTCCCGGACGCGCTCCACGAACTCCTCGGCGTGCCCCATGCGCCAAGAGTAACCGTCACCACGGAGTCACCGCCCGGTCACCAGCCGCGCTCGCCCGGCGGAGCAAGACTGTCGTTCAGCACGCCAAGAACCCCCCGCACGGCGTGACGGCCGGGGCGTGGACCACCTGTCAGCTGAAGGAGCCAGGCAGCCATGAAGCCGCGTACGCGATCGCCCTTCCAGGACGACATGGAAGGGACCGTGCCCCGGACCCGACGGCTCCACGTCGTCCCGTTTGCCCTGCCGGAAGGGCTCGTCCTTCCCGAGATGACACGGGGCTGTTCCCAGTGCGAGTACCTGTCGAAGCTCTATGTCGGCTATCGACGGATGCCCGAAGGTGCGCCGAAGCGGGGCATGTTGATGGGCTTCGCGCTGGGGCTGTGGCGGGAGCACGAGAGGGAACACGGGTGAACCGCCCCGCGCCGTGCGACGGCGCCCCGGACTCGGTCGTGCGGCACATCCGGACGCTCATCGCGCGGACCACGGTGGCGTCCTCCTGGCTCGCGGCCCGCGTCCGGTCAGAGTGTCAGGCCCCCACACCTCTCGGTCCGTCCGCCAGCGGACGTCTCGCCCCCGCGGCCCTACCATCGGAGGCAACGCCCCACGCCCGAGACCCCGTTGAGGTACACCCGTGAGTAACTGGGCCGATCTGACCACCGGTAGGCGCATCAAGGCCCTGCGGGGCTCCGATCTGACGCAGCAGGGCCTGGCCGAAGCGGCGGGCGTCAGTTACGCGTTGGTCCAGAAGGCCGAGCAGGACCGCGGCGAGCTGTCCGTCGGCTCCCTGCTCAAGCTCGCCGCCGCGCTGTGTACGGACGTGGGCGTGATCCTGGGCCAGCAGGCACCGCGCCGAGGCATGAGCAGGGACACCAGGGCCGCTGTTCGGCGGCTTTCCGACGCGGTGCACGACAGCGCGCTCGACGCCCGGCGAGGCACGGGGGATCCGAGCACGCTCAGCGAGCGCGCGCCGTCGAGTTGGTCGAGCAGGAGGAAGCGAGCGCGGTGCTCACGCCCCTGCGCTCGATGATCTCGACCGTTCCGCAGGAGTACGACGACGTCGCACGCACCGTCGAGCGGGCGGGCGGCTTCCTGCACGTCCTGCGCTCCGTCCCGGCCCGCCCGCACATCCCCTGCCGATGACCCCGGCCCGCCCAACGGCGCCCGCGTGGGCTCCGCCTCGGCCGCGTCCGATTCCGCGAGCGCCCCTACGAGACGGGGCAGATCGGCACATGCTCCCGCCCGGCGGGTGACGAGGCGCCCCGGTGGCATCACGTCCGAGGCGGTACCGGTGCCACGGTCAGCAGGGCCGAGAGGACCAGGACCGACACTGGAGGGCGTCCGGGACCGTCCAGAAAGGCAGGACATGACGCAGCGGTCGGGCTTCGAGGTCGAGTTCCTGGACGGGGTGGGCGCGGCGCGGGCCGAGGGGGCGTTCCGGCAGGTCTATGCCGAGGTGTTCGCCGAGCCGCCGTACTCCGAGACCGAGGAGGACGCCGCAGCCGCCTTCCGGCGCTTCCGCTCGCAGACCCGCAAAGAGGGCTTCCACGCCGCGCTGGCCCGCGCGGCGGGCGGCGAGGCCGTCGGCATGGCGTACGGCTACCCTCTCGGTCCCCGCACGGGCTGGTGGGACCGGCTCACCAAGCCCGTGCCCGAGGAGATGCGGCGCGAGGACGGGCGCCGGACCTTCGGCCTCATGGAGCTTGCCGTGCGTGCCGGATGGCGAGGGCGCGGCGTCGCGCGTCGGCTGCACGGGACGCTGCTCGGCGGTCTGGAGGCCGAGCGCGTGTTGCTGAACGTCCACCCGGAGGGCAAGGCAGCCCTGGCCGCGTACCGGTCGTGGGGGTACCGGAAGATCGGAGAGGCCCGGCCCTGGGCGGGTGCGGACCTCCATGACGTCCTGCTGCTCGACTTGGCGCACTGGGCGGCGAAGTCGTCGGTCGTGCAACGCAGCGCGCAGCGCCGAGGAGTAGCGCAACCGGTGCCCGTCCGCCCCGGTGGCATCACGTCCGAGGCGGTACCGGTGCCACGGTCAGCAGGGCCGAGAGGACCAGGACCGCGCTGAGGAAGGCCAGTTCCCAGGCGGTGGGGCGGAGGACCTCGGTGTAGGTGAGGCGGGTGCGGTCGCGCATCAGGACGCGGCGGGCCACGAGGGCGCAGACGGCGACGAGGGCGACGACGGCGAGTTTGACGAGCAGGGTGCGCCCGTAGGCGGAGGAGAGGGCGGCGTCCAGCGGGAGGCGGCGCAGGGTGCTGAAGGTGCCGGTGACGCAGATGGCGAGGAACAGCCAGAAGGCGCGCTTCGCGTAGGCGGCCAGCAGGGCGCGGGCGGCGCCCGGCTGACCGTGCCAGGCGCGCATGGTGCGCAGGGCGTGGATGAGTCCGCCGGTCCACAGCACGGTCGAGGTGAGGTGGACGAGGGTAAGGCAGACGCCGATGGCGGGGGTGTCCGCCTCGGGGTGGGCGCGCAGTGCCTCGCCGAGGACGACTCCGGCCAGGGGGACGGCGGCCCACACGGGACGGCCGAGGAACACGCACAGGGCCGCGAGGAGGAAGCCGTTGGCCTCCAGGAAGGCCAGCAGACCGTCGCGGGTGGCGTAGATCTCGCTGAGTTCGGGGAGCCCGGCGGTCAGGGTGCCGTCGCCGGCGGCGGCCATGGAGGCGAGGCCGAGCGCGGCGATCATTCCGGCGAAGGCGGCGCCGGCGGCCCATTCGCGGGGCTGGCGCGGTCCGTTGCCGGAGGGGTCGGCGACGCCGGGGGTGGCGGGCCCGCCGGGCAGGGACGCGGCGACGTCCCGGGCGAGGCGGCGTCCGGCGATCTCGCCGAGCTGGATGCACAGCGCGACGAAGAGGACGGAGCGCAGCAGGGTCGTGCTTCCGCCGCCGGGTATGTGCAGATCGTGCGTGCTGTCGGTGGCGAGGTCCGTGCCGTACAGGGCGAGGACGGCCAGGACGGCGGCGCAGGCCGTGACCAGCACGGCGGGCAGCGCGGCTCGTCTTCGGCCGCCTCCCTGCCGGGTCCCGCGCGGTGCCCGGTGCCGCCCCCGGCCCTTGGCGAGGGCGGGCGCTTTACGGGCAGGCGGGACGTGGGGAGACGAATCGGGCTGGGTCACAGCGCAATTCTGCCCGGAGGGGGCCACGGGCCCACAGTGCCCCGGTCACGGCCCGGCCACGAAGCCGGGGTGGGGAGCCGCCACGTCCAGGCCGTCGCGTCGAGACCGCCATGCCGAGGCCGTCACGCCGAGGCCGTCATGTCGAGACCGTCGCCTCCGGGCCGTCACGTCGAGACCGTCACGCCAACGCCACCCTGCTGGGGCCCCGCGTCGGAGCCGCTGCCTCGAAGCCGACACCTTGAAGCCGCCACTTCGAGGCCACCAACGTCGGAGCCGACACCTCGCAGCCATCACGTCGAAATCGCTGTCCCGAAGCCAACGCCTCGGAGCCGACACCTCGAAGCCACCACGTCGAAGCCGCAACCTCGGAGCCGCCGCCTGGACGACGCTGCTTCGATGCCACCGCTCGGAGCCATCGCTTCGGAGCCACCACCCCGAAGCCACCACCGCGGACCCACCACACCGGAGGCGACGCCTCGCAACCGACGCCGTGACGCCGACGCCGTGACGCCGCCGCCCGGACGCCGCCGCTGCGAAGCCCCCGCTTCCGGCCGGGCCCCGCTGGGCCCCGCCGGGCGCCGCCGGGCGCCGTCGGGCTACTCCCCCTTCAGCCCCCACAGCCAGACCTTCCAGGTCTCGGGGTTGCTCTTGACCCACTTGCCGGCCGCGGCCTCGGGCGTCATCCCGTCCTCGGCGATCATGCGCGCGACCTCGTTCTGGTCCTGTTCGCTCCACTGGAAGTTCTTGAGGAACTCGGCGGCCTTGCCGCCCTTCCTGCTGAAGTCCTTGGACAGGTACTTCTTCAGCGACGAGGACGGGTAGCCGCACTTGACCGCTTCGGTGTCCTCGTCGCAGCCGGCGTAGTGCTCGGGGAGTCGGACCTCCTTCAGCCCGGCGTCGGCGGCCAGCCAGTGCGGGCGCCACCAGTAGGTGAGGAACGGTTCGTGCTTGCGGACCTTCTCCTGGATGGTCTCGATCTGTGCGGACTCGGAGCCGGTGTAGACGGCGTCGTAGTCGAGGTGGAGGTTCTTGAGGAGCGCCTCGTCGTGGGTGACGAAGCCGCGCGAGCCCTCGATGAGCTGGCCGCGGTCGCCGCTCCTGCCGCCGCGCAGCAGCGGTGCGTACCGGTTGAGTTTCCGCCAGTCGGTGATGTCCGGATGCTTGTCGACGAGGTACGCGGGGACGTACCAGCCGATCTTTCCGGTGATGCCGACGTCGCCGGCGGGCACCATCGTCTTCTTCTTGTAGACGTAGCGGCGGGCCAGCTGCGGGTGGCCCCAGTCCTCCAGGATGGCGTCGGCCTTGCCGGCGCCGACGGACCGCCAGGCGTCGTCCGTCTCCATCTTCTTCGTGGTGACGTGGTAGCCCAGCTCGTGTTCGAGGAGGTAGGCGGCGACGGCGACATTGGCCTCACCGCCGGTCCAGGTGGGCACGGTGAGCCGGACGGTGCCGGCCTCGTCGGAGCCCGGGTCGCCGGCGCACGCGCCGAGGGTGAGCGGTGCGAGCAGGGCGAAGGCCAGGGCGGCGGTCTTCGCGCGGGAGCGGCGCAGGAGGCGGGACATGCGCAGGGGACGGATTCTGGTGCGGGGTGCCGCAGACATGGGACGCGCTGATCCTGGGTGTAGGAATTCGGAACGTGACCGGCTCGATTCTAACGGGGGCCGTAATACGCCGCTTTCCTGGGGGAGTTGAAACCGGGGGTAACCGCGGTGTGCGACCGCATGCACACCGCGGCGGGCCGCCCGGAGATACAGCGCCCCCGCCCTCCGCGAGGGGGATGCGGAGAGCGGGGGCGGGTGTGTGCGGCGCGGCCGGCGCGGAATTCCGCTGCGGGCCGGCTCACTTGTGCCGGATCACTTGTGCCGACTCACTGTGCCGGATCACTTGTGCCGGATCACCTGTGCCGGATCAGTGGGTCCGCCTGTGACGGCTCACTTGTCGGGCAGCCACTTCTCCCAGGTGTCGCGGTTCTCCTTGACCCACTTGGCCGCGGCCTCGTCGGTGTCCATCTTGTCGATGGTCATCCACTTGACGACCTCGGTCTGCTGCTCGGTCGTCCAGTTCATCTTCTTGAGGAATTCCGCGGCCTTTCCGCCGTTCTCCGCGAAGTCCCGGTTCATGAACTTCGTCAGCGGCGTGTACGGATAGGCGCAGTCCACCTTGGAGGCCACCGCGTCGCACCCCTTGGTGCGCTTGGGCAGCTTGACCTCCGTCATCGGCACCTTCGAATTGAGCCACTGCGGAATCCACCAGTAGGTGAGGAACGGCTCCTTCTTCGCGGCGCGCTTCTGGATCTCCTTGGTCTGCGCGGCCTCACTGCCGGCGTAGACCGTCTTGTACGGCAGATCCAGATTCTTGATGATGGCGTCGTCGTAGGTGCTGAACGACGGCGAGCCCTCCAGGAGTTGGCCCTTGTCGCCGCTCTCCGGGGTCTGGAAGTACTTCTTCAGCTTGGGAAGATTCCTCCAGTCCTTCACCTCGGGGTGCTTCTTGGCGAAGTACGTCGGCACGTACCAGCCGATGTGACCGGTCACGCCGAGTTCCCCGGCGTTGACGACGGTCTTCAGCTCCTCGACGTACTTCTTCTCCTTCTTCGGCACACCGCGCCAGTCCTCCAGCATGGCGTCGGCACGCCCGGTGTTGAGCGCGTCGAACATGACGGGCTCGTCCATCTGGAGCGTCTTGACCCGGTAGCCCATCTGCTTTTCGAGGATCTGCTTGGCCACCGCGACGTTCGCCTCGGACCCGGCCCAGGCCGCCACCGGCAGGGTGACGGTGTTCGGGCTCCCGCTGTAGTACGGGTCGGCCTTGCCGCAGGAGGTCAGGCCGAGGGTGAGGGCCAGCGCCCCGGTCGCGGCCAGGGTGGACTTCAGCAGCCGGGAGCGCCGGGCGCCCCGCAGCCGGGTGAGGATGCTGGGGTTCACTTCGTACCTCCGCGCTTGCCGGCGCCCGCGGACTGGGTCAGCCGGTCGAGCAGCAGGCCCAGGCAGACGATGGCGACACCGGCCGAGAGGCCGACGCCCAGGTCGCTCTTCTGGAGCCCGTAGACGACGTCGTAGCCGAGCGCGCCGCCGCCCACCAGACCGCCGATGACGACGATGGCCAGCACCAGGACGACACCCTGGTTGCAGGCGAGCATCAGCGAGGGGCGGGCCAGCGGCAGTTGGACCTGGCGCAGTTGCTGCCAGCCGGTGCCGCCCAGCGAGCGGGACGCCTCCAGCGCGGCCGGGTCGACGGTGCGCAGGCCCTGCGCCGTGATGCGGATGACGGCGGGCAGCGCGTAGATGACGGCCGCGAGGATGGCCGCGGGGCGGCCCACGCCGACCAGCGCCACGACCGGCACCAGGTAGACGAACTGCGGCATCGTCTGCATGACGTCCAGGACGGGCCGGATCAGCCGCATCACCCAGCGCGAGCGTGCGGCGAGGATGCCGATGACCAGCCCCGCGACGAGCGTGCACACCATGGAGACGATCACCTGGGACAGGGTGTCCATGGACTTGTCCCACAGGCCGAGCACGCCGATGACGGCGAGCGACAGCACACCGGTCATCCCGGCCCGCCAGGAGCCGGCCAGCCAGGCCAGCACGGCGACCAGCAGCAGCACACCCCACCAGGGCGCGGCCTGCATGGCGTCCCGCATCGGGTTGAGCACCCAGGAGGTGAAGTGCGCGGCCCACACGTCGGTGCCGCCGAGCACGGGCACACCGTCGGAGATGGCCTTGGTGAAGGAGTTGATGGCGTTGGTGATCGGCGCGGACACCGAGGCGGTCCAGTCGGTCGGCCAGGAGCGCTCGCCGACCGGCCCGAGCAGGCTGGCCACGACGGCGAAGACGACCAGCGCGGCGGCGATCAGCCGGGCGCCGAGGCGCTCCAGCGTCAGCGCGCCGGTGTCCCCCGCGGGCGCGGAGCCGGGCGAGGACTCCAGCCGGTCGCCGGCCGCGGCGGTGACGCGGTCGAGCCAGATGGCGATCAGCACGATGCAGACACCGGCGATCAGCGACATGCCGACGTTGTCCTTGGCGAGCGCCTGGTAGACCTTGTCGCCCAGGCCGCCGGCGCCGATGACGGATGCCATGACGACCATGGACAGCGCCATCATGATCGTCTGGTTGAGGCCGAGCAGCATCTCCTTGCGGGCCAGCGGCAGCCGGGCCGTCCACAGCCGCTGCCAGGAGCCGGCACCCAGTGAGCGGGACGCCTCCAGCGCGGCCGGGTCGGCGCCGCGCAGGCCCAGCGAGGTGAGGCGGGCCATCGGCGGCGCGGCGTAGATGACGGTGGACACCAGCGCGGCGGGCGAGCCGATGCCGAACAGCAGCACCAGCGGCAGCAGATACGCGAAGGCCGGCATGACCTGCATGGTGTCGAACACGGGGCGCAGGATGCGGTCGCCGCGGTCGCTGAGCCCGGCGATCAGGCCGAGCAGCACACCGATGACGGCGGAGGCGGCGACGGCCACGATCATCAGCGCGAGCGTGGACATCGCGTACTCCCACAGCCCGAGCACGCCGAAGACGGCGAAGATGCAGGCCGTCAGCAGGGCGATGCGCAGTGCACGCGCCTTCAGTCCGGCGCCCGCGACCCACCAGGAGGCGGCGGTGGCCAGCACGGTCACGCCCAGCCAGCCCAGGTTGCTGAGGAAGGTGAAGACGTAGTCGACGCCGCCCTCGGACCAGTTGGAGATGTGCAGCAGGAAGTACAGGAACAGCGGGCTGGTGGCGCGGTTGTCCGTCAGCCAGTTACTGGCGTCGTCCAGCGGGCCCTTCACGTCGAAGGTGAGGGCCTTGGGCCAGGTGCCGTCGAAGGCGACGGCACCGGCGACGAGCGCGACGAGGACGACGATCAGCGCCATCAGCGCGGGCCGCCCGGCCAGGCCGCGGCGCAGCTGTTCGCCGGCGCCGGCGGCCGGGGCGCCGTCCTTGCCCTGGGTCAGGGTGGTGGTGCTCATATCAGCCCCTTGCGCGGGCCGGTACGGCGGAGCGTCCGGCGGGCGGCGGGCCGAGCGGCGGGGGCGAGGCGGTGGTTGCTCATACGGCGGCCACCGCCTTCTGTTCGCCGCCGTCCTCCTCGCCGGTCAGCCCGGCGACGACGTTCAGCAGGCGGGCGTTGTCGACGACGCCGAGGGTGCGGCCGTTCTCCACGACGCGGCAGTGCTCGCCGCTGCGGGCGACGGCCTCGACGGCGTCCACGACGAGGGTGTCGGGCTCCAGCGCGGCGCCGGTGTCGGCCTCGCCCTTCTTGCAGGGGCGCATCGCGCGGCGCACCGAGATGACCTGCTCGCGGGGGACGTCGCGGACGAAGTCGCGCACGTACTCGTCGGCGGGGTTGGCGACGATCTCCTCGGGGGTGCCCAGCTGGACGACCTGGCCGTCGCGCATCAGGGCGATGCGGTCGCCCAAGCGCAGCGCCTCGTTGAGGTCGTGGGTGATGAAGACCATCGTGCGGCCCTCTTCGCTGTGCAGCCGGATGACCTCCTCCTGCATGTCGCGCCGGATCAGCGGGTCGAGCGCGCTGAACGGCTCGTCGAACAGCAGGACCTCGGGGTCGACGGCGAGGGCGCGGGCCAGGCCGACGCGCTGCTGCTGGCCGCCGGAGAGCTGGCCGGGGCGGCGCTCGCCGAGGCCGTCGAGGCCGACCTTGGTGACCATCTCGGCGGCGCGGGCGCGGCGTTCGGCCCTGCCGACGCCCTGGATCTCCAGGCCGTAGGCGACGTTGTCGACGACGGTGCGGTGCGGCAGCAGGCCGAAGTTCTGGAACACCATCGAGGCCCGGTGCCGGCGCAGCTCGCGCAGCCGGTCCTTGTCCATGCCGATGACGTCGTCACCGTTGAACTCCAGGGTGCCCGCCGTGGGTTCGATCAGCCGGGTCAGACAGCGCACCAGGGTGGACTTGCCGGAGCCGGACAGGCCCATGACGACGAAGACCTCGCCTTTGCGCACGTCGAAGGAGACGTCGCGGACGGCCGCCGTGCAGCCGGTCTTCTCCCGCAGCTCGGCCTGCGACAGGCCGGTCACGGACTCGTCGTGCGGGATCCGTTCGGCCTTGGGGCCGAACACCTTCCACAGGTTGCGGACGGAGAAGACGGCCTTGCCCGCCTCGTCCGCGCTCGTGTTCCGCTCCGCCGCGGTGGCTGCCTCGGTGGTCTCGGACATCACGCAACACCTCCCGGTGCCGTGGTCTCGTCGGGCCGGATGAGATCGACCGCCTTCTCACCGAGCATCAGCACGCCGATCATCGGGTTGACGGCGGGCATGGTCGGGAAGACGGAGGCGTCCGCGATACGGATGCCCTCCAGTCCCCGGATACGCAACTCGGGGTCGACGACGGCGAGTTCGTCGTCCGCCGCACCCATGCGGCAGGTGCCCGCCGGGTGGTAGACGGTGTGCGCTGCCTTGCGCACCAGTTCGCTGATCTCCTCGTCGGAGGTGACCTCGGGGCCGGGGAAGACCTCACGCTTGAGCCACTTGGCGAACGGCTCGGCCTGCGCGACCTTGCGGGCCAGCTTGATGCCGTCGACGAGGGTGCGGCCGTCGTAGTCGTCCTCGTCCTCGAAGTACTTGAAGTCGAGGGCGGGCTTGACCTCCGGGTCGGCGGAGGTGAGGTAGACGCGGCCGCGGGAGCGGGACTTGGGGATGTTCGGCGTCATCGACACGCCGTGCTCGGGGCGTTCGTACCCCAGCCGCTCGGGGTTGTCGGTGAAGGGGATCTGGTAGAAGTGGAACATCAGGTCGGGCCCCTTGTGGTCCGGGTCCCGCTTGACGAACAGACCGGCGTCGGAGTCCATCGCGGAGTTCTCCGGGATCGGCCCGTCGGTCTCCCACACGATCACCGACTCGGGGTGGTCGATGAGGTTCTCGCCCACGCCCTGAAGGTCGTGCACGACCGGGATCCCCAGCGCCTCCAGGTCCTGCCGGCGGCCGATGCCGGAGTGGTTCAGCAGCCGCGGCGTGTCGACGGCGCCGGCGCACACCAGCACCTCCCGCTTCGCGGTCAGCAGCTGCTCGGTGCCGTCCTTGCGGCGCACATGGACGCCGGTGGCGCGCTTGCCGTCCAGCTCCAGCTTGTACGCCCAGGTCTCCAGCAGGATGTGCAGGTTGGGGCGGTCGCCGGCCTCGATGTGCGGGTGCAGGTAGGCGACGGAGGCGGAGGAGCGCTTGTTGTTCTCCGGGTGGTAGGAGAGGTCGAAGAAGCCGACGCCCTCCTCGAACGGCCGGTCGTTGAAGCCGACGACCTCGGGCACGTCCAGGGCGTCCTTGGCGGCGTCGATCCAGTCCTGCGCGATGGCGTTCTGGTCCTTCTTGGCGACGCGCACGATGTTGTTGCGCAGCTTGCCGAAGTAGGGCTCCATCGCCTCGGCGCCCCAGCCGGCGGCGCCGTTCGCCTCCCACTCGTCCCAGTCGGACGGCAGCGGCTTGAAGGATATGAGCGTGTTGTGCGAGGAGCAGCCGCCCAGCACCTTGGCCCGGCTGTGCAGGATGTGGGAGTTGCCGCGGGGCTGTTCGGTCGTCGTGTACTCGTAGTCGAGTTCACCGCCGAGCAGGCCGAGCCACTTGCGCAGCGTGAGGACCTCGGGGCGGTCGATGTCGGAGGGGCCGCCCTCGATCAGCGCGACGGTGACGTCCGGGTCCTCGGTGAGCCGCGAGGCGATCACGGAGCCGGCCGTTCCGCCGCCGACGATCACGTAGTCGTAGGGGGACTGGGGGCTGGACATGCGGGTCTTGCTCCTTGAGGGGGTCCACACGTCCGCGAAGGATCGCGGACGTTCGGGGGTCGTGCGGGGTCGTGGGGGTCGGGTGCGCGGGGCTGCCGGGCGTACGGGACCTCACGGGATACGGGCGGGCCGCCGCCGGGACGGATCCGTCCCGGCGGTGTCCGGGCCCGGGCCCGGGTCCCGGCCGGAGGGGCCGCCGGCGCGACGGACGGTGGTCGACCGGCCGCCGCGCGCGCACGGCCGGCTCAGCCGGCGAACCAGCGGACGGGGGTGGGCCGCAGGTTCTCGTAGACGTGCTTGGTCTCGCGGTACTCGGCCAGGCCGTGCGGGCCCAGCTCCCGGCCGACGCCGGACTTTCCGAAGCCTCCCCACTCGGCCTGCGGCAGGTAGGGGTGGAAATCGTTGATCCACACGGTGCCGTGCCGCAGCCGCGCGGCGACGCGGCGGGCACGCGCGGTGTCGCCGGAGAAGACGCCACCGGCCAGGCCGTAGTCGGTGTCGTTGGCCAGCGCGACCGCCTCGTCCTCCGTCGTGAAGGTCTCGACGGTCAGGATCGGGCCGAACGTCTCCTCGCGGATGACGCGCATCCCGCGGTGGCAGTCGTCCAGCACGGTCGGCAGATAGAAGTAGCCCTCGGCGGGGCGGACCTCGGACGGCTCGGGGCGGGCGCCGCCGCACACCACCGTCGCGCCCTCCTCGCGGGCGCTCGCCACATAGCCCTCGGTCTTCTCCAGCTGCTGCCGGGAGACGAGCGGGCCGCACTCGACGCCGTCCGCGGTGCCGCGGCCCAGCCGGATCTTCCGGGCGCGCTCGGCGAGTTCGGCCACGAAGCGGTCCTTGACGGACGCCTCGATGATCAGCCGGGCGCCGGCCGAGCAGACCTGGCCGCTGTGGATGAAGGCCGCGTTCAGCGCCTGGTCGACGGCGGTGTCGAAGCCCTCGTCGGTGGCGCAGGCGTCGGCGAACACCACGTTCGGGTTCTTGCCGCCCAGCTCCAGCGCGACCTTCTTGACGCCGGGCGCCGCGGCCTGGGCGACCTTGGTGCCGCTGGCCAGCCCGCCGGTGAACGACACGAGGTCGACGTCCGGGTGCTCGGACAGCCGCGCGCCGACCGGGTCGCCGGCGCCGGTCACCAGGTTGGCCACCCCTGCCGGCAGCCCCGCCTCGGCCAGCAGCTTCACCAGGTGCACGGTGGACATCGGGGTGACTTCGCTGGGCTTGATGACGAAGGTGTTGCCCGCCGCCAGCGCCGGGGCCACCTTCCAGCTGGCCTGGAGCAGCGGATAGTTCCAGGGCGTGATCATCGCGCAGACGCCCACGGGCTCGTGCACGACGACGCTGTGCACGTCCGGGTCCCCGGCGTCGACCACGCGGCCGGTCTCGTTGACGACGAGGTCGGCGAAGTAGCGGAAGGCGGCGGTCACGTCGTCGACGTCGACGCGGCCCTCCTCCAGCGTCTTGCCGGTGTCCCGGGACTCGATCAGCGCGATCTCCTCGCGGTCGCGCTGGAGCAGGTCGGCCACGCGGCGCAGCAGCGCGGCGCGTTCCGCGGTGGCGGTGTGCGGCCAGGTGCCCTCGTCGAAGGCGCGGCGGGCCGCGGCGATGGCTGCGTCGGTGTCCTTCGCGTCGCCCTCGGCGACGACGGCGAGCGTGGTGGCGTCCGCCGGGTCCAGGACGTCCCGCGTCCCGCCACCCGCGGCCGTCCGCCACTCACCGTCGATATGAATGCTTTCCGTTACGGACACCTGGGTACTGCCTTCCCTTGCACTGCTTTCCTCCGGGGGGTCCCCGGTGCCCCCGCCTGGGGGCTTTTGCCCTGCACCTGGGCAGATGGCAAGACGGAACCCTGCCCCGTCTCCGCGAAACCATGTCTGGAATTCGCGGGCGAGTGGTCTTCCTCACTGTTCGAGGTGCGACAGCCGAGCGCGCAACGTACGGTAAGTAGGCCCATGTCCGCATTTGTCAGTACGGGGCAGCTCGGGACTCGGTACGGCAACGGACTGCGTGACCGACGGCCGATCGGAGCCACCACATGCGAAAGCGGCACCGCACAGCACTTCTCGCAGTCGCCTGCGCTGCGACGACGGCGGCGGGAGGCGGGCTGGTGACGCCGGCGAACGCCGCCCCGCCCAGCATCGGAACCGAGCGTGACGGCGCGGACACCGCAGAGTTGTCCGGCGAGGAAATAGCGGAGAAAGCATCGAAACAGCTGAATTCCGCACGATCGCTCCGACTACAGATGAAAGCACCGGATCTCACGCTGAAACTGGCCCTCGACGAGAAGGCGAATTGCGCCGGAAAAATCCAGGTTCCGCGCAAGGGATCGGTGCAGATCGTCAAACGCGGCGGCACGATCTGGCTCAAGCCCGACGCCGCCTTCTGGAAGGCCCAGCTCGGCGAGGAGCAGGGCGCACAGGCCGCTGACCGGGTACGCGGCCGCTACATCAAGGGCTCCACGCAGGACGACGAACTGGGCAGCAAGGGCCTGGCGAACGCCTGCGACCTCGACGCCTTCCGCTCCGCCTCCGGCGCCCTCGACAGCCCGGGGCCCCACTGGAAGCGCGGCCCCGTCACCGACGTCGACGGCCGCAAGGCGGTGCCCGTCACCCGCGCCCGCGACGACGTACGCGTCCGCATGCTGGTCGCCGCCGACGGCAAACCCCAGCCGCTGCGGCTGGACCGCACCGCCGACGGCAACGAGGACCGCATCACCCTCGACCGCTACGACAGGAACGTCCCCGCCCGGACCCCGCCGGCCGACCGCACCATGACGGCCGACGAACTCCGCGACGCCTTCTCCCACATGGACAGCACCCCGAAGGAGTCCGTCTGACCCGCACCCGGCGGGCGCCCCGGGGCCGCACCGGAAAATCCAGCGACCCGGGCCCCCGGCCCCGGTTAGGGTCCGTCCATGCCCACCGCACAGCACTCCGCACTGACGACGACGCCGGACGAGATCCCGGCGCGCTGACAGCCTTTTCGACCAGCCCCGGGGCGAGCACCCGGGGCTTCGTCGTGTCGTCACGGGAACCCCTCGCCCGCCCCGCCCCACCGCGAGGAGACCGCGATGACCGCCCCGCACGACCACCGCCGACTCGGCCGCGCACTCGGCCTGTTCGGCACCGACCCGCTCATCGGCGCGGGACTCCCCTACTGGCTGCCCGACGGCGCCACCGTCCGGCACGCCCTGGAGGAGTACATCCGGGCCGAGGAACGGCGCGCCAGCTACCGGCACGTGTACTCGCCCGTGCTCGGCAAGCGCGAGCTGTACGAGATCTCCGGACACTGGTCGCACTACAGCGACGACATGTTCCCGCCACTGGACCTGGACGGCGAGCAGATCGTGCTCCGGCCCGGCCTGTGCCCGCACCACGCGCTGATCTTCCGGTCCCGCTCCCGCAGCCACCGCGAACTCCCCTACCGCATGGCCGAGTTGGGCGGCATGTACCGCTTCGAGCTGTCCGGCGTGCTGGGCGGCCTGAACCGCGTACGGGCCATCCAGCTCAACGACGCACATGTCTTCTGCACCCTGGAGCAGGCCGCCGACGAGGCCCGCGGCGCACTGGAGATGATCCGCCGGGCCCACCGGGCGCTGGGCATCACCCCCGCCCGCTACCGGCTCTCCCTGCCCGGGCCCGGCGGGAAGTACGTCGCGGCCCCCGAACTGTGGCGGCGGTCCACCGCCCTGCTGACCGAGGTGCTGGAGCACAGCGGGCTCCCCTACGAGCCGGCCGAGGGCGAAGCCGCCTTCTACGGGCCGAAGATCGATGTCCAGGTCGCCGACGGCGCGGGCCGGGAGTCCACCCTCTCCACCGTCCAGATCGACTTCCACCAGCCGGAACGGTTCGCGCTGCACTACATCGGCGCCGACGGCGCCCGGCACCGGCCGGTCATGGTGCACCGCAGCGTCATCGGCAGCGTCGAGCGCGCCGTCGCCCACCTCGTCGAACGGACCGGTGGCGCCTTCCCGCCCTGGCTCGCGCCGACCCAGCTGGTGGCCCTGCCCGTCTCGGACGCCGAACTGCCCCACGCCGAGGCCCTCGTCCGGCGCTGCACCGAACTCGGGCTCCGCGCCGACGTCGCCGCCCCCGACCGCGGCAGCCTGGGGGCCCGCATCCGCACCGCACGCCTCGTCCCCTACCAGGCCGTCCTCGGCCCCCGGGAGACCTCGGCCGGCCTGGTCGCCCTCCGCCTGCGCGACGGCCGCCGCCTCGCCCCACGCCCCACCGATGAACTCCTGGCCCGTCTGGTCGCCCGTGCCGCCGCCCACGGCCCCGAGTTGTGGAGCGACGTGTAAGAGGGGAGGCGAACTCCGCAGCCGGGCACGGGGCTTCGGCTGTGTGCCCGGCACGGGAGGTGCCGCGGGCCCACGGGGCAGGAGGCGCCGCACGTCCGCGGGGCAGGAGGGCTGCCCCGCGGGGCACATCTTCCGGCGGGGCCGATGTCCGAAGATGCAACGTCCCTGGTCGGCCGCGCGCCGGGGCCGGTCGGCCGGCCGGCCCCGGTGGGCAGGGGGTTTCGGTGGGGACGCCGGCGGTCTACGTTCCTTGCACTGCTCTCGGTCAAGGGGCGTCGATGAGATCGCACGACAGGAGCCGTTCCACCGCGCCGGACAGTCGGGAGAACGCCGAACGCGCGCCCCTCCCCGGCGGGTTGCTGGGTATGCAGGCCCGCGTCGGCAACCAGGCGGTGCTGGCGATGCTGCGCGCCGAGCACGAGGCCACCGACCAGCCGACCGCCCAGCGGCCCGCCGCCCGGCGGCCGACCGTCCGGCACTCCACCGTCCAGCGGACCGCCACCGTCCAACGGGCCGGCACCGAGCAGCCGGCCACCGCCGAGGAACCCGCCGCCGGGGCGGCCGAGCCGGTGACGGAACCCGCCCCGGGGGTCAAGGAGCTCATCGCCGAGCTCAGCAGGTCGATCGCGAAAGGCGCGATCCAGGACAAGAACAAGCGGAACATCTTCGCGCCCGGCACCTGGTGGCCCGAGCAGTGGATGGTCCAGGGGCCCGCCCGGCTGCGGAAGGCCCTGGACCGGCGGGTGATGCGCGGCGAGGTGTTCGGCGAAGACGACCTGAAGAAGATCAAGTCGCTGTCCACAAGCGCACCGAAGTGGCTGCGGGCGGTGGGCATCGGCACCTACGAGGAGGCCGAGAAGTACACCGCCGGGCGGTTCGACGACTGGCTGAAACTGCCCGCGGGCAAGCGGCTGCTCACCGCGTCAGTGGCGTACGAGAACAACCTCCCGAGCAAGAGAGGTGCACAGGCCCTCACGCCGACGGACCCGGCCTACACACTCGGCCGGTTCATGATCACCCAGGGGAAGAACACCGAGCCGGACACCCGCGCGGAGCTGAAGCGCGAGCGCGACCAGCAGATCCGGGACACCGCCCTCGACACCCTCCACCCGGACGGCATGGCCGACGCCCGCCGGCACCGCGACGCCGCCCCGAAGGCGGACTCCGCCACGGGCAAGAAGGACGCCGAGGCCCGCGAGATGCTCACCAGGATCCTGCTCGTCCTGCGCCACGGGCTCCAGCTGTACGACGCGAAGGAGAAGAAGCATGTGGTGGACCACGAGAAGGACATCATCCGCGCGCTGGCCCACGGCGGGCGCGTCAACGTACGTATTCCCGCGCTGAGTTCGCAGGACGAGGCCGCCTACTGGCTGCCCCACTTCCTGGGCGCGACCCGGAGCGCCACCGAGGGGGAGGTCGCGGAGAACGTGTCCAAGCGGGGCTTCGCCACGCACCGCACCTCCATCGGCGCCAACAAGGACGGCGAGGAGGGCGCCTTCAAGGAGAAGGGCGGCGGCCTGGCAGCTATCACGAACGCGGTCTCCGTCGGCGCCTCCCGGCCGAAGCTGTGGGGCCGCGACATCTCCGGCGGCGGGCTCGGATCCAAGGACTGGAACGGCGACATGGTGCTGCCGAACGGCTCGTACGGCCACATCCTGCTGGTCTACCACCGTCCGACCATGGAGAAGGACGGCTCCCTCCAGATCGGCATCGAGACCATCGCGCCGCACGCCCGCAGCCCCGTCGGCTACACGCACGACTTCCGTTCCACCGAGGCCACCGCGAACCCCGAGTCCGTCCTGCACGGCCACAAGGGCGACAAGATCGGCTCCGGCGGCACCGGCAAGAACGAACGCCTCGTCGATCTGCGGGCGATGGGCGCGTCCCACGAGAGCGGCGACTGGCGGGTCTTCCTGAAGGAGATCCAGCAGGATTGGGAGCGGGACCTCGAAGCGGCCACGACCGTCTCGGCCAAGCGCCGCGCCTACGAACAACTGATCGGCCCGCGGCCCCGGCCGCAGTGAGCACAAGCGCGACGGCTCAGGCCCCGGGGGCGGCGATGCGCGCCTGCGCGGGCGCCTTGGCGAGGATCTCGTCGACGGTCTGCTCGGCGGTCTGCTCCGAGCTGTCGATCCAGAGCCCGAGACGCGGCGTCTCCTCCCGCAGCACACGGTCGAGAGGGCCCGCCTCCCAGGCGTCGTAGGCGGTCTTGGCCCTGACGGCGTCCCGCGCGGCGACGGCCTCCGGACGCGGGGCCAGAGCGATCACATGGAGCGGCCGGCTGCGGATCCGCCCGACCGTCCACGCCAGGTGCTCGCCGAGAAGGACGTCCTGCGCGACGACGGTGAACCCGGCCGCGAAGTAGCCGTCGACGACCTGCGCCGTCAACTGATGCCGCAGCCGGAGCTGCTCCACGGCCTCCGCCGAGGGCTCACCCGTCATCTCCGCCCGCCCACTGACCACCATCCGCCGGAACACGTCCCCGCGCACATGCACCGACCTCGGCAACCGCTCCGCCAGCAACTGCGCGACGGTCGACTTCCCCGCAGCGGGAATCCCCGTGACGAGATACACCGCCCGCCCCGCCTCACAACCGGCCTCCCGCCCCCTGCCGGCCCGCCACCCCGTTCGCTCCCTGCCAGACGACGTCATACAGCGAAACGTTACGCGGCCCACCGGAACCGAACACGGCACGGCGTCCCCACCGGCACCCGGCCGCGCACGCCGAACCGTCCGCCGCCCGGGGCCCGTTTCGGATCGCCACCCCGTGGCGATCGGTCCGGGCCCCGCGCGACCGGGCCGTTCAGGAGGATGTGCCTGTCAGTACGCCGTACGCCTTCTTCGGTTCGCGGAACCAGGTCAGCAGGCCCTTGTTGTGGAAGCCGCGTACGGTGACGGGGTTTCCGCCGCCGCCCTCGGGGGTGAGCATGAACTCGCTGGACGGCCAGTACATGGCGCCGAGGGTGTGCGGGCGGTGGTCGAGTTGCCGGGCGTAGGCGGCGACGAGTTCGGCCTGGTACTCCTCGGTGCCCTTGCCGGTGCCGGGCCGTCCCTTGACCGCCTCGGCCCCGTACTCGCTGACGACGAGCGGTTTGCCGCCGGCCTTGCGCTGGATGGCGTCGGTGAGCGAGGCCACGTCGTCGGCGTCGCCGTAGTACCAGCCCGAGTAGATGTTCGCGAGGACGATGTCCTGGTAGGCGTAGGACCTGTCGTCCGTGTGCCAGGCGCTGACCTCGGTGTAGAGCCGGCTGTCGTCGCGCTTCTTGCCGTAGGCGATGAGGTCGCGGACGTAGTCGGCCCCGGCGTCGGTCTGGGTGTGGTTCTCGTTGCCGACGCTCCAGGCGAACACGCTGGGGTGTCCCCGGTCCCGGCTGATCATGCGGCGCAGCCGGTCCTCGGCGAAGGTGCGGGTCTTCGCGGAGGCGAGCTGTCCGGCGTCCGCCTGGGTCACGTTGATCTCCTCGACGACGAGGAAGCCGAGTTCGTCGGCGGCGTCCAGCAGCGCCGGCGTCGTCGGGTAGTGCCCGGGCCGGAAGAGCCGGAACCCGTCGTCGTGCAGCTTCTTCAGCTCCCGGTGGGAGAGCCCGGCGGGGTCGGTGCGGCCGAGCCCGGGGTAGTCGGCGTGCCGGTTGAAGCCCTTGAGGTTGTGCACGACGTGTCCGTTCAGCAGGACGTCGCCGCCGCGCACGGAGACGGTGCGAAAGCCCGTCCGGGTGTGCAGCCGGGGGCCGTTCCGCGGGTCGACCCGCACGTCGTACAGCCGGGGTTTCTCCAGCGTCCACAGCTGCGGGTCGGCGAGGCGCAGTGTCTCCGCGCCGGATGCGGCGACGCCGCCGGGGCCGGAGCCCTTCGGCAGGGTGAAGGTCACCCGGTGCTGTGTCGCCTTGCCGCCGGGCCCGGTGAGCCGTACCCGCGCGGGCACGCGCCGCTCGCCGCCGGTGGTGTTGACGCCGGTGGCCCGCAGTTGGAGGGTGCCGTCGGCCGCGCCCTGCGCGGTGACGGAGGTGAGCTGGGCGGGCCGGGTGCGCTCCAGCCGGATCTCCTGCTGGATGCCGCCCCAGTTCCAGTACAGGTCCTGGTTGATGCCGTAGGGCTTGATGGTCTCGCTGTTGCGGTTGTCGACGAGGACGGTGAGCTGGTTGCGGCTGCCGGGCCGGCTGTGCACGGCGTCGGTGACGTCGAGCCGTTCGGGCAGATGGCCGCCGGTGGAGGTGCCGACCTCCTCGCCGTTGACGAAGTAGCGGCAGTGGAAGTAGCAGGACTCGGCGACGAGGGAGAGCCGCTCGCCGCTCCGGGCCCGGTCCGTGCCCGCTTTCCCGCCCGCGTCCCGGCCTCCGTCCTGCCCGGCCGCGTGCCCGCGCGGGGTGGCGAACGTGCGCCGGTAGGCGGAGAGATGGCCCTCGTGCGCGTTCCACTTCTCCCGTACGGCGCCGAAGGAGCTGGGCACCTGGATGCGCGTCATGTCCGACTCGTCGAAGTCCGTCCGTGCGGCGGGCGGTGTCCCGCCCTCCAGCGCGCCGTCCGGGAGTTCGTCCTCGACGGCGAACCGCCAGGCACCGTTCAGGGAGCGGCTCCCGGCGGGGCGTTGGGCGGCGGCCTGCCGCGCGTGTGCGGAGCGGCCGACCCGGATCCGCTGTTCGGCGACGAGGGTTCCCTGGCCGGTGACGGCCTCGGCGCGCAGGGTGCGGGTGCCGCGCGGCAGCCAGTCGGCCTCGGCGGCGACCCGCCACAGGGCGTCGCGCCCGGTGCCGTCCGCGTACTTCCGTGTCATCTCGGAGAGGGCGACGCCGTCCACGGAGAACCGCACGGTGCGGGTGTCGTAGGGCGCGGTGACCTCGATGTCGGTGGTGCCGCGCACGGTGGCGCTGCCGGGGCGCGGGCTGATGAACCGCACGCTGCGGTCCGCCTCGGGCGCGTCGTGCCCGGCTGCGCGCACCACCCTGCGGGCGGCGGCGGGGAGCGTTTTCAAGCCGAGATGGTTGGGCTCGAAGATGTTCTTGTCGGAGCCGGACTTGCCGGGCCGGGGGTCGTCGGTCCAGTTGTCCTTCGCGATGTTCCAGCCGCCCCAGGAGGCCCAGGCGGACAGCCATTTGACGTCGGTCTTCTCCAGGTCGTGGTCGGTGATGTGCCACACGACGTTCTTCGTGGTCGTCCAGTGCCGGCTGCGCTCGTCGTGGTAGATGCCGTTCCCGGTGGCCGCCTGCGCGGTGTCGATGGAGTTGGCGTACACCTTCGAACCGGGCGACTGGCCCTGGGTGTAGATCGCGGCGCCGTCGCGCAGGGTGCGCATGTGGTCGTGGATCCGGTTGTGCGAGACGACGACGTCGCGCTGGACGTCCTCCTCGCCGACGTGGTTCCAGCCCCAGCCGACGGAGATCGCGGTGTAGGGCAGCTGGCTGACGGTGTTGTGGTCGATCGCGAGGCCGTCGTTGTAGCCGCCGAAGATGCCGACGTTGTCCCGGTACTCGCGGGCGACGTGCGTGAACTCGTTCCGCCGCACGACGTTGTCGCGGGAGCGGGTGCGCGGGTCCTTCGGCCGGGCGACGGTGTCACCGACGAAGACGCCGCCGCCGGACAGATCGGTGAACGTGCTCCGTTCGACGGTGCTGTCGTCGGTGCCGCCCGACAGATCGATCCCGCCGGCTCCGAGATGCCGCCAACTCCCCTTCCGGAAGACGATGTTCCGCCCTGCGGTGACCTGCACGGCCGAGGGGATGCGCGCGTACTGCTCGCCGTCCCCCGGCTGCATACCGGTGGGCGCCCCCTGGACGTGGTGCCCGGCCTGCCCGGCGACATAGCCGTCCGGCCCGTCGGTCCGGTTCCAGGCCGTGTGCGCGAAGCCGATCCCCTCGAAGGTGAGGTTCCGTACCGGTTGGTCCACCGTGCCCGTGACGGTGAGCAGTTGCCGCGCGACGGGCGCGCGGACATCGGCGTGCGCCATGTCCTCACCCGCGCGCGGGACGTAGTACAGGGTGTCCGCGCGCCGGTCCAGATGGAACTGCCCCGGCGTGCCCAGGAGTTCGTACGCGCCCTCGAACCAGTCGATGCCGTCGTAGCGGTCGCTGACCGGCGCCGCCGTCTCCCAGCCGGTCTCGGTCTTCAGCGCCTGGTTGTCCCAGCACGGCTTGTCCAGACGCACCGACGCGCCGTCCGCCTTCGCCACGCCGCAGCGGAACTCCCGCCACTGCACATGGGTGACGGCCTCCAGATCCTCCGGGTGCGCGAAGTCGTCCAGGCCGGGCAGGGCCGCGTCGACCCCGGTCAGCCCGTCCGCCGTGACCTTGCACGCGTCCTTCGCGCACCGCCCGCTGCGGGCCCGCACGGCACGCTTCCCGTCGACATAGATCTGCCGCGCGGCCAGCTTCTCCGGCACCCGCGCCTGCCAGACCTCCCGGCCCCGGGCCCGCTTCCCGCTGCGCTCCCAGCCGGTGACCCGCACCCCGCCGTCCAGCACGGGCCGCTCGCCGGGCGCGGCGCGCCAGGTCACCCGGTGGCCCGCGCGCCCGCCGTCCCGTGCGGTCAGCTTCAGCGGCCCGGTCAGCCGGTAGCTTCCGCCGCCGAGCAGAACGGTGACATCGCCGTCCGCCGTGTGCTCCCGGGCCGCGTCCCGCGCGGCGGTCAGCCCGCACGGGGCCTCGGCGGTGCACGCCGCGCCCCGTCCGTCGGGCGCCGCGTGGACGACGAAGGCGTCCGTGCCGCTTCCGCGCGGGGCGCGGGAGGTGTCCGCCGCGCCCGCCGCCACGGGGGTCGCGCCCACCGCGGCGGCGAGCACGGCCACGAGCGCCCCGCGCAGCCTGCGCCGTACCGGCCGGATGCGTCTGCTGCTGCCTGTTCCTGCCCTGGAGAAGTGCACGCGGTCCTCCGGAAAAAGGGGTTCGGGGACGTGCCGTTCAGCCTCAGATATCCGATGTCTGGGGAGGTTCGACTACATGAATGAGAGCTTCACTCCTGAACGCAGAAGGTACTGGCGCCAGTTGACGCCATCAAGAGCCGGAAACCACGCAATTTCTTGCACCCGAACCCGACCACCCGAGCCGCCCCCTCCCCCACAGCTCCGATCAATCCCTCGCGCAGCGCTCCCTCGTATCTCCGTCCGGCTGCGTATCGTTGACCTATGCGGCTGCATGCGCCGGACGCGCGGCAGTGGGGAGGAGCGCACCGTGACCATCGCACCTGAGCGGATCGAGAGCAGGATGGCGAACAGCGACGAGCCCGACCTCGACGAGCTGTTCGAGCTGCTGGAGCACATGCCCGTCCCCGACGGCTACAAGGTCGAGATTGTCGAGGGGACCGTCTTCATGACGCCGCAGCGGGACACACACTGGCAGACGATCCGTCGGATCATCCGGGCCGTGGAGGACCGATTCGGGATGGACGTCAACGTACTGTCCGACGTCCGTATCGACTTCCCCGGCCACAGGAACGGCTTCGCACCGGACGTGGCGCTGCTGAGCCGGGGCGCCCGCAAGGACGGGCTCGGCCGGTGGCGGGCGCGGGACGTCGAGTTCGTCGCCGAGGTCATCTCGCGCGGCACCGCGCACAACGACTACGGCCCCAAGATGAACGCCTACGCGCAGGCCGGTGTCCCGGTGTACGTCGTCGCCGACCCCTATCTGCGCAGGTGCCGGGTGTTCACCCGGCCGCAGGGGCGCGAGTACAAGCAGGACTGCACGGTGGAGTACGGCGAGCCGGTCGATCTGACGGGCACCGTCGTCGGTCTGGTGCTGGAGACGAAGGACTTCCCCGTCGAGCCCGGACGGACGGCGAAGCAGGACGCCGAGCAGGACGCGCCGCAGCAGGGCGAGCCGCAGCACGAGGGCCCGGAGCGGGAGCCGCAGCAGGCGGCGCAGGAGGAGAAACCGCGGGGCGAGAACGGCTGAGCAGACGTCCGGCGCCCACGACAGCACGGCTGCGTCCCCACGACAGCGCGAAGGGCCGGTACGGAACGCGGGTTCCGTACCGGCCCTTTCGGTGTGCGGTGGCCGTGCGGCTCAGATGAGGCCGAGGCCGCGGACCGCGTCGCGCTCGTCGGTCAGCTCCTTGACGGAGGCGTCGATCCGGGTGCGGGAGAACTCGTTGATCTCCAGGCCCTGCACGATCTCGTACTTGCCGTCCTTCGTGGTGACCGGGAAGGAGGAGATGATGCCCTCGGGCACGCCGTAGGAGCCGTCGGAGGGGATGCCCATCGAGGTCCAGTCGCCGTCGGCGGTGCCGTTGACCCAGGTGTGGACGTGGTCGATGGCGGCGTTCGCGGCGGACGCGGCCGAGGAGGCGCCGCGGGCCTCGATGATGGCGGCGCCGCGCTTGGCGACCGTCGGGATGAACTCGTCGGCCAGCCACTTCTCGTCGTCGACGACCTGCGCGGCGTTCCGGCCGGCGATCTCGGCGTGGAAGATGTCGGGGTACTGGGTGGCGGAGTGGTTGCCCCAGATCGTCAGCTTCTTGATCTGGTCGACGTCCGAACCGGTCTTCTTCGCCAGCTGGGTCAGCGCACGGTTGTGGTCGAGGCGGGTCATGGCGGTGAACCGCTCGGCGGGCACGTCCGGCGCCGCGGCCTGCGCGATGAGCGCGTTGGTGTTGGCCGGGTTGCCGACGACCAGCACCTTGATGTCGTCGGCCGCGTGGTCGTTGATGGCCTTGCCCTGCGGCTTGAAGATGCCGCCGTTCGCCTCCAGCAGGTCACCGCGCTCCATGCCCTTGGTGCGGGGGCGGGCGCCGACGAGCAGGGCGACGTTCGCACCGTCGAAGGCGACGTTCGGGTCGTCGCTGATGTCGATGCCCTTCAGCAGCGGGAAGGCGCAGTCGTCCAGCTCCATGGCGGTGCCCTCGGCGGCCTTCAGCGCCGGAGTGATCTCCAGCAGGCGCAGCCTGACCGGCACATCGGCGCCCAGCAGTTGGCCGGAGGCGATCCGGAAGAGCAGCGCGTAGCCGATCTGGCCGGCTGCGCCGGTGACGGTGACGTTCACGGGAGTGCGGGTCATGGCGTTCTCCGTAGTACCTGACGTGGCTGGCGGGTGGCCGAAGTCTCTCTACGTCAAGAGACCCGTGGCCAGGCTATCCGACCCGGCACACGGCTCGCCCCCGGGTCGCCGGAAGGCGACACCGGGGGCACGCGAGTTCGGCAGCGGACCGCCGAGGGACGCCGCGGGACGGGCGCGGTGCGGGACCGGCGGCGTCAGCGGGCGATCCTGCCGGGGACGGTGCAGCCCTTGCCGCCGGCCTTGAGCGTGGCGCAGGCCCGCGCGTCGTCCGGGCCGCGCACGGCGACCATCGGCGTGTAGGCGTCGTTCGTCGTGCCGACCGCGTCGCGCTCGGACTGCCCGTCGGGGCCGGTGATGCGCAGCGCGTCGTCGGTGGTGGCGCTGGTGATCCGGGCCCAGGACGCCTTGCACACCTTGCTGTAGCGGACCTCGACGAAGGACGGGCCGACCCAGCCGGAGCTGCTGGTGGCGGCGTGCTGCCCGCCGCAGCCCATGGCCTCCGGGTCCTTGCCCGAGCAGTCGGAGCCGGAGCACTTCACACCCGCCGGCAGATCGCGGTGCTTCTGCGTGGGCGAGGGCGACGGCTTGGCCGAGGCGTCGTCGCCGCCGCCGAGGTCGAGGAAGAGCACCGCGCCCGCGATCACGACGAGCGCGCCCACGAGCCCCGCGAGGAACATCGTCGTCCGGCGGCGCCCCGGGCTCTTGGTGCTCCTGCCGCCGTCACCGCCCCCGCCGCTCCCGGGGGGCGCGCCCTGCCCGGCCGCCGCGGGGGAAGCGGCGGACGGCTGGACGGTGGTGGCCGACATCGCGGCCGTCGGCGGCGCTGCGGTGGCGGGCGCCTGGGCGTCCTGCTTGGCGCCCCAGGCCGAGACGTCGACGCGCTGCTGCCCGGGCCGGGCGACGGTCGGTGTGCCGCCGAGCTGGCTGCGCAGCTGGGCCGTGCGGTCCGAGGGTGCCGGGGCGGTGCGTCGCAGCACCTGCGTGCCGTCGTCCGGTGTGCTCTTCTCCTGGGACGGGGCGTGCGAGGGGGAGGAGCCCGCGGAGGGAGAGGCCGGCGCGGGGGCCGCCGTGCCGGGGGTGGCGGTGGAGGGCGCGGCGCCCTTGCCTCTGCGCCGCTTGCGGCCCTTGGCGCTCTCGTCCTCGTCGACGCCCAGTGCCGCGCGGGCCTGGGCGACCTGGATGGCCTCCATCGTGACGTCGTGCCGCATCTCGCTGCGGCTCCAGGCGCGTTCGGCCAGCTCCCACATCGTGCCGAGGTGGCGCACCTCCGTGCCGGTGACCTCGGCCAGCGCCTGGGTGGCGCCGCGCGGCGGCAGCAGCCGTCCGTTGAGATACCGCTCCCACGACGACTTGCTGTAGCCGGTGCGGTCGGCGACGGTGGCGATGCTCATACCGCTGCGGTCGACGAGCCGACGCAGCTGGCTCGTGAACTCCTTGATCTGCGGATCGAGTTCGTCCGGCAGCGCCTTCCAACGAGGCATGGCCTCCCCCTTGTCCCCCCGACTGTGCTGACGTCCCCCGTACCGCGCCGCGGCCCCCCGGACCGGGGACCGGCTACCCAGGGGGATGCAGACAGCCAGGTTGTCAGTTCCGGAATGCGGGGCGCACGGGGGCGTTCCGGCCCCGAGCTCCCGCCGGTGCGCACCCGTCGTTCACGACGCCTCCCTAGTTTGCCAGCACAGCGGACACATCCTTCGCGGGGGAACAGCCGTGCGCTTCTCGGGTGCCGGATCGTTCGCCGGGCTGCCGGTACACCGCGCTGACGGTTCCGCGACACTTCCCGCCCTGCGTAGCGGAACGGTCACCGGCCCGCCACAGCGTCAGGCGGATCCTTGCCCCACGCGTCGACGGTCGGTGAATCTCGCCGGGCCCGCACCGCCCGCCGGGCATCCCGCGGGCGGTGCGGTGCCCACGGCGGCGGTCCGTCCTGACACGGGGTAGGACGGGCCGCCGTCCCGCAGGGAGCGCCGGGCGCGCAGGGAACGCGGGGAGCGCCGGGTGCACAGGGAGCGCGGGAAGCAGAGGAGCGGCCGGGAGCGCGGGAGCGCCGGGAGCACGGGGATGCGGGAAGCGCGGGTGCCCGGAGACGCGCGAGCGCAGGAGCGGAGCCGCCCGGCGGACGGAGCTGCCGGGCGGACGGAGCCGCCGGGCGGACGGAGCTGCCGGGCGGACGGAGCCGCCGGGCGGACGGAGCCGCCGGGCGGACCGGGCCACCCGCCGACCGGACCGGGCCACCCGAAGGAGCGGTCCGGGCCCCCGACGGACCGGCCCGGGCCACCCGACGGACCGGGCCCCCGAAGGAGCGGACCGAGCGCCCCCCGGCGGCCCGGACCGGGCTACCCGACGGAGAAGTGCACGGCCCGGCCCAGGAACGGGATGGTGATCCAGGGCCCGGGCTGGGCCATCATCGCCAGCAGCGCGATCGCGACGCCGAGCACGCCGTAGGTGACGACGTCCGTGTAGCGGGAGCGCACCGCGAGCATGCCGACCTCCGGCAGCCACCAGCGCATGCCCGCACCGGCCAGCAGGGCCGCGGCGATGATCAGCGTCCCGGCCCGGAACTGGCCGATCGTCACCAGCAGTCCGACGAGCACGCCCGCGCACACGGCGAGCAGCGGCCACTGCCGGTACGGCGCCGCGTGCTCCCCGCTCATGGCCCGGCCGCCGCCCTCGGGGCGGGCCGTGTCCCGGGTCAGCACCGGGAAGCGGCGGCTCCTGGTGCGTGTCCCTCCCGGGGTGCCGCGCTTCACTGCGCCCATCTCCGTCCTCTCCGCTTCCGGTTCCTCGCGTTCGTGGTGCCCACCGCGGCTCAGGCGGCGCCGCGCTCGGCGGCGGCGACGACGTTGACGAGCAGCTGCGCCCGGGTCATCGGCCCGACGCCGCCCGGGTTGGGGGAGATCCAGCCGGCCACCTCGTGCACACCGGGGTGCACATCGCCGACGATCTTGCCGTTCTCGTCCCGGCTGACGCCCACGTCCAGCACGGCGGCGCCCGGCCGCACATCCTCCGGCTTGATCAGATGCGGGACGCCGGCCGCCGCGACGACGATGTCGGCCTGCCGCAGCAGGGCGGGCAGATCGCGGGTGCCGGTGTGGCACTGGGTGACCGTGGCGTTCTCGCTGCGCCGGGTCAGCAGCAGCGGCAGCGGCCGGCCGGCGGTGACCCCGCGGCCCACGACGACCACGTGCGCGCCGTTCAACTCGACGCCGTAGCGGCGCAGCAACACGATGATGCCCTCGGGCGTGCACGGCAGCGGACCGGGCTGCCCCAGCACGAGGCGGCCGAGGTTGGTGGGGTGCAGGCCGTCCGCGTCCTTGTCCGGATCCATCAGCTCCAGCACGCGGTGGGTGTCGATACCGCGGGGCAGCGGCAGCTGGACGATGTAGCCGGTGCAGGCCGGGTCCTCGTTCAGCTCGCGGACGACGGCCTCGATCTCCTCCTGCGTCGCGGTGGCGGGCAGTTCGCGCTGGAGGGAGTTGATGCCGATCTGCCGGCTGTCGCGGTGCTTGCCGGCGACGTACTTCTGGCTGCCGACGTCGTCCCCGACGAGCAGGGTGCCGAGCCCGGGTGTGACCCCCCGGGCCTTGAGGGCCTCGACTCGCGCGGTGAGGTCGGTCTTGATGGCGGCTGCGGTGGCCTTGCCGTCGAGAATCTGGGCGGTCATGCGCCCATCCTCGCGGATGCGGCGCCGCCGTTACCAGTCGGCTGCCGGCCGCCCGCAGGCCAGGGGTGCCGCCGCCGGGCGGAAGCGGTCCCGCGTCGATCACCGGACGGCCGCACGGACGACCTTTCCGAACAGGCGTGTGCACCCCTGATACCCCTACGCTCCGTTGTGATACGCCACACACCGTCATAGTCTTCTGAGGGTGTTCAGCGTGATCATCATCCCGGACGGTGCCCGCAGCCCGGCCGGTGAGCACCGGCTGGAGCCCGGACAGACGCTGCGCTTCGGCAGGACGCTCCCGGCAGGTGCCGGGCTGAGCGTCCCGCACTCCTCCGTCCCGCGCGCGGCCGGCGAGCTGACCGCGACGGGCGCCTTCTGGGTGCTGACGAACTTCAGCAGCGCCCTGACCTATGTGGTGGAGAACCCGGAGAGCGCCGGGGAGCGCATCCGGGTCGCACCGGGAAGGGCCGATGCGCCCGTTCCCTTCGAGTTCGCCCGGGTCATCCTGTGCGAGAGCGACCGCAGAGCAGGCTTCGATGTGCTGGCGCCCCGCCACGACTACCTCGCGCACCCCGAACCCCCCGGCCCCGCCGGGGGGTTCGGTCCCACGGTGCCGGACATCCCGGAGGCCCGCTGGGCGGCGCCGCCCGCGACCGCGGGACCCGGGCACGACCGCGTCCCGGGGCCGGCGGCCGGGCACGGGCCGGAGCCCGCCGGACCGCCCGGCGGCCCCGGGCTGGACGAACCGCTGCCGCTGCCCTGCCCGCTGGACCGCACCCGGCGCTACTTCCTCGTCCTGGCCGCGCTGTGCGAGCCGCGGCTGCGCGGCGACGCCGCGGCGCCCGTCCCGACGCCCGGCGAGCTGGCCCGGCGGCTGCGCGGGGTGTGGCCGCAGGTGAGCGAGCGGGCCGTCACCTGGAACCTGGACTACCTGGCGCTGAAGCTGCGGCTGCGGATGCCGGGCGCTCCTCCGCCGCGCGAAGGGGACGAGGCGGGCCGGAGCGGCTGGCTGGCCGAGCTGGCGCTCCGGTTCGATCTGGTGCGCGAGGAGCATCTCGGGGCGCTGGACGGTGAATTGGCGCCGCCGGACGGTCCGACGGGCGGCTGAGGCCCGGCACGAGGGCCCTGCGCTGCGGAGTCTCGGATTCACCACAGTCCGCCGACCCGGCTGGACAGGGCACAGGGCGGCGACCACCATGGGTCGACGGCGCCGGGCATGACAAGGGAGGGCCGGCGGTACGGCGCCACCGGGGGAAGGCGGCATCTGCACGAGGGGCAGGGGCGAGGTTTCCCCCGAGTCCCACGGCCCGCCCGTCCCCAACACCGCTCGGAGGAACAGTCCGTGAGCTACCCACCGCCCCCCGGCAGCCCGGGTCCCGACCCGCACAACCCGTACGCGCCCCCGCAGGGCGGTGCCCCGTACGGCTACCCGCAGCAGGGCGCTCCGGGCTACGGCTACCCGCAGGCCGGTATGCCCGCCTACCCGGGCGGTCCGATGCAGCAGCCGTTCGTCTCCATGCCGGGCCAGGTCGTCACCGCGCGGGTGCTGCTGTTCATAGCCGGCTCCCTGTGGGGGCTGCTGGCGGTCCTGATGCTCATCGGCGGGCTGGCCGCGAACAGCATGATCAGGGACGTGCCGGTGGCCAACAGCGTCGGAGCCGGCGCGCTCGGTGCCGCGCTGATCGGCTTCGTCGTCTTCGGCGGCATGGCCACCCTGCACATCGTGCCCGCCTCGATGTTCGGCAAGGGCGCGACCGGCACCCGGGTCACCGCGATCATCGGGGCGACGCTCAACACCATCGTGGCGATGCTCGCCTTCTTCGGCTCCATCGGCTCCGACGAGAGCAGCGCCGGCGGCTCCATGGTCATCGCCCTGCTGTGGCTCGCCACCGCCGTCCTCACGATCATCTTCTGCTCGATGTCGCAGGCCGGCCACTGGTTCAACAGGCCGCGCTACTGAGCCCGTTGCCCGCGGGCGGCGCCCCGGCGATCCCGGCCGCCGGCGCCCCGCGGGCCGTCGGCCCGCGCCCGCCCGGACGCCGGGAAGCGGCCCGAATGCCGCCTTCCGAAACGGGCATGTTGCTGGTGTCTCGTTCTGTGCCCCGGCGATGGCCGGGGCACGGTCAGCTCCCTACCCTGATCCGCAGCCATCGGGGGAAGGATGGATATGCACAGCATCATCGTGGTGCCGGCCGGATGCCGGGGTCCTGACGAGCAGATCCGGATGGCCCCCGGCGAGAGCCTCACGTTCGGCCGGGACGGGGGCCGCGGGCTCGTCATCCCGCACGCGGGCGTCTCCCGCAACGCCGGGCGGATCACCGCCTCCGGCTCGTTCTGGACGCTGGCCAACCACACCCGGGACCGCACCTACGTCGTGGAGAACCCGGAGGGCGCGGGCGAGCACATGAAGGTGACACCGGGCCGGGTGGACGCCCCGGTGCCCTTCGAGTTCGCCCGCGTGGTGCTGCCCGCCGGGGACGAGCTGGTCACCTTCGAGGTGTGGGCGCCGCGGCACGACTACCTGCCCACCGCGCCCAGCGGCGACGACGGCTCGCTCACCACGCCCGCCTTCCCGCTCGACCGCGGCTCCCGGTACTTCCTCGTGCTCGCGGCGCTGTGCGAACCGCGGCTGCGCGGCGAACCGTACGCGCCGCTGCCGACGACGGAGAAGCTGCTGGAGCGGCTGCGCCCGGTGTGGCCGGAGGCCGGCCGGGCCTCGGTGCAGTGGAACATCGACTACCTCGCCGTCAAACTGCGGCTCAAGCCGGGCCCGGAGGAGGCCGCCGAGGGCCGGGCGCGGCTGAACGGGAAGAAGGAGATGCTCGTCGCGCTGGCGCTCCGCTTCGACCTGGTGCACGAGGACGACCTGGAACTGCTGAACGGCACCGGCAGGGCGCCCGGAAGGGTGCTCGCATGACGATGGAGCTGCCGCCCGGCTACCGGGTGGGGTCCTGGGAGGTGCGCGAACCGATCGCGAGCGGCGCCTTCGGCAGCGTCTACGAGGGCAGACGCGAGGAGGGCGAACCGCAGCGCGCCGCCTTGAAGTTCCTGCCGACGGGCACCCGCACACCCCGCCAGCTGCACCATCTGCGCGACCTCACCCAGCGCGAGGTCTCGCTGCTGCGCACCCTGCAACGCCCCCGGCTGATCCGGATGCACGAGGTGCTCACCGTCGACGATCCGCAGCGGCCCGAGGTCGACGGCGCCTGCGTCCTCGTGCTGGAGCAGGCGCACACCTCCCTGGACCGGCTGCTGGCCGACGGCGGCCTCATCCCGTCCTCGCTGCTCGTCCAGGTCTGCGAGGGCCTGGCCCAACTGCACACCGCGGGCTGGGTGCACGGCGATCTGAAACCGGCGAACGTGCTGCTGATGCGGGACAGCACGGTACGGCTGTGCGACTTCAACCTCGCCGCCGAGCTGGAGGGCACCCACGCCTATTCGCCGGCGTTCTCCACGCCGGACTACACACCGCCGGAGCTGCTGTGGTCCGAGATCGGGGAGCGCGGCCAGCGCATCCGGCCCAGCACCGACATGTGGGCCTTCGGCGTCCTCGTCCACCGGGTGCTGACGGGCGCGTTCCCGTTCCCGGGCGGCACCTCCTCGGCACGGCGTGACGCGGCGCTGCGGTATGCGCAGGGCGGCGAGGGGCTGCGGCTCTCGCCCGAACTGCCGGACTCCTGGCGGCAGATCGTCATCGACTGCCTGGCGCCCTCGCACGAGGAGCGTGCCTCCTTCGACGCGGCCTCGCTGCTGCGCCGCTGCGAGGAGGCCGCCGGCACCTCCCCGGCCCCGCGGCTGCCGCTGTCGAGGCGCCGCCGGGTCCGGCTCGGCGCACTGCTGGCCGCCGCCGGGCTGGCCCTGATCGCCGGGACGGCCACCGTCACCTCGCTCGTCGTCGACGGCAACGCCGGGACGCGGGAGAGCACAGCGCAGGACACCGTGGAGCCGCACGGCTACGACCGGTGCAAGAAGGGCTATGTGTGCTTCTTCACCGAGCCCGCCGGTGCGGGGAAGATGTGCAGCTGGTACGGGTTCGACGAGGACTGGCAGACCGGCACCATCTCCTGTCCGTGGAGCGGCAGGCAGGCGCCCCGCTCGGTGTTCAACAACGGGGTGGAGGGCAAGTACACCGCCGTCGCCTACTTCCGTGAGGACGACCACCACAAGAAGGTCGGCTGCATCTCCCGGCTCAGCCGCGCCGACCTGCCCGAGGACCTGCCCAAGCTGCGCTCCCACAGCTGGGTCACCCACTGCTGAACCAGTCTGCACCTCTCCTGTTGGGCCTCGCACCCTGAGAGTTGCGAGGTACCCGGCGCCGGCGGCGCGGTGCACCGTGGAGTCGTGCCGCTCGACGGCACTCCCTCAAGGGGCAGTTGGGGAACACGGCGTGACTCCCGCACGGGGCAGTCCGGGCACACGTCGATCACGGGACCCACGGGGGAACGTCCCGGAGGGATCATCGGGGGAAACACGGGGGAGAGCACCGCGTCCGGCCGGCACGGGGGGCCGGGCCAGGCGCGGTTCCGCGAGGACACCCCGGCGGCGCCGGAGGTATCAGGGGGCGCCGCACAGACGGGCCCGGCGGTTGCGGCACCGCCGGGCCCGTCGCACGGGGAGCCGTTCGGCTCCGGTTGTCGGTGGAACCCCGGAACGTCAGTGGAAGAAGTGCCGGGCCCCGGTGGTGTACATGGTGACGCCGGCGGCCTTCGCGGCCTCGATCACCTGCTCGTCCCGCACCGAGCCGCCCGGCTGCACCACGGCACGGACACCGGCCTCCGCCAGCACCTCGAAGCCGTCCGGGAACGGGAAGAACGCGTCCGAGGCGGCGTACGCGCCGCGCGCCCGCTCCTCCCCCGCGCGCTGGACGGCGAGCCGCGCCGAGTCGACCCGGTTGACCTGGCCCATGCCGACGCCGACCGTCGCCCGGTCCTTGGTCAGCAGGATCGCGTTGGACTTCACGGCCCGGCAGGCCCGCCAGGCGAAGGCCAGCTCCTCCAGCTCGGCCGGCTCCAGCGCGGCGCCGGCCGCGAGCGTCCAGCCGGCCGGGTCGTCGCCCGCGGCCTGGAGGCCGTCCCTGACCTGGGCGAGACCGCCGCCGTCGATCGGCCGGAACTCCGACGAAACGGAGGGGGCCTCGGGGCAGCGCAGCACCCGGATGTTCTTCTTCCGGGTGAGCGCGGCCACCGCGCCGTCCTCGTAGCCGGGAGCGACGATCACCTCGGTGAAGATCTCCGAGACCCGCTCCGCCATCGCGAGGGACACCGGCCGGTTGACGGCGATGACGCCGCCGAAGGCCGACAGCGGGTCGCAGTCGTGCGCCCTGCGGTGCGCCTCGGAGATGTCCTCACCGTCAGCGGCCACCGCGATCCCGCACGGGTTGGTGTGCTTGATGATCGCGACGCACGGCGCCTCGTGGTCGTAGGCGGCACGGCGGGCGGCCTCGGTGTCCACGTAGTTGTTGTAGGACATCTCCTTGCCGTGCAGCTGCTCGGCGTTGGCCAGTCCGCCGCCGCCGCTGGAGTACAGCGCGGCCGACTGGTGCGGGTTCTCGCCGTAGCGCAGCACGTTCTTGCGCGTGTACGTGACGCCCAGGAAGGAGGGGAACGCCCCGCCGTCCGCGGTGTTGCCGGCGCCTTCGGTGCCTGCGGCGCCTTCGCCCTCCTCGGGCGCGTACCCGGCGGCGAACCAGGAGGCCACCGCCACGTCGTACTCGGCGGTGTGCCGGAACGCCTCGGCGGCCAGCCGCTTGCGTGCCGCCAGGTCGAACCCGCCCCGCGCGACGGCGTCCAGCACGTCCGCGTACCGCGCCGGGTTGACGACGACCGCCACCGACGCGTGGTTCTTGGCCGCGGCGCGCACCATCGACGGGCCGCCGATGTCGATCTGCTCCACGCACTCGTCGGGCGAGGCGCCCGAGGCCACCGTCTGCTCGAACGGGTACAGGTTGCCGACGACCAGCTCGAACGGCTCGACGCCCAGCTCCTCCAACTGCTCGCGGTGCGCGGCCAGACGCCGGTCGGCGAGGATCCCGGCGTGCACCCGCGGATGCAGCGTCTTGACCCGGCCGTCCAGGCACTCCGGGAAACCGGTCAGCTCCTCGACCGGCGTCACCGGGACCCCGGCGTCCGCGATCTGCCGGGCCGTCGATCCGGTCGACACCAGCTGGACGCCGGCCTCGTGCAGCCCGCGCGCCAGCTCGGGCAGACCTGTCTTGTCGTACACGCTGATCAGCGCGCGCCGGACGGGCCGCCGTTCGCCCCCACCGGCCTGTGCCCCCTGCGCGCCCTCGGCGCCCTGCCCGTTGTCGGCGGTTTCGGTCATGATCCGAGTCGTACCCTTCTCATCTCGGGCCCCTCTAGGGAATAGCCGTCGCGGGCGAGCCGGCCCACGACCTCGACGAGCAGCCCTCGCTCGACTTCCTTGATCCGCTCGTGCAGTGCGGACTCGTCGTCCTCGTCCAGGACCTCGACGGCGCGCTGCGCGATCACGGGCCCGGTGTCGACACCGTCGTCGACGAAGTGGACGGTGCACCCGGTGACCTTGGCGCCGTACGCGAGCGCGTCGCGGACGCCGTGGGCACCGGGAAAGCTGGGGAGCAGCGCGGGATGGGTGTTGACCACCCGTCCCCCGAACCGCTCCAGGAACCTACGGCCGAGGATCTTCATGAAGCCGGCCGAGACGATCAGATCCGGCGCGTACGCCGCCGTCGCCTCCGTGAGCGCCCTGTCCCACTCCTCGCGGGTGGCGTGGTCCTGCACACGGCACACGAACGTGGGAATCCCCGCCCGCTCGGCACGCTCCGGGCCGGTGATGCCGCGCCGGTCGGCGCCGACGGCGACGATCTCGTACGGCGGGTCCGCGTCCCCGGGGCGCGCCTCCCGCCCGGGGGCCACGGCGTCGAGCAGCGCCTGGAGGTTGGTGCCCGATCCGGAGACCAGGACCACGAGGCGCGCGGGACGGGCGGGACGGAAGGACTGCGCGGCCACGACGGGTTCTCTCTTCGCGGGAGACGGATTGTTGCGTGGGGACGGTCTTGTGCGGTCGTACGAGGACGTGATCCGGCGATTTCCGGGGAACTCTACGAAGCGTCCGACCGTCGGCAACGATACCGGCAGCGCGAACGGCCCCCACGGGACGGGGGCCGATGGGCCAGGTAGCGTCGAGTGCACGGTCCCGGCGGGGCCGTGACAGGGGCCGCCCGACAGGCCGGAGACCGAGGAAGCGACGCGGAAGCGACGAGGAAGACACACACCTGATGACCGACCGACGCCGCCGTGCGGCTGCCTCCGACAGCTCCTCCCGCGAGGACAATCCCTTCGCGCCGCCGCCGGAGGGGCAGCCGGACCAGCCGTGGCAGCCGCGTCACCCGCGCCCGGGCACACCGGCGTGGGCGGGCCCGGACCGCCACCACCCGGGGTCGGACGAGCACGCGGGCCCCGACCGCCACCACCCCGGCTCGGACGAGCACGCCGGTCCGGACCGGCACGCGGTACCGCGCCCCGGCGACGACTCGGGCGACGGCTCGCAGTCCGGCTCGGGCGAGGGCGGTCGGGGCCAGGATCCCTGGGGCGGCCGCTGGTCCCGGCAGCAGCCCGGTCGGCAGAGCGGCGGCTTCGGCGGCCCCTCGCGCCCGGGCGGCCAGGGCGACGGCCAGGAGCCGCAGGGCCCGCGCGGGATGCGCTGGGATCCGACCGACCCCCTCCAGCGGCATGCGCGCTACGCGCTGCACGCCGGGATCTGGGGCCTGTTCTTCGTCCTCCTCGGCGTTCCGCAGGCCGGGCTGCTGCTCGGCGCGCTCTCGGTGTACTGGGGCATCAGCGCCCTGCGGAACAAGCCGCCCAAATCGGCGTCCGGGGCGGGCGAGGGCGGCAAGCCGGGCAAGGGCGGGAAGCGCGGCGCACGCGCGACGGCCGAGGACGTCGCGGGCACCTCGCGTGCCGCGGGGGCGGACGAGCCCGGCAGCACGGCGGCCGGTGCGCCGAAGATCCCGCTCGCCGTCACCCCCGAGCAGGCGGCCAAGGCCAAGCGGACGGCGGCCATCGGCGGGCTGGTCACCGCGGGCCTCACGCTGGCCCTCGTCGCGGCGACGTTCACGTTCCGCTCCGTCTACAGCGAGTACTACACCTGCCGGGACGATGCGCTGACCCAGTCCTCCCGCGCCGACTGCAAGAAGCATCTGCCCGAGGATCTGCGCCCGTTCCTGGAGAACCGGGCACTGTGACCGGCGCCCCCGCTACCGTCACCGCCCGGACCACCGCGCCCCGGGCCGCCACCACCCGGACCACCGCTCCCTGACCGCCGCTCCCTGACCGCCGTTCCCTGGCCGCCGTTTCCTGACCTGCGGGCTGAGGACTGCGGGCTGCGGCTCAGTCCGTCCCGGGTGCGGCCCGCCCGCCGTCTCCCTGCGCGCCCGCACCACCGTCGGCGCCACCGCTCCCGCCCTTCCCGCTCTCCCCCGCGGCGCCGCCGGTGCGCCCGGCTCCACCGCTCCCCTGCTCCGCACCGGCGGGCTCCGACGGTCCGGACGAGGGACGGGGCGAGGGTCCGGACGGGGCGTCGGGCGCCGGGTGCCGGGGATCCGTATCGGCTTCGTCGTCCCCGGACGGGCCGGGCGCACCGGCGGGCCCCGGGGCGGGCGCGCCGGTGTCCCGGGCGGCGAAGTACGACCTGCCGACGGGGGGTTCGGGCGGGAACTCGGCCATGAGGCCGCCGGACGCGGCCTTCATCACCGACCAGCGGACCCGGCGCACCTCCTCCGTGTGCCAGCCGGAGTCCGGGCCGCGCACCTCGGAGACCGGCGTGGGCGCACGGTTCATCAGCGCGGCCGTCGCCGCGGCCCGGCGGGCACGGCGGACCGTGCGCCACCGCACGACCAGACCGACGGGCAGCCCGCCGACCAGCACCCAGAGGCAGGCCGCACCACCCGTCTCCCACCAGCGCGGACCGAGGTACCGCAGCGTGCCGCTGCCGAGCGCGCCCCCCGCGTACGCGGCGAACAGGGAGAGGACGGCCCCGCACAGCAGGGCCGCCAGCGGGACGGTGACCAGAACGCCGCGCAGATCCCTCGGCACGGGCGCCCGGCACCGCGCCCCGCCGCCGTCGGCCGGCACCCCCGCCCTGCCCACCCACCGTCCGCACACCAGCCCGGCCACCAGCGGCGCCGCGCCCGCCAGCCACCACGGCACGGTGCCGCCGTCCTGCCCCGGCACGGCGGCCAGCAGCGGAAACGGCGGCAGCTCCGCGCCCGCTCCGGGGCTCGCCCGCAGCCCGAGCGAGGCGAGCGGCCCGTCCGGTCCCAGCACCGGCCCGAGCACGCTGCCGTCCAGCACGAACCCCGGCCCGAGCGCCCACGCGAGCGCCCACACCACCGCGTTGGGCAGCAGCACCACCGAGAGCATGAGCAGCGCGAACTGTCCGGAAGGGCCCGGGGAGAGCCGGGGGAACGCCTCGCCCACGGCGGGCGCGTGCCACAGCACCGCCCCGGTGAGCAGCAGCGCGCCGCCACCGCACAGCACGACGGTGGCGGCGCTGGCTGCGCCGGCCGCGGCGGCCAGGCGCTCCCGGACGCGGGCCCGCAGCAGCAGTTCGGGCGCGATGTCCGCCGCCGTCTCCCCCGCGCCACCGTGGCCGGTGTCCCGCGGCAGGCGGACGGCGAGCAGCTTGGGCGGGAGGGCGGCCAGCCGGGCGAGCAGCCGGCCGCCGCGCCGTCCGGGTGCCAGCGGCATCGGGCCCACTCCCCCGCAGACGAGGACGCACACGCCGGTGACCAGCCCGGCCAGGAGCGGCAGGTGCCAGACGGCGCTGAGGACGTCGACCCGGATCGGCCCCTCGGCGGCGTAACCGGTCACCAACCCGCCCACCAGCAGATAGCCGCCCGAGACCCAGCCGGCGACGGCCGCGGCGCCCGGCCCCGACCCGGCCTCCACCCGGGCGTCGAGCCCCTCCCGGGTCGCCCGGCACAGCAGCCAGACGGCGAGCGCGGTCAGCATCAGGGGGGTCACACCCACGGGTGCCGGGATCCCCGAAAGTGTCTCGTGCCGGACGAGTTGCGCCCCGTGCGCCAGCAGCCACAGATCGGCGGCCAGATGGAGCGCGCTCCCGGCACCGCCGTCCGGATACGGCGAGACCGTCCACAGCAGCAGGACGACCGCCGCGATCACGCCGAGGCCGACGCCCGCGGCACACGCGCCGCCCACCAGCCATCCGCTGGTGAGGGGGAGGTGCCGGCGGGTGCCTCGGCGGGCGGACAACATCGGGCCACGGTGCGTCAATTGGCTCACGTCGTCATGCTGCCAAGAACACCCGTTTTGCCCTAGTAGCAGGCGAATCATCGTTGTGTCGCCCAAGCTAGGCGTTATGCACCTTTCCTTCAGTTTCATGGCGCTCCGATGACCAGGCCCACCGCCCGCCCTCAGCGCCCGGGGAAGGGCGCCCGATCCGCGTCCGCATCCGGCCCCGCCACCGGCCCCGCGACCGGGTACGCGCCCGGATCCGGTACGGCCGGTGACACCCCCTCGGCCCCGTCCGCGCCCGTCCGGGGCGGGCACGCGCACCCGGAGCCCGGCGGGGGCGGGGGCGCGCGCGGGGGCGGACCCCGGCGCACGCGCAAGCAGCCCGTCGGGAAGCTGCCGCGGGCCAAGCGCACCGGGAAGGGCGGCAAGCAGCCCCGCTCCGCTGCCTGCCGCAACCGCCGCCCCCGGCAACAGCCCGAACCCGGACCGGCCCACCCCGGCCCGGACACCACCCCGGCACCCGACCCCCCGCCGGATCCCGCGCACGACTCCGCGCCCGACTCGGCGGCACCCGGCTCCGCGCCCGACTCCGTGCAGGGCTCCGGGCACAGCACCACGTCCGGCTCCGGGCACGGCTCGGTGTCCGGCCCGGCTTCCGGTTCGGCGTCGGTCGCCGCCGTCGGGACGCCGCCGGAGGCCGACGCGGCGGCGAACGCCGAGGCGGACGGCGAGGCGGGCGCCGCGGACCGCGAGGGCGCCGAGGCAGACGGCGGAGCCACGGCGGCGGACCGCGCAGGCGACCCGGTGGACCGCGAGGACGACCCGGCCGACCGCCAGGGTGCTGCCGAAGACGGCGGAAGCGTGGAGACGAGCGGCGCAGGCGGCCCGGCGGATCGCGAGGGTGCTGCCGCAGGCGGTGGGGGTGCCGCGGAAGGCGCGGAGGGCGCGGAAGGCGCGGAGGGCGGTTCCGGGGGTGGCGGGGGTGGAGCTGCGGTGCCGGGCCCGGCCGGGCCGGTGCGGCGGGTGCCGCCGGCGGCGCGGAAGGGGCCCGGGGCGGGGTCGGGATCGGGCACGGGGTCGGGGCGTGGGGCGTCGGCGGGGCCGGAGTCGCCGGGGTGCAGGGCGATGTTCGGTCCGGAGTCGCTCCCCGAGTCGCTGTTCCGGTCCGGTTCGCTGCCGGAGGCGCTGTTCCGGCCGGAGTCGCTGCTGGCCTTCGACGGCGACAGGGACGGCGCGCGCGACGGAAGCGGAACGGGCGGCGCGGGCGGAACGGGTGCCGGGGAGCGGCATCCGGCCGGGCTCGTTCCCGGGCCGTCCGGGGAGCGGACACCGTCGTGGGCGCGGGTGACGGACGCGGTTCCGGGGCAGGGGGCGCGTCCGTCGGCGCCGGGCCCGTTCGCGCCGGAGGCGGTGCCCGAGACGGCGCCGGAGGAGGGAACGAGCGCGCCGGAGGCCGCCTTCGACCAGCTGTACCTCGCGCACGGGCGCTCCCTGACCCGGCAGGCGTTCCTGCTGTGCGGCCACCGGAAGATGGCACGGCGCGCGGTCGAGTGGGCGTTCCACCAGGCGTGGCAGAACTGGCCCGAGGTCGAGGCGGACGGCGATCCGGGCAGCTGGGTCCGGGCCTCGGTCTACACCTATGCGCTCTCGCCGTGGCACCAGTTGCGCCCGGGGCGCGGCCTGCCGGAGGCGTACGCGGGTCCGCCGCGCGACCGGGCTCTGCTGGAGGCGCTGCTGCGGCTGCCCCGCTGCTACCGCGCGACGGTGCTGCTGCACGACGGGCTCGGGCTGAGCCTGTCGGAGACCGCGGCGGAGACGGAGGCCAGCGCCCGGGCCGCCGGTGCGCGCCTGGCGCACGCCCGGGCCGCGCTCGTCGACGACTGGGCGCCGCTGCGCGAGGCACCGGAGCGGGAGCGCGGGACGCTGCTGGCGCGCGCCCTGCGGGAGTTGGGCGCTGCCCAGCCCGTGCGGCTGCTGCCGCCGCGTCTGGTGCGGCGGGACAGCGAGCGGACGACGCGCGGCTGGACGGCGGCCTCGGTGGCCCTGACGGTCGTGATCACCGTCGCGACCGTCTTCACGCTGATGACCTCCGACGAGGGCAAGTCCTCGCGGGAGACCGCCCCCGGAGTGCCGGAACCCGGGACGGGGGCCCCGCTGCGGGACCCGGTGCCGGGGCCGGGCACGGCGGGCGCCGCCGGGCACGGCCGTCTGCCGTCGCTGCGGGCCCTGCCCGTCGAGCCGCGGACGGAGCGGTCGGGCCCGGCGTACGAGCCGGCCCACGCGTACCTCCCGCAGCTGCGCTCCACCAACACCCGCAACGACCTGGACGACTTCCTCGGCGGGGACAGGGACCGGGACGGCGGCACGGACAGCGGCGCACAGGACGACAGCCGGCAGGACGACGGGAGCGGGAACGAGGGCGGGAGCGGTGACGCGAGCGGGAGCGGTGACGGTGTGCCGGACGGCGGCGGGGACGCGGGGCGGTCCTGAGCGCGGCGGGCCTGAGCGCGGCCCCGCCCCCGTGCCGGGCGGGACGGGGGCGGGACCGCCGGGACGGTGCGGTACCGGTGTCGGGCGTCAGGCGCCGGGCCGCACCAGGCCCTCCTCGTAGGCGAAGACCACGGCCTGGGTGCGGTCCCGCAGGCCGAGCTTGACCAGGACACGTCCGACGTGCGTCTTGACGGTGGACTCCGCGACGACGAGATGGGCGGCGATCTCGCCGTTGGACAGGCCCTGCGCGACGAGCACGAGGACCTCCGACTCGCGCTCCGTCAGCTCCTCGATCCGCTCGTGGGGGTTCGTGCGCACCGAGCCGAGCTTGGAGAACTCGGTCAGCAGCCGCTTCGTGACGGTCGGCGCGAGCAGCGCCTCGCCGCTCGCGACCACCCGGACGCCCTCCGCCAGCCGCTCCGCCGAGGCGTCCTTGAGCAGGAAGCCGCTGGCACCGGCGCGCAGCGCCCGGTAGACGTACTCGTCGAGGTCGTAGGTGGTCAGGATCAGCACCTTCGTACCGCTGTCCGCCGCGACGATCTCGCGGGTGGCCTCCAGCCCGTTCATGTGCGGCATCCGCACGTCCATGAGGACCACATCCGGGCGCAGCCGGGCCACCTCGGCGACGGCGCGGCGCCCGTCCTCCGCCTCCCCGACGACCTCGATGCCGGGCATGGCGCCGAGCAGCACGGAGAAGCCTTCGCGGACCATGGCCTGGTCGTCGACGATCAGCACCCGGATCATGCGGTGGCCTCCGCGTCCCGGCCGGAGCCGACGGACTTCCGACCGGCCGCCCCGGCCGCCCCGTCGGGCCCGGCTGGCCCCGCCGGCTCCGCCGACTCCCCGGATCCGTCGGGCGCGTCGGACCGGTCGGAACCGTCGGAGCGGGCTGATGAGCCCTCCTCGGACCCGTCGGGGTCACCGGCAGCGTCCCCGGCCCCGCCCCGGCCCCCGGTCCCCGTCTCGGTCCCGGGCGCGGGCAGAAACGCGGCCACCTCGTATCCGCCGTCGTCGGTGGGCCCGGCCGTCATCTCGCCGCCGAGCACCTGCACCCGCTCGCGCATGCCGAGCACGCCGTGCCCGGCGCCCGGCGAGGGTTCGGCGGGGCGGTCGGGGCGGCCGTTGACGATGCGCAGCCCGAGCCCGCCGAGCACATAGGCGATCTCGACGCGCGCGGAGGCGCCGGGCGAGTGCCGCAGCACATTGCTGAGCGCCTCCTGGACCAGGCGGTAGGCGGACAGTTCGACGCCCTGCGGCAGCGGCCGTACCGCGCCGGTGACGACGGCGTCCGCGTCCAGGCCGGTCTTGCGGACGCTCTCCAGCAGCGCGTCGAGGTCGGCGAGGGTCGGCTGGGGCGCCTCCGGGTCGGTGTCCCGGTACGGGTCGGTGTCGCCGGAGCGTACGACGCCGAGGATGCGGCGCAGTTCGGTGAGGGCGGCGACGGCGTTCTCCCGGATGGTGCCGAGGGCCGTGGCGAGTTCGGGCGGCGTGTTCTCCACCCGGTACGGCGCCGCCTCGGCCTGGATGGCGATGACGGACATGTGGTGGGCGACGACGTCGTGCAACTCCCGCGCGATGGTGGCCCGTTCCTCCAGGACGGTGCGGTGGGCGCGCTCCTGCTCCTTGACGGTCTCGGTCTCCTCGACGTGCCGGCGCTCGTCCCGCCAGGCCCGTACGGCCGCGGCGGCGACCAGCCCCACGGCGGTGGCCGCCGCGTACTGCGCGAGATCGCGGTCGCCGCGTTGGAGGAGGGTCAGGACGAGCGCACAGCCGACGAAGGTCACCACCCACATCTCGGCGGCCAGCCGCGGCCGGGTGCGCAGCACCACCAGCACCATCACCACCACGTGGCACAGCAGGGCCGCCGAGCCCCAGTCACCGCTGTACCCCATCGCCAGCACCAGCCCGGCGCAGGAGATCCAGTAGGCGCCGACGGGCCGCAGCAGGGTCAGCGCGACGGGGCCGGTGGCCAGCAGGGACAGCGTCAGCGGCACCACGGAGCCGAGCGAACCGAACTCCACCCCCTTGATCAGCAGCACGAAGAAGGCGAAGGCGGCGCAGCCGACGACGAGCGCGTGCGGGGTCCACCGTGCCTTCTCCCGCAGCGGCGCGGGCAGCCTGCGCAGCCGCCCGTCGGGGCGCGGCTCGGGGCGCGGCGGCAGCGGGCGCGGGGCGAGGACGTCGGTGAACAGGTCCCGCCGCACGGTGCGCAGGACACCGGCGACGAGGGCGGTTTCGGTGGGCACGCTCGCGGCCCCGGTCTGGTCGCTCATACCGCCACAGTAGGCAGCCGCCGGGACGCTGCCGTCCCCACAGATACTGATCTGCCGGCGTCCTCCTCAGGTACCACCCCGGGTACGCGTCAGGCCCGCGCCCCGGAACGGGTCCGGGACGCGGGCCTGACGACGAGCCTGCCGAAGAGCCTGCCGGGGGCCGCCCGGCGGCGGGCGGCGGCAGCCCACGGGCCGCGGCGGGCGACCGCCGCGCGGAGGCCGGCCGGCGGACACCGTCCGTGGACGGAAAGCCGTCGGGCAGCCGCCGTGCGCCGGGCGGTGCGCCGGCCGCCCGGGAGCGGGATCGGCCGGTGCCCGGCCGAAGGCTCCGCGAGGGCTCGGCGAGGGCTCAGGCGGAGAGGCGCTCGCGGGCGAGGCGGGCGGTCTCGGACGGGGTCTTGCCGACCTTCACGCCCGCGGCCTCCAGGGCCTCCTTCTTGGCCTGCGCGGTGCCGGAGGAGCCGGAGACGATGGCGCCGGCGTGGCCCATGGTCTTGCCCTCCGGGGCGGTGAAGCCCGCGACGTAGCCGACGACCGGCTTGGTCACGTTCTCCTTGATGAAGTCCGCCGCGCGCTCCTCGGCGTCGCCGCCGATCTCGCCGATCATCACGATCAGGTCGGTGTCGGGGTCGGCCTCGAACGCCTTCAGCGCGTCGATGTGGGTGGTGCCGATGACCGGGTCACCGCCGATGCCGACGCAGGTCGAGAAGCCGATGTCGCGCAGCTCGTACATCATCTGGTACGTCAGCGTGCCGGACTTGGAGACCAGCCCGATACGGCCCGAGTTGGTGATGTCGGCCGGGATGATGCCCGCGTTCGACTGGCCGGGGGTGATCAGGCCGGGGCAGTTGGGGCCGACGATCCGCGTCTTGTTGCCCTTCTGGGAGGCGTAGTCCCAGAAGTAGGCGGTGTCGTGGACGGCGATGCCCTCGGTGATCACGACGGCCAGTCCGATGCCCGCGTCCACGGCCTCGACGACCGCGTCCTTGGCGAACTTCGGCGGGACGAAGATGACGGTGACGTCGGCACCGGTCTTCTCCATCGCCTCCTTGACGCCGCCGAAGACCGGGACCTCGGTCCCGTCGAAGTCGACGTTGGTGCCGGCCTTGCGCGGGTTGACGCCGCCGACGATGTTGGTGCCGGAAGCGAGCATCCGCTTGGTGTGCTTCTGGCCCTCGGAGCCGGTCATCCCCTGGACGATGACCTTGCTCTCCTTGGTGAGGAAGATAGCCATGGTGTGTAGATGTCCTCGTTCGGTCTCGTCCGGGCTTACTTGGCGGCCAGCTCGGCGGCCTTGTCGGCCGCGCCGTCCATCGTGTCGACCTGCTGCACCAGCGGGTGCGCCGCGTCGGTCAGGATCTTGCGGCCCAGCTCGGCGTTGTTGCCGTCCAGACGCACGACCAGCGGCTTGGTGACGTCCTCGCCCTTGGACTTGAGCAGCTCCAGCGCCTGCACGATGCCGTTGGCGACCGCGTCGCAGGCGGTGATGCCGCCGAAGACGTTCACGAACACGGACTTGACGTCCGGGTCGCCGAGGATGATCTCCAGGCCGTTCGCCATGACCTCGGCGGAGGCACCGCCACCGATGTCGAGGAAGTTGGCGGGCTTGACGTTGCTGTGCTTCTCGCCCGCGTAGGCCACCACGTCGAGGGTGGACATGACCAGGCCCGCGCCGTTGCCGATGATGCCGACCTGGCCGTCGAGCTTGACGTAGTTGAGGCCCTTGGCCTTGGCGGCGGCCTCCAGCGGGTTGGCCGCGGCCTTGTCCTCCAGGGCCTCGTGCTCGGGCTGGCGGAAGTCGGCGTTGGCGTCCAGCGAGACCTTGCCGTCCAGCGCGATGATCTTGCCCTCGGCCGTCTTGACCAGCGGGTTGACCTCGACGAGGAGGGCGTCCTCCTTGACGAACACGTCCCACAGCTTCACCAGGACGTTCGCCACCTGGTCGATCAGCTCGGCCGGGAACTTCGCGGCCTCGGCGATCTCGCGGGCCTTCTCCTCGGTCACACCGGCGATGGCGTCCACCGGGATCTTGGCCAGGGCCTCGGGCTTGGTGGCCGCGACCTCCTCGATCTCCACGCCGCCCTCGACGGAGGCCATGGCGAGGAAGGTGCGGTTGGTGCGGTCCAGCAGGAACGAGACGTAGTACTCGTCCTGGATGTCCGCCGTCTCGGCCAGCATGACCTTGTGGACCGTGTGGCCCTTGATGTCCATGCCGAGGATCTGACCGGCCTTCTCGACCGCGTCCGCGGGGTCGGATGCCAGCTTCACACCGCCGGCCTTGCCGCGGCCGCCGGTCTTGACCTGCGCCTTGACGACCGCCCGGCCGCCGAGTCGCTCGGTCACCTCGCGCGCCGCCTCCGGCGTCTCGATGACTTCACCGGCCAGCACCGGCACGTCATGCTTGGCGAAGAGGTCCTTCGCCTGGTACTCGAACAGGTCCACGCGCGTCCGTCCCCTTAGATCAGTGGTCGCGATCGTTGTCAGCGTGGGCGTGCCGCGAGGCCGCGTGGTCCACGGGAGCGCGCGGCATGTCCGCCTTGCAGGTTAGCTCTGCGTGTGTGCGCTTCCTAAATCACAGCTCACACATGAGCGGTGACAACGGTCACAGAGCGGACGGCCCGGGCCTCCCCGGCGGCGGCCGGGCCTCCGCCCCGCTCCCGGCCCTCCCCCGCGGCCGGCTACACGTCCGGCACCGGGACGGGACGCTTCTCCAGCGCCGCTGCCATCACCTCCGGGAAGTGGTCGGGCGTGCACGCGAAGGCCGGGGCGCCCAGCGCGGCCAGCGCCGCGGCGTGGTCGCGGTCGTAGGAGGGGGCGCCGTCGTCGGAGAGCGCGAGCAGCGTCACGAACTGCACGCCCGCGCTCTTCATCGCCGCCACCCGCTTGAGCATCTCGTCCCTGATCCCGCCCTCGTACAGATCGCTGATCAGCACGACGACGGTCTCCGCGGGCCGGGTGATGCGCGACTGGCAGTACGCCAGGGCCCGGTTGATGTCGGTGCCGCCGCCGAGCTGGGTGCCGAACAGGACGTCCACCGGGTCGTCCAGCTCCTCGGTCAGATCGACGACGCTGGTGTCGAAGACGACCAGCCGGGTGTCCAGCGTGCGCATCGACGCGAGGACCGCGCCGAACACCGAGGCGTAGACGACGGACGACGCCATCGAGCCCGACTGGTCGATGCACAGCACGACGTCCTTCTTCACCGCCTGCGCGGCCCGCCCGTAGCCGATCAGCCGCTCGGGCACGACGGTGCCGTACTCGGGCAGATAGTTCTTCAGATTGGCGCGGATCGTGCGGTTCCAGTCGATGTCCCGGTGCCGGGGGCGGTTGACCTTCGCCGAGCGGTCCAGCGCCCCGTTCAGCGTGGAGCGCGTCCGCGCCGCCAGCCGCTTCTCCAGCTCCTCGACGACCTTGCGCACGACGGCCCGCGCCGTCTCCTTGCTCGACTCCGGCATGGCCCTGTTCAGCGACAGCAGCGTGCCGACCAGATGCACATCCGGCTCGACGGCCTCCAGCATCTCCGGCTCCAGCAGCAGGGACGCCAGGCCGAGCCGGTCGATGGCGTCCCGCTGCATCACCTGCACCACCGAACTGGGGAAGTAGGTGCGGATGTCCCCGAGCCAGCGGGACACCTGCGGCGCCGAACCGCCCAGCCCCGCGCCGCGCCGGCCGCCGCCCGGACCGCCACCGGCCCCGCCCGCGCCCGCCCGGCCGCCACGGCCTCCCCCGTAGACGGCCTCCAGGGTGCGGTCCATACCGTCGTCCGCCCCGCTCAGCGTGCAGCCGGTGCCGTCCGCCGGGCCACCGCCCAGCACCAGCCGCCATCTGCGCAGCCGCTCGGCCTCGGCACCACCGGACCCGAACTCCCCTTCTTTTTCCAGCACTTGACCGCCGGCCACCTCACGCACCGCCCTTCGTCACCGCGTTCGCTGTCGCCACCGCTGACGCCGCTGTCGCCGTCAGCTCGTCTGCTCCCCACGCCCCGGACGCCGCCGTTCCGCTGAGCACGGCCGACCCCAGGGGCGACCCGGACTCCCCGAGTGCCGCGGACTCCGCGGCTGTCGCGGGCTCCCCCGGTGCTGCGGGCGCCACGGCTGCCGCCGCCGGGGACACCGCCTCGTCCGCCGCGGCGCCCAGCAGCCGCAGCACCGTGTCCGCCGCGGCACCGGCGCGCTCCTCGTCCAGCCCCGGGCCGAAACCGGGGAGCGCCCCGCCGGACGCGGGCCCGTCGCCCGTCGTGCCCAGCGGTCCGCGCCGGATCAGCTCGCCCAGGGTGCGGCGCACCCCCGCCTCGTACTCCGCGAACGTGCGCCGCAGCAGCGGCAGGACGTCCGTGAACGCCTCGGCCGGCACCGCCGTCAGCCAGCGGTCCACCAGCGTGAGCAGCCGTTCGTCGTGGACGAGCAGCATGCCGCCGCCGGACAGGAACCCCTCGACCCAGGCCGCTGCCTCGGCCGGCGGCGTACCCGGCGACAGGGCGAGACCCATCAGCCGGGCCGCCTCCTCGTCCGCCAACGCGCCGTCGTCCAGCAGGAGTCGGGCACAGCGACCGCGGATCAGCCCCGGCATCCCGTCCCGCGCCGCGAGCGAACGCAGCATGCCCCGCCAGCGTCCGAGCAGGGCCGCACCCCCGGGCACGGGCACTGACTTCGGCTCGGGGTCGGGGACGGGGTCGGGGACGGGGTCGGGGTCGGTTCCGGACCGGGAGCCGGGATCGGCTCCGGACACAGCCCCGGACCAGGACCCGGCTCCCTCGCCGCCCTCGGGGGACTCGCGGGCGAGCAGCGTCACCGCCTGGTGGGCGACATCGAGATGGGTGCGCATGTCCCGGGCGCCCTCCGCATCCAGGACGGCGCAGGCCGGCGGCAGCCCCACGCACACGCGTTCCGCCAGCCCGGCCGCCACCCGCGCCGGCACCACCGGATCCGTGCCCCGCACATCCCCGTACCGGACGGTCCGCACCAGCGCGGGCAGTGCCTGCGCCAGATGGCCGACGTCCGACTCCAGCGCCGCGCGGTCCGCCAGCACCCGCATCACGACGGGCACCGCCTCCGGCAGCGCGGCCGGCAGACACGTCTCGGCGAGCGCCGTGACCCGGGCGAGCGCCGCGCCGTCCGCCGTGGCCGCCTCCTCGGCGGCGGAACGCGCCTTCGCCGTCGCCGCGTCGTACACCGTCGTGCCCCAGATGCCGGCCTCCGCGACGCGCACCGACAACTCCGGCTCCCAGCACAGCCGCCAGCTCTCGCGGAAGGTGCCCGTGCCGGCGCTGCGCGACCGCGCCGGTTCGCCCCAGTCGACACCGAGCAGCCGCAGCCGGTGCAGCAGCCTGCTGCGGGCCGCGTCCGTCTCCTTGCGCAGATCCAGGTCCAGCTCCCGGACCTCGGCGGAGAACGTGAGCCGTACCGCGCGCCGGCAGCGCTCCAGATCCCGTTGGAGCGGGACGGCGGGCGCGCCCTCGGGCACCCGGCCGAGGACGTCACCGACGACGAGCCTGTCCGCCACCAGGTCCATCGGTACGCCGGAACCCTCGCACAGCACGGCCCGCGCGGCGTCCAGCGTCTCGCCGAGCCCGGCCAGCGGGCGGCCGCGCAGCGACGCCAGCGTCCCCGCGAGCCGGACGGCCTCGATCACATGCGCGGAGGACACCACCATGTCCTGCTCGCGCAGCAGTTCGGCGATCCTCGTCATCCACCGCTCCACCGGGCGGTCCGGCGCGGAGAACAGATGCCCGTACCAGCCGGGCGAGGCGATACCCGCGCCGTACCCGGAGGCACGCGCCAGCCGGCGGTGCGTCCACGGCACCCAGGTGACCTCCGCCTTGACCTTCGGCAGCCCCTTCAGCAGCCGGCGGTCTGCGGTGACCGTGGAGCGCGCCGCGAGCGCCGGCACATGCCAGGCACCGCAGACCACGGCCGTGTGCCCGTCCCCGAACTCCTTGCACGCCTCGCGCAGCCGCAGCCGCATGTGCGCCTCACGGACGAGATCCCGGCGGTGGCCGCCGTCCCCGTGCACCGCCCGCAGCTCGGCCATCGCCTCGGCGAGCGCGGCGAACGGCTCGTAGGGGTCCGGGGCTTCGGACGCTCGGCGGGGCTCGGTGAGTTCGGTGGCGCGGGAGGCGGCGCCCGAGGGGGTGCCCGGGTGCGCGGGGGCGGAACGCGCGGGGGCGGGCCCGTCCGGCGCGGGCGCCGGCGCGCGTGCCGACGTGCCGCGGTGCTCGACGACGTCCTCCCACCAGCGTTCCGGGTCGTCGTACCCGGCTGCCTCCGCGAGCGCGGCCAGCGGATCCAGCCGCAGTTCCTCGGCGGCCGGCGGTGCGCCCCTCCCGCCGCCGGGGGCGGCGGCGCCCGGACCCCCGTCCCGGGCGCCGCCCTCCCCTGCCTCCCCGTCCGCCTCCGCGGGCGGGTCCCCGTCGCCCAGCGCGAGCGCATGGGCGGCCGGGAGATCGATGAACCGGACAGGGACGCCGTGCTCCGCCGCCCAGCGCAGCGCCACCCACTCCGGCGAGAAGTGCGCGAGCGGCCAGAACGCCGCCTTCCCCGGTTCGTTGACGGCGTGCGCGAGGAGCGCGACCGGCGGCACCATGTCGGGGCTCGCGGCGAGCGGGACCACGGCGTCCCCCTCCGGCGGGCCCTCGATCAGCACCACACGGGGCGCGTACGCGTCCAGCGCGGCCCGCACGGCACGGGCCGAGCCCGGCCCGTGGTGCCGGATCCCCAGCAGCAACGGCCCTTCGGGCCCCGCGCCTCGGGCCGCACGCCCCTTCGTGTCGACGGCATCCGTCATGCGGACACCTCACGGCAGGCACGGTAGAAGTCCTTCCAGCCCTCCCGCTCGCGCACGACCGTCTCCAGATACTCCTGCCAGACCACGCGGTCCGACGCCGGGTCGCGGACCACCGCGCCCAGCAGGCCCGCCGCCACGTCGCCGGCGCGCAGCACACCGTCCCCGAAGTGCGCCGCCAGTGCGAGGCCGCCGGTGACGACGGAGATCGCCTCGGCCGTCGACAGGGTGCCCGAAGGAGATTTGACCTTCGTACGTCCGTCGTCCGTGACGCCGTCCCGCAGCTCGCGGAAGACCGTGACGACCCGGCGGATCTCGTCGAACCCCTCCGGCGCGGGCGGCAGTTCGAGCGACCGGCCCAGCTGGTCCACCCGGCGGGCGACGATGTCCACCTCGTCCTCGGTCGTCGCGGGGAGCGGCAGCACGACGGTGTTGAAGCGGCGCCGCAGCGCGCTGGACAGCTCGTTGACCCCGCGGTCCCGGTCGTTGGCCGTCGCGATGAGGTTGAAGCCGCGGACGGCCTGCACCTCCTCGCCCAGCTCCGGGACGGGCAGCGTCTTCTCGGAGAGGATGGTGATCAACGTGTCCTGCACATCGGCCGGGATGCGGGTCAGCTCCTCCACCCGCGCCGTCATCCCCTCGGCCATGGCCCGCATCACCGGGCTGGGCACGAGCGCCGCACGGCTGGGGCCCTGGGCGAGCAGCTGGGCGTAGTTCCAGCCGTAGCGGACGGCCTCTTCGGCCGTGCCCGCGGTGCCCTGCACCAGCAGCGTCGAATCCCCGCTGACGGCGGCGGCGAGATGCTCCGACACCCATGTCTTCGCCGTGCCGGGCACGCCGAGCAGCAGCAGGGCGCGGTCGGTGGCGAGCGTGCTGACCGCGACCTCGACGATCCGGCGCGGGCCGATGTACTTCGGTGTGACGACCCGGCCGTCGGGCAGCTCCCCGCCGAGCAGATACGTGGCCACCGCCCAGGGGGAGAGCCGCCAGCGCTCGGGCCGCGGCCGGTCGTCGACGGCGGCGAGCGCGGCCAGCTCCTCCGCGAAGGCGTCCTCCGCGTGCGGCCGCAGCGCGCCCGCGGCGGTGGCCTCGGCGTGGGATGTGCTCCCGGAGGTCTCTGTGGTCTCGGCGTTCGCTGGGGTCTCTGCGTGCGCTGTGGTCTCGGCGTGCGCTGTGGTCTCGGCGGTCTCGCGAAGAGCGGTGCGCTCGGCGCTCTGGGTCACAACTCCCCCTCTGTGCGGGACAGATCCGACTCGGTGCGGGCCAGATCTGCTGCGGGACGGATGCGTTCGGGACGGGTCGATCGGAACCGGGGCTCGGCGTACGGGTCCGAGGTGGGCGTGCGGGGTCCGGGATCGGTGTGCGAGTGCAGGGTCGGTGTGCGAGTGCAGGGTCGTGTGCGGGTCCGGTGCGGGGCGCGCGGAACACGTCCGGGCGCGGGCAGCCGGCCCCGAGGAAGGCAGGGGACGGTCACGGCGAACGCACCGAGCCCTCGGCTCCGGCACGCCGCCGAACTGTCCCCAACTGTGCACCCCGGCACTGACAATGGCGCCCACCTGCGGAAACGGCTCACGGAGGAGGCTTGTTGGAGGGTTCGCGGAGACGGCCTGTCGAGGCGCCCCGTCGAAACGATCTGTGGAGGCGGCCCGTTCGACGTCCGGAGCGGGATCGCCCGCGACGTCCTCCGTCGCGTGACGGCGCATCGGTGTGCGGGGCCGTCCGCACGGCCCTCGACAGCGGTGTCGGCGTCGGCGGCGTCGGCGGGCGGGCGTTGTCAGTGCCCGTGCCTACCGTCGTCGGCATGGGTGGACAGACGGTCCGCTGGACAGCGGAGCAGATAAGCGCGCTGGCGCCCGACGCGGCGTCACGCAAGGCGGGGAGCAAGCTGTCGACAGCACGGCCCTGGAGCGCCACGGGCACCGACGGTTCCGCCGTCTGGGGCCTGTGCAAGGGCAGCGGCAGCCGGCCGTACCAGACGGTGGTCGACCTCGACGGCGGTCAGGGCCCCGGCTACAAGTGCAGTTGCCCCAGCCGGAAGTTCCCGTGCAAGCACGCACTGGGCCTTCTGCTGTTGTGGGCGCAGGAACCACAGGCCGTCCCGGACACGGCGGAGGAGCCACCGGAGTGGGCCGGCGCCTGGCTGGAGTCGCGCAGCCGCAGAGCCGCTCGCAAGGCGGAGGCGGCCCGCGCGGCGGCCGAAGCGGGCGCCGGCGGCGCGGCGTCGGGGAGGGCGGAGGACGGCGCGGGCGCGCGGGGGGAGGCGCCCGGCGGAGCGGACGGCGCACGGGCCGAGGCCGCGCGGCGCCGGGCCCGGCAGCGTGCCGAGCGGATGGCGGCCGGCGCCGAGGAGTTGGAGCAGCGGCTGGCGGACGTGCTGCGCGGCGGGCTGGCCGACGCCGACCGGGCGGGCTACGCACCGTGGGAGGAGACGGCCGCCCGGATGGTCGACGCACAGGCGCCCGGACTCGCCGCGCGCGTACGGGAGTTGGGTTCCGTGCCCGCTTCGGGCGAGGGCTGGCCGGAGCGGCTGCTGGCCGAGTGCGCGCTGCTGCATCTGCTGGCGCGCGCCTACCGTCGCATCGACACGCTGCCGGAGGCGCAGGCCCGCACCGTCGAGTCCCGCGTGGGCCGCACCGTCGAGGCGGCCGACGTACTGGCGGACGACTCGGCACGGATACGCGACGGCTGGCTCGTCCTGGCACAGCGGGACGCCGAGGAGGGCCGGCTCCTGGTACGCCGCATATGGCTGTACGGGCAGCGCACGGGCCGCCCCGCGCTCCTGCTCTCCTACGGTGCGGCCGGGCGCGCGCCCGAGCAGGCCCTGCCGGTCGGCGCCACGCTCGACGCCGAGCTGGCCTATTACCCGGGCGCCGGCCCGCTGCGGGCGGCCCTGGGCGAACGGCACGGGGCGCCCGTGCCGGGCTTCCGGCCACCGGGCGGCACCATTCCGGAGGCGCTCGACGCCTACGGGCAGGCCCTGGCGCAGGACCCCTGGCTGGAGGGCTGGCCCGTGGTGCTGCGCGAGGTCGCACCGGTACCGCCCCCGGCGGACCGGGACGACACGGGCACGACGGACGCGCAGTGGCAACTCGCCTCGGCAGACGGGGATTTCGCCCTCCCCGTGGCGCCCTGGTGTGCTCCGGCCACGCTGTGGAAGCTCACCGCGCTGTCCGCCGAGGGCCCCCTCACCGTCTTCGGCGAATGCGGCCACCGCGGCTTCACCCCGCACACGGCCTGGACCGGAAGCACGACAACCGCCGTCCCCCTGTGACACCGCACGACGCACCCCTATCGAACGACGGCCCCTGCCGAACGCACCCCTGCGGGAGGACTGCCCCTCCGAACGACGAACCCTTCACACCACGGGCCTCTCCGCACCACACACCTCACCGGACGACAACCTCTCCGAAGCGCGCACCTCTCCGAGGGGAAACCCGCCCGGGGCGAGCGAAACCGCCCCGGACCCGGGCCTCTTCCGGGTTCCGGGCCTCGCCCCGCGCCGGGACGGCGGACCCCCGGCCGGAGGACGAACCCGCCCGCGACGCACGCCCGTTCGGAACTCAGACCTGTTCGAGCCCCGGCCCGCTCCGGGTCCGCCCGAACCCGACACCCGCACCGGCGCCCGTCCCCGTCCCGGCAGGGCCCGCACCGCCAGAGGGGCGCACCAAGGAGCGCCACGCCCGCCAAGGGACGCCACAGCCACCAGGGGACGACGCCCCACCGAGAGCACGGCATTTCGCACGAGGGGACGCAGCTCATGACCGACGTATCCGGCACGGCCGCCGCGACACCGTCCCGGCCCGGCCGTACGCCCCGCTCCCGCACCCGGCCCGGCAGCGGTTCCGCGCCGTCGTCGGGGCTCCGCGGCACCGATGCCGCCCGCACCGGCCAGGACCGGCCGCGCGCCCGTACCGCGCCGACACCCCGGCGCACCTCAGCACCGCACACCTCCGCACCGCACGCCCCCGCCGCTTCCCCCGGGAGCCGGCCTGCTTCCCCCGGGAATCGGTCCGACCCCGCCGGAACCTCCCCGTCCGACGCCGCACCCTCCACCGGCCGACCTCCCCGCACCGAGGAACAGCCGGGCCTCACCGGCCGCCCTCCCCGAACCGAACGACACACGGGACCGGCAGCCGGACGTCCGGCGGACGGGGGCAGGGACGGGGACGGGCCCGGGCGCGCGGCCGTGTGGCCGGAGTTGGTGGCTGCGGCGCTGCTCGGGGCCGAGCGGCGGCGGCCGCCGGGCGGCAGTGTGACGGCGCTGCTGGACGCGGCGGCCGTCGAGACGGTGCGCCGGCGGGCGGGTGCCCGGCCCGCGGCGCCCCGCACACGGCCGCCGCAACCGCCGGTGGACGACCGTCCGCTGCCGCCGGAGGCGGCCTGTCGTCGGCTCGGCATGCTGCTGGCCAACCGGGCGGGCGGCGGCTCCGGTACGTCGGCGGGCCGCCGCGGCCCCTACCCCGACCTGGGTGAACTGCTGCCGCAGTGGCTCGCCGCCGCGCACGCGCACGGGTACCGCGCGCCCGCGGCCGAGCTGCCGGCGCTGCTGGACGCCGCCCGGGCGCGTACGGATCTCCGGGCACAGGCCCTGGCGTTGGCCGGCCCGCGGGCGCTGTGGCTCGCCCGGCTCAACCCGGACTGGCGGTTCGCGCTGCGGGACAGCGCCCACGGGGTCCGTCCGGAGCAGTCGTCCGGGGCGGACGCCGATGCCGCGCGGCAGCTGTGGGAGGAGGGCCTGTTCGCCGAACGGGTCGCGCTGCTGGGTGCGTTGCGCCGGCACGATCCGGCGGCGGGCCGGGAGCTGTTGGCGTCGACGTGGCGCACGGAGCGTGCCGAGGACCGGCTGATGTTCCTGGACGCGCTGCGCCAGGGGTTGAGCGCGCAGGATGAGGATTTTCTGGAGCGTGCCCTGACCGACCGCAGCCGCACCGTCCGTGCGACGGCCGCCGAGCTGCTCGCCACGCTGCCCGGTTCGGCGCTGGCGGCCCGGATGGCGGAGCGGTCCCGAAGCTGTGTCGCCCGGGACCGGCTGGGGGACGGCGGCCTCGTCGTCGAGGCACCGCACGCGTGCGACGCGGCCATGCAGCGGGACGGCCTGGTCGCCAAGCCGCCCTCCGGGCGGGGTGAACGCGCCTGGTGGCTGGCGCAGTTGGTGGAGGCGACACCGCTGGGGGTGTGGCCCGAGAGGCTGGGCGGACTGTCACCGGCCGGGATCGTCGCACTGCCGGTGGCCGACGGCTGGCGGGACGATCTGCACGGTGCGTGGAGCGCGGCGGCGGTGCGGCAGCGGGACGCGCAGTGGGCGCGCGCCCTGATCGGCCCGCCGACGGCACCGCTCAGCGAGGGTCCGGGCGATCCGGCGAAGCTGCTGACGGTGCTGCCGGAGCGGGAACGGGCGGAGTGGGCGGCGCGCTTCGTCTCCACGCACGGGCTGTCGGAGGCGTTCCGGATCCTGGGGGTGTGCGGGGTGCCGTGGCCGTCGGAACTGGGGCGCGCCGTGGTGGACGCGCTGGAGATCGCCCGGGACGCGGGCAGTTACCCGTGGAGCTTCAGCGGGGTGACGGGCCTGGCGGAGCGGTGTCTCGACCCGGCGGACGCGGAGCGGCTCGCTCCGCTGGCGGCGGTCCGTGAGGAGGGGTCCGGCGGTTCGCCGGGCGCGGCCGAGTACTGGTCGGAGTCCTTCCACCGGCTGGTGGCGACGCTCCGCCTGCGCGCCGTGATGCTGGACGAACTGCGCCCGGGGACGGACGAGGACGCCGGGGGCGGTGGCCGGGGCCGGTCCGGGGAGTCCGCCGGCTGAGTTCCCCGCGCCGTCGGTCGGACGACGGGTCCCCGCCCGGCCGGCGGCTGCCGGTCCGGGCGGGGCAGGCCCGACGCCCCGACGGCACGCTTCACCTGCGCTGAGCCGCCGCGCCCAACGGCCCAACGGCACGCTTCAGGCGCTGAGCCTCCGGGGGTGTTCCTCGGGCGGTGGACTCCCGGCCGCGGACCCCCGGCGGTGCACTTCCAGCCGCGGACTCCCGACGGCGGCCTTCCAGCCACGGCCTCCCGACGGTGGACTCCCAGCCGCGGGCTTCAGCCGCGCACTTCAGCGGCGGAGACTTCCCACGGTGAGCTTCCGGCGGCGGTCTTCAGGCGGCGACGGGGCCGACGTGGTCGCGGATCCAGGTGACGATCTCGTTCGTCGTGGCCCCCGGCGTGAAGATCTCCGCGACGCCCTGTTCCTTGAGCGCCGGGATGTCGTCCTCGGGGATGATCCCGCCGCCGAAGACCTTGATGTCGGCCGCGTCCCGCTCGGCGAGCAGCTCCAGCACCCGTGCGAAGAGGGTGTTGTGGGCGCCGGAGAGGATCGACAGGCCGATCGCGTCCGCGTCCTCCTGGATCGCGGTGTCGACGATCTGTTCGGGGGTCTGGTGCAGCCCGGTGTAGATGACTTCCATACCGGCGTCACGCAGCGCACGCGCGATGACCTTGGCGCCACGGTCGTGGCCGTCCAGCCCCGGCTTGGCGACGACCACACGGATCGGACCCGACACACCCATCTGCTGCCTCCATCAGATCGATCAGCTCGACGCCCATGCCCCGGCCGGATCGCGGCCGCGGGCTGACGCACGGTATCGCCGGCATTCCCAGCATCCCCAGCATTCCGCACCGTGGCCTGTCCCGCGCGGAAGGGAGGGGGAAATCACACGGGCACGGCCGCGCAGGCCCCGGCGGACCGGGCGAAAGGGTGCGCGGCCGGCGGCCGTGCCGGTGCGCGGGTTCCGCTTCCGCGTCGGGGAAGCGCACACCGCCCCCGACGGGTGGGCGAGTTGAGCGTTCCGTTCCCGTCCGGCCCCGCATGACGGACAGCTGCCGGGACGGTGCAACAGCCGCTTGTCCACCGGTATGCGGCCCGCTGTCCACCGCCGCACGCGCCCCTGAGCTGCCGAAACCACCGATAGATTGTCGCCGTCGCAGACCGCCGGGTACAGTCGCCCGCACTGCTCCGCCCCTGTCACCGAGGCGAAAGAGAAGTTGGTGGTGAACGACCGTCATCCGTCGGGAGTCCCGAGTCCCGACGATTCCGCCTCCGGCTTCTCGTACGGCACCTTCGACGCGGCCCACGGGCAGTCGGAGTACGGCGCCCCCGACGGCGCCGACGCCTACGCCGGATACGCCACCGCGAACGACGCCTACGCCGGGGCCTCCTGGGAGGGCACCGCCGCCTGGAACTCCGGGGGCTACGACACCGGCGCCTACGACGCCGGGGCCTGGACCACCGGCTCCTTCGACACCTCCGCTTCCTGGGACTCGTCGTCCTGGGACACCGGCGGTTACGGAACGGCCGCCTACGGCACGGATGTCCATGGCTCCGCCGCCTACGCCGACGGATACGGCTCCGACCCGTACGGACAGGCCGCCTACGACACCGGAAGCCACGGCCATGTCGGCCCGGGGGCTCACGTTCCGGACGGGTCGGGACCCGAGCGGTCCCTGGGCGGCTGTCCCGCCCCCGACGACGGCACGGGCCAGTGGACGTTCGGCGTCCAGGACACCGGTGCCTGGGGCACGGGCGCCTGGGGTGTGCAGGACGGCAGCGGCACCCACGACGGCTACGCCCCGAACGGCTACCAGCAGCAGCACGCGCCCACCGCCTACGGCTACGGCGGTTACGGAACGGACGGGTACAACACCGACGGGTACGGCACCGACGCGTACGGCGCGGACGGTTACGGCCTCGACGGGTACGCCGGACTCCCCGAGTCGCAGGGCGCGTTCGCGGACGGGCGGACCGGACTTCCCGACGGGACCGCCGGATTCGCTGCGGGCGGCCACGCCACCGAGGGCGACCAGCACGGCTACGGCCCCGAGGGCTTCGCCCCCGGCACGGCCGCGCACGCCTCCCCTGCTCCGCAGGAGGCCACCGGCCAGTGGAGCTTCGCCACGCAGCACGAGTACGACACGGCCGACACCTGGGGCTTCCCCGATCCGGACGCGCACAGTGCGACGCCGCACGACTCCGCTGCCCCGGCCGGACGCCCCGTCGACGCCTCCGGCCACGGGGCGGGTGACACCGCCGAGTTCGCCGCCGTCACCGCCGACCTCCAAGACGACTTCCCCGCTCGGTTCCCCGAGTTCCCCGGGAGCGAGGCGCGCTCCGACGCCCGGGCCGCCGAGAGCACCGAGCACTTCGACGCCGCCGCCGACAGCGCCGACACCGAGGACGCCGAGGGCGCCGCCCCTCTCTCCCCGCTCGCGCCCTCGTCCCGTGGACGCCGCCGTTCGCCCAAGCCCCGGCGCCGGGCCCTGCTCACGGTCGCCGTCCCGTCGGTCGCCGTGATGGGCGTCGCGGGGGCCGCCGCGGCGACCGTGCTGGGCGGCGGCGGGGACGACGAGAAGGTCACCACCGCGTCGGACGCGCAGGGTGACGCGGGTGCCCCGGTGAAGCCGTCCGCCGCCAACAGCAAGCTCGACAGCCAGCTGTCCGGTGTCTCGGCGAACGCCTCCGACTTCCGGGACCGCGCCAGCCGCACCCAGGAGCGCATCGACCTCAAGGAACGGCAGAAGGCCGAGAAGGAGCGGAAGGCGAAGGAGGCCGCCCGCAAGGAGGCGATGCGGCCGAAGTTCGTGCTCCCGGTCAAGGACCACACGCTCAGCGCGCGCTACGGCCAGGCAGGCGTCAACTGGATGTCCGTGCACACCGGGATCGACTTCCCCGTCAGCTACGGCACCAGCGTGCACGCGGCGACCGACGGCACCGTTTCGACGAAGTACGACATGTCCTACGGCAACATGGCCATCGTCACCGCCAAGGACGGCACCCAGACCTGGTACTGCCATCTGAGCAGCACCAAGATCCGTTCCGGTGAGGTGAAGGCGGGCGACACCATCGCCTACTCGGGCAGCTCCGGCAACTCCACCGGCCCGCATCTGCACTTCGAGGTCCGGCCGGGCGGCGGTTCGGCCGTCGACCCGATCCCGTGGCTCCAGGACAAGGGCCTCGACATCAGCTGAGGACCCTGTCTTCGGTCACCGTCCTCGTCGCTCTCCCCGTCCCGCACGCACTGCCGCCCCGTCACCTCATCGAGGGACGGGGCGGTAGTGCGCGGGGAAGCGGTGCCCCGCGCGTCCGGTCAGAGCTTCTCGACGGGCGCGTAGCGCAGCAGCAGCCGCTTGGGCTTCTCGCCGCCGAAGTCGATGGTGGCCTCCGCCTTGTCTCCGCTGCCCTTGACGGCCTGGACGGTGCCGAGGCCGAAGGTGTCGTGTGTGACGCGGTCGCCGACCTGGAGCGAGACCACCGGCCGGTCACCGGCCCGCCGCGTCGCGAAGCCCGAAGGGCCGCGCCGCGCGGAGGCGTTGGCGGACGAGGACAGGGAGGCGGACACCGAGGAGGCGCCGCCGGGCGCACCGGCGAGGGTGCCGGCGGTCCGCTTCCAGTCGAGGTACTCGGTGGGGATCTCGTCGAGGAAGCGGGACGGCGGGTTGTAGGAGGGCTGGCCCCAGGCGCTGCGCATCGCGGCCCTGGTGAGGTAGAGCCGCTGCTGGGCGCGGGTGATCCCGACGTAGGCCAGCCGGCGTTCCTCCTCCAGCTCCTTGACCTGGCCGAGGGCGCGCATGTGCGGGAAGACGCCGTCCTCCATGCCGGTCAGGAAGACGACGGGGAACTCCAGGCCCTTGGCGGTGTGCAGGGTCATCAGTGTGACGACGCCGTCGTCCGCGCCCTCTTCCGGGAGCTGGTCGGAGTCGGCGACGAGCGCGACCTGCTCCAGGAAGTCCGACAGGGTGCCCCCGGACACCACGTCCCCGGCGTCCCCGGCGCCCTCAGCCTCCCCGGCGCCCTCTGCGTCCCCGGCTTCACCTGCGTCCCCGGCCTCTCCGGCGCCCCCGGCTTCCCCGGCCGCCCCGGCGCTTCCGGTCCGCTCCTGCTCGAACTCCAGGGCGACGGCGGCGAGTTCCTGGAGGTTCTCGATGCGGGTCTCGTCCTGCGGGTCCGTGGAGGACTGGAGCTCGGCCAGATAGCCCGTCTGCTCCAGCACGGCCTCCAGCACCGTGGCCGGGCCGGCGCCGGACTCCACGACGGTGCGCAACTCGTCCATCAGCGCGTTGAACCGCTTGACGGCGTTGGCCGAGCGCGCGGCCATCCCGTACGCCTCGTCGACCCGGGCCAGCGCCTGCGGGAAGGTGATCTTCTCGCGGAGCGCCAGGGCCTCGATCATCGCCTCGGCGCGCTCGCCGATGCCCCGCTTGGGGACGTTGAGGATACGGCGCAGCGGCACCGTGTCCTCCGGGTTCGCCAGCACCCGCAGGTAGGCCAGGATGTCCCGGACCTCCTTGCGCTCGTAGAAGCGCACCCCGCCGACGACCTTGTACGGCAGCCCGACGCGGATGAAGACCTCTTCGAAGACACGGGACTGCGCGTTGGTGCGGTAGAAGACGGCGATCTCGCCCGGCTTGGCCTCGCCCTCGTCGGTGAGCCGGTCGATCTCCTCGGCGACGAACTGGGCCTCGTCGTGCTCGGTGTCGGCGACGTAGCCGGTGATCCTCGGGCCGGTGCCGGACTTCGTCCACAGGTTCTTGGGGCGGCGGTCCTCGTTGCGCTCGATGACGGCGTTGGCGGCGTTCAGGATCGTCTGCGTCGAGCGGTAGTTCTGCTCCAGCAGGATCGTCCGCGCGTCCGGGTAGTCCTCCTCGAACTGGAGGATGTTGCGGATCGTGGCGCCGCGGAAGGCGTAGATGGACTGGTCGGCGTCGCCCACCACGCACAGTTCGGCCCGCTCCACGGGTGCCTCGTCCGACGGCGGCGCCTCGGCGGCGCCGGACCCGGCCAGCTCCCGCACCAGCATGTACTGGGCGTGGTTGGTGTCCTGGTACTCGTCGACGAGGATGTGCCGGAAGCGGCGGCGGTAGTGCTCGGCGACGTCGGGGAACGCCTGGAGCAGATGGACCGTCGTCATGATCAGGTCGTCGAAGTCCAGCGCGTTGGCCTCGCGCAGCCGGGCCTGGTACATCGTGTACGCCTCGGCGAGGGTCTTCTCAAATCCTTCGGAGGCCTGTCCCGCGAAGTCCTCCTCGTCGATCAGCTCGTTCTTCAGGTTCGAGATCTTCGCGCTGAACGACTTGGGCGGGAACCGCTTCGGGTCGAGATCGAGATCACGGCAGACCAGGGCCATCAGCCGCTTGGAGTCGGCCGCGTCGTAGATCGAGAACGACGAGGTGAAGCCCAGTTTCTTGCTCTCGCGGCGCAGGATGCGCACACACGCGCTGTGGAACGTCGACACCCACATCGACTGGGCGCGCGGGCCGACCAGCTCCGCGACCCGCTCCTTCATCTCACCGGCGGCCTTGTTGGTGAAGGTGATCGCCAGGATCTGGCCCGCGTGCACGTTCCGCGCCGCCAGCAGATGCGCGATGCGGTGCGTGAGCACCCGCGTCTTGCCGGAGCCGGCGCCCGCGACGATGAGCAGCGGCGACCCGCTGTGCAGCACCGCCTCCCGCTGTTGCTCGTTCATGCCGTCCAGCAGCGCGTCGGCGTCCACGGCGGGGCGCGCGGCGCCGTTCCGGTAGTACGCGTCCCGGGCGGGGGCGCCCGCGCCCGCGAACGAGCCGGAGAAGAGATCGTCGGGGATCTCCTCCTCCGGGGCGCCGTGGCCCTCGGGATCCTCGGGCGGCGGGGGCACATCCGCGTCCGGGCCGGTGGCGTCCGCCGCCGGGCCGTCGAGGGAGCGGAGGAAACTGTCGTCGAAGAGGCTGCTCATCGTCCTCCGAGTCTAGGCCGACCCGGGGACAGTGGTCCCGGGGTCCCGCGAACCGGCCGCCCGGGCCGTTCCCCGGCGGGGCTGTGCCAGGAAACCGCCGGGAAATGCGGTGCAGATCACGGAACGGGCAGGCGCAGATAACGGAAAGACAGCGGCGAAACGCACACCAGCCTTCACAGGAGCACCACACACCGCTACGGTGCGATGCCGGGCGGCCCGGTCCACCAGCCGACGAAAGCGCCGGCACGGGCGGCCCCCGCCGAGTCCGGTCGAACCGGAACCGGGGACCCACACGTACCACCAGGGGTGAATCGGCGCGGATCGGACGGCAGGACCCCTCGGGCCGCCGCACCGCTCCCGCCGTAGGGCACCTTCCGGCCGAAGCCCGAACCCTGCCCCAGCCCTCGGTCGGGCGATGCCCCCGGCTGACCCGGTAGGCGGTCCACGGAAGGAGTCGCCGGCCTTGGCGTCGCATCGCAAGCCGCGGAGCCGTACCCCTCAGTCGGCCCTGTCCACCCGCAGCGCCCTCGGTCTCACGACCGCGGCGCTCGCCTCCGTCACCCTGCTCTCCCAGTCCGCGAACGCCGCGCCGGCTCGGCCCGGCGACGGGGACAAGCCGAGCCTCTCCGAGGTGCAGAACCGGGTCGACAGCCTGTACCGGCAGGCGGGGTCGGCCACCCAGAGATACAACGCGGCCAAGGAGAGGACGGACAAGCAGCGCGCGCACGTGGACGGGCTCCTCGACCAGGTCGCGCACCGTACGGACAAGCTGAACGACGCCCGGCGGGTGCTCGGCAGCTTCGCCGCCGCGCAGTACCGCACCGGCGGCATCTCGCAGACGGCCACTCTCCTGCTGACCAAGGACCCGCAGACGTTCTTCCGGCAGACGCACGTCCTGGACCGGATGACCGGGCGCCAGAAGCAGGCCGTCGACGACTTCGAGAAGCAGCAGAAGGAGGCCGCACGCAAGCGCTCCGAGGCGACCTCGCAGCTGAAGTCGCTCTCCTCGTCGCAGAAGCAGCTGAAGAGCGACAAGCGGGAGATCCAGTCCAAGCTGTCCGAGGCGCGCACCCTGCTGTCGCAGCTCACCGCCGAGGAGAAGGCCCGCCTCGCCGAGCAGGAGCGCAAGAAGCGGGCCGAGGCCCGTGAGCGGGCCAAGGAGCGGGCCGAGAAGGAGCGGCGCGAGCGGGAGCGCGAGGACGGCGGCGGCTCGGGCGGCAGCGGCGGGGGCGGTGACTCCTCGCCCGGGACGCCCGCGCCGGGCGGTTCCCAGTCGGCCAAGGCGAAGAAGGTCATCGCCTTTGCGAAGCAGCAGCTGGGCAAGCCGTATGTGTGGGGCGCCACGGGGCCCAGCTCCTACGACTGCTCCGGGCTGACCCAGGACGCGTGGAAGGCGGCCGGGGTGTCGCTGCCGCGCACCACCTTCGACCAGGTGAAGGTCGGCACGAAGGTGGCCAAGTCCCAGCTGCGCCCCGGTGACCTCGTCTTCTTCTACGACGACGTGAGCCACGTGGGCATCTACGCCGGGGACGGGCAGATGATCCACGCGCCCAAGCCGGGGGCGAACGTGCGGTACGAGTCGATCGACTACATGCCCTGGCACTCCGCCGTCCGCCCCGGCTGACGGCCCGGCCTCGTCCGATCTCGTCCGGCCTCGTCCGGCCTCGTCCGCCCCGGCCCCCGGCCCGCCCGCCGGGGCCCGTGGGCCGGGGCCGTCCCGGCCCGAGGTCCCCCGCCCCCGGTTACTCTGGGTGTCCGGCGGCCGGAGCGAGCGGGCCGGCCGGGAAGGCCGAGGGAGGTGGCGGCGGCGGATGAGTGAGCGGAACACCGGGGCGCGGGCGGGCGGTACGCGCGGCGCCAGAGCCCGCAATCCGCGCGGCCAGGGCGACCGGCTGCGCACCGACATCCTGCGCGCCACCGAACGGCTGCTGGAGGAGCTGGGCAGCGAGGACGCCCTGTCGCTGCGTGCCGTCGCCCGCGAGGTCGGCATCGCAGCGCCCAGCATCTACCGGCACTTCACGGACAAGACGGAGCTGGTCTGGGCGACGCTCGCGCAGAACTACGAGCGGCTGGCGGAGGCCATGGCGGAGGCGGACGCAGACGCCGCGGACGACGAACCGCTGGAGCGGCTCCGCGCCCAGCTGCGCGCCTACTGCCGGTACGCCGTCGAGCATCCGGCCAAGTACCGGCTGATGTACGACACCTGGCAGACCCCGGTCGAGGCCGAACGGCTGCCCGGGCATCCGGCGGGGGTGCTGGTCCGCGGCTGGGAGCAGGCGCTGCGGCGGTGCGAGGACGCGGGCTGGCGGGTGCGGGGCACCCGCGCGGAGGCCCCGTACGTGCTCTGGTACAGCGTGCACGGCCGGGTGACGCTCTGGCAGGTGATGCCGCGCCGCAAGGACCCGGCCCGGCTGGACGGTTTCGTCGACGAACTGCTCGCCCTCCTCCTGGAACGCTGAGCCCTCTCCCCTCCGGCCGAGTCCTCCCCGACCGGGCCCAACCGAGCCCTCTCCTCCGGCTGGACCCTCCCCTCCGGCTGAGCCCCCTTTCCCGACGGAGCCCTCCTCCCGACTGAGCCCGCCTTCCGGCTGAGCCCCTTCCTGATGGGGCGCCCTTCCGGCTGGGGTGCCCTTCCGGCTGGGGCATCCCTCCCCGGGGCGCCGGCCCTCCGCCGAATCCGCCCCCGCGCCGCGACCGGGCGCACGCACGGCGCCGGGCTCCCCCGCGCCGCGACCGGGCGCACGCACGGCGCCGGGCTCCCCCGCGCCATGTGCCCCGCCCCGCGCGGCGAACCCGCTCAACTCCCGTGCCCGGCTTGCCACCTCTGCTCCGTGGGTAGCCGGAATGCGGTGCCCGGCCGGCGGGTGCCCGGTGGTGCGCTCCCTGGGGATACATGCGTAAGCTAACGCCTGTAAGCCCAGGCGTGGGTCCGTGCGGCCCGCGTCCACCGCGCAGAGCGAGGAGCGGCATGACCACCACCTCCGCGGAAGCACCGCAGCCCCTGCCCGTCCAGCCGCCCCCGGGCTGCCCGTTCGACCCGCCCGAGGGGCTCGGCCGGCTGCGGCTGGAGGAGCCGCTGTCCAGGATCTCGCTGCCGGACGGCAGCCGGGCATGGCTGGCCACCCGGTACGCGGACGTCCGGGCGATACTCGGCGACCGCCGCTTCAGCTCGGACACCACCAGCCCCGGCTATCCGCGCAGCGGCATGACGGGAGGCGCACCGGTCGACGGCGCGGCCCGCGGCTTCATCCGGATGGATCCGCCCGACCACACCAGGCTGCGCCGCATGGTGACGCGGGACTTCATGGTCAAGCGGGTGGAGGCGCTGCGTCCCACCCTCCAGCGGATCACCGACGAGCTGTGCGACGCGATGGCGGCCACCGATCCCGCCGAGCACCCCGTGGACCTCGTCGAGGCGCTCGCGCTGCCGCTGCCGTCGCTGGCGATCAGCCTGCTGCTGGGGGTCCCGTACGACGACCACGAGCTGTTCCAGCGGCTGACCGGGACGCTCCTCTCCCGCGAGAAGAGCGAGGAGGAGCGCCGCACGGCACGGGCCGAACTCGTCGCGTATCTGGACGCGTTGGTCCGGGCGAAGAGGGAGCGGCCGGGCGACGACATCCTCAGCCGGCTGGCGACCGAGCAGCAGGACGCGGGCGAGCTGGGCCACGAGGACGTCGTCGCCTTCGCGGCCCTGCTGCTGATCGCGGGGCATGAGACGACCGCCAACATGATCGGCCTGTCGGCGCTGACGCTGATGCTCGACCCGGAGACCGCCGGCCGGCTGCGGGACGACCCCTCGCTGATCCGCGGCGCGACGGAGGAACTGCTGCGCTTCCACAGCATCATCCGCAACGGCCCGCGCCGCGCCGCCACCGAGGACGTGGAGGTGGGCGGCCGGCTCATCCGGGCCGGTGAGGGCGTCGTCGTCGCGGTGCCCGCCGCCAACCGGGACGGCGCCACCTTCGAGGACCCGGACCGGCTGGACGTGTGCCGCCCCAACGCGCAGCACCATGTGGCCTTCGGATACGGCATCCACCAGTGTCTGGGCCAGGCGCTGGCCCGTGCCGAACTCCAGGTCGTCATCGGGACGTTGCTGCGCCTCTTCCCCACCATGCGGCCGGCCGTGCCGCTCGACGAGATCCCCTTCCGCACCGACATGGCCATACACGGGTGCCACGCACTGCCCGTGACCTGGTGACGGCCCACGCCGCACGCCACCGGCACGGCAACCCGCACCACAACCTGCACAACCACCACAGCCGGCAACGCGGCCATCAACGCAGCGATACACGAAGGAAGGTCCCCATGCGAGTCACCGTCGACCCGGACAAGTGCTGCGGCGCCGGCCAGTGCGTACTGGTCGCGCCGGAGGTCTTCGACCAGCGGGACGAGGACGGCATCGTCGTCCTGCTCGACGCGGCCCCGCCCGCCGACCGGCACGAGGCCGTACGGGAAGCCGCCGCCATCTGCCCCGCCGCCGCCATCGAGGTCGACGCGTGACCAGCGGCGACCGGGGGCGACCGGCGCCCCGGATAGCGGTGGTCGGCGCGTCCGCCGCGGGGCTCGCGGCGGTCGAGGGGCTGCGCCGGGCGGGTTGGGACGGCCTGCTCACCCTCGTCGGCGACGAGCCGCATCCGCCCTACGACCGGCCGCCGCTGTCCAAGCAGGTGCTGTCCGGCAGTTGGGAGCCGGACCGCACCGGGCTGCGCAGCGCCGAGCAGCTCGCCGGGCTCGATCTCGATCTGCGGCTGGGCACCCGGGCCGCCGCGCTCGACGCCGCGGCCCGGCGGCTCACCCTGGACGACGCCGAGCGCACCGTCCTGGACTGCGCGGGCATCGTCGTCGCCACCGGCGTCCGGCCCCGCACGCTGCCCGGCACGGAAGGCGTGGCGGGGGTGTACGTGCTGCGTTCCCTGGAGGACGCGCTGGCCCTGCGCGAGCGGCTCGCCGCGCCGGGCCGCCGGCTCGCCGTCGTCGGCGACGGGGTGCTGGGTGCCGAGGCCGCGGCCGTCGCCACCGGGCTGGGTCACCGGGTCGTCCTGATCGGTTCCGGTACGGCGCCCATGGGCCGGGTGCTGGGCGCCGAGACGGGCGCGCTGCTGGCGGCGGTGCACCGGGCGCACGGTGTGGAGCTGCGCGCCGGGCGCGCGAGCGGCGTCGTCACCGGCCCGGACCCGGCGGGCGGTCCGGACGGCCGGCACGTCACGGGGGTGCGGCTGGCGGACGGCGGCACCGTCGAGGCGGACACGGTGCTGGTCGCCACCGGCTCCGTCCCCGCGGTCGACTGGCTCGGCCCGTCCGGCGAGGCGGCGGCCCCGGGCGCGGAGGCCGCGGGCGCCGGGGCGCGCGCCGCCGACGGGGTGCGGCTCGATCTGGCCGACGGGCTGGGGTGCGACGCGCACTGCGCGGCGGCGCCCGGCGTGTACGGCGCGGGGGACGTGGCCCGCTGGTACCACCCGGTGCTGGGCCGCACGCTCCGTGTCGAGCACCGGATGAACGCCACCGAGCAGGGCCTGGCGGCGGCCCGCAACCTCCTCGCCGAGCTGGACGCGGAACGCTTCGGCGCGCCGCGCCCGTTCGCGCCCGTCCCGTACTTCTGGTCGGACCAGTTCGGGCTCAAGCTCCAGGCGTACGGGGTGCTGGAGGGCGCCGACCGGATCGAGGTGCTGTGCCTGGAGAAGGATCCGCTGCGGCTGGCCGCGCTGCACGGCCGGGAGGGCCGGGCCACGGGCGTGCTCGGTGCCGGCCTGCCGCCCAGGACGGTCCGGGGGCTGCGTGCGCTGGTCGCCGGGGACGCGCCGGCCGACTGGGACGAGGCGCTGGCCGCCTTCCGCACGGCCGTCCAGGGCTGACCCGCACCGGCGCCCCGAGCTGCCCGGTCGTCGCGCCTCCCACCCCCGAGCGGGGCGCGGCGGCCGGGCTCCCCCGAAGCGGCGGCGGGTTCCGGGCGGCCCGGGGAGGAGCGCCGAAGGAAGAAGGAGCGGAAGCCGTCAGACCCAGAGGACGGCGATGAAGATGTTGGCGAGCGTGAGCAGGCCGACGGCGCCGAAGAGCGGGGCCGGCACCTTCTCGTCGTCCCGCTTGACGTAGGTGATGCCGAGGATGGCGATCAGCAGCACCAGCTTGACGCCGATCTTGATGTTGTCGACCGGATGATCGGCGGCCTGGTTGAAGCCGACCAGGGCCGCGCCGGTGATCAGCATGGTCAGGGCGCCGTGCAGCATGCCCTTGGCGATCCTGGCCTCGCCCTGGCCCATGGCCTTCATCTGCGTGAAGAAGCCGCCCAGCAGGGCGGCGATACCGATGATGTGCAGGCCGACGAAGACATTGATGAGTACGTCCATGGCCGCGAGCGTATCCGGGCCCGTTCGGCGTCCATTAGCACACCCCCTCCCCTCACGTCGAGCGTCCGCGCGCGTCCGGCCGGAACGTTCTGCGTCCGTACCCGGCGAGGGCCGGCGGCGCGAGGCGTACGGCGGGCCCCGTCAACCGCCTGTGGCGGCCGTCACCCGGCTCCGGGGTGACCTGATGAACGGACCACCTTCGGCGTAAGGCACAATCCCCTTCCATTGCAAGGAAGTTGGAAGGCGGGGTTGCAGTGGCCGTGGACACGGCTCGGGACGGTTCGACGAGCGGGGACCGTCCCGGGGACGGGGCCGGGAACGAGCACGACGCGCACGGGAACGCCCGCCGGGAGGCCGCCCACCCGCACCCGGGCGCCGACCCGGCGCGAACACCGCAGCCACCTTCCCCGGCACCCGGCGGCTCCCCGTCCGACACCGCGCCGCCCGACACCACCGCCACCCCCGCTCCGGCCGCACCGCCCCCGGAGCCCGGCGCTCCGGGGTCCGACACCCCGGACGGGCAGGGCGGCGCACCGCCGCGGCAGCGGGAGGACGGCGGCTGGGCGGACCGAGTCGCGCGCCGGTCCCGGCAGTTCGCGGCCGGGCTGGCCGCCCGCCTGTCCGGCGCACGGGGTACGGCCCCGCGCACGCCCGCGCCCCCGCCGCCGCACGCACCTCCGCAGGCGCACCCGCACGCGTCTCCCCCGTACGCGTCCGGACAACCGCCACGCGAGGCGCCCCCGGAGCCGGCGCCCCCGTACGCCGCACCGGGCGGCACCGGGCGCGGCGCGCGGGACGCCTACCGGAGCGCCCGGGCCGCGTTCGCGCGGCGGCGGGACGAACTCGCCGGCGGGGAGAGCGTTCCCGCGGCGCTCTCCCACTCGCCGAGCGCCTCCCGCCAGTGGATCTCCGACGAACTGACGGCGGCGGCGCGGGAGGTCGCCGACCGGCGCCGTACCGAGGGTGAGGCGTGGCTGGCACTGCTGGCACGCCGCACCCTCGTCGTCGTCTGGGCGGCCGTCGGACTGCTGCTGCTCGTCGAGCTGCTGACGGCGCTGGGCACCGGCTGGACGGTGGCGCGCACGGCGGGGCTGGTGGCGGCGCTCGTCGCCGCGGGCGGCCTGTCGACGGCGGCCGTGCTGCACCGGCGGCGCGGCGGGGCGCTGGCCCCGGTGATCGGCGAGGACAACCGGCTGTCGACCTCGCGCACCGTCGCCGCCGCCTGGGTGCTGCTGGCCGTCTTCACCGTGCTGGTGCTCGCCGTCCAGCTGGCGGCGGCGTCCTCCGCCGCGCGACGGGAGCGGCTGCTGTCCGGGCTGGACCTGGCCCAGGGTGCGGGCGCGCTCACGGTGCTCGCGCTGACCTGCGCCGTCGCGGTCGTCGTACGGCGTGCGGTGACGGTGCGGGTGCACGGCCGGCGGCTCCAGAAGGTGCGGGCCGACCGGCCGCGCGCCGCCGATCTGCTCACCGACGACGAGGGCAGGGGCGCCTTCTCGGATGTGCAGTACGTGCTGGTCAGCGGGGTGGCGGTGGTCTTCGCCGCGGTCCGGCTGGCACGTCAGCCGGAGCGGCTGCCGGATCTGCCGTGGGCGCTGGCGCTGCTGGTGGTGGTCTCGACGGTCACGTATCTGGCGGGCAAGTACGCGGAGGGCGGGCGGCCCGTCGTGCTGTCCGTCGTCCGGGCCCGGGAGGTCGGCGATCTCCATGCGCCGATCCGTACCGGCGACGACATCGAGATCCGCGGCGCCGGCTTCGTCCCGCCCGGCGCGGGCGGGGCGGACCGGCTCGCCCGCACCGTCGTCCGCGTCGGCACGGTGCACGTCCACGCCCCGCTGATCCCGGTGCCCGGCGGCTTCGCCAACCCGACGGACGGGGTGCTGACGGTGCCCGTACCGGTGGAGGTCGAGCCGGGCCGGGTCGAGGTGCAGGTCGTCACGGCGGCCGGGGTGGAGACGAACCGGTACACGATCGACGTCGTGGACTAGCACCGGGCAGCGGAGACCGGCCGGGACCAGCGGCATCAGCCGTGCAGCGCCTCGCGGAGGGCGCGTACCTGGTCCGCCAGATTGCGTTCGCTCACCCGGGCGTTCGGGAAGATCAGGTCGAAGCCGTGCACGGCGCCCGGGACCTGGATGAGTTCGGTGGTGACCCCGGCGGCGGTGAGGCGCTCCGCGTACCGGCGGCCTTCGTCGCGCAGCGGGTCGACCTCGGCCACGACGACGAGCGCGGGCGGCAGCCCGCTGAGGTCGGTGGCCGCGAGCGGTGCGGCGTAGGGCGTGTGGAGGTCGCCGCCTGTGTAGTAGTGCCAGGCCCAGGCGGCCGCGGCCTGGTTGAGGACCGGGGTTCCGGTGGCCTCGCGCATGGAGTCGCTGGCCGCGTGGCTGTCCAGGGCCGGGTAGGTCAGCAGTTGGAAGACCGGCTGCGGGCCGCCGAGGTCGCGGGCGCGCAGGGCGGTCGAGGCGGCGATGTTGCCGCCGGCGCTCACCCCCACCAGCGCGATCCGCTCCGGATCGCCGCCGATCTCGGCTGCGTGTGCGGCGAGCCAGGTCAGCGCCGCGTAGGCGTCATCGGGCCCGGCGGGGAAGGGGTGTTCGGGCGCCAGACGGTAGTCGACGGAGACGACGACGGCCCGGGCCTCGGCGGCGTAGCGCAGGGCGTGGTCCTCCTCGGCCTCGGGCGAGCCGTAGGTGAAGGCGCCGCCGTGCAGATAGAGGACGACGGGCAGTGCGGCGGGCACGGCGGCGGGCGCGGTGTCGTCGGCGGCGGGGCGGTAGACCCGCAGCCGCAGCTGTCCGCCGGGCCCGGGGATGTACAGGTCGCCGACCTTCACACGGTCGTCGACGCGGGTGTCGGGGCGGTCCCGCAGCAGCGCGTACCGCGCCGGGTCGGCGAGGACGTCGTCCAGGTCGTGGAGCGGGAAGACCTCGGCGTCGGAGGTGTCGAGCAGGGTCCGGATCTCGGGGTCGACAGCGGGGAGCGACATGGCCTGTGGCCGCCTTTCGTGCGGTGCGGAAGCGAACTGCCGTCAGCTTCGCCGGTTTCCGATCACCGCAGAAGTGGCCCGAGGGCCATGATGTGCAACTATCGGGCCATGACCTCTCCAGCCCCGCACCGGGTGACCGTGCTCGCCCTCGCACCGGCCGTCGCCTTCGACCTCAGCATTCCGGCGCAGATGCTCGCCATGGTCACCACGCGGGGAGGAGAGGCGGCGTACGACGTACGGACGGTCACGCCGGACGGCGCCCCGGTGGTGACGGTGAACGGGTACAGCGTGCTGCCGCAGGGTGATCTGTCCCTGGTGGAGCAGGCGGACACCGTGATCGTCGCGGGCACCCGCGCGCCGGACGTGCTCGACGAGGGTGTGCTGGACCCCCGTCTCGCCGAGACGCTGCGGGCGGCCCGGCGCCGGGCGCGGATGGTGTCCCTGTGCACCGGGTCGTTCGTGCTCGCGGCGGCCGGCCTGCTGGAGGGGCGCCGGGCCGCGACGCACTGGCGCTACGCGGAACGGTTCCGACGGCTCTTCCCCTCGGTCGACCTCGACACCGATCCGCTCTACGTCGACGACGGCGGCGTGCTGACGTCCGCGGGCGGCGCCGCGGCCATCGACCTGTGCCTGCACGTGGTGCGGGAGGACCACGGCAGCTCGGTGGCCAACCGGATCGCCCGGTACAACGTCGTCGCGCCCATGCGGGAGGGCGGGCAGGCGCAGTACATCGACCATCCGGTCGCGGAGGACGCGGGGACCTCGACGGCCGCGGCCCGCACGCTGATGGTGCGCCACCTGGACCGGCGGCTGTCCCTCGGCCGGCTCGCGGCGCACTGCCACATGAGCGTGCGGACCTTCACCAGACGGTTCCGGCAGGAGACCGGACTGTCCCCCGCGGAGTGGCTGACCTCCGCCCGGCTGAAGCACGCACGCCATCTGCTGGAGTCCACGGAACAGCCCGTGGACGACATCGCCGCCGCCACCGGCCTGGGCAGCGGCACGAATCTGCGCCAGCACATGCGGGCCGCCCTGAACACCACACCCTCCGCCTACCGCCGCGCCTTCCGCGCGGCCCCCACCGCCCCGGCGCGGCCCGGGAGTTGAGGCACGGCCCCGCCGCACCGGCCCGCCGCACCGGCCCGCCGCACCGGCCCGGCGGACCGGCGCCGCCCGGCGGACGCGCCTGCCGTAGGCTGTCGGGAGAACGCCCGTTCTCCGTACGAGGGGTCACCACCGGGAGGCGCCGGGCCCGCGCGGGGAGACCGCCTCGGAGTCCACCACGAGGAGGCCGCCATGACAGAAGAGCGCCCGCCCTGCCCGCCGTTCACCCGCGAGACCGCCCTCCAGAAGGTGCAGGCGGCCGAGGACGCGTGGAACACCCGCGACCCCCGGCGGGTGGCGCTGGCCTACACGCCGGACTCGGTCTGGCGGAACCGCGACACCTTCGTCACCGGCCGGGAGGAGATCGTCGCCTTCCTCACCCGCAAGTGGGAGCGCGAGCTGGACTACGCGCTGCGGAAGAGCCTCTGGTCCTTCGACGGCAACCGGATCGCGGTCCGCTTCCAGTACGAGTGCCGCGACGCACAGGGCCGGTGGTGGCGCAGTTACGGCAACGAGCTGTGGGAGTTCGACGAGCGCGGGCTCATGAGCCGCCGCGAGGCGAGTATCAACGATGTCGCGATCACCGAGGCGGAACGCCGTATCCACGGCCCGCGCGCCCGCGACGAGCACGGAGCCGACCTCCCGCTCCGCTGACACCCCCGTCCGTACCGGGCCGTTGACGCCGCCGCCCGCCCCGGGCCGGCGGCGGCGTCGGCCCGGTCACGCCCGCAGTGCGTCGATCGCGGTGTCGACGGCGGCCGGCGCCGCGCTCCTGTCGCTCTCCGCCCGGGAGACGAGCGAGAGCCCCTGGACGACATAGAGCAGGAGCCTGGCCTGCGCCTCGGGGCGGGCGCTGTCCGTGACCTCTCCGCTGGCCTGTGCGCGGCGGAGCGCTTCGGTGACGAGTTCGGTGAACCGGCCGTACGAGCGGGCGACCAGCTCGGTGGCCTCGCTGTCGTGGGGCACCAGCTCGGCGGCGGTGTTGCCGACCAGACAGCCCTGCGGTGCTCCCATGTCGGTCACCAGCTCGTCCAGGCGTGCCGGGTGGGTCAGGATCTCGCGCAGCGCCGGCAGGAGCGGCACGGTGTCGAGCGCGGCGACCAGATGCCGCTCGTACACCTCCCAGTAGAGCCGGACGGCGTCGAGGTAGAAGCGGCGCTTGTCCCCGAACGCCCCGTAGAGGCTGCCGCGTTCGACGGCCAGCGCGTCGACCAGGTCCTGGATCGACGTCGCCCCGTAGCCACGGGACCAGAACAGTTCGACCGCACGCTGCAACGTGCGGTCCTTGTCGAAGGCTCGGGGGCGTCCGGTCCGTGGCACGTGCCCGACACTACGACTTCTTGACGACACGTTCAAGAAGTCGTAGCTTCCCTCGCACCATTTCTGGAACACTCACACAGAAGTCGTGAGCACCGTCGGCCCGTGCGCCGGCGCACCGGACAAGGAGAAGAGCCATGGGCCGACTTGCGGGAAAGCACGCACTGATCACCGGCGGCACGAGCGGCATCGGGTTCGCGACCGCACGGGAGTTCCTAGCCGAGGGAGCGACCGTCGCCATCACGGGCCGCTCCCGGGAACGGCTGGACGAGGCCGCCCGCCGGCTGGAGGGCCCGGTGCTGCCCCTCGTCAGCGACGCCGGCGACGTGCCCGCCCAGGCGGCGCTCGCCGCGCGCCTGGAGGCGGAGTGGCCGAAGCTCGACATCCTGATGAGCAACGCGGCCGACACCACCCACCTCCCGATCGAGGAGTGGACGGAGGAGGCGTTCGACCGGCTCGTCGCCACCGACCTCAAGGCACCGTTCTTCCTGATCAAGGCCCTGCTGCCGCTGTTCTCGCAGCAGTCGTCGGTCCTTCTCGTCGGCTCGGTCTCGGCGTTCGTCGGCCACGAGCAGGCGACGGTCTACGGGGCGGCCAAGGCGGGCCTGCTGTCCTACGCGCGCGGCCTGTCCCACGAGTTGAAGGACCGGGGCGTGCGCGTCAACGGGCTGAGCCCGGGGCCGACCGTCACCGATGTGTTCAAGCCGCTGGGCGAGGAGCGCGCGGCCGCCCTCCAGGAGGAGCTGCGGCGGACCGTGCCGCTCCACCGCCTGGGCAGCGCCACCGAGTTGGCGAAGGCCGCCGTCTATCTCGCCTCGGACGAGTCCGCCTACACCGTCGGCACGGTGCTCCGCGTCGACGGCGGCGTCGGCGAGCTGGCGTACTGAGGCGCGCCCGCTGTTACAGGTCCCGGACACAATCCGGTGAACTCCCGCCGGGGGCGGCGCATCACACCTCCCGTAAACGCACTTGGACGCACTGACGACGGGGAGCGCCGGGGAACCCGGCGCCGGAAATGAGGAACCATGACCGCCAGGCTCAACCGCGCCGCCCGCTGCGCCGCCGCCGTGCTCGCCGTCATCGCGGTGGGCGCCGGCGCCACGGCGTGCAACTCCTCCGACTCGTCCTCCTCCAAGGCCGCCTCCAGCGCCTCCTCCGAGGCGAAGGGCGCCGCGGACAAGGCCGGCAAGGAGGTCTCGGGCGTCAAGGTGGACAAGATGGCGCAGAAGGGCTCGCGCACCGACGCCATCAACAGCACCTCGGCCGCCGCCTCCAGCGGCAGCGAGCGCTGCCACACCGGCGGACTCGACTACTCCTGGGGCCTGCCGCACGGCGGCGCACCCGACATGGCCGCCCACAACCAGCAGACCGCCGGGATCAAGCTGGAGAACAACAGCGGGAGCACCTGCACCCTGCACGGCTTCCCGGGCGTCCGGCTGATCAGCGAGTCCGGCGAGACCTGGGATCTGCGCCGCTCCGGGGTCGAGCCGACCACCGTCACCCTGAAGCCCGGCGAGGCCGCGTCGGTGCCGCTCGACCTGCTGCCCGTCAAGCGGGACCTGAAGGACACCAAGCCCTTCCTCGTCGACAAGGTGATGCTCACCCCGCCCGACGAGACCTCCCACGTCACCCTCGACTGGCCCTACGGCGGCGCGATCCTCGACCAGTCCGGCGCCACCCGGCCCGGCACCTTCGTCAACCCCGTCGCCCAGGGCTGACGACGGCTCGCTTCCCCTCCTGCCGCACGAGGCGTCCGGCCGACCGGGCGCCTCGGCGGCGTTTCCGGCCCTCGCCGGCGCGGAACCGGCTCACTCCCCGGCGTCCTGCGCGCCGCCGCCGCGGACGTCCGGCTTCTTCCCCGGCCGGTCCGGGACGATGGCGTAGCTGAAGATGTGCCGCCGGCGGCCCTCGGTGGGGGTGCCCTCGGCGCGGGCGCGGACCGCCGCCTCGATCTCCTCGACCAGCGCGGCGAACTCCTCGTCGGTGAGCCAGACGGCGCCCTGCCGGGCGACCACGCCCTCCTCGGCGGGGCGTGCGTCCTCGTGCGAGAGGTAGCGCTCGAAGTCCGCCAGCACGGCGGCGGAGAACGCGGTGAACGCCTGCCGGTGGTCGTCCAGGGTCATCTCCTCGCGCGCCGTACGGGCGATGACGGCGTGCTCCTGGCGCACCCGGTAGCTGCGCTCGACGGTGCCGCGCACCTTCCGCTCCTCCACCACCTCCAGCACGTCCTCGCGGGCGAGCACGGCGATGTGCCGGTACATCGTGGCCGGTGCGATGTCCGGCAGGCGCTCGCGCAGCTGCGCGGTGGTCATGGGATCGGAGCCGACGAGTGTCTGGAGGATGCGGAGCCGGACCGGGTGCAGAAGAAGATTCGCGGTTGCCATGAGGCCATGGTCTCATGTTTGATAACTTTCTCGAAGTTGAGATCAATGAGGGGCGAGATGCGGAACATCGAGATGACGGCCGCCGCGGACGACGGGCTGCCGCTGGCCGGAACGCTGACCCTGCCCGAGAGCACCGGCCCGCACCCGGCGGTGGTCCTGCTGCACGGCTCCGGCCGGCTGGACCGCGACGGGAACACCGCCAAGGTCCGCATGGAGCTGGGGCCGCCGCTCGCCGCCGCCCTCGCGGCAGAGGGGATCGCCACCTTCCGCTACGACCGGCGCGGCGTCGCGGCGACCCCCGGCGACTGGACGGCCACCGGCTTCGCCGACAACCAGGCCGACGCCGCCGCCACGATACGTGCGCTCGCCGCACACCCCGAGATCCGGCCGGACGCCCTCGGCGTCGTCGGCCACAGCGAAGGCGCCGTGCACGCCATGACCCTCGGCTCGCACCCGCGGGTGAAGGCCGTCGTACTGCTCGCCGGATTCGCCGGCCGGGGCGACGACGCGCTGCGGTGGCAGGGCCGGCAGATCGCCGGTGGACTGCCCGCGCCGCTGCGCTCGCTGCTGCGCTCCGTGGGCAACCGCCACATCGCCCGGATGAAGCGGACCCGCACCGATGTGGCCCGCGTCGCCGGTGTCCGGATGAACGCCCGCTGGTCCCGCGAGATGTTCCTGCACGACTCGCGCCCCGACCTCTCGGCGATCCGGGTCCCCACCCTGGCGATCACGGGCGCCAAGGACATCCAGGTCGACCCGGCGGACCTGGACGAGATGCGCCGGCTGGTGCCCGGCGAGATCGAGACCCACCGCCTCCCCGACCTCACCCACCTGCTGCGCCGCGACCCCGGCCGGCCCTCGCTGCGCACCTACCGGCGGTTGCTGCGCGCCCCCGTCGACGCCGAGCTGCTCGCCCAGGTCTCCGGCTGGCTCGCGCCCCGGCTGCGCGAGGCCGGCCCCCGCCTCCAGGCCGTCGAACAGACCGGCACCGCCTGAGCGGCACGGCCTGAGCGGCACCGCCTGAGCAGCACCGCCTGAGCAGCACCGCCTGAGCGGCACCGCCCGAGCAGCGCCCTGGATCCACCCGGGGCCACCGGGCCCCGGGTACGCCCCGACGTGCGCCCCCGACACCCCGAAGTGCGCCTGGAAGCCGCCGAGTCGGGCCGGAACCGCCCCCGCACCCGGGCCCGGAACCGCACCGGAGTCGGGCCCGGTTTGCCCCCGGGGGCGGCTCGGGAGGAAGAATCGCTTCCGCACACCGAACGCGGAAGCGGAAGGCGGTACGGCATGCCTGATACGGGACGCATCGGCGGCGCGGACGAGGGCCCACGGGCCGTCAGCGGCTTCTCCGGACCGGTCGTGGGGGCGCCGGTCGGCCCCCGCACCCTTGCCTCCCGGTACGCGCTGCTGCCCCTGCGGCTCTTCCTCGGCATCACCTTCTGCTACGCCGGTCTCGACAAGCTGACCGACCCCCACTTCCTGACCGGCGACGGCCCCGGCACGCTCGCCGCGACGCTGCGGTCCGCGCACGACCAGGCCGCCGCGACCTGGCTCGTCGATCTGGCACAGCACAGCCCCGAGGGCTTCGGCACGGCCCTCGCCGCGGGCGAACTCGCCGTCGGGCTGGGCACGTTGCTCGGGCTGTGGGCGCGGGTGGCCGCGGCCGGGGGCGCGGTGCTCTCGTTCGTCCTGTGGATGACGGTCAGCTGGGCCAGCGACCCCTACTACTACGGCAACGACCTGCCGTATCTGATGGCCTGGCTGCCGCTGGTCATGGCCGGGGCGCCGATGCTCTCCCTGGACGCGCTGCTCGCGCTGCGGCGCCGACGCCGGGGACGGCAGATCTTCGGCTGACGCCGCTCAGGCGTCCCCGGCTGTGCACCGTCGAGCGCGGACACGTCCGGGTGCGAACACGTCAGGGTGCGCGGACACGTCCCGATGCGCGGACACGTCCGGGTGCGAAACGTCCGGGTGCCGTCCCGTCCGTCCGTCAGCGCCGGTCCACCGGCTCACCGGGGCGTCCCTCCCGGCCCTCACCGCCGGAGCCGCCCGGCAGGCCGCGGCGCCGGGACGCCAGGGAGCGGCGGGCCCACAGGGTCGCGAGGGCCGTGCACCCGGCCAGCAGCAGGGCCGCCGGGACGACGATCGGCAGCACCCAGTGCGGGACGTCCCACTCCCCCGAGGCGTCCAGCAGATAGGCGACGGCGACCGCCACCATGACCAGGCCGAGGAGCAACCGGGCCGGTTCGAAGGGGTGTCGGGTCATCGTGCGCTGTCCTCCCCGGCGGGCTGCTCGCCGTCTCCGTCCCGCTCACCGGCCCCCGAGGTGCCGGGCCCGGGTTCCGTTCCCCGCCGTCCGGGCTGGTCGCTGTCCGGGACGGCCGACTCCAGGTCGGAGCGTTCCCCCGAGGGCAGCTCGCGGACGATCTCGGCGCGGCCCAGCCCGACGCTCAGATCCAGCACGACCGTCCCCTTGGACGGGGCGCCGTCGAACGGACGCAGCATCATCTCGCGGCTCTGGTCGAACCCGGAGGACGACTCGAACGCGACCTGCCCGTCGCCGTCCAGGCCGGTGGGGAAGCGGGCGTCGCCCGCGCCGACATCGGCCCGCACCCGGACGTTCGCGTCGTCCGGCACCACGACCTTCAGCTGTCCCGCACCCACCCGCAGCGAACTGTGCAGCTTCTGGCCCTTCTTGAGCTCCAGCTTGCGCAGGTCCAGCTCGCCGGAGCCGGAGCCCAGCCGGTAGTGCGGCTTGACCTCGCCGGCGGCGGCCGGTGCCCAGTGGGCCTCCCGGAACCGGGTGGAGATGTCCTTGGGCAGCGCGGCGGCGCCCGCGAGCAGCCCCGCCGTCAGGACGAGGCACACCAGGGTGCCGGCGCCGACCCGGCCGACGAACGCGCTGACCACCAGGCCCACGCCGAAGACCGCGAGGGCCGTCCCCAGCCCGAACGTGAGCGCGGTACCGAGGGTGTGGCCCTCCCAGGTGACGACCGTACCGACGGCGCAGCCCGCCACCGCGAGCAGGAAGACGAGCCCGCCGAGGGAACCCTGCCGGGTCGGGCGCGGGCGCGAGCGGCGCGCGCACGGGCGCCCGGTCCGGGCCGGCCCGGCAGCCTCCGCGCCCGCGCCGGGCACGGCGCCCGACGGCCCCCACAGATAGCCGTCGCCGTCCGCACCCTGACCGGACGGGCGTTCACGCCACCACGAGGGAGCCTGCGGTGTGGGCGGGGCCTTGGTCTCCGGAGGCGCGTCGGCGACCGCGTGCGCCGTCGCCGGATCGACCGGGGCGCCCCCCGCACCGGCCGCCTCCGCCTGCCGCCGACGCTGCGACCAGTGGGCGGCGCCCGCCACCGCGCCGATCAGCAGCACGGAGAACGGGACGCTGCGGCTGCCCAGCGACGCGAGGAACAGGCCGCAGCCGACCAGCGCCACCAGGATGGCCGACAGCGAGGCACCGTCCACCCGGCCCGACAGCAGCCGCCGCCCCTCGTTCTCCGTCTCCCCCTCGGCGGGGATCAGCAGCCAGGCGAAGCCGTAGAAGACGAGGCCGAGCCCGCCGACGACGGACAGCACCGCCAGCGGCACCCGGAAGATCACCGGGTCGAGGTCGAAGTACCGGCCCAGCCCGCCGCACACGCCCCCCGCCACCTTGTGGGACCGGCTACGCCGCAACTTCCGCCCCCCGCCGCCGAACGCCTCCTCCCCCACCGCACCGCTCCCCCAACGCCCCCCGACGCCACCGGTTCCGCCGTCGCCGCCGGAGCCGCCTGCTCCGCCGACACCGCCCACACCGCCGCTCCCACCTGGGCCGCCGGTACCGCCCGGGCCACCGGTACGACCTGTGCCGCCGGTACCGCCTGTGCCGCCGGTACCACCCGAGCCACCGATTCCGCCCCGTCCATCGGAGCCGCTCCGGCCGCCGGCGCCGTCAGAAGGGCCGGTGGCGCCGGGACTCGCGGAACTCCCTGAACTCCCTGAACTCCCGGAGTCCTCGGGCCTCTTGGGGCCTCCAGAGGCTCCTGGTTCTGCGGAATCCACCGGGCCGGGGCGGCCCCCCGCGCCGCCCCGACCACCGGATTCGCCCACCCCACCGGTTCCGCGCTCCCCGGCGGCACCGGCCCCGTGGACCGGCCCGGCGTCGGCACCACCACCGACGCCGGAAGCGCCCCCGGCAGCGGAAGCGACCCCGACAGCGGAAGCGCCACCGGAAGCGGAAGCACCACCGGCACCGGGACCAGAGGCGCTGCCGGGACCAGAGGCGCCACCGGAAGCGGAGGCGCTGCCGGAACCGGACGCGCTACCGGAACCGGACGCGCTGCCGGAATCGGATCGCGGCCCGGGCCCGGGGCCGGACGGCACGGAAGACGCGTGGCCCCCGGCCGGTCCGGCGCCGGCCGCGCCGGCATACGACCGCTCCGGGGCGCGCTGCTCGTCCTGCGTCATGCCCCCATGGTCGCTGTCCCCGCACCGCACGGCATCGGGGCCCTACCCGGAGCCGTCCCTGAGATCGGTACGGGAACGCCGGGCGCTCCTCGGGGACGGGTCAGGGGCCGGTTCAGGGGTCGACCCTGATGTCGGGCGCGGCGCGGCATGTGACGATCGGGGCATGACCGCCCCCGCCTCCCCGACCGCGCACGCGTCAGCGGAGCCGCCGCCCGCCGACGAGGCCGCGCCCCTGCGCCGGCTCTACCGCAGCGCCGAGGGCCGCCTGCTGGGCGGGGTCGCACGGGGCCTGGCCGGGCATCTGGCGCTGCCGGTGTCGTGGGTCCGGGTGGTCTTCATCGCGCTGAGCGTGGCCAACGGGCTCGGGGTGCTGCTGTACGCGGCGTTCTGGTTCGTCGTCCCGCTGGGCACGGGCGGGGTGAGCAGTGCGCCCCGTCCGGTGGAGGCGGTGGGGCGTCCGGGGCTGCGGCGGTTCGTGCGCAGGCCGGAGAAGGGCTCGCTGCTGGCGGTCGTGGCGCTGATCGTCGCGATCTTCATCCTCGCGGACAATCTCCAGTTCGGCGCCGCCAACACCTACCTGTGGCCGGTGGTGCTGATCGGTATCGGTGTCGCCCTCGTCTGGCGGCAGGCCGACAACTCCCGCCGGGAGCACTGGGCGGAGGTCAGCCGCCGCAAGGGGTTGCTGCCGCTGGCGCGCAGCGCCGCCGGTGTGGCGCTGGTGGCGGCGGGCGTGACCGGCATCGTCGTCGTGCAGGGCTCGGTCAGCCACCTGGGCTCGGTGCTCCAGGCGGCGCTGGCGGTCATCGTCGGTATCGCGCTGATGGCCGGGCCGTATCTGGTGCGGATGATGCAGGACCTGTCCGAGGAGCGGCTGATGCGTATCCGCGCCCAGGAGCGCGCCGAAGTGGCCGCGCACGTCCACGACTCGGTGCTGCACACCCTCACCCTGATCCAGCGCAACGCGGAGCGCCCGCGCGAGGTGGCCCGGCTGGCCCGCGCCCAGGAGCGGGAGCTGCGCGAGTGGCTGTACAAGCCGGACAGGGGGCGGCCGGGCGCGGCGGGCGAGGCCGCCGAGGAGGACGAGCAGCCCCGGACGCTGGCCGAGGCGGTCCGGGCGACGGCCGCCGAGGTCGAGGACTACCACGGGGTGCCGGTGGAGGTCGTGTGCGTCGGGGACTGCCCGGTGGACGAACGGCTGGGGGCGCAGCTCCAGTCCGCGCGTGAGGCGATGGTGAACGCGGCCAAGTACGGTGGCGAGGGCGGACCGGTGCAGGTGTTCGCCGAGGTGGAGGGGTGCACCGTCTTCATCTCCGTGCGGGACCGGGGTCCGGGCTTCGATCCGGACGCGGTGCCGGAGGACAGGATGGGTGTGCGCGAGTCCATCATCGGCCGGATGCAGCGCAACGGGGGCACGGCCCGGCTGCGTACGGCGCCGGGCGAGGGCACCGAGGTGGAGCTGGAGATGGAGAGGGCGGACGGGTCGTGACCGACGAGGCGAGCGGACCGAACGAGAGCGGGGCCCCGCGGGGCGCCGAGGAGCAGGACGGGGGCGGGGCCCGCAGGGTCCGGGTCGTCCTCGTCGACGACCACCGGATGTTCCGGGCGGGCGTGCAGGCCGAGATCGGCCGCACGGAGGAGACGGGCGTCGACGTGGTCGGCGAGGCCGGCGACGTCGACCAGGCCGTCACCGTCATCCAGGCCACCCGGCCCGATGTCGTCCTGCTCGATGTGCATCTGCCGGGCGGCGGCGGGGTGGAGGTGCTGCGCCGCTGCGCCCCGCTGATGGGCGCCGTCGAGCAGCCCGTGCGCTTTCTGGCGCTGTCCGTCTCGGACGCGGCCGAGGACGTCATCGGCGTCATCCGCGGCGGCGCGCGCGGCTATGTCACCAAGACCATCACCGGTGACGACCTGGTGGACGCCGTCTTCCGCGTCTCGGACAACGACGCCGTCTTCTCGCCGCGCCTCGCGGGCTTCGTCCTGGACGCCTTCGCCTCCACCGACGCCCCGCCCGTCGACGAGGACCTCGACCGCCTCACCCAGCGCGAACGCGAGGTCCTGCGGCTGATCGCGCGCGGCTACGCGTACAAGGAGGTGGCCAAGCAGCTGTTCATCTCCGTGAAGACGGTGGAGACCCACGTCTCGGCCGTCCTCCGCAAACTCCAACTGTCCAACCGCCACGAACTGACCCGCTGGGCGACGGCCCGCCGGTTGGTGTGAGGCGGGGCGTGCGGGGAGCCGAAGTGCACCGTCACCGCGGCCACTTGTCCGGCGTAGGCTGCCGTCCGAGTTCCAGGAGGTCTTCTTGTCCCACACGTCAGCCGGGACCGACACTGTGACCGCCCCCTCGGCTCCGCTGTCGCAGCTTCGGCTCACGCGGTTCAAGACGTTCCGGGACGCCGTGCTGCCCCTGGCACCTCTCACCGTGCTCATCGGGCGCAACAGCAGCGGCAAGTCCAACGCGTTGGACGGCCTCGACGTACTCTCCCGCCTGGCGGAAGGGGAGGAGATCCGGGACGCGCTGGACGGCCGTCGCCGGGACACGGGATCGGTACGAGGCGGTCTGGAGGGCTGCCCACCGCACGGCGAGGACGTCTTCACACTGGGCTGCACGGTCGACACCCCCTGGGAGGCTCCGGCCCACCTGGACGTGACGGTACAGGTACACCCCGACGTGCGGATCGTCAGCGAGCGACTGACCGGACCGACATACGGCGGGCACAAAGTGCTCTTCGAGACCCTCCCGCCCCAGCCGGACAGCGGGGACATCGGCATCAAGTGGTACAACGGCAAACCCGGCCGTCGCCCGCACGCCTCCCTCCGCTGCGACCGGCTGCTGACGACGCAGCTGCCGACGCGGCTGCCCGCCCTCTCCGACCCGGAGCGGGAGGTCGTCGAGGTCGCCGAAGTGGTGACCGGCGCGCTGCGCGGCGTCTTCCATCTGGACCCGGTCCCGCACCTGATGCGGCAGTACGTTCCCGCTCGGGACGCCGAACTGCGGCGCAGCGCGGAGAACCTGTCGGCCGCGGTCAGCCGCGTCGCGGAGCGCGACCCGGCGGAGTTCGACCGGCTGGTCGCCGGCCTGCGGCGCATCGCCGAGCACCCCATCGAGCAGGTGCGCACCACCCGCTCCGACCTCGGCGACGTCATGCTGCTCGTGGACGAAGGGGGAGGGAGCGTCACCCCGGCCCGCGAGCTGAGCGACGGCATGCTCCGCTTCCTGGCGGTCTCCACCGCGCTGCTGACGGGCCGGCACGGGGTCGCCATCGGGACGGAGCCCGGGACGGAGCCTTCACTCACCCTGGTCGTCGAGGAACTGGAGAACGGGCTGCACCCGTCGCAGGCGTCCCTCCTCCTGGAGCTGCTGCACGAGGCGTCCGCCCGCGAGCACACCCAGACGCTGGTGACGACCCACAGCCCCGCCCTGCTGTCGGCACTCACCGGAGCCGACCACCGGGGCGTCGTCGTCTGCGACCGCGACACCGCGACCGGCAGAAGCCGCCTCCAGCAACTGACGGATCTGGAGGGCTACTCCGCGGCCATGGCAGAAGGACGACTGGGGGACGTCATCACCCGCGGACTGCTTCCGGGGCGCCCACCCGAGCGCGATTACACCGAATTCGACCGGCTCCTGGGAATCGACTGACCCATGGCACGTCCCGTCACCTTCGTCGACACCTCGGTTCTGTGCAACCTTCTCCGGGTACCGCACATGGACCAGGACCGTGCAGCCGTGGCCGACGAACTGAGAGCGCGTCGCGTCAGCAGCGATCTGGTCCTTCCGGTCACCGCCGTACTCGAAACGGGAAACCACGTGGCCCAGGTGTCGGACGGGCGCGCCCGCCGGTCCTGCGCCGAACGGTTCTCCGATGTCCTGCGGATGGTGGTGGAACGCAAGGCGCCCTGGACGCTGAACCGGGTGGAATGGGACGAGCAGCACCTACGGGAGCTGGTGGCCGGGGCCGGGACGGGGCTGTCCCTGACCGAGCTGGCATCCCAGCGGTTGGGCTGCGGCGACCTGTGCATCCTGGCCGAACGCAACCGCTACTTGGAGCGGGTGGCCTGCACGACTGCCGACATCTGGACTCTGGACCGCCAACTGGCCTCCTACGCCTGACGGTTCGTCGGCCTCGGACGTGTGACCCGACTGCCACCGCGCCGGGCGACGGCCCGCCGGTTGGTGTGAGGCGGGGGCCCGGGCCCCCGAACGGGTCGGCGGCCCGGCGACGACACCTCGACGCCCGGCCGCCGACCCACCGCTACGCCTGACGCACCGCACCCCGCGCCACGAAGCTCGACCACGCCTCCGCGGCGAAGGCAAGGTGCGGGACCGACACGTCCTTGGAGTCCCGCACATGGACGGTGCCCGGGCAGGCCGCCACCTCGACGCACTCGCCGCCCTCATCGTTGCTGTGACTCGACTTGCGCCAGTCGAGAGCGACTTCGACGCAGGCGCCGCCCTCGGTGTTGCTGTAGCTCGACTTGCGCCACGTCAGGGCGACCTCGACGCAGTTGCCACCTTCGGTGTTGCTGTAGCTCGACTTGAACCACACCAGCTCGTCGCTCATAGCTCCTCCGCCAACTTGCCGATGAACGCCGCCGACTCCTCCGGTCCGAGGGCCAACCTCAGGATCATTTCATGGCGCTGCCGGATGACGGAGACCTTGGCCAGGTCGCTGTAGAGCACGCCGGTCGTCTGCCCCTCCTCGTACCCCATGTACTCGTGGTCCGGGGTCTCAAGCAGCACGAAAGGCCCCAGTCGGCCGGGGTGCGGGCCTCGGCCGTACGGCATCACCTGGATGGTGACGTTGCGCCGTGCACCCATGTCCAACAGATGGTGCAACTGCCGTTTGTGCGCCTCCGGTCCTGTCACACGCTCCTTCAACGCCGACTCCGACAGCACGAAGTTGAAAGCCCTGTTCTGCTTGTCGAGGAGCATGCGGCGCTCCAGCCGTGCGCGGGCCCGCTCCGCCACCGTCTCGTCATCAAGAGGGGGGCAATGGGCGTGCAGCATCGCGAGCACTGTCTCCTCCGTCTGCAACAACCCCGGAACGAACTCGCTCTCGTACGAGCACAGCGAGATGGCCTCGGCCTCCGCCGCCATAAAGTCCTGCGAATACGACGGAAACGGCTGCGGCCGGAGGTACTCCTCCGCTGCGGCCAACTTCCCCTTGGCACCGCACAGTTCATCGGCGCAGCGCAACACATGCGCCTGCGGCTTGCGTACGCCGCGCTCCATGCCCTTGATCGCCTCGTAGCTGTACCCCGCCTCGTCGGCCAGCTTCTGCCGACTGACGCCGACCGCTTCTCGCCAGCGTTTCAGCTGGTCGCCCGCGTAGCGCCACGCCATGGGGCGCTCGTCGCTGCTCCTGCCGTTGCCGGGCATCCGCCCACCTCCTGGACCCGGCACCCCGGTGCGCCCGGGGTGCGACCACTGGACGTCCCCACGTCGTAACTCGGCACCGTACGCCGGTATCCGCACACTTCGAGCCATGAGCAGCGGGATTCCCCCGGTCGGGGCGTTTGCGGTGGACACCAGGGACGGACGGGTCGGTCAAGTGATGGCCGTGGACGGGCCGTTCGTGCAGTTGCGGCCGCCGGGTGGCGGGATCGAATGGGATGTGCCGCCCAAGGCGGTCCGGGCGGCGCAGGCGGGAGAGGAGCTGAGCGCCCGGGTGCGCGGACTCAACTGGCAGAGCCGACTGCCGTGATCCGGCCAACGCCCCGCCATGGCAGGGGATTTACGCACCGTAGCGGTATACCGTTGCGGCCTCACACGCGGTGTACGCTGCCACTCGTCAACTCGCCTCACGCGTCACATGAGGCGGCCCCCGACGGTGCGCCAACACCGGCGAGGGCCTTCACCACCAAGGTCTAAACAGCGAAAGGGACCCTGGGATGCAGCGGCATGTTATCGCGCCCTCGCGCTTCTTCTCGCAGGTGCCGAACGACCTCATCCGGCACCCCCGGCTGTCCGCGAACGCGGTCCGCCTGCTCCTCTGGCAACTGTCGCTGCCCGACGGGGCGGACGAGCCGCTGTCGCGGACCGCGCAGCGGGCCGGTATCGGCAAGGTGGCGTTCCAGCAGGCGAAGCGCCAACTGCGGGCCGAGCACTATCTGTTCGAGTGGCGGCGGCAGGGTGAGCGGGGACGGTGGATCACCGTCCAGCTGATCGCGAACACCCCGCTGACGGCCGAGGAGGCCCGCGCGGCGCTCGCACCTCCGACAGGCTCCCCACCGGCCCCCGGTGCACCGGCGGACCGGCCGGCTGCCCCTCAACCCCGTGAAGACCCCGGGAACAACACCTCCCACCCGGCGGCAGCCGCCGCGACGAGCGGGGCAGTACCGGCGGCGGCACCCCGGGAGGCGGAAGCGGAAGCGGAAGCCCTGCTCCTCTCCCTCGGCAGAGCGGCACCGTTCCTGGCCATGCCACCGCGCAAGGCTCGCCGCTGGGCGCCGCTCGCGGTGCGGTGGCTGGGGCTCGGCATGACGGCCGACGAGGTGCGCAGCACCCTCATCTCCGGGCTGGAGAGCGCCCGTTCGCCGCTCGGTGCGCTCCGGTGGCGGCTGGAGCATGCGCTGCCGCGACCGTCGGAGCCTGTGGGCACTGCACCGGCACCGTCGCCCCGTGTCACGCGTATGCGGGAGTGCGCGGGCACCCACGTCCAGCCACGCCTCTTCCTGCCGGACGAGGACGAACGGCTCTGCGCGGACTGCCGCTCGGGCCCGGCGGAGACGCCACGTGCGGGCGGCGGCCTCGCGGCGTTCCGGGCGGCACGGGCAGCCGACACAGCGCGGGGGATGCGGGCAGCGCGGGCCTGAGCCCGAAGGGGGCAGCGGATTCGCCCGCGTTCGGGCCGAAGCGGAGCGGATGTGACCTTCGATACATGCACCACACATGACACGCCGTTCCCTACGGCCCGTCAAATGAATGCGCAGTTCGGCCGGTTGATCATCGTTCACCGCCTTTTCTTCCGCACCGACAGCTACGCGCGTCGCCTGGCACGCAGTGACTGCCGGGAGCCGCGCGATTACCAACAGCGGTGAAATTCTGTCCTCGGGTGCCTGTAAGGTGACCGAATCACACCAACCTCCCGTTGATTCGAGTCACTTCGTGACCCTCCGCGGAGGCCACGAAAGCGTGGTCTCGGACACAGAGGGAGGGAGGTGCCCGATGGCCGAGAAGCCGGAGGGGCACTGTCGAAGGTGCGAGCAGGACCGGTGGTATCGCCGGTTCCGCTGGATGGGTCCGGCCTACACGCTCTACAAGATCGTGCGGGAGCACTGGCCCCTCTGACGCGAAAAGGCCCCGGCCCAAAAGGCCGGGGCGCGTCGCAGCTGCGATGGTGCGACAAGGCCCTGCCCAACTGCTGTGGAATGCGACAGGCAGGGCCTTCTTCACGTCTTGACGAGGCAAGTCGTTACCGCCACGTACGCAAGGTGAATGCGAATTCTGTGGGGGATCACACGCGCAAGCCGCAACGCCCCCTATCTTGCCTGCAATTCCGGCAACTGTGCACCTGCTGACCACATGTTGGCCGGTCCCGGCCGGCCGAGGCCCCGACAAAGCGTCCAGCTCACGCGGCATATTCCATCGCGTACGGGTGCTCCACATCACACCGTCCGAGGGACACCACGCACAGAAGAACGGAACTTCGGCCGACCGCAGAACGGGACCTCGGCGTACCGCTCAGCGGGGCCGGGACGGGCTCGCACGGGGGCCGCGCGGTGTTTCCGGGGGTGCGCGGAGGGGTGGGGCCGCCGGGTGTGCGACGGCTCGGCAGGGGCCCGTTCAGGAGATCCTCGAACGGCCGCTGACCTGGGGGTATGCCCGGCACGGGGCTACGCTCGCGGTACGGACGGTGCCCGGCGCGGTGGCGCCGTGCGGGCAGACGCGCCATGCGCGGAGGGGAGTCGGAATGGGCCGGCCGGTGCGGACCGTCGAGGAGTTGTTCGGGCTGCTGGACGGGCTGGGTGCGCCCGGGGCCGACCGGTGGAGCGGCCGGGCGGCGGACTGGTGGGACGGCTTCTATGCCGAGCGTGGCCGGGGCGTGCCGTTCTTCACCGAGAAGCCCGACGAGAGCCTCGCCTCGTACCTGGAGCGCGGCCTGCTGCGCCCCGGCCGCGCGCTCGACCTGGGCTGCGGGCCGGGCCGCAACGCACTGCACCTCGCCACGGCGGGGTTCACCGTCGACGCGGTCGACCTCTCGCCCTCCGCCCTCGCCTGGGCACGCGAGCGCGCCCGGGCGGCCGGTGTCGCCCCCGCCTTCCATCTCGGTGACGCCTTCGCGCCGCCCGGCTCCGGCCCCGCTCTGCACGGCCCCTACGACCTGATCCACGACTCCGGCTGCTTCCACCATCTGCCCCCGCACCGGCGCGTCAGCCATCTGGCACTGCTGCACCAACTCCTGGCGCCCGGCGGCCACTTCGCGCTCACGTGTTTCGCCGCCGGTGCTCCCGGCTCCGGCTCGGAACTGCCGGACGAGGACTTCTACCGGACGGGCGGGCCCCGGGGCGGCTTCGCCTACACCCCGGAGTCGCTGCGTCACGTCTTCTCCGGCTTCACGGAGATCGAGCTGCGCCGGATGCGCGACGAGCCGCCCGACTCCCCGTACTTCGGGGAGCCCTTCCTGTGGACGGCGCTCTTCCGGCGGCCGGAGGCGGAGCAGGAGGCAGGGCGGGAGTCAGGGACGCGGTGATCAGTTGTTCGGCGCGGTGGTGAGGGTGTGGCCCGTGGTCGCGTCGACGTGGGTGGGGACGTCGTCGTGCCGGTCGCCGACGGAGGACGTGCCCGTCGGTTCGAACAGCAAGATGGCGGCGCCGGTGGGCGCGTACGGCCGGTGCTCGGTGCCCCGGGGCACGGTGAAGACGGCACCGCGCGGCAGCCGGACGGTCCGCTCCGGCACCGGTCCCTGCGCGGAATCCCGCGCGGCACCCGGGGGTTCGCCGGGCCCCCGGGAGGCCCCCGCCGGTTCCGTGGACTCCCGCAGGGAGATGAACAGTTCGCCGTCGAGGACGAGGAAGAACTCGTCGGTGTCGTCGTGCACGTGCCAGATGTGCTCGCCCTCGACCTTGGCGACGCGTACGTCGTAGTCGTTGACGCGCGTGACGATGTGCGGGCTCCACAACGCATCGAAGGAGGCCAGCGCGGCGGCGAGGTCGACGGGGGCCGGCTTCTCGGGCTGTTCGGGCTGTTCGGGCTGTGCGGTGCTCATGGCGGTGATCCTGCTGCGTTGAGGCGCACCGGCGTGAGTGCTAGGAATCGCATATGGCGCAAGGATCCTTGCAAGGGGGCGGCGACCCCGGGGGCAGCGACGGGGCCCGGGCCGGGGACGTGGCCGCCGGGGCCACGGACGGAGTTCCGGGGCGTCCGCACCGTGTCGTCGTCCTCGTCGACGAGAACTCCAACCCGTTCGAACTCGGCTGCGCCACCGAGGTGTTCGGCCTGCACCGCCCCGAACTGGGCCGGGATCTGTACGACTTCCGGCTGTGCGCGGCAGGTCCCCGCACCCGTATGCGGGACGGCTTCTTCACCCTCACCGGCGTCGGTGACCTGTCGGCCGCCGACACCGCCGACACCCTGATCGTGCCGAACCGGCCGGACGTCGACGTCCCGCGGCGGCCCGCCGTGCTGGACGCCGTGCGCCGCGCGCACGCACGCGGGGCGCGTCTGGTCGGACTGTGCAGCGGGGCCTTCACCCTGGCCGAGGCCGGCGTGCTCGAAGGGCGGCGCGCCACCGCGCACTGGCAGTGGGCCGACGACTTCCGGGCCCGCTTCCCCGGCGTCCATCTGGAGCCGGACGTGCTGTTCGTCGACGACGGCGACATCCTCACCTCGGCGGGCAGCGCCGCCGCACTCGACCTCGGGCTGCACCTGGTGCGCCGTGACCACGGCGCCGAGGTGGCCAACGCGGTCAGCCGCCGGCTGGTCTTCGCCGCCCACCGGGACGGCGGGCAGCGGCAGTTCGTGGAGCGCCCCGTGCCGCAGACCCGGGACACCTCGCTCGCGCCGCTGCTGGAGTGGGCGCAGGAACGCCTGGACACCCCGCTCACCGTGGCGCGTCTGGCGGCCCGGGCCGCCGTCAGCCCCGCCACCCTGCACCGCCGGTTCCGCACCCAGCTGGGCACCACCCCGCTGGCCTGGCTCACCGGGGAACGCCTCGCGCTGGCCTGCCGGCTGATCGAGCGCGGCGGCACGGGCTTCGAGGCCGTGGCCCGGCTCAGCGGCCTCGGCACCCCGGCCAACCTGCGCCTTCAGATGCAGCGCCACACCGGGCTGACCCCCGCCGCCTACCGCGCACGGTTCGGACCGGCGGATGCCCGGGCCGCACCCATACGAGGGCGCGCAGGGGCACGCACCCGCCCGCGGGGCGCGCAGGGGCACGCACGCGCCCGCGGCGACGCGACGACGCAGCGACGCGGCGGGCAGGCGGGCGCCTCGGAACCCGGTGCCGTCACAGCTCCTTGATGCGGGCCCTGAGCAGGCAGAACTCGTTGCCCTCCGGGTCGGCGAGTACGTGCCACGGCTCCTCGCCGGTCTGTCCGATGTCGGCGCGGCGCGCCCCCAGCTTCAGCAGCCGCTCCAGCTCGGCGTCCTGATCGCGGTCGGTGGCGTTGACATCGATGTGCAGCCGGGACTTGCCCGGCTCCGGCTCGTCCCTGCGGCTGAGGATGATCGTCGGCTGCGGTCCGCCGAACCCCTCGCGCGGTCCGATCTCGATGCACTCGTCGCCTTCGCGGTCGAGCACCACGAAGTCCAGGACCTCGCACCAGAACCGCGCCAGCACCTCCGGGTCGTGGCAACCGAGCACGAGTTCGCTGATCCGGCACGCCATGAAGACAACCTGCTCTCAAGGAAGGGGAGGGGACGTGCGGGCTTCCGGGGCGGGGAACGCGCGCGGCTTCCTCCGGTGTCCGGGGACGCCGGGGCCCGCCCGGGCCCGCGGTGGTGCACGCCGGAGACCGTACCGGGCGGGCGAGCAGACCTGAAAGGATTTTCGAGCCCGCAGCGCCCCGCCCCGTCCGCCTGCTCCCTCCCTCCGCTCCGGCTCCCGCTCCCTCCGGGCCCGTCAGGCCCGGTGGACGAACTCCCCGCCCACGGCCGCCAGTTCGACGCGTGTGTCCAGGATGTCCTCCGGAGCGGCCCGCAGGATGTCCCGGGAGAGGACGACGAAGTCGGCCTGCTTGCCCACGGTGAGCGAACCGCGCTCGTCCTCCAGGAAGTTGGCGTGTGCCGAGCCCCTCGTGTAGGCGTGCACGGCCGTCGCCACATCGACCGTCTCGTGCGGCTGCCAGGGTTCGCCGCCGGCCAGCGGGCGGCGTGTGACGGCGGTGTAGATGCCGATCAGCGGATCCATCTCGGCGACGTTCCAGTCGCTGGAGAACGCCAGCGTCGCCCCCGCCTCGTGCAGGCTGCGCATCGGCCACGCGCTGCGCCACCGCTCGGGCCCGACGTTCTCCGCCCAGTCCTGTCCGGGCCCGGCGATCTCCGGCGCGCAGTGCCGCGGCTGCATGCACGCGACGACCCCGAGAGCGGCGAACCGCGGGACGTCCGCCGCGTCCAGGCACTCGACGTGCACGACCTGGTGCCGCGCGTCCCGCGGCCCGTTCACCTCCCGTGCGTGCTCGACGGCGTCCAGGACGGTACGGATCCCCCGGTCGCCGGTGGCGTGCACGAAGCACTGGAAGCCGCGCGCGTCCAGCTTCGCCAGCAGCCCGGCGAACTCCTCCGGCGGGTAGAACGTCTCGCCCCTGTGGTGCCGGCAGCCCGCGTACGGTTCGAGGAGGGCGGCGGTGCGCGGCTCGACGACGTCGTCGATGTACAGCTTCAGCGGGCCCAGCCGGATCCGGTCGTCGTCGTGACGGGCGACGGCCGCGGCGAAGGCGTCCAGATCGGCGTCGCCGGTGCCGCGCGGGTGGAACAGGGCGGCCACCAGGCGGGACCGCAACCTGCCCTCGGCACGCGCCCGTTCGAACAGCGCGAGATCGTCCAGCGAGTTCTGCGGCTCGACGACGGTGGTGATGCCGAACCGGATGGCGTCGTCCAGGCTGCGCACGAGCCGCCCGTACTGCCGGTCGGGCGACGCCCACGGCACGCCCAGCTCGCGCAGCGCCCGGTGCCCGTCCCGGGACAGGCCCTTGACGGCGAAGTCCCGGACGAAGCCGGTGGGTTCGCCCGTGTCCGGGTCGGTCTCGGCCTCGCCGAACGGCAGGCTCGTCCGGCCCCGGGTGACACCGAGCGCGCGCAGGGCCGCGGTGTTGAGCCAGGCGGTGTGCACGTCGTAGCTGAGCACGAAGGCCGGGGTGTCGCCGGTGACGGGGTCGAGGTCGGCGGCGCACGGCATCCGGCCGCCCGGCAGTGCCGAGTAGTCGAACGCCTCGCCCTCGATCCACGGCGCCTCGGGGTGCGCGGCGTGCCAGGCCCGGATCCGCTCGTGCACGGCGTCCAGGGTGCGGGCACCGGCGAGCTGCACACAGGCGTCGTCGGAGCCGAGCCGTACATGGTTGTGCGCGTCGATGAAGCCGGGCAGCACGAGCCGCCCCTCGGCGTCGAGCACCTCGGTGCCGGGCCCGACCCACTCGGCCGCGCCGTCGTCGCCGCCCACCCAGACGATCCGCCCGCCGCGCACGGCCATCGCCTCGGCCTCCGGCAGGGCGGGGTCGACGGTGTACAGACGCGCCGACCTGACCACGAGATCGGCGGGCCCGGCCGCCCCCGGGGACTTCGAACCAACGGTGCGGGACATCAACGTGCTTCTCCCTTTGCGACAAGAAAGACGAACAAGGACAAAAACCAGGGCGGACGGCCGCCGACCGCCGACTGTCCGCCCGCTGACGGCGGACGCGCCGTCGGCTACTCCCGCTGCGTCCGGTCGGACCGCTCCCCCACCGGAGCCGGCTCGGGCGCCGCGCCGATCCCCCGCGCCAGGACCACGTACAGCAGCGCGGCCACCACGGCGCTGAACACCGTGAGGTCCGCCCCGCCCAGCGGCGCGACCAGCGGCCCGGTCCACAGCTCGGAGTCGCAGGTGAGCGCGGCGAAGACGAGCCCGCCGAGCTGGGCGGCCATCCCGGCGGGGTGGTATCCGCCCCGGTACCAGTACGCGCCGCCCCGCCCCTCGTGCAGCCCGGCCGCGTCGTACCGGCACCGCCGCATCAGCATGTCGGCGAGGAACACCCCGGACCAGGGCGCGAACACGATGATCAGCAGGGAGAGGAAGCTGAGCAGCGAGTCGGTGAAGTCGACGAGGAACATCGCGCCGAGCGAGCCGAGCGCGGTGACGACGATGCTGATGACGAGCGCCCTGGCCCGGCTCCACGGGATGCCCAGCACCTGGAGGTTGAGGCTGGAGGAGTACAGCGTCAGGATCGAGTTGGTGACCGAGCCGAGCAGCACCAGCAGCAGGAACAGGGTCTGGAACCAGCCGGGCAGCAGCTTCTCGGTGCCGGCGACGGCGTCGGTCATGTCGGTGCGGGTGGCGGCGGCGACACCGGCGACGCCGAGTGCGACGGACGAGACGAAGCCGCCGAGCGCCCCGCTCCAGGTGAGCGCGCGCAGCCGCGTCGTCCGCGGCAGATAGCGGGTGTAGTCGGCCGGCATCGGCATGTACGAGAACGGTCCGGCGAACATCACCACGAGCGCCATGCTCCAGCCGGCGACGCCGGGCCCGGCACCGTGCGTGTGGGCGGCGAGGTCGGCGCGGGGCAGCAGGAGGACGAGCAGCACACCGAACCCGGCGGCGAGCACGTAGGCGAGCACCCGCTCGGCGTACTGGACGGTGGCGTGGCCCCAGGTGGCGATCGTGAACGTCAGCACGAGCGTGAGCAGCAGCGCCAGCGCACGCGGTGCGGTGCCCCGCCAGCCGAGGTCGGCGAAGAACGCCTCCAACGCCTGTGCGCCGACAACGGTGTTGACGATGGTGTAGCCGATGCTGACGATCCAATTGAGCAGCCCGGCCGGCAGGTTGCCCCGCACGCCGAACGGGGCGCGGGAGACGACGAGGGTGGCCGTGCCGGTGCGTACGCCGCTCAGCCCGGCCGCGCTGATCACGAAGAACGTCAGTCCGCCGACCACCACGAGCGCGGTGGCCTGCCAGAACGACAGCCCGAAGGTGACGGCCAGCGCCCCGTTGATGACGTAGGTGAAGGTGAGGTTCGAGCCGAACCAGAGCCAGAAGACGTCCCGGGCCCGGCCGTGCCGCTCCTCGTCGGGGATGGGTTCGATGCCGCGCGTCTCGACGCGGAAGACCTCGTCGCCCGCCGCCCCCGTGGCGGCCGGCCGGCGGGCGGCTGTGCGCTCCGGGTCCTGCTGCGTCGTCGGTGCCGGCGACGTCGTCATGGCACGGCCCACCCTTCTTCCGCTCCGTCGCGGTGCCTTCCCGTAGCCGCCGGTGCTGCGCCGCTCCCGACGGACCAGAGTTTGAATGGCGTTCTAGAAGTTAGAACAGCATTCAAGATGCGGCCGATCTCCTTCCGCCGTCAATACCTCCGCCGCACCTGGCCGCGAATCCACGGAATCCGTTGTCATAGGCTCGCGACGTACCGCGGGGCAGGCCACGGAGAGGCGGCAGAGGTGAGCGAGGCGGCGCGACGGCGCGACGGCGCGAACGCGCGGGAGCGGATGCTGCACGAGGCCATGACGGCCATCGCCGAAGGCGGACTGGCCGACCTCACCATGTCCGCGCTCGCCCGCCGGCTCGGCACCAGCGGCGGCCACATCCTCTACTACTTCGGCAGCAAGGACCGCCTGCTCGCGGAAGCCCTGCGCTGGAGCGAGTCCGCGCTCGCCGAACAGCGCACGGCCCTGCTCCGCCGCCGCGTCACCGCACACCGCAAGCTGGACCTGTTCATCGACCTGTATCTGCCGCAGGGCCCGCGCGACCCCCGCTGGACGCTGTGGATCGAACTGTGGGCCAGGACCGGCACCGACGCCGCCCTCGGCGCCATCCAGGACGAACTCGACCAGGGCTGGCAGCGCGACCTGGAATCCCTGCTCGCCAAGGGCGTCGCACAGGGCAGATTCGCCGTGCCCGCCGAGGAGGTACCGGCCCGCGCCGGTGAACTCCTCGCCCTGCTCGACGGGTTGAGCACCCGCGCCGTCCTCTCCCGCTCCGCCGCCGAAGCGGACGGCGCCCGCACCACGGCCCGCGCGGCGGCCACCCGTCTGATCCCCCGCACCCCGCCCGGATCCGGGGCGCGCCCGCGCCCACGGGGGTAACGTCCCCCGCATGACGGACCAGGGGGAGGACGTGCCGGAGGACGTTCCGGAGAACGTTCCGGAGAACACAGCGCAGCCGCGGGGCGGGCGGGACGGGGCAGGGTCCGGCGGCGGGGAAGGGGCCGGGTCCGGTGGGCAGGGCACCGGGCGTCGGCGGTGGTACCGGCGGCGTGCCGCCCGGCGCACCGCCGTGACCGTGCTCGCGCTGGCCCTCGTCGCGGCATCCGGTCTGGTGCTGTACGAGGTCGCCCGCGGGGACGACTGCTGGCGTCCGCCGAAGGCCACCGCGCGCCTCGCGCAGGACCCGGCACGTGCCACCCGCGCACTCGACCCGGGCGCGGGCTACGTCGCCGACGCCCAACTCCCCGGCGGTGCCGAGAAGAACGCCTCGCCGGACGCCCTCACCGACCTCCTGTCCGACAGCCACTGGCACACCTGCCACGGCCCGTCCGGCCCCCGCCTCATCGGCGACATCCTCACCGCGGCCACCACCGGCCGCACCGCCGACGACCGCACCTCACCGGCCCGCCGCCACACCGCGCCCATGGCCCGGATACTCCACCGCGCGGTCAACCTCCTCGGCGGCCGCAGCGAGGGCGGCCACAACGAGGTGACCTACCCGGCGGAGTTCCGCCCGTACGCGGCACGGCTGTTGGCGAGCTGGCCGGACGCCGTCGACGCGGGAGCGGCGCACCATGCCACCCGTATGCTGACGACCGACCCGGCGAGCGGCGAGGTGCGGCTCCTCTTCGGCGCCCACAACTTCGACAGCGAACAGCTGGAGACCGTCCTCGCGGACGTGGCCGCCGAGCCGAAGAGCTACGCCACGCTCTACGACGCCCTCCGCGCCCGCGCAGCCGACCGCATAGAGCCCCTCAGCGGCGACCAGGCGCTGCCCGCCGCCGTCCAGGGCGCCGGGCGCGGCACGGCACGGCGGTCCGGCGGACCGGGCGACGGCGAGGGGCCGGAAGAGGACAGCGTGAGCGCCCGGCTCCAGGGGAGCACGGCCGGTCTGGCCGCGCTCGCACACGCCCGTGACGAGCACGTCGCCGCGGGCCGTGTCCCGAACGCCGCGGCCTTCGACCGCGACGTCCTGCGGCACAGCGCGGGCGGCTACGCGCCCGGCGCACGCGCCGAGGGCCCGAAGGTCCGCTTCGAGGGCTCCGCCGCCCTCCGCGAGCCGAGCGCGACGGCCGCCGCATGGGCCCGCGCGGGCCTCCGCGCCGGCACCGGGGAGGGAGACGGCGGCGGCAGCACGACGGGCGGACCCCGCGCCGCCGACTGGTTCATGGACTACGAGCAGCAGCTCCGCCGCACCGTCGATCTGTGGATCGCCCGCCGCCACGTACCCGCCGACACCGCCGAGCGGCTCCGTGGCGCCCTCGCCCGCTCCCGCGAGCTCCAGATCGACCTCCGGTACCCCGACGGGCCCCTGCTGGACCACTGACCGCCACGCGCCCGCCCGCCGTCACTCCGGGAGACGGTCGTCCGCCCCCGGCAGGTCGAGCCCGTCGCAGCCCCGCCGCCGGGCCTCGTCCCGTGCGAACCGGCTGACGGTCTCCCGCAGTACCGTGCCCTTCTCCTCGTCCGTGCGCGGCAGCACACGCCGCTCCGCCCGTCCGTCCGCCGTCCCGCCGCTGTGCCAGTGCGCGTCGAAGGACGCCGCCTCGCCCCCGCACCGGGCCGTCGCCCAGGCACGGGAGGCGTCCCACACCGGTGTCGGATCGCCGTCCGCGTCCCTCCCCCGACGGTCCTGCCCGACGCCCTGGGCGTCCGAATCGGCGCCCCAGTTCCCGTACCAGGCCACCAGATCGAGCACCGGCCGGCGTCCGTCCGCCCCGGAGACGGAGAGCGAGCACCGGGCGACGGGCGTCCGCTCGGACACCCGCACCCGCACCTTCGCGCCCTCGGCCCCCTCTCCCAGCGGCACCCGGCTCAGCGCGGCGCACGGGGTCCGGGAGACCTCGGCCAGGCGCACCTGGGCACCGTCGTGCGGCACCGCGCCGTCACGGGGCGCCGCGAGCTGCCGGTCGTCGCAACCGAGCCGCTCCGAGGCGTGGTTGGTCAGGGTGACGGCCGTCCGCAGCAGCGCCGCCCGCTCGGCGCGGGACTCCAGGAACGGCACCCAGGTCGTCACCAGCATCCGCCGGGGGTCGCCTGCCGTGTCCTTCCCCAACTTCGGGCACTCGGGCATCAGATGGATCTCACCGTCGTCGCCCGCGTACCCGGGCAGCGCGCCGGGAAGCAGCCGGTACGGCGGCGCCTCCTCGCCGAGCCGTCCGAGCACGCGCCGCTGGTCCCGCGCCCGTGTGAACGCCTGGACGGACACGACGACCTTGCCCTCGTCGTTGCGCAACAGGCAGCCGTACTGCCCCACTTGAGGCGCGGAGAACGTCTCCTCGTCCTCCAGGTGCCCGGCGGTGCGCAGCGTCTCCAGGTCGTCCCCCGGCAGCTTCCCCTCGCACGCCTTCCGGGCCAGCCGCCAGTCCTGCCCGGCAGGCGACTGCAACAGCCCCGCGCCCGCCGCGAGCACGACGACCACGCCGACGACGGCCCACGCCCCCTTGCGGTGCCGCCGCAGCCACGCCCTCGCCCGCTGCCCGAGGGAGCCGGTGGGACGTGCCCCGGCGGTGGGAGGGCCGCTCACCGGGGAGCCGTCACGCGAAGCCCCCTCGTCCGAAGCCCCCTCGTCCGAAGTGCCCCCGCCGGGGCGGACCTCGCCCGCAGCGCCCTCACCCCCGGCGCCCTCACCCGGCCCCTCGCCACGTGCGCCCGTGCCCGAGGGCTCCTCGGCCGCTCCCTCGTCCGGATCCCCGGTACGGCCGCCGGATATGCCCTCACCTGCCACGAACGTCTCCCCCTTCTCCCCCTCAACTCGCCTGCCGCACAACCAACCTAGCGCCCCTCACTACCCTCACCGCATGGACTTCCTGGGCCGCCTGCGCCGTACCCGCCGCCGTACCCGACTCCTCGCCCTGGGGGCCGCCGCCGTGCTCGCCGCCGGGGCCGCGGTCGGGGTGCCGCTGGCGACGGCCGAGGGCGGTGATCCGGGGGCCCGCTGCCGTCCGGCGCCCGCCGAGGCGCGGGCGCTCGCCCGCGACCCCGCGCGTGCCACCGCGGCGCTCGACCCCGGCGCGGACATGGGCCGCATCCGCTCCCTCGCCCGCCTGCTGCGCACCTCCGGCCACCCGCTGTGCCCGGACACCGCCGGAACCGGGGCCGCGGGCCGCGCCGTCGTCGCCGCCACCACGGGCCGCGCCGCCGGCGACGCCCACGCCCCGCGCCGCGCGCACCGGGAGGCCGAGGCCCGTGTCCTGTACGGGGTGGCGCTCCTGCTGAGCGAAGCGCGCCACAGCGAACGGCTGCCGGACGGCCTCGCCCCGTACGTCGCCGAGGCCCTCGCGGCCTACATCGACGACGTACGCCGCGCGGTGCGGGGCGCCGAGGACATCGACTACCGGAAGCCGACGAGACGCCCGAGCCGGAGCGACCTCGTCGAACTCCGCCTGGGCGCGCTGACGTACGGGGACGAGCCGCACGTCGCCTTCGGGCCGTTCCCCGGCGCCGAGCACACGCCGTACGACCGGCACGGCCCGAACGTCTCCCGGCTGATCCGGCGCCTGACCCCCTCCCCGCGCGCCTTCGCGACGCTGTACGACGCCGAACGCGCCTACTTCGCCTCCTACTTGGAGCATCTGGACGACACCGCGCGTATACCGGGCGCGAGAACCGACGACGGCCGTCTCGACGGCACCGAGAGCGAGGTCCGGTACACAGCGGACCTGCTGGGCACCCTCTCCCGCGCACGGGAGAACGCGGTACGCGAGGGCGTGATCAGCGATCCGGAGGCGTACGACCGCGCGGTCCTGCGCCACTCCCGGGGCGTCCACCGGGCCCGGGACCGGCAGGTCCGCACCCGGCAGCCGGCGGTGACACTCGCACAGCGCCGCCCGTCCGCCCCGGCGGGCAAGGGCGCCCGCGCGGCCGAGCGGCTGCTGGACGGCCGCATCCAGATGTTCGGCGCCCTGGACGACTGGGCCGACGCCCGCGGCATCCCGGACAGCAGCCGCGAACAGCTCCGACTCGGCGCGCTGCGCGCCTACTTGAGCGCCTGATGAAGCACCGGGTGAGGCGTCGGAGGAAGCACCGGGCGAGCGCCGGACGAAGTACCGGGTGAAGTACCGGGTGAAGTACCGGGTCAAGCGCCGGGTGAAGCATCGGGTCAGGCGCCGGGGCAAGGCTCGGGCTCACCGCTCCTGCTCACCGCTCCGGGGTCCGCGGCGCCCGGCAGCCGTGGCGCTCGCTCTGGTCCTCGGCGAACGCCTTGAGCACCCGGCGCATCTCCTCGCGCGAGGGAGCCCGCCGCTTCTCGGACGGCTTCGCCTCGGCATCGGCCCGCAGTTCGAACCCGGCGTCCTCGCTCCCGCACCGGGAGGTCGCCCAGCCGATGCCGGTGCCGGGCCCTTCGCGCTCCACCAGCCAGGGCCGCCCGTCCTTGTGGGCGCGCGTCTCCCAGGTGCCCTTCGCCGCCGTCGCCTGCCGCAGCGGTGCCCAGTCGCCGTACCAGCCGCGCAGTTGGAGAAGGCGGTGGTCGTACTCGCCGTCCGTCCCGGGGCCCAGCACCGTGCAGCTGGTCAGCGGCGAGTGCCGTGCCCCGGCACGCACCTCGGCGCGCGCGCCGGGGAAGAGGTGCGCGAGGTCGGCGAGCGCGGCACACGCCGTGCCCCGCGTCTTCGCGAGCGGTACCGGCCCGGCCCCGGCGGCGCTCCGCGAGGGCACGGCCGGCGGCTTCGCCCCGCACCCCAGCTTCTCCGCCGCCTTGCCGGCGACCGCGGCGCCCGCCCGCACCTGGGCCGGCAGCGCGGCGGAGCTGTGCACACGCACCAGCAGCCGGCCGGTGCGCCCCGCCGCGTCCTTGCCCCGGCCGGGACAGCGCAGCAGCAGCGCGTGCCCGGAGTCCCCGATCACATATCCGGGCAGCCCCGCCGGCAGCGCCTCGGCGGATCTGTCGTCGGTGTACGCGGCCATCCGCCGGTCGATCGCGTCCCGTTCGGTGTACGTGTGGACGGAGAAGACGAGCCGGTCCTCGTCGTCGATGACCCCGCAGCGGTAGGAGCCGGCACGCCGCTCGGTGGTCGAACTCTGCCCGCCGGGCCGCGATCCCGCCAGCAGCTCCTCCAGCGCTCCCTGGGCCAGTGCCCCGTCACACGCCCGGGAGACGATCAACGCGTCCTGTACGACGGGCTTCAGCAGACACCCCGCCACCGTGAGCGCCAGCGCCACCGACACCACCAGCCACGCGAACCGCGTGCGCCGCCGCGCCTTCCTCCGGTGCTCCTCGTGCCGGACCAGCCACGCCGACCGCGTATCCGGCTCCTGACGCACCCGGTGCTCGCGCGCCGTCCCCGCCGATGCTTCTCTCCCGGACCCCTCGGACATCCCGGCACGCTATCCCGCTCCCCGATCCGCACACGCGTTCCCCGGCCACCGGGAGCCGCCACCCCCGAAAAGCCCTGGCAGCGTCCGGGCCGCGCAGGAGGCAAACGGTCACAACGCACGTACGCCGCCGCTCCCTTGCGGGAACGGCGGCGTACACGGGGTCCTGCCGAACGGGCGCGGCCCTCAGTCGAGGGTCACTCCCACTCGATGGTCCCCGGGGGCTTGCTGGTGACGTCGAGGGTGACGCGGTTGATCTCGGAGACCTCGTTGGTGATGCGGGTGGAGATCCGGCCCAGCACGTCGTACGGCAGCCGCGACCAGTCGGCCGTCATGGCGTCCTCGGACGAGACGGGGCGCAGCACGACCGGGTGCCCGTAGGTGCGGGCGTCGCCCTGGACGCCGACGCTGCGGACGTCGGCGAGGAGGACGACGGGGCACTGCCAGATGTCGCCGTCCAGGCCGGCGGCCGTCAGCTCCTCGCGGGCGATGGCGTCGGCCTCGCGCAGCAGGTCGAGCCGCTCGCGGGTGACCTCGCCGATGATGCGGATGCCCAGGCCGGGGCCGGGGAACGGCTGCCGCTGGACGATCTCGGCGGGCAGCCCCAGCTCCTGCCCGACCATCCGCACCTCGTCCTTGAACAGCTTGCGCAGCGGCTCGACCAGCTCGAACTCCAGGTCCTCCGGGAGGCCGCCGACGTTGTGGTGCGACTTGATGTTCGCCGTGCCGGTGCCGCCGCCGGACTCGACGACGTCGGGGTAGAGCGTGCCCTGCACCAGGAAGGCGACCGGCTCGTCGCTGGGCGCCTCGGCGACGATCTCCGCCTGCGCCTGCTCGAAGACCCGGATGAACTCCCGGCCGATGATCTTCCGCTTCTGCTCGGGGTCGCTGACCCCGGCCAGCGCGCCCAGGAACCGCTCGGAGGCGTCGACGACCTTCAGCTGCACCCCGGTGGCCGCGACGAAGTCCTTCTCGACCTGCTCCGTCTCGCCCTTGCGCATCAGCCCGTGGTCGACGTAGACGCAGGTCAGCTGGGTGCCGATGGCCTTCTGCACCAGCGCCGCCGCCACCGCCGAGTCCACACCGCCGGACAGCGCGCAGATCGCCCGCCGGCTGCCGACCTGGGCGCGGATCGCCTCCACCTGCTCGTCGACGATGCTCTCCGTCGTCCAGGACGGGGTCAGGCCCGCGCCCCGGTACAGGAAGTGCTCCAGCTCCTGCTGGCCGAAGGTGGTGTGCATCACCTCGGGGTGGTGCTGGATGCCGTACAGCTTGCGCTCGTCGTTCTCGAACGCGGCGACGGGCACCTCGTCCGTCGAGGCGGTCACCGTGAACCCGGCGGGCGCCTCGGAGCAGGCGTCGCCGTGCGACATCCACACCTGCTGCTCGACGGGGGTGCCCTCGAACAGCGTGGAGGCCGGCTTGCTGACCGTCAGCCCGGTGCGGCCGTACTCGCGGCTGCCGGTGTTGTCGACGGTGCCGCCGAGGGCCTGCGCCATCAGCTGGAAGCCGTAGCAGATGCCCAGGACGGGCACGCCGGCCTCGAAGATCTCGCGGTCCAGCGAGGGGGCGTCCTCGGCGTACACGGAGGACGGGCCGCCCGACAGGATGATCGCCTTCGGGTTCTTGGCGAGCATCTCGGAGGCGGGCATGGTCGAGGGCACGATCTCGCTGTAGACCCGGGCCTCGCGCACGCGGCGCGCGATGAGCTGGGCGTACTGCGCGCCGAAGTCGACGACGAGGACGGTGTCCGGAGCGTTCTCGGACGAGGTGGGAGCCACGAAGCTGCCTTTCGGCGGTGATGCTGGGGTGTGCTCCCGATGATAACGGCCCCCGCGGGACACCCGGACGGCCGAGCAGGCGGCGCCCCGGAGCAGGCACGTCGCCCCACCGGCTCCCGCCCGCGCTCCCCCGGGCTCCCGCCCCGGCGCCCCCCGCGCACGAGCCCCCACCGGGCTCCGACCCGGCCTTGGTCCTCCCCGGGGGCCGGGGCATACTGGCTCCCATGCGCACACAGACGGCCTTCTGGTTTTTCTATGGCAGCACCGGTCCGACCGGCTGCCATGGCCGTCCTGTGTGAGCCAACCGACACAGAACCTCCAGGCGCCCCGGACCCACACCGGTCCGGGGCGTCGTCGGTTTCCTTCGGTTCCCGGGCCGGAACGGCCCCCGGGCCGCCCGACCGACCGATCGAGGAGTACACACCCCATGCAGACATCTGCCACCGAAGCCCCGGCGGCCTGCGCGGCGCCCGCCGCGTCCGGCGCCCCCGAAGCGGCCGACGACGTGCAGGGCCCGGAAGGTCTCATCGCCGCCGAGCGGGCCCGGATCGACGAACTCGACGCCCGGATCATCGATCTCGTCCGGCAGCGGATGACGATCTCGGAGACGATCCAGCAGGCCCGGATCGCCGCGGGCGGCCGCCGCCTCCACCTCTCCCGCGAGATGGAGATCCTCGACCACTACAGCCAGGAGCTGGACCGCCCCGGCCGCGAGCTGGCGATGACGCTGCTGGGCCTCTGCCGCGGCCGCTGACCCGGCGCCGCACCCCGGCCGGCAGGGCGCGAACCGGCCGGTCGGCACCCTCCGCGGCGGCACCGCCACGGAGCGCCACGGCCCCGCCGTGCACAGCCCGCGGCGGGGCCGTCCCTCCTCACCCGTACGGAGCGTGACCGCCCCGGAAGGGCTTCGTTGGACGGGGTGTCCCTGATGTCCGCCGGGCGCCCGGCGGCCGATGGGGCGGCGTCACCGGAGCGATGAGACGCCCGTCCGCCCCGCGAGGGGCGGACCGGAGGTGTCGTGGGACCTCGCTCCGGTGCTGTGACCGGTCAGCAGGGGACAGCAGCCCGGTCACGACAGCGGCCGGTCCCGAGGACGCTCAGGACCGGCCGCTCCGCGGCCCCCTTCACGCTCGCCCCTCTCTCTTCCCTCCCCCGTCCAACGCCCTTCCCTCCGCCGCGCGTTGGCATCGCCCGCCCCACCGACATTGGTTCCACCGGTGCCCGCGCAGGACGGGCCGGCGGCCCGACTCCCCACGCTCCGCAGGCCGTTCACCACCGGAGACACCGGTTCCGACTGCGTCGAAACGGTTGCGCACGGCGAAGGGCATCGCGCACGATGCTGGGAGTGCCTCGCAGCACTGCGCACGGCCTCCGTTCCCGTTCGGGAACGTGTGGGCCGCGCACCACCATTGGTCTGAACCACATACGGCGGCGCTACCCCCCGGCGCCGCACCTCAGCGCGGACGCTGCCCTGACGTCCGTGCTGACCGCCAAGGGCCCCGAGCAGCCGCCACCCCACCCGGCCGGCACTCGGGGCCTTTGCAGTGGCGGGGCCCTGCGCAGGGGCCCCGCGGCGGCACGCCGCGGGGCGGCGGCTCACCTCCCGCCGGCTGCCCCCTCGGCGCCGTCCCCGTCACGCGGGGCCTCGGGCGCACCGTCCACGCGCGCCCGCGGCACCTCGGGGACGGGCAGCACCGGCAGCCGCAGTGCGCCGAACGCGCCCTCGGGGACGGCCGGTCGGGCCGGTGCGACGGGGCCGAGCCGCCGGTAGGGCTCGTGCTGCGCCGGGCGCGGGTCCGGCTCACCCTTGTTGGGCCAGAACGACATGGCGCGCTCGGCCTGCGCGGTGATCGTGAGCGAGGGGTTCACACCGAGGTTGGCGGAGACGGCGGAGCCGTCGACGACGCTGATGCCGGGGTGCCCGTACAGCCGGTGGTAGGGGTCGATGACACCGTGCTCCGGGCTGTCGCCGATGGGGCAGCCGCCGAGGAAGTGCGCGGTCAGCGGAGTGCCCATCACCTCACCGATGTTGGTGCCGGCGAAGCCGTTGATCTCCTCCGCCAGGGCCCGGGCCGCCTCGGCGCCCTCGGGAATGTGCACCGGGTTGGGTGCACCGTGTCCCTGACGGGCCGTCAACAGGCCCTTGCCGAGGCCCTTGTCCTTCCGGTAGGTGGTCAGGGAGTTGTCATGGGTCTGCATCACCAGGCCGATGATGATCCGCTCGGACCAGTGGCGCGGCGACATGGACCGCACGAACTGCGCGGGATGCGCGAGGCAGTTGAGGACGTGGGCGAGGCCGCGCGGCAGCGGGGAGTTCTGCGGGACCTGGAGCGTGGTGAGCGCGCTCAGCGTGTTGGAGCCCTTGCCGTAGCGGACGGGCTCGATGTGCGTGGTCTCGTTCGGGTGCACCGAGGAGGTGATGGCCACGCCCTTGCTGAAGTCCAGCTCCGTGCCCCTGCCCCACTTCCGGTGGAAGCGCCGGGGGTAGGTCTGTGCGCCCACGAGGGCCTCGGAGTTGGTGCGGGTCAGCTCGCCCAGCCGGGAGGAGAGCCGGGGCAGGGTGCCCGCGTCGCGGATCCGGTGCAGCAGGCTCTGGGTGCCGTAGGTGCCGGCGGCCAGCACCACCTTGCGGGCCCGCAGGATCCTCGGCCGCGCCTTCCGCCGGTCGGTCCGCACCACCGCGACCTCGTACCCGGCGGTGTCGTCGTGCCCGTCGGTGCCGTCGGCGGACGCCCCGGCCCGGGCGGGTACGCGCTCGCGGATGCCCTTCACCGTGGTCAGCGGGTGGATCACCGCACCTGCCTGCTCGGCCAGATACAGATAGTTCTCCATCAGGGTGTTCTTCGCGCCGCGCCGGCACCCGGTCATGCACTCGCCGCACTCGACGCACGCCCGCCGCTCCGGCCCGGCGCCGCCGAAGTACGGGTCCGGCACGCGCGTTCCCGGCTCCACCCGGTCCATGCCCCCGGCGTCCTGCCCGTCGCCGAAGAAGACGCCCACCGGCGCCATGTGGAAGCTGTCGCCGTAGCCCATCCGGTCGGCCGCCGCCTTCAGATGGACGTCCGAGGGCGTCGTCGTCGGGTTCAGACGTACGCCGAGCATGCGCCGGGCCTGGTCGTAGTACGGCTCCAACTCGGCCTGCCAGTCGGTGATGTGGCCCCACTGCTGGTCGGTGAAGAACGCCGGCGGCGGTACGTACAGCGTGTTGGCGTAGTTGAGCGAGCCGCCGCCCACCCCCGCTCCGGCCATGACCATCACGTTCGCCAGCAGATGGATGCGCTGGATCCCGTACAGCCCCAGCGCCGGAGCCCACAGATAGTTCTTCAGGTCCCAGGAGTTGCGCGGCAGTTCGTCACGGCCGAACCGCCGGCCCGCCTCCAGCACCCCGACCCGGTAGCCCTTCTCCGCCAGCCGCAGGGCCGACACCGCGCCGCCGAAGCCCGATCCGACGACCAGCACGTCGTAGTCGAACGGCCCGTCGCCGGATCCGCCGGCGTCCTCGCGGACACCGGCGGTCCCGGTGCCCTCGGGTGCCTCGGCGTCCGTCCGCTTCCGGGCAGGGGTGGGCTGGGACACGGGTACCTCCGGTTCGACGGTGAACGAGCGGGACGGTGAACGGGCGGGACGGGCGAGGCGGGCGGGCCGCGCGAGGGGACGGGGGCGGACGGCGGCGGGTGGTGTGCCCCCGGGAGGGGTCAGCGGAAGCGGAGCACCTTGAGTACCTTGAGCGAACGGGACATGAACGCGGCGTACTTGGCGTCGTCCATGCCGAGCGAGGGTGCCATCGGCAGCACCCGCTGATGGGCGACGGTCTGCGGCTCGGTGTACTTCAGGATGCCCTCGGAGCCGTGCCGCCGGCCCAGGCCCGAGTCGCCCATGCCGCCCATCGGCGCCTGCGCGCTGCCGTACGCCGCGGCATAGCCCTCGTTGACGTTGACGGTGCCGGTCCGCAGCCGGGCCGCCAGCTCCCTGGCGTGCCGGCCGTTGCCGCTCCACACGCTGGAGTTGAGCCCGTAGGGGGACGCGTTGACCAGCTCGACGGCCTCGTCCTCGTCGCTGAAGCGGTAGACGGAGACGAGCGGGCCGAAGGTCTCCTCCCCGCACACCGCCATCGGGGCCTCGACGCCCTCCAGGACGGTGGGCTCGAAGAACAGCGGACCGACGTCCGGCCGCGCCCGGCCCCCGGCGAGCACCCTCGCCCCCTTCTCGACGGCCTCCTCCACATGCCGTCGCACGGTCTCCAACTGCCGCTCGGAGACGAGCGATCCCATGTCGGCCCCGTAGGCGAGCCCGGTGCCCAGCCGCAGCCCGCGGGTGCGGGCCAGGAACCGCTCCAGGAAGGCGTCGGCGACCGACTCGTGGACATAGAGCCGCTCGATCGAGATGCACAGCTGCCCGGCGGAGGAGAAGGCGCCGCGCACCGCGCCGGCCGCGGCCTTGTCCAGGTCGGCGTCCGCCAGCACGATCATGGCGTTCTTGCCGCCCAGCTCCAGCGAGCACCCCACCAGCCGGGCCGCCGCACGCCGGGCCACCTCGCGGCCGGTGCGGGTCGAGCCGGTGAACGAGACGTAGTCGCCGCGGTCGGCGACCTCGGGGCCGACGACGGGCCCGTCCCCGATCACCACCTGCCACACCTCGGGCGGCAGGCCCGCCTCGATCAGCAGCTTGCGTGCCCACAGCGCGGTCAGCGCCGTCTCCGTGTCCGGCTTCATCACGACCGCGTTGCCCGCGGCGAAGGCCGGCAGCGCGTCGCCCACCGACAGCTCGAAGGGATAGTTCCACGGGGCGATCTGCCCCACCACACCGCGCGGATGGCGCAGTTCGGTGACCTTCGTCAGCCCCGGTATCGCGCCCGTGTGCCGCTTCGGCCGCAGATAGCCGGGTGCCTTGCGGCCGTAGTGCCGGGCCGCGACGGCGACGGCCTGCACCTCCTCGTGCGCGTGCAGCCGGGCCTTGCCCGTCTCCAGCTGGATCAGGTCCAGGACCTCCGACTGGCGGGCCAGCACCAGGTCGTGGAAGCGCAGCAGCACGGCGGCCCGCTGCCGCACCGGCACCCGCGCCCAGGCGCGCTGTGCCGTGCGGGCGGCGGCGAACGCCGCCTCGACGTCCTCGGGGGTGGACTCGGGCAGCTCGGCGAGCACCTCGCCGGTGAACGGAGTGTGGCTGCGCGTCGTACCGCTGCCGGCCACACCGCGGGTGAGCGCCGTCACCAGCTCCGGGGTGACCACGTCGCGGGCCGTGCGGGAGCCCGTCGGCACGGGGGCCACCGGGTTGCGGCCGCGTTCGTCGTCAGGGCTCTGACCGGGGGTTTCCGTCTGCGGGCCGGTGCTGTCCTGCGTGTCCGTCATGGATCGAGCGTACGGCTCACGCAGCACGCTCGTATACCCGGCGGTAACCGGTTTTCACCGAATCCGCCACCGTCCGCCGGCGCGGTCCTCAGCCGAGGACACGGGACAGCGCCCGGGCGAAACCGTCGTGGTCGACCGGTGCGTCGGTGGCGACGAGCGCCGCGTAGCCGATGAGCGCGGCCAGGGCGAACTCGGCCTCGTCACGCGGCGCGGGCCGCCCGCCGCCGTCGGCCCCGCCCTGCTCGATCAGGCCCGCGAGCTGATCGCGGAGCGCGGCGTGCCGCCGCGTGGCGACGGTCGCGAGGGAGTCGTCGGTGACCGCGCTTCCCCAGATCTGGGTGACCAGCCGCGCCTGTTGCAGCCCCTGCGCACGGGGGTCGACCTGCCGCCGGAGCGTCTCGACGGACTCGGCCGCGGTCCCGCCGAGAGCCGGCTCCCCGTCCCCACCTGCGGCTTCCGTCGTTCCCGTGGCTTCGGTGCCCCCCGTCGCTTCCGCGGCTCCCCCGCCCTCCTCCCCGCACATCGCGAGCACGAGATGGCTCCTGCTCGGGAAGTAGCGGTAGACCGCCCCGGCCGACAGGCCCGCGGCGGCGGCGATGTCCGACATGGAGGTGCGGACGAAGCCCTTGTCGGCGAAGAGTGCGCGTGCGGCCGTGAGGATCTCTTGACGCCGGGCATCGAAGTAGGCCGCCGTGACTTTCGGCAAAGTGAATAGCCCTTCACTTTTCTGTTACGGTAACTGCCGTCAGCGAACCCGCGCTTCGGCTCCGGCCGGTCACCGTCCCGCGGTGCGGCTCGGTACCGGACAGATCCTGACGGCCGGGCCGGACGGTCCGACGCTTCCCACTATGCCCGCTGCCCTGCCCGCACGCCGTCGAACGGTGCCCGCCCCGGCAGCCCCTGCTCTGAGGAGCCCCCATGCGCATACTGTTCTCCAGTACGCCCGCCTTCGGACACCTGTTGCCGATGCTGCCGCTGGCCGCCGCGGCCCGGAGGGACGGTCACGAGACGGCGTTGCTCAGCCATCCGTCGATGGCCGGGGTCGCGCCGATGCCGCTGCTCCCGGCAGGCCCGAGCCTCCCGGAGGCACTGGAGGACGTCGCCCGGCGCTCCGGCGTCGACGCCATGCAGGACGCCGCCGGGCCCGTCGAGTTCTTCATCGAGTCCCGGGTGGGCCTCGGCGCGCGGGCCGCGCTCGCCGCCGCCACCGACTTCCGCCCCGACCTCGTCGTCGCCGACCAGGTCGACCACCTCGGGCCGCTCGCCGCCGCCGCGCTGGACGTCCCCTGGGTCGCACACGGCGCCGCCCTGCCGACCGACGCACGGCTGGCCGCCGCGCTCGACCGGGCCGCCGCCGCACGCTTCGCACAGTACGGCGTGGTGCCCACGGCTCCGCTCGCGTATCTCGACCCGTGGCCCGAGAGTCTGCTGCGCGAGGGCTACGCGTTGCCGGCCGAGCGGATCGCCATCCGTCCCGAGCCGCACTCCGACGACACCGACGCGTGGACCCGGCCGCGGTTCGCGGAGGACCGTCCGGTGGTCCTGGTGACGCTGGGCACGGTCGTCGAGGACTCCGTCGCCCTGGCCGCGATCCTCGACTCGCTGGCGGAGCTGGGCGTGAACGTCGTCGTCGCCCCGCACAGGGCGTCGGACGCCGAGGGCTGGCAGGGCGACTCGGACCGCGTGCACTTCGCCGGTTTCGTGCCGATGCGGCAACTGCTCGACGGGGTGGACGTGGTCGTCTCGTCCGGCGGTGCCGGCAGCGTGCTCTCCGTCCTGAGCCAGGGGCTGCCGATGGTGCTGCTCCCGATGGGTCTGGACAAGCCCGTCAACGCGGCCAGGGCGGCCGAGGCGGGCGCGGCCGTGGTCGTCGACAGCCCCGAGCAGATCGCTCCGGCGGTCACCCGGCTGCTCACCGACCGGGCGACGGCCGACGGCGCCGCCGCGGTGGCCAAGGAGATCGCGGCGATGGACCCGCCCGAGGAGGTACTCGCACTGCTGACACGGCGCCTCGGGTGGACGAAGCCCTGAAGGGGGCCGGTGCGAGCCCTGACCGAGCCCTGAGCGAGCCCGGGAAAAGCCTGAGCGAGCTCTGAACAAGCCCTGGAACGGCGCCGGGTGAGCACGGTCACGACGGCGGGGAGGGGGACCGGAGCGTCGGGGAGGCGCACTCACCGGGTGGCGCGGTAGGTGTCCGCGACGGCCTCGAAGTGCCGGTCGATCTCCTTCTTCTGCGCCTGCGACCCCATGACGAGCAGCACGTGGTAGCGCCCGTCGAGGATCATCGCCCGGTTGCGGGCGTACACCTCCCGCCCGCTGCCGTCCTTCCAGGAGAACTTCCCCTCGGCCATGGCCGTTTCGCCGACGTCGATCCGCCGGGTGCCCGTCGTGGTCGCCCAGTCCGACGCGCGGTAGGCGGCGAGTTCGGGCTCGTCCCGGCTCTGGTAGACCATCGGGTCCTTGCCGTACTTCGCCGTCGTGTCCCGCCCGGCGGCCAGCACCATCTCCACCTGGCCGCCGTTGTAGTGCACTTCACCCCGGCTGCCGACGGTGCGCCTGTCCCACTTCTCCGGAACGGCCACCCGGAAGCCCGCCGGGTCGTTGCCCATCTTGTACCCCTTGGGCACCCGCACGGCCGCCGAACCCGACCCGTTCCCGGACCCCTTGCCGGAATCCTTGCCGGACCCCTTGCCGGACTCGTGGCCGGACCCCTGCTCCGGGCCCTTGCCCGCCTCCGAGCCCGGCTCACCGTCCGGATGCTCCTTGCCGCCGGACCCGCCGTCCGCAGCACCGCCGTCCTCGGAGCCCTCCGGGACGACGACCGAGCCCTTCTGCTGCTCCACCCCGTCCTCCCGGCCGGGCATGAACCACGTCGCGTAGGCCACCGCGCCCGCCGTCCCGACGAGGACGAGGCCGACGAGGACCCGGCCCAGACGGCGGGGCCGCCGGCCCGCGCGGGCCCCGCGCACATCCCCACCGTCCCCCTGGGGCCGGGGCTCCGGCGGCTCGGCCGGCTCCGTGAACAGCTCGGACAGCCGCTCCGGTGCTTCCTCCACCGGCTCCGCCGGAGCCTCCGTCCGGGGGCGCGCGGCCCGCTCGGCACGCTCCGCACGCCGACGGCGCCGCCGGCGCACCAGTTCGCCGCGCCGCCGCACGATCGGCAGCCGACGCGGATCGGCCGGCTGCCCCGGCTCCAGCGAGGGCGGTGCCGCGACGATGCGCAGCCCTATGTCCGGCTCGGGCGCCGAGCGGATCAGCGAGCGCAGCCAGCCCCGGAGTTCCTCGAAGTCGGGCCGCTCCGTGGGGTCCTGGCGCATCAGCGACTCGACGACCGGCCGGAGCGGACCGCAGTCCTCGGCGAAGGCGGGCGGCTCGGCGCACACCATCTGCACCAGCTCGGCCGCGCTGTCCTCCGGATACGGCGCATGACCCTGCACGGCGCGGAACAGCAGCGCACCCAGCGCCCACAGATCCGCCGCGGGACCGACGGGCGGTGCCAGCCGCCAGTTGTCGTACACCGGCCCCGCCTGCTCGGGCGCCCAGCGCTCGGTGACCGGCCCGACCATCGTCATCCGCGCATGCCGCGCGCGCTCGGCCGCGAGCGCCGTCGTGGGCCCCCGGTAGCGCCCCGGCTCACCGCCGCCGTCCGGCAGCCCCCAGGGCCGCCCGGCCTCGCCGTCCCCGTCGAACCCGCCGTCGCCGTCGATCTCGTCGAACCCGCCGAACCCGTCGGGCCCGCCGAACCCGCCGCCCGCGCCGGTGTCGCCGTCCGCCGCGTCCCGGAGGCTCTCCTCCGGCGCCGCGCCGCCCCCGCCGTGCGGATCCGCGTACGTCTCGGGCCCGGCCGACTCCGCCTCCCCGCCGCCGGGGCGGCCCTTGGCGAAACGCACCTCCGGCTCCGCACCGCCCCGCCCGAGGGCGTCGTCCGCCCCGGAGGCATCGGCGTGCCCCGAGCGCCGGGGGCCGTACGCCCCGGGGCCTGCGCCGTCGCCACGGCCGTCGCCCCAGCCGTCTTCGCCGGGCACGGTGTACGCGTCGTGCCAGGGCTGCGCCCGGCTCCCGGACGCGGTCGCCTCGTATTCCCCGTCCACGCCGGACAGTTCGCCCCCGGGCCCGTCCGGCGCCCCGCTTCCGGCTGCCCCGCCCGGCGTGCCGCCGGTGCGCGCGCCGCCCGTCGACCACGGGGCCGGGACACTGCGCTGCCCCGCTGCCCGTGCGTCCCCGGGCAGCGCCGTCGGGCCGGTGCCCGGCGCCGGACGGTGCTCCGCCTCTCCGTACGGACCGACGGCCCGCGGCCCGTAGATCTCCTCGCGCTCGACGCCCCGGCCGCCGCCCGGGAGCGTCTCCGGCAACACCTCGTCCTCGCCGGAGGGCAGCCAGCGCACATCGTCGTCCAGCGCGCCCCCGGGGCCGCCGTGCGACGGCTCGCCGGAACCGGGAGGCGTCGCCCACCAGTCCGTGCCGCCGCCCTGTCCGGCGGACGCGGCGGAGCCGGAGCGGCCCGGGCCCGCGCCGCCGTCGCCGTGGCCACGGCCGGAACGCCGGGCGCCGTCACGGTCCGCCGTCGCACGCCGTGCGCCCTCCCGGTACGCCGCGATGGCGCCACGCCGGGCAGCCCGCGCCGTCACCTCGTCCGACGTCTCGTAGCCGTGCGCAACGGGCGGCCCACCGGCCCGGCGCCCGCGGCCGGCACCACCCGCCGCCCCTGCCCCGGGCGGCTCCCCGTACCCACCCGGCCCGCGGCCGTCCTGCCCACGTGGCCCGAGGAGCCGATGAGCCGGGCCGCCGTCCTCGCCGGACGCGTCGTGTTCACCCGGGGCGTCGTCACCGCCGGGGGTGCCGTGCCCGGCCGCATCGCCGCGCGCCTCCGGCCCGTTGAGCCCGCCCGGGGTGCCGTACCGGGCGGGGCCGTCGAGACCTCCCGGAGCGCCGGGACCGCCCGCCCCGCCGCGCCTGCCCGGGCCCCCGAGGCCCCCCGGCCCGACGAGACCGTCCGGCCCGTCCAAGCCGTCCAACCCGTCTGCGCCGTCGAGGCCGTCGGTACCGTCGAGGCCATCGAGGGGGGCGTCCTCCGGTGTGACGCCGTCGAAGCCGAAGATGCCGCGGCTGCGCGCATCGCTGCCGAGCGCGGGGCGCGCCCCGGATCCGCGCGGCCTGCCGTACGCGCCCGCCCCGGGACTCGCGCCTCCGCGCCGCACCTCGTCGGACTCGGGGCCCACCCGGTGCTCCGCGCCGCCGTACGGGCCGGGCCCCTGCGGGGCGAAGCCGTGCGGGCCGGATTCCCTGGGGACGAGACCGCCCGGAACCGTGCCGTACGGCGGCGCCCCCGGCGGTTCCGGTTCCTCGCCGTACGGCGGAGCGGACGGGTCCACCGGGTGCGGAGCCGTCGGGTGCGGGCCCGCCGGGTACGGAGCCGTCGGGCGCGGGCCCGCCGAGGACGGGGCCACAGACGGATCCACAGACGGGTCCACCGGGTACGGGCCCCCGGCATACGGGGACGCCTGGCCCTCCTGGCCGTACGGGAGTTCGTCGCCGGGGCGCGGGGGCGGATCGTCCTGCCGGGCGACGAACCCCTCGGGCAGCGCTCGGCCCGTCCAGGTGGAGGGGCCGGGGGCCGGGGCATTCGGCGCAGGCTCCCCGCCCGGCCGGGCCGGGGAGGGGCGACCGTGCGGGGCGGCGTCCTCGGCGGAGGCCGACGGGCCGCCGGAGGCCGACGGGGTGCTTGAGGCGGACGGGTCGCTGGAGGCGGACGGGTCCGTGGGCTGCGGAGCTGCTCCGCCCGGGTCCTCGTCGCGGGCGGCTGCGAGCGCGTCCCGGGCGGCGGACATCCGGTCGCGCGCCGCGTCCGCCCCCGCGCCCGCCGCGCGCGCCCACGGGGCCGACGGCGTACCGGAGCGCCCGGGCGGCACCTCGGTCCCGGACGCGTCGAACTCCTCCTGCGCGGCCTCCGGTGCGGCCTCCGACGGGACCTCGGGAGAGTCGTAGGGCGGGGCTGTGTGCGGCGAACCGTGCGCCGGGGACCGCGGGGGCGCGGACCGCGGCACCACGCTGCCGCCCACGGGCGGTGCCGGCGGCGCGCCGGACTCCGGCAGCGGGTCGTACCCGCACAGCGCCTCCTCGGCGGCGCCCACCGCCAGCCCGGTCAACAGCGCCCGCCCGTCCTCGCAGATGAGCACGGTGCGCGCGGTGAGGTTGCGGTGCGTCCAGCCGTGCGCGTGCACGACGCGCAGCGCCGCGAGCAGGTCGGCGGCGATCTCGGCGGCGCGGTGGGCGCCCAGCGGACGATCGGCGAGCAGCGCGGCGAGCGGGCGCGCGGGGACCAGTTCGCTCACTATCCACAGCCCGTCACCCTCGACGAACACGTCGAAGACCTGATCGAGCCGGGGGTGGTCGGGAACGCGGGAGGCGGCGACGGCCGCCTCGACGGCGCGGCGGACGACCGGGTCGGCGGGCCGGCGTGTGGCACGCCCGGGCGAGCCGTACAGACCGCCGCCGGGCGGAGCCGGGTCGACGGGCTCTCCCGGCCCGGAATGCTCGAAGCGCTCGAACCGCTCGACGACTTCGGCGTCGACCACCTCCGGCAACGGCACCTGCCGGGCGAGCACTTCCTGCCCGCTCGCGGTGTCCCACGCGAGGGTTTCGGCGAGTTCGTGTGCGTCGGAGGGCGCGCCCGGCAGGCGATAGCGGTCGGCGAGCAGTCGGCCCGTGTACTCCCCGTACTCCTCCACAGCGCCTCCCCTCGCGCGTGAGACCGCCAACTCCGTTCTCTCTCCGCCACGTTGCGGATGCTGACGGGCTGCGCCCTTCACGATACTCCGGCCGTCCGAGCGCACCGCAGCCCGCCGAAAGGTCCCGCCCCTCGGCCTGGGGCGTGCGCCCGCCCCCGCCCGGCGTCTTCCCCGCATCCTCCCCCCGAAAAGGTGAAGGAACGCCGGTTCCTTCCGACGAAACCGCGAAGAACGGGCGTCCGGGCGCCCGACGCGGACGGCAGCGCAGAACGCAGGACGTCTGTCAGGCACAACGCGTACGCCACATCAGGCGACATCCGTAGGGGCATGCTTCGCTGGGCGCAATCCGTACGGCAAAGCTCGTAGGGCAGGTTCGGCAGCCGTAGGGCGAGTGCCGTACTCGACCGGCGAGTTCCGTCCGCGTGGAACGCGTGCCGCACACATAGGGCGACTGCCGTAGCCGTACGGCGAAGCCCGGGGGGACCGTAGCCGTACGGCGAAGCCCGGGGACCCCACGCACGCGCCGAAGCCCCGGAGAGCCCCGGCGCGGACATCAGCCCGGCCCCGGGGACATGGGCCCACACACACGGAATCCGACCCGGCCGCACCGCCCCGTCCGGATCGGCCGCACCGCCCCGTCCGGGCCGGACAGAGAGCGGTCGAACCGCACCGGAAGGCAGCCCGGCGGAGCCGGAACTCAGCCCCCCGACGCGGAAACCCGCCCCCGGGCGGCGCTCGGTCCGGCGAAGGGAGAACTCGGCCCGCCGGACGGGAGGAGGCAGCCTGTCGGAGGGGAGGACGCGGCGGTCGGGCGGAAGGGCTCAGTCCGCCGGGCGGAAGGAGGCGAAAGCCGCGCGGCGCAGTGTCGTGCAGGGCTTGTCGTCCCAGCCGTCGGCCTTGCACGTGATCATGATCGCGTAGCCGCGGCCGCCGTCGACCTTGAAGCCCCGGTTGAGCACCCGCACCCGCGTGCCGTTCTCGTCCCGCGTGAACTGCCAGTCGGCGACGGTCGGATAGCCGCGCCACTGGTTCTTCTCGATGCCCAGCGGCCGGTAGCCGTCGCTGGCGCCCTTGACGGCGGGCTCCAACTGCCGCCAGGACTTTGCCGCGTCGGCGGCCGGCTTGTTGTTGAAGTCCACCTGGATCTTGGGGAGCCCGCCGCCGGGCCGCGAGTACTTGCCGCCGGAGTTCTGCCCGGCGATCCCGGTGCGCTCCCAGCCCTTCGGCAGCGACATGGAGAAGTGGAACCGGTCGTCCGACACCTTGGCGTACCCCGGGGGCGTCCCCGGCTCGGCCGCCGGCTCGTCCTTGCCGTCGCCCTGCTCGCCGCCGGACTTCTCCCCGCCCTCGGCGGAGCCGTCGTCGGACTTCCCGTCCTCCGGGGCGCTGCCGTGCTCGCTCGTCGCCTCGGCCTGCGCGCCGCCCTGGCCGCCACGGCCGGCGCCGTTGTCGTCGCTGTCCCCGCTGGCGCTCGTCGCGACCACGATGACGACGATCAGGACGATCACCGCGACCACGGCAGCCGCGCCGATCGCCATCGTCCGGCGCGGAATCCCCTTCCGCAGCTCGGGCAGCTCCCGCAGATCGCGCAGCGAGGTGATGGCCCCGCTGCCGCCGGTCTCGGGCGGCAGCGCCCTGCTGCCGGAGCCGGTGCCGAGCCCCGTCGAGGACGTGCCGGACGCCCCGCCCTGCCCGCCGTTCGCGCTGTCGTCCTTGCGGAAGGACGGCCGCGAGCCGCCGGACGCGGACGGCAGCGGCTTCCCCGCACCGGGTCCCGCGCCGGGCCCCGAAGCGGAAGCACCGGAAGCGCCGGAAGTCCCGGACGCGCCCGAGCCGGAGGAGCCGGAGGTCGTCGGGGCGGCCGAGGGCGGCGGCGTCGTCGGACGGGGCGGCACCGAGGGCGCGGGCGGCACCCCGGCCGCGGAGGCGCGCGTGCCCCGTGCGGCGCCGGACGCGGCGTCACCGGCCTTACGGGAGCGGCCGGAAGCCCCGCCGGAGGCCGCGCCCGCGGAGCGCGTGCCCCGCGACGAGGCCGGGCCGGAGCCGGCGGCCGGGCCGGAGCGCGCTCCGGCGCCGGCGGACGGCGAGGAGCCGGACGCACCGGCAGCGGGGCCGCCCGCGTCGGCGGCCCGCGTGGAACCGGCCGCTGCGGCGCCGCCGGCGGCGTTCCGTACGGACTTCAAGGCGTCCCGCAGCCGCTCGCCCGAACCGCTGCCCGGCGCACGCCGCTTGCCCCGGCCGTTGCCGGAAGCGGCACCGCCGCCGGAGCCGCCCCGGCCGGTGGACGGACCGTCACCGCCTGCCGGGACGGGGGTGGGCAGCACCGAGGTGCGCTCGGAGTCGGCGCCGCGCGCGGGCGCGCTCGTCAGCCCGGACGCCACGGGCTGGAGCAGCCGCCGGGCGCCGTCCACGTCGAGCCGCTTGTCCGGGTCCTTCACCAGCAGTCCGGCGATGACCTCGCTCAGCTCGGCGGCGTTGGCCGGGCTGGGCACGGGCTCGGTCATCACGGCCGTCAGCGTGGAGATCGCCGAGCCCTTGTCGTAGGGCGGGCGGCCCTCCACGGCGGCGAACAGCAGCCCGCCGAGCGACCACAGGTCCGCCGGCGGGCCCGGGGGCTTGCCGCGGGCGCGCTCGGGCGAGATGTAGGAGGGGGCGCCGACGAGCATGCCGGTGGAGGTGACGGAGGGGTCGCCCTCGACCTTCGCGATACCGAAGTCGGTGAGCACGACGCGGCCGCTGCCGTCCTCCAACAGCACGTTGGACGGCTTCACATCGCGGTGCAGGATGCCCTCGCGGTGCGCCGCGCGCAGCACATCGAGAATGGCGAGCCCCACCTCGGCGGCGCGCTGCGGGCTGAGCGGGCCGTCCTCCTTGATCTTGTCGGCGAGGGAGCGGCCCTCGACCAGTTCCATCACGATCCAGGGACGGCTGTCCTCGTTGACGACGTCGAAGACGGTGACGGCGCTGCCGCTGCGGATCCGGGCGATCGCCTTGGCTTCGCGCAGGGTCCGGGTGATGAGCCGCTGCTTCTCCTCGTCGTCGACCGACGAGGGGAACCGCAGTTCCTTCACCGCCACGCGCCGGCCGAGGATCTCGTCCTCACCACGCCAGACGGTGCCCATACCACCGCGCCCGAGGACCTCCCCGAGCCGATAGCGCCCGCCTACCAGCCGTCCCGTGTCCTCGCTCATGAATCCCCTTGTGTCCCCTCTGCGTGCCGCCCCCGGCAGAGCCTTCATTGTGAACCATCGCTCTGACAAGACGTGTACGGGGGCAGCACAGTTACACCACAGCCCCACCACTTCTCACAGCGCTGCTCACCGTCAACACCGGTGACGGCACGGGCCGGTTCGGGACCAGCCCTACGGGGGACCCACGAGGCGGCGGTGTCGGCAGCGGGGCCCCGACCTGCGGGACCGCCGCGGACCGCCGCCGGGCTACAGGGGGACGATGTCCGGGGCGCCGAGCCGGGCCGCGTCCGCGGTCTGGTCGTCGGGCTGAAGCTGGGACTCGCGTTCGGCCTCGACGCGCTTCTCGTAGTGGGCCACCTCACGGTCGACCTGGCCGGCGTCCCAGCCGAGGACCGGGGCCATCAACTCGGCGCACTCGCGGGCGCTGAGCGTCCCGCGGTCGAAGGTCTCGATGGAGATCCGGGTGCGCCGGGTCAGCACGTCGTCCAGATGGCGAGCGCCCTCGTGCGTGCAGGCGTAGACGATTTCGGCCCTGAGGTAGTCGTCGGCGGCGGGCAGCGGCTCGCCCAGCCGGGGATCCTCGTCGATCAGCGCGAGCACCTCGTCGGCCATCGAGCCGTAGCGGCCGAGCAGATGCTCGACCCGGGCCACGTGCAGCCCGGCCCGCTCGGCGATCCTGGCCCGGCCGTTCCACAGCGCGTGGTAGCCCTCGGCGCCCGCCAGCCGCACCTCCTCGGTGACGCAGTCCGCGACGTTGTGGTCCAGCCCGTGCACGGCCTCGTCGACGGCGTCCTTGGCCATCACCCGGTACGTCGTGTACTTGCCGCCCGCGATCACCACGAGCCCCGGCACCGGATGGGCGACGGTGTGCTCCCGCGACAGCTTGCTCGTCGCCTCCGACTCCCCCGCCAGCAGCGGGCGCAGCCCCGCGTAGACGCCCTGGACGTCGTCCCGGGTGAGGGGCACCGAGAGCACGGCGTTGACATGGTCGAGCAGATAGTCGATGTCGGCGCTGGACGCCGCCGGGTGCGCCTTGTCCAGGTCCCAGTCGGTGTCGGTCGTCCCCACCACCCAGTGCCGCCCCCACGGGATGACGAACAGCACGCTCTTCTCGGTGCGCAGGATGAGCCCCGTCGAGGAGTTGATGCGGTCCTTGGGGACGACGAGATGGATGCCCTTGGACGCGCGGACATGGAACTGCCCCCGCTCGGCGATCAGTCCCTGGGTGTCGTCCGTCCACACCCCGGTCGCGTTGACGACCTGCTTGGCGCGGACCTCGAACTCGCCGCCCTGCTCCAGATCCTCGATGCGGGCGCCGACGACCCGCTCGCCCTCGCGCAGAAAGCCGACCACCCGCGCACGGTTGGCGGCGAGCGCCCCGTATTCGGCGGCCGTGCGCACCAGCGTGGCGACGAACCGGGCGTCGTCCACCTGTGCGTCGTAGTACTGGAGAGCGCCCACGAGCGCGTCCTTCCGCAACGCCGGTGCCACCCTCAGGGCATGACGCCGCGTGAGGTGCCGGTGCGTGGGCAGCCCCCGCCCGTGCCCGGACGAGACCGACATGACGTCGTACATCGCCACACCGGACCCCGCGTACAGCCGCTCCCAGGCGCGGTGTTGCAGCGGATACAGAAACGGCACGGGCTTGACGAGGTGCGGGGCGAGGCGCGAGAGCAACAGCCCGCGCTCCTTGAGCGCCTCGCGCACCAGCGCGAAGTCGAGCATCTCCAGATAGCGCAGACCGCCGTGGATGAGCTTGCTGGAACGGCTGGACGTGCCCGAGGCCCAGTCCCGGGCCTCGACGATGCCGGTGGCCAGCCCGCGCGTCACCGCGTCCAGGGCCGTACCGGCGCCGACCACGCCGCCGCCGACCACCAGCACATCCAGTTCGGTCTCGGCCATCGACGCCAGAGCCTGCGCACGCTGCTCCGGTCCCAGTGCCGCTGTCCTCACTGCTGCCTCCCATGGTGCTCGCGTCGTCGCCGCGTTCCCGGTCGACCGGGTGCCCCCTGGCGCTGCCTCGATGGTCCCCCATTTCCACGACTTTGGCCGCTCGTCGGCGAGCGCTGCACGGCTAATCCGACATATCTGTCAAATAGGCCCGTAACCTTAAAGCGCGCTGCTCACCACCGCGGCGCCGCCCCGAAAAGCCCGTACCGCCCGACCTCCCGTGCCACCCACAGCCCCGTGCCGCTCCGACGCCCCGCGCCGTCCGCGATCCCGTGCCGTCCGCGACTCCGCGCCGTCCGTGACCTCCACAGCTCCTCCCGGCCCGCCCGGGACAACAGGGGAAGGAAAGACCGCTGTCATGCCCGCAGACCTCGCCGTTCTCTCACTCGCCCATTCGGGGCTGCCGCTCGCACAGGCCGCCACCGCGAGCGGAATCGGCACCATCGGGTACGACCCCGACGAGGCGGCCGTCAGCGGTATCGCCGCCGGCCGCCCTCCGGGGGACGGACCGCTCACGGCCGCCGACGTCCGCCGGATGCTCGCCAAGGGATTCCGCACCAGCACCGACCCCGCCGTCCTCAGCCGGGTACGCACCGCCGTGATCTGCGCGCCCACCCGGCTCGGCGCCGACCGCACCGTCGATCTGACCGCCGTGCACACCGCCGTCCGCACCCTGGCGGCCCGGCTGCGCCCGCGGACGACCGTCATCATCGAATCGAGCGTCCACCCCGGCAGCACGGAGGACGTCATCCGCCCCCTGCTGGAGGAGGGCTCCGGGCTGCGCGCCGGCCGCGACTTCCACCTCGCGTGCTCGCCCAGCCGGATCGACCCGGGCAACCGCGAGCACAGCTACCGCAGCATCCCCAAGGTCATCGGCGGCCTCACCCCCGCCTGCACCGAGGCCGCCGCGGCGTTCTACGGACGGCTGTCCGACAAGGTCGTCCGCGCCCGCGGCCCGCGCGAGGCCGAGACCGCGAAACTGCTGGAGACGAACTACCGGCAGGTCAACATCGCGCTGATGAACGAAATGGCCGTCTTCTGCCACGACATGGGCATCGACCTGTGGGACGTCGTCCGCTGCGCGGAGACCAAGCCGTTCGGCTTCCAGTCCTTCCGGCCGGGCCCCGGCGTCGGCGGGCCCGGCGTCCCCATCGACCCCAACCACCTCACCCAGCACGGGCGTTCACTCGGCCACCCGCTGCGCATCGTCGAACTCGCGCGGGAGGTCAACGCCCGTATGCCGCGCTACGTGACCCAGCGCGCCGCCGCACTCCTCAACGAACACGGCAAATCCGCCCGCGGCGCACGCATCCTGCTGCTCGGCGTCACCTACAAGCCCGACCTCGCCAGCCAGGAGGGCGCCCCCGCCCGCGAGATCGCCGCCCGCCTCGAAGAGCTGGGCGCCCAGCTCAGCTACCACGACCCCTACGTCCCCCGGTGGCACGTGAACGGCCGGCCCGTGCCCCGGGCCGACGGGCTGTACGAGGCCGCCGCCGGTGCGGACCTCACGGTGCTGCTCCAGAACCACCGCACCTACGACCTCCAGGGCCTGGCGGCCAAGGCACAGCTCCTCCTCGACACCCGCGGCGCGAGCCCGGCGGGCGCCGCACACCGCCTCTGATCCCCCGCACCCGGACGGGACGGACCCGGCGGCGAACGGGACGGCGCACACGCGGGCGCCGTGAGCGGGCCGGTGCCCGACGCTCACGGCGCCCGCGTATGCGAGAACCCGGAGAACCCTGGAGAACCCTGGAAACCCCGAGAACCCTGAGAACCGGGTGAACCCTGAGAACGGGGTGGACCCGGTGAACCGGGCAGCCGGAGAACCCGACCGCCCGGCCGGCTCAGCGCGAGGGGCCGATGGTGACCTCGACGCGCTGGAACTCCTTCAGCTCGGAGTACCCGGTGGTGGCCATCGCCCGGCGCAGCGCACCGAAGAAGTTCATCGCCCCGTCCGGCGTGTGCGAAGGACCGAGCAGCACCTCCTCCAGGGTGCCGACCGCGCCGAGGTCCACACAGCGCCCGCGCGGCAGCTCCTCGTGCACGGCCTCCATGCCCCAGTGCCGGCCGCCGCCGGGCGCGTCCGTGGCCCGGGCCAGCGGCGAGCCCATCATGACCGCGTCCGCCCCGCAGGCGATCGCCTTCGGCAGATCCCCGGACCAGCCGACGCCGCCGTCCGCGATGACGTGCACGTACCGCCCGCCGGACTCGTCCATGTAGTCACGCCGCGCCGCGGCCACGTCGGCGACGGCCGTCGCCATCGGCACCTGGATGCCCAGCACGTTCCGCGTCGTGTGCGCGGCACCGCCGCCGAAGCCGACCAGCACACCGGCCGCGCCCGTCCGCATCAGATGCAGCGCGGCGGTGTACGTGGCACAGCCGCCGACGATCACCGGAACGTCCAGCTCGTAGATGAACTGCTTCAGGTTGAGCGGCTCGGCGGCCGAGGACACATGCTCGGCGGAGACGGTGGTGCCCCGGATGACGAACAGATCGACGCCCGCGTCCACCACGGCCTTGGAGAACTGGGCGGTGCGCTGCGGCGACAGCGCCGCGGCCGTCACCACACCCGAGTCCCGGACCTCCTTGATCCGCCGGCCGATCAGCTCCTCCTTGATCGGCTCGGCGTAGATCTCCTGCATACGGCGGTTGGCCGTGGCCTCGTCCAGCTCGGCGATCTCCGCCAGCAGCGGCTCCGGATCCTCGTACCGCGTCCACAGCCCCTCCAGGTTGAGGACGCCGAGGCCGCCCATCTCACCGATGCGGATGGCCGTCCGGGGGGAGACCACCGAGTCCATCGGCGCGGCGAGGAACGGCAGCTCGAAGCGGTAGGCGTCGATCTGCCACGCGATGGAGACCTCCTTCGGATCGCGGGTACGCCTGCTCGGCACCACGGCGATGTCGTCGAAGGCGTACGCCTGCCGCCCGCGCTTCCCGCGCCCGATCTCGATCTCAGTCACGAATGTGGCCCTTCTCTACGGTTACCGCCCCAGTATCCCCGACCGCCCCCACGGCCCCACGGGCCCCATCGTCCGCAGACACCGGGGCCCGGGGACAACCCCCGGACCCCGGCTCCGACACCTCGGCTACAGGAGTGGCCGACACCTCAGCTACGGGAATAGTTCGGAGCCTCAGTGGTCATCTGACCCCACACCCCCGGGGGACAACCCCCGAACCCCCGGCCGACACCTCAGCTACGGGAATAGTTCGGAGCCTCAGTGGTCATCTGGATGTCGTGCGGGTGGCTTTCCTTGAGGCCGGCCGAGGTGATGCGGACGAAGCGGCCGCGGGCCTTCATCTCGGGGACGGTGCGCCCGCCGACGTAGAACATCGACTGCTTCAGCCCGCCCACCAGCTGATGGACCACGGCGGAGACCGGGCCGCGGTAGGCGACCTGGCCCTCGACGCCCTCGGGGATCAGCTTGTCGTCCCCGCTGACGCTCTCCTGGAAGTAGCGGTCCTTGGAGTAGGACTTGTTGCCGCCGCGGGTCTGCATCGCGCCGAGCGAGCCCATGCCCCGGTACGACTTGAACTGCTTGCCGTTGATGAACAGCAGCTCGCCCGGGGACTCCTCGCAGCCGGCCAGCAGGCTGCCGAGCATGACGGTGTCCGCACCGGCCACCAGTGCCTTGGCGATGTCGCCGCTGTACTGGAGGCCGCCGTCCCCGATGACCGGGACTCCGGCCTCCTGGGCGGCGAGCGACGCCTCGTAGATGGCGGTGACCTGCGGGACGCCGATACCCGCGACGACCCGTGTGGTGCAGATGGAGCCGGGGCCCACGCCGACCTTCACGCCGTCGACGCCGGAGTCGACGAGCGCCTTGGCGCCGTCCCGGGTGGCGATGTTGCCGCCGATGACGTCCACGCCCGCGTGGTTGGACTTGATCTTGGCGACCATGTCGCCGACGAGCCGCGAGTGGCCGTGCGCGGTGTCGACGACGACGAAGTCGACGCCGGACTCGATGAGCGCCTCGGCCCTGTCGTACGCGTCACCGGCGACGCCGACGGCCGCGCCGACCAGCAGTCGGCCCTCGGAGTCCTTCGCCGCGTTCGGGTACTGCTCGGCCTTCACGAAGTCCTTGACCGTGATCAGGCCCTTGATCACACCGGCGTCGTCCACCAGCGGAAGCTTTTCGATCTTGTGGCGGCGCAGCAGCTCCATCGCGTCGTCACGCGAGATGCCGACCCGGCCGGTGACCAGCGGCATCGGCGTCATGACCTCGCGGACCTCGCGGCTGCGGTCCAGCTCGAAGGCCATGTCGCGGTTGGTGACGATGCCCAGCAGCTTGCCGGCGCCGTCGGTGACCGGGACACCGCTGATGCGGAACTTGCCGCACAGCGCGTCCGCCTCCTCCAGGGTGGCGTCCGGGCGGATGGTGATCGGGTCGGCCACCATGCCGGACTCGGAGCGCTTGACCTGGTCGACCTGGTTGGCCTGGTCCTCTATCGACAGATTGCGGTGCAGGACGCCCACACCGCCCTGGCGCGCCATCGCGATGGCCATCCGGGCCTCGGTGACCTTGTCCATGGCGGCGGAGAGCAGCGGCACGTTCACCCGCACGTTGCGCGAGATGTACGACCCGGTGTCGATGTCCTGCGGGGCCATGTCCGATTCGCCCGGCAGCAGCAGGACATCGTCGTAGGTCAACCCCATGGTGGCGAATTTGGCGGGCACTCCGTCGACGTTCTCAGTCATGACACCTTTCCCGGATCTCCCCCGCTCGGCGGGTTACCGCTGCTTGTCCAGCCGCACGCTCCATGCTATCGGCCCCGCGAGGGTGGCCGGACGGCCTGTGGAAAACCTCCCGGCCACGGCCGGCTACTGCTCGGCCAGCGCACGCAGCCTGCTCAGCGCTCTGTGCTGCGCAACGCGGACGGCACCGGGCGACATTCCCAGCATCTGGCCGGTCTCCTCGGCGGTGAGCCCGACGGCGACCCGCAGCAGGACCAGCTCACGCTGGTGCTCCGGCAGGTTCGCCAGCAGCTTCTTGGCCCACTCGGCGTCGCTGCTGAGCAGCGCGCGCTCCTCGGGCCCCAGCGAGTCGTCGGGCCGCTCGGGCATCTCGTCCGAGGGGACGGCGGTGCTGCCGGGGCCGCGCATGGCGGCCCGCTGGAGATCGGCGACCTTGTGCTGGGCGATGGCCACGACGAACGCCTCGAAGGGCTTGCCGGTGTCCCGGTAGCGCGGCAGGGCGCACAGCACGGCGATGCAGACCTCCTGGGCGAGGTCGTCGACGAAGTGGCGCGCGTCACCGGGCAGTCGGGTCAGCCGGGTGCGGCAGTAGCGCACCGCCAGCGGGTGCACGTGCGCGAGGAGGTCGTGAGTGGCCTGCCGGTCCCCCTCGACGGCGCGCCGGACGAGCTCGCTGACCTCCGCGGCCACACCGGACGCCTCGCCCTGGCCGGAACCGGCCGCGGGCGGTGGCCCGTTCTCGTCGTCGCGCATCGGTCCATGGTGCACGGACCCCGCGCGGTCCGCCGCACCGCCCGTACGGATGTGGCCCGAAGCGTTATGGGCGGGCGTTCCCACCTTCATGTTGCGAGCCCTCCCCTCACGCCTGGCCGACCGTTCCCCGAGGAACTCCATGTTTCAAGGATGCGGCACGCGCCGGATTTCCGGCTCCCCCCGGGGTGCTGGGCCCTCCTCGTCGTCCCGCGCGCCCGCTCGCGGCGGTCGGGGAGGGCGGTCGAGTCGTGACGGATCCGGCGGCCGGGCCGGGCGCCGCCGGGGGACGTCGGGAGTCGTCGGCAGTCGTCAGGAGGCATCGGGGGACGTCGGGAAACGGCGGCGGACGGCGGCGGACGGCGAGAGATGCCGGGACGCGAGGGACGCCGGGGACGCCGGGAGAAGTGGGAGACGGAGATACGGGGCAGGCCGGGCGGGGCCCGGCGGGCAGAGGGACGGTCGGCGCCGGCTGCCGCGTGGCCCACCGCGGCCGCCGGCCGTCCGCCCGTCAGCGCACCAGCCCCCAGCGGAAGCCCAGCGCGACCGCGTGTGCGCGGTCCGAGGCGCCGAGCTTCTTGAACAGCCGGCGGGCATGGGTCTTGACCGTGTCCTCGGAGAGGAAGAGCTCACGGCCGATCTCGGCGTTGGAGCGCCCGTGGCTCATGCCTTCGAGCACCTGGATCTCCCGCGCGGTGAGCGTGGGCGCCGCGCCCATCTCGGCGGACCGGAGCCTGCGCGGGGCGAGCCGCCAGGTCGGGTCGGCCAGGGCCTGGGTGACGGTCGCGCGCAGCTCGGCGCGGGACGCGTCCTTGTGCAGATAGCCGCGTGCTCCGGCCGCGACGGCCAGTGCGACGCCGTCGAGGTCCTCGGCCACCGTGAGCATGATGATGCGCGCCCCGGGGTCGGCGGAGAGCAGCCGGCGGACGGTCTCCACCCCTCCCAGCCCCGGCATCCGCACATCCATCAGGATCAGGTCGGAACGGTCGGCGCCCCAGCGGCGGAGGACTTCCTCGCCGTTGGCCGCCGTCGTCACGCGCTCGACACCGGGCACGGTCGCAACCGCGCGGCGCAGCGCCTCTCGGGCAAGCGGGGAGTCGTCGCATACGAGGACGGATGTCATGGCCGCCCTCCGCTGCTGATGCGCATCACCTTGAGCCTCCAGGCTGCTCGTCGGATTCATCACCTGCGCGGTTGACCGGCTCGGACACCTGTGCCCCTGCGAATTGGCCGCCAACCGCTTTCGCTGTCTCAACGACGGTCACCCGAAAGAGTTACGGCTCCCCGGGGTCGTCGTCAGCACTCTACGTGAGCAAGCGAGCACAGATCAGCACCATCCCGAGCCATGGACGGCGAGGTGACCACCCCATTGGCATCCATCCCGAAGTGCCCTATTTGGATCCATTCCTTCCGTTTTGTGGGATCACTGGCTAGATTCCCAAAGAGTCATATTTACGCACGAGCGGCTCGTCAGAGCCCTTGAGATCACGGCGGACCCGCAGCGACCCGCAGAACCGCAGAACGAGGAGAGACGCGATGGCAGACTTCTCCCGCCTTCCTGGACCCAACGCCGACCTGTGGGACTGGCAACTGCTGGCCGCCTGCCGGGGCGTGGACAGCTCGCTCTTCTTCCACCCCGAGGGGGAGCGCGGAGCAGCGCGCAGCGCCCGGGAGACCTCGGCGAAGGAGGTGTGCATGCGCTGCCCCGTGCGCGCCGAGTGCGCCGCACACGCGCTCCAGGTGCGCGAGCCCTACGGCGTGTGGGGCGGGCTGACCGAGGACGAGCGGGAGGAGCTGCTCGGCCGCGCACGCAACCGGCTCGTCTCGGCGCCGGGCTCCGGCGAGGACTGACGGGCGACGGGCGACGGGCGACGCTGCGGACGTGCGACGGGCGACGCTCCTGGCGGGTGACGAGCGAAGGCCCGAGGCCCGGAAGGCCGTGCGGCCCGGGGCCCGGGAGTACGCGAAGCCCGTGCGGCCCGGGAGCCCGTGCAGCCCGGGGCCCGTGCGTCCGTGCCGGGTCAGCGCCGGGCGGCGGCCGCGAGCCGGTCCAGCATGGCGCCGACCGCCGGCACCTGGTCGAGGTCCGGGAGCGTGAGCGCCACCACCTCGCGCTGCACGGCCGGGGTGACCCGCACCGCGCGGGCGCCCTTGGTGCGGACCGACTCCACGGCCAGCTCGGGCAGCACGGCGACGCCCAGCCCCGCGCCGACGAGGCCGACGACCGCCGGGTAGTCGTCGGTGGCGAAGTCGATGCGCGGGGTGAAGCCCGCCTCCTCGCACACCTCGACCAGGTGCCGCCGGCAGCGCGGGCAGCCCGCGATCCAGGGCTCCTCGGCGAGGGTGCCGATCCCGACCTCCGTGGCGTCGGCGAAGGCGTGGCCCTCCGGGACGAGGCCGACCAGCCGGTCGGTGAGCAGCGGGCGCACCACCAGGTCGTCCCACTCGGGGGCCGCGTCGTAGCGGAAGGCCAGCGCGATCTCGCAGTCGCCGGCGCGCAGCATGTCGACCGAGCGCGGGGGTTCGGCCTCGACGAGGGAGACCCGGGTGCCGGGGTGGTCGGCGCGCATGGCCGCGACCGCGGTGGGCACCAGCGTGGAGCTGCCGCTGGGGAAGGAGACCAGCCGCACCCGTCCGGCGCGCAGCCCGGCCAGCGCCGCGACCTCCTCCTCGGCGGCGGTCAGCCCCGCGAGGATGCCCGCGGCGTGCCGCACCAGGGCCTCGCCCGCCTCGGTCAGCCGCATCTCCCGCCCGGCCCGGACCAGAACGGGGGTGCCGGCCGACTGCTCCAGCGCCTTCATCTGCTGGCTGACCGCGGGCTGGGTGCAGCCCAGTTCGCGTGCCGCTGCCGAGAACGAGCCGGTGGCGGCGACCGTGCGCAGGACGCGGAGATGACGGGGTTCGATCACCCTTCGAGCATAAGCGCGCCTTGGGCGACAACCGGAAAATTCGGGTCCGCCTTGGAGGGCATCGGCTCTAGCCTCGGAGGATGCGGCTGTTGACTGTGAACATCGGAAGGCCCGTCCCCTCGGAGCACACCGACGCGCCCGGCGGACGGACAGGCATCGACAAGCGGCCCGTCGAGGGGCCCGTCTCCGTCTTTCCGCCCGGGGCCCCCGGGGTGGGCGGCAGCGGGCTGCTCGGCGACGCGGTGTGCGATCTGCGCAACCACGGGGGCGAGCATCAGGCGGTCTACGCCTTCGCCCGCGAGCAGCTCGACCACTGGGAGGGCGAGCTGGGGCGCACGCTGGCCAGCGGCGTCTTCGGGGAGAACCTCACCACCAGCGGCGTCGACGTCGACGGCGCACTGATCGGCGAGCGGTGGCGGATCGGTGAGCCGGGGACAGGACCGCTGCTGGAGGTGTCCGCCGGACGGATCCCGTGCCGGACGTTCGCCGGGTGGCTGCGCGAGCAGGGCTGGGTCAAGCGGTTCATGGCGCACGCCATGCCCGGGGCCTATCTGCGGGTGATCGAGCCGGGCGAGGTGCGCGCGGGCGACGCCGTGCAGATCGCGCACCGGCCCGAGCACGAGGTGACGGTCTCCTTCGCGTTCCGCGCGCTCACCCGGGAGCCGGCCCTGCTGCCCCGCGTCCTCGCCGCGGGTGACGCGCTGCATCCGCTGACGCGGGACCGGGCGCTGCGGCGTACCGCATGAGCCCGGCGCGCGCCCGGCGCGGATGACCCGGGCGCGCGCCCGCTCCGCCCCGACTCCTCCGCGCACCCCGTCCGCCCGGCTCCGCCCCGCTCCGGCCCGTCCGCTCCGGCCCGTCCGCTCCGCCGGGGCCCGTCCGCCCGCCGTGCGGCTGCGGGCGGGGAGAGCCGGGGGTGGCCGGGAGGTGTCGCGGGCGGTGCGCAACGCCCGCGCGGTGCGGCCGCGTTGGGCTTCCGGTGTCCGGCGCCGCGGGTTCCGCCGCGCGACGGGGTCGTACGCGGAGCCGATAGCGTTCCGGCATGACGACAGCACTGATCACCGGAGCCACCGCCGGCATCGGCGCGGCCTTCGCACGCCGGCTGGCCGGCAGCGGCCACCATCTCGTCCTCGTGGCGCGCGACACCGAACGGCTGCGGGACGAGGCGACGACGCTGCACGACCGGTACGGCGTCGAAGTCGCCATCCTCACCGCCGACCTGTCGACGGAGGACGGCATCGCCGCCGTCGAGAAGCGGCTGCGGGACACCGGGGAGCCCGTCGAGCTGCTCGTCAACAACGCCGGTTTCGGCAACAAGGGGCGCTTTCTGGAGGTCCCGGTCGACGACGAACTGACCATGCTCAAGGTGCACTGCGAGGCGGTGCTGCGGCTGACGACCGCCGCGGCCGGGACCATGCGCGAGCGCGGGCGCGGCGGCGTCATCAACGTCGCCTCCGTCGCCGCCTTCTTCCCCCGGGGCACCTACGGCGCCTCCAAGGCATGGGTCACCCAGTTCACCCAGGGCGTCGCCCAGGATCTGGCCGGGTCCGGGGTGCGGCTGATGGCCCTGTGCCCCGGCTTCGTGCAGACGGAGTTCCACTCGCGGGCCGGGATGGACGCCGGGGACGTCCCCCGGTGGATGTGGCTGGAGGCCGGCCGGGTCGTGGACACGGCGCTGCGGGATCTCGCCCGGGGCAGGACGCTGTGCGTGCCCGACCCGCGGTACAAGGCGCTGCTCGGCGCCTCACGCCTGGTGCCGCGGGCGGTGCTGGCCCGTGCCTCGACCGGGACGGGCCGCAAGTACGGCCCCAAGTAGCCGCCGGACGGCCGCCGATGGGCCGGTTCCGTTCCGCGGCCGGGCTAAAAATCGTCCTTGCCCCGGGCCGCACCGTTTCGTTGTACAGCGCATGCTGGAAACAGATGAGCGATGCGACACCGACGCGAAGGGCCCGCACCGCACGCCCGTCGCCGCACACCTCACCGGGGTGCTGTTCGAAGACAGCCCGGACGACGTCCACACCCGGTGGCGGGAGGCGGTACGCGATCCGCTCTTCCGCCACCCCGAAGGGGCCCGTACCCGGGAGCGGTGGCAACTCGCCTACGACCGGCTGCGCCTGCTCAACCGCTCGGCCGCCGCACCGCGCGCCCTGGCCGACGATCCCCGCGCGCTCGCGGCGCTGCACGAGTGGACGGCGATCGTGGACGGGGCGACCTCCACCGTGGCCGGTATCCACTACAACCTCTTCCTCGGCAGCCTGCTCGACGACCGGGTCTCCCCCGCCCGCGACCTCGACCGCTTCCTCACCATGGAACGCATCGGCACGTTCCTGTGCACCGAGCGGGGCCACGGCAACGACGCCTCGGCGCTGGAGACCACCGCACGCCTCGACCCCGCCACCGGCGGCTTCACCCTGCACACCCCCGGCCGCCCGGCCCAGAAGTACATGCCCAACACCGGCCCCGCCGGCGGGGCGAAGAGCGCGCTGGTGGCCGCGCGGCTGCTCGTCGACGGCCGTGACGAAGGCGTCTTCCTGTTCCTGGCCGATCTGACCGACGAGCGGGGCCGCCCGCTGCCCGGCGTCACCGTCGAACCCCTGCCGCAGCGCGCCGGCAGCCCCGTCGACCACTGCGTCACCGGTTTCGACCACGTCGCGCTGGAGCGCTCCGCACTCGTCCAGGGCCCGCACGGCCGGCTGCTGCCCGACGGGTCCCTCGCCTCAGCGCTGGGCAGCCCCCGCCGACGCGTCCTGCACTCCATCGGCCGGGTCACCACCGGCAAGTTGTGCATGAGTGCCGCCACCCTCGGCGGTTCGCGAGCCGCGCTGGCCGTCGCCGTCCGCTACTCGCTCACCCGGCACGTCTCCGGCCCGGCCAAGGGCAGCCGTGTGCCCCTCGCCGCCCACCGCGGCCACTACGCCCGGCTGGTCGGTCACCTCGCCGACGCCTACGCCATGACCTTCCTGCACCGGTCGGTGACCGACCGGTGGGCACGCCGGACGCCCGGGGACGAGCGGGCGGCCGAACGCCACGTGGCCGTCGCCAAGGGCTGGATCACCTGGCGGGCGCGCGGCATCACCATCGAGTGCCGCGAACGCTGCGGCGCCCGCGGGCTCTTCCCCGTCAACGGGCTCGCCGAGTACCCGGCCAACGCCGACGGCGCCGTCACCGCCGAGGGCGACAACCTCGCGGTGTGGAGCAAGGCGGCGGCCGAGATGCTGTTCGACGGGCCCGACACGGGTCCCGCCCTGCCCGGCGGGCGGCCCGACGCCGACGATCCGCGCTTCTGGCGCTCGCTGCTCGCCGCCGCCGAGGGCTTCTGGCGCGAGCGGGCCCGGCAGGATCTGCGCAGGCCGGGGGCCGCGGACGCGCTCGGCCGGTGGAACAACGCCTGCGACGCGGCGCTGGAGCTGGTCTCGGCGCACGCCGAGGGGCTCGCGGCCGACGCGTTCACCACGGCGCTCGCGCGGGACGGCATCCCGGACGCCGCGCGGGCCGTGCTGGAGGATCTGCTGCGGCTGTTCCTGGTGCGGATGGTGCGGCCGCGGGCCGGACTGCTGCTGGCCGAGGGCTGGTTGACGGCCGAGCAGGTACTGGCCATGCCGGAGCGGGAGCGGGTGCTGGTGGGGCGGCTCGGGCAGTACCAGGACGCGCTGGTCGAGGCGTTCGCCGTACCGGACGAGCATCTGGACGCCCTGCCGATGCTCACGACGGACCACTGAGGGCGTCCCCCTGCTCCCCGGCCCGCCGCCCGCCGGTCGCGGGCACGGGGCCGGACACACGCGTCGGGCGCACCCCCGCGGCAGGGGTGCGCCCGAAAGCGGTGGGCCGAGCCGGGCTCAGTGGGCGTGGCCGTGGCCGTGGCCCGCGGCGGCGCCCTCATCCTCCTCGGCCGGCTTCTCGACGACCAGCGTCTCGGTCGTCAGCAGCAGCGAGGCGATGGAGGCGGCGTTCTCCAGCGCGGAACGGGTGACCTTGACCGGGTCGATGACGCCGGCCTTGATCAGGTCGCCGTACTCACCGGTGGCGGCGTTGAAGCCCTGAGGGGCCTCCAGCTCGGCCACCTTGGAGGTGATGACGTAGCCCTCCAGACCGGCGTTCTCGGCGATCCAGCGCAGCGGCTCGACGGCGGCACGGCGCACGGTGGCGACACCGGTGGCCTCGTCGTCCGTCTTGTCGAGGTTGCCCTCCAGCACCTTGACGGCGTGCACCAGCGCGGAGCCACCGCCGGAGACGATGCCCTCCTCGACGGCCGCACGGGTCGCGGAGATCGCGTCCTCCAGGCGGTGCTTCTTCTCCTTCAGCTCCACCTCGGTGGCGGCGCCGACGCGGATCACGCACACGCCGCCGGCCAGCTTCGCGAGGCGCTCCTGGAGCTTCTCGCGGTCCCAGTCGGAGTCGGTGGTCTCGATCTCGGCCTTGATCTGGGCGACGCGGCCCTGGACGTCCTCGGCCTTGCCGGCACCGTCGACGATGGTGGTGTCGTCCTTGGTGACGGTCACGCGGCGGGCGGTGCCCAGCACGTCGAGCCCGGCCTGGTCGAGCTTGAGGCCGACCTCCTCGGCGATGACGGTGGCGCCGGTCAGCGTCGCCATGTCGCCGAGCATCGCCTTGCGGCGGTCACCGAAGCCGGGGGCCTTCACGGCGACGGCGTTGAAGGTGCCGCGGATCTTGTTGACGACCAGCGTCGAGAGGGCCTCGCCCTCCACGTCCTCGGCGATGATCAGCAGCGGCTTGCTGGAGCCGGCCTGCATGATCTTCTCCAGCAGCGGCAGCAGGTCCTGGATGGAGCTGATCTTGCCCTGGTGGATCAGGATGTACGGGTCGTCGAGGACGGCCTCCATACGCTCCTGGTCGGTGGTGAAGTAGGGCGACAGGTAGCCCTTGTCGAAGGCCATGCCCTCGGTGAAGTCCAGCTCCAGGCCGAAGGTCTGGGACTCCTCGACGGTGATGACGCCGTCCTTGCCGACCTTGTCCATCGCCTCGGCGATCAGCTCACCGACCTGCTTGTCCTGCGCGGACAGCCCGGCGACGGAGGCGATGTCCTCCTTGGAGTCGATCGGACGGGCGGTGGAGATCAGCTCGTCGGAGACGGCCTTGACGGCGGCGTCGATGCCCTTCTTCAGGGCGGCCGGGGAGGCGCCGGCGGCGACGTTGCGCAGGCCCTCGCGGACCATCGCCTGGGCCAGCACGGTGGCAGTGGTGGTGCCGTCACCCGCGATGTCGTTGGTCTTGGTCGCCACCTCCTTCACCAGCTGGGCGCCGAGGTTCTCGTAGGCGTCCTCGACCTCGACCTCACGGGCGATCGTCACACCGTCGTTGGTGATGGTCGGGGCGCCGAACTTCTTGTCGATGACGACGTTGCGGCCCTTGGGGCCGATGGTCACCTTGACGGTGTCGGCGAGGTTGTTGACACCCCGTTCGAGGGCGCGGCGGGCGTCCTCGTCGAACTTCAGGATCTTCGCCATGGGAGCTGTCGTGTCCTCTCACACTTCTCGCACGCGCCGCGCCCTGGCCCCGGCTACCTCGATGGGGAAGCGGGCACCAGGGCGCGGTTCACTGTGCAGTCTGCTGCGGCTGGGCTGCGACTGGACCTGATTACTTCTCGACGATCGCGAGAACGTCGCGCGCCGAGAGGACGAGGTACTCCTCGCCGCTGTACTTCACCTCGGTGCCGCCGTACTTGCTGTACAGCACGATGTCGCCGACCTTGACGTCGAGCGGCAGGCGGTTGCCGTCCTCGAAGCGGCCCGGGCCGACGGCCAGGACGGTGCCCTCCTGGGGCTTCTCCTTGGCGGTGTCCGGAATGACCAGGCCGGAGGCCGTGGTCTCCTCAGCGTCGAGCGGCTGGACCACGATGCGGTCCTCGAGCGGCTTGATGGCAACCTTGGAGCTGGCGGTCGTCACGATCCGACCTCCCCCTTCGGAGATCTCAAATGGGGTCTTATGTCTGGGGTGGCGACCAGGTGGATCCGCCGTCGCGGGTGCCGGATCTGCCCGTCGCTAACTGCTGGCACTCCCGCTGGGAGAGTGCCAGGGTCGAGATTATGCCGGGGTTAGCACTCGGTCAAGCGGAGTGCTAGCCGTCCGGCGAGGCGCCCGCTCCCCACGGCTCCGGACGGGCCCGCACCTGCCCGGAGGGTCCCGCTCCGGCCCGCCGCCCGGGGCGCCCGGCAAGGCGGTGCCGGCGACCGCGACAATGGGGCGGTGGACGAGCTCGACACCTTCTCCGCACTCCTGACCGCCGAGGGCCAGGAGCTGCTCGCCTCGCTGCGCACACACGACCCCGCCGACGAACTCGCGCTCGCGACCCGGCTGCGCAGGGCGCACGACCCGGCGCTGGTCTCCGCCGCGCTCGCCCAGGCCCGGCTGCGGCAGCGCGCCCGGGCCAAGTTCGGCGCGGACGCCGAGCGCATGTACTTCACCCCCGACGGGGTCGAGCAGGCCACGCGCGCGCCCGTCGCCGCACACCGGGCCGCCCGCCTGCGCGCCGCCGGCGCGCGCCGCGTCGCCGATCTGTGCTGCGGCAACGGCGCGGACGCGCTCGCCTTCGCCCGCGCCGGCATGGACGTCCTCGCCGTCGACCGCTCCCCGCTCACCTGCGCCGTCGCACGGGCGAACGCCGAGGCCCTCGGGCTGGCCGACCGCGTCGAGGTGCGGTGCGCGGACGTCACCGAGGTACGCACCGACGGCTGCGACGCGCTCTTCCTCGACCCCGCGCGGCGCGGCGGCCGGGGGCGGATCTTCGACCCGGAGTCCTACTCGCCGCCGCTCAGCTGGGCCCTCCGGGCGGCCCGCGCCGCGCCGCTCGCCGCGCTCAAGGTCGCGCCCGGCATCCCGCACGAGGCGGTGCCCGAGGACACCGAGGCCGAGTGGGTCTCGGACGGCGGCGACGTGAAGGAGGCCGTGCTGTGGTCCGGCCTCCCGGACGGGGCCGGCGGCGTCCGGGCGACCCTGCTGCCCGGCGGGGCCTGTCTGCACTCGCACGACCGGTCGGCGGCGGCGGCCGGGCCCGTGGGGCGGTATCTGTACGAGCCGGACGGTGCCGTCGTCCGCGCACACCTCGTCGGACGGGTGGCCGAGGCGATCGGAGGGCGGCTCATCGACCCCACCATCGCGTATGTGACGGCCGATGCGCCCGTCGCCACCGAGTTCGCCACCGCGTACGAGCTCACCGACGTGCTGCCGTTCAACGTCAAGAAGCTGCGGGCGGTGCTCCGGGAGCGCGGGATCGGGATCGTCACCGTCAAGAAGCGCGGCTCGGCCGTCGAACCCGAGGAGCTGCGCCGGAAGTTGAAGCTCACGCCCCGGACCGACCGGGAGTCGTGCGTGGTCTTCCTGACGCGGGTCGACGGGGCGCCGAGCGTGCTGCTGGGGCAGCCGGCGGGGCTCGGCGGCTCCGGAACCGTCTGAGACGGGGGCCGGACACCCGCCGAAGACCCGTCGAGCACCCGGTGAGCGTGTCGAGCCCCGTCGAGCGCCCGGTGGGCTCCCGCCGCTCGCCCGCCGGGAGACGTCCGGCTCCCGCAGCAGAGGAGGGAACCGCGGACAGCCGCTTCGCCGTGCTGTGGGGAAGGACCGGCTCACGGGGGTGAACAGATGGAGCGGCTCAAGGTTCACGGCGTCGATCTCGCCCAGCTCATCTCGGACCTGGACGAGATGGAGCGCTATCTGAAGGCGAAGATCGACAGAATGGACGGCCTGCTCGACATCGTCGGACAGCGCTGGCGCGGCCCGACGGCGAGCGCCTACAAGGACCTTCAGCGCAGCGTCAACGAGGACGCCCGCACCGTGCGCGAGTCCCTGGTCCTCATCGAGGAGGCCGTCAAGGCGAGCAGGGACGGCTTCACCGCACAGGAACTGGACGTCCTCCAGGCCATGCGCAAGCTCCAGGACACCGCGGCGGGCCAGGACAGGCTGCTGGGCATGGCGGACGCCGCCCCCGAGCCGGGGCTGCCGAAGAGCAAGCTGTCCGAGCTGTGAACCGGGCGGCGGCGCGCACACGTCCCGACGGTCAGTGGCCCTCCGCCCGGGAGGCACACCAGGCAGGCCCCGCGCGAGCGGTGGGAGGGGAGCACAGGTGTCCGGCGACCACAACGACGACGACCTCGCGGTCGACTTCGCGACGCTGAAGCGGCTGTCCGGCGAGATGGAGGAGATCCTCGCCGACCTCACCGAGAAACTCGACACGCTCTGGACCCGCTCGGGCAAGGTCGTCCGCAGCTGGGAAGGCGAGGCACGCGAGATGTGCGTGGACGTCCTCGACCGCTGGGACCGGTCCGTGCAGGACCTCGAAGGCGCCCAGAGCTGGCTGCACGAGGTCGTCACCAACGGCCATGTCAACTACGCCTCGGCGCACCGCGCGGTGCTGAACGGCTGGGGCGGCGCCTGATGGCGACGCCCACCCCGGAGCCGACCCCGTCCGAGACGCCGTCGGCCGGGGACGCGGAACGGGGCGGGGGCGGCGGGAAGGACGACGGCCCCGAGCCCACACCCGAGCCGTCGCCCGGCCACTCCCCCGACCCCGACTACGAGCCCGAGCCCGACCGCAAGGGGCACGACGGGCGGCCCAGCGACGAACGGCGCGCCTGGGAACGCAGGAAGCTGCGCCCCGCACCGCCCAACGCGGGCACGGGCTTCCACATCAAGCCGAGCCACGTCTACTACGTCTCGGCCCTGGTGCGGGACGAACAGTTCGCGCTGCACAAGGCGTTGAACCGGCTCGTCGACGACGCCGACTGCCGGCAGGCCGCGGGCAAGGGCTCGGGGCCCGACGACTTCGCCGAGGTGTACGCGAAGGTCGCCGCCAAGTTCCTCGGCGTGTGGTCGCGTGCGATCCAGTCCGTCGGCGGCGCCTCGTTCGGGCTGAACGAGACGGCGAACAACTACCGCTCCGCCGAGTGGTTCTCGCACGGCCAGTACGGGCCGCCGCCGCGCCGCGAGGCCCCGATCGGCGTCGGAAAGGCCGACTACGGCTCGCTGGCCGACATCAAGTGGACCGGAACGGGTGACGGCACGGACATTCCGCTGATCGCCGCCATGGGCAACTTCCCCGACTGGCTCTCCGAGGTCATAGAACCGGCCATCAAGGAAGGACTCCGCCTCGGCAAGACCCACGACATCACACCCGGCGCCGACACCGGCGACCTGCGCACGATAGGCAACGCCTGGCACGCCGCGGGCCAGGCGGCGGAGACCGCCGCGGGCCGGCTCACCGGCCACATCGGCTACCTCACCGACGAGAGCAACGACGAGTGGCAGGCCGCGATGAACCGGTTCTGCCAGCAGATCTGGGGCACCACCGCCTGGGGCGCACCGCGCACCCGCGGCGGGCGGCAGGTCCTGCGGAACAAACAGCAGCCGGACGACCGCGAGTGGCGCACGAACGAGAAGATCAAGCCGGAGGACCGGCGGCCCGTCATCGAGATCCTCGACAAGACCGCCAAGGCCGTGAAGAAGGAGTTCGACGCCGTCGCGCGGGTCGCCGACGAGACGCGGGAGACCACCTCACGGCTGGGCGCCGAGGCCGGAAAGGCCACCTGGCGGGATCTGACCACCGACCTCGACTGGGGCGAACTCACCCGGCTCACCGCCACGTTGGCGTTCGGCGAGATCGTCATGACGTTCCGCTCCCACATGGACAAGGAGAGCGTCGACCGCGCCGTCGACGCCTACCAGAAGGCGTTCCACACCGGCGCCGACGCCCTGCGGAAACTCCTGCCGGAACTGGAGGAGGCGTACCACAAGGCCCCCACCTACAAGGCCGAGGCCGCCCGCGCCCAGGCGTACGGCGCCCGTTCCCTGGACGAATTCAAAAACCGCCACCGGTGGACGAAGAAGGGCGACACCGAGGACGGCCGATACGTCATCGACCTGGCCGGCACCGAGGGAATCAACAACTCCCACACGGTGAACAAGCATGTGGGGCTCACGGACGAGCAGTTGGCCATGCGGTTGCGGGACGAATTGAAGAAGACCCCCACCGAGTACCCGGAGGACCGCCCGCCGCCGAAGAACGGGCAGGAGCCGACGAAGTGGAAGTACGGGCAACCGAAGATCGGCAATGCCTCGACGTTCCCCGACATGGACACGGCGCAGAAGGCCACCCAGTACAACATCGACAACAACGGCGAGGCGATCGAGGAATGGCTCAGATCCGGCCCGGAGCCGGGAAAGGCCGAGCCGTTCACCTCGGATTCCACGCCGTACGGGGCCACGGGCCGGAACATCGACAAGGAACACCTCCAGAAGTCGGATTTCCCGGCGGACAAGGCCGAGACCGTCCACGGGGTGCGCACCGAACTCGTCTACGATCCCGACCTCGACCCGCCGTTCACCGTGCTGTCCTCGATGCCGGTGAAGTGACTGGAGGATCCGAACCGCAATGGCCCGCGCAGATCACGCCGAATTCTTCGCCTTCGAGGGCGCCAGAACGCTGCTGGCGCCCTACCGGCGTCCGCGCACACTCCCTCGCGCCCGCGACGTGTGGGAGCCTGCGCTGGCCCCGCTGGCCCGGGGCATCTGGTTCCGCCAGCAGCGGGGCGGTCGCACCCTGTACGAGGTGGCCGCACAGCTGCGCCAGGCGGCCGGGTTCGCCGACGGACACTCCCCGGAGGAACTCGGTGAACGGTTCGCCTTCCCGGTGACCGACCCCGCCCGGGACACATCGGCGGTCCTGCGCGAGATCGCGGATTACGCCGCCACCTGGACGGAACGCCCCACAGCGGAACGCCTCCGTTCCGCCCCGAGAACCACCGGCGAGCTGCGGCTGTTCTTCCCGATGCTGACCCGGAGGCTGGGCAGTTACTTCGGCCAGGGGGGCCTCGCCGTCGAGAACGACATGGCGGACGCGACCGCCGAGGACGGTATCCGGATGTGGATCGGGCAGTCGCATCCGAACGACTGCGAGGGGGAACTCCCGGCCCTCGCCGCCGAATGCAACGAAGCTCTCGCCCTGTTCCACACCGAGGACGAGCTGGACCGGTTCTTCTGCCAGGAGAATCACGGGGGTTCGGGCGATGCCGACTTCACCGAGTTCCTCCCGATGCTCGCCGGGCTGTGCATCGAGCACATGCGGGAGCACCACCCGCTGTCCTGGGAGCGCCGGTGAACGCGCCGGTGGGGCCGGGCCGCTCCCCCGTTAAGGTGCGGACGTGACGTCCCGTACGAGAGCCGCGAGCTATCCGGATTCCGCGACCGCCCAGTGGTGCACCCAGCAGGTCGTGACGCAGAACGAGCAGCGCATCCACCGGTGGCTGGCGCAGGGCACGCGGCAGCGGCTGACGATCGAGGCGGCGTGGCCGTCGCGGGAGGAGCCGGTGGGCCGGGTGCTGTTGCAGGCGATGATGCTCGCCGGGCGCGGCGCCGTCGACGTCCGCGCGGCCCGCGTGATCCTCAAGCGGGATCCGGCGCAGCCCAACGGCTTCTCGGTGCACGCCTCGTTCCCCGTCCATCTGTAGCCCCGCTCGCCGCCCCCTCTCCCCGCAGGAGCCCCGGATGTCCATGGCACCCCTCGTCCACGACCGCAAGTACGGCGAGCTGGACCAGGTCGTCGGCGCCTATCTCGGGCAGCCGGCGGACGACACGGCCGAGCGGCGCGGAGCGGCGCTCACCGCGTATCTGCGGCACACCTGGCACACCCGCCCGTGGGCGCTGGGCGCGGCGGAGCAGCAGCTGCGGGAGTACGCGCAGAACCCGCCGGGGCGGCTGCGGCACGAGCTGGGCGAGTTCTACGCCGTACCGGATGTGGGCGTTCCGGAGAGCGGCGTCCAGGAGTGGCTGCGGCTGCTGGCGCAGCACATCCGCGCGAGTGTGGAGAGCGGCGACGTGCCGCCGCCGGCACCGCCGCAGACCCGGTGGGAGTGGCACGCGCGCTTCCCGGAGCTGGGACAGCTGCTGGGCGGCTGGTTCTCCCAGGACATGCCGGACGAGTTCGACGACCACGACGCGGCCCTCGCCGACTATCTGGCCACCACCGACCCGGGCCTGGTGGCCCGCGTGTGCGGGGAGCTCCAGGAGCTGCTCGCGCTGGACCTGGCGGAGCCGGACTACGCGAGGGCCGTCGCCGAACTGGGCATGGAGGTCGACCCGCCGGCCCCGTACACCCCGGCGGCCTGGCTCGTCCTCGTCGCGGAACGCACGGCGGTGCCGCCGGCGCGGTACGGCCGCGGCCAGGAGGAGCCCGGGCCTCAGCCGGAGGGCTGAGCCGCGCCGCGGGCGTCGCGCAGGACCGGCGGGCGCCGGGCCCGGCCCGCCGCCGGGCGCCGGCCGGGGCGGAGGACGGCGCGGGCGCTGTCGGCGGACCGGCCGAGGGCTTCGAGTACGGCTTCGGCGTCCTCCGGCCGCCGGGGTGCGGCCGTGCACCCCTCCGGCGGGGTGGCGCTCATGCGCGTGCGAAGCGCCAGCGGTGCACCGGGCGGGCCGTCAGGTCGCCGGGCGGATCGGGGAGTTCGGGCACGTCGGCGTGGCCGGGCGTCGGGTAGTCGCCTTCCCACCAGGTGATGACGAGGACGCGGCCGCCCTCGGCGGTGAAGTGCTCCCGGCGGACCGGCGCGGGCTCCAGCGCCTGGGCGCGGGCCCACTGCAACAGCGCGTGCCCCTGCTCGGGGGCGGCCTTGGCCTCCCACATCAGTGCGACGACGGACATCGGTACGCTCCAGTGCTGCTCGGGGGCGGGGGTGTACGCGGGGATCACCCGGCGTACAGGTTCTTACGGCTCAGCTCGTGCACATGGTCGTGCGAGTGACCGTGCGCGTGGGGGTGACCGTGTGCGTGGCCGTGCGGGCGGGTGCCCGGCACGTGCGGGTCGGTGACCGGCAGGGAGGAGTCGGCGGGCAGCTCCCAGTCGGAGGCGGCACGGTTGCGGGCGACCATCTCGGCGCCGAGCGCGGCGACCATGGCGCCGTTGTCCGTGCACAGCTTGGGGCGCGGCACACGCAGGGTGATACCGGCATCGGCGCAGCGCTCCTCGGCGAGGGACCGCAGCCGGGAGTTGGCGGCGACACCGCCGCCGATCATCAGGTGGTCGACGCCCTCCTCCTTGCAGGCGCGGATCGCCTTGCGGGTGAGCACATCGGTCACGGCCTCCTGGAACGAGGCGGCGACGTCCGCGACGGGCACGTCCTCGCCGGCGTTGCGCCGGGCCTCGATCCAGCGGGCGACGGCGGTCTTGAGGCCGGAGAAGGAGAAGTCGTACGCGGCGTCGCGGGGGCCGGTCAGGCCGCGGGGGAAGGCGATGGCGTCCCGGTCGCCCTCGCGTGCGTAGCGGTCGATGACCGGGCCGCCGGGGAAGCCGAGGTTCAGCACGCGCGCGACCTTGTCGAACGCCTCGCCGGCCGCGTCGTCGATCGTCGAGCCGAGGGGCCGCACATCGGAAGTGATGTCGGGCGCGAGCAGCAGGGAGGAGTGGCCGCCGGAGACCAGCAAAGCCATGGTGGGCTCGGGCAGCGCGCCGTGTTCGAGCTGGTCGACGCAGATGTGCGAGGCCAGGTGGTTGACGCCGTAGAGCGGCTTGCCGAGCGCGTAGGCGTACGCCTTGGCCGCCGAGACGCCGACGAGGAGCGCACCGGCGAGGCCGGGCCCGGCGGTCACGGCGATGCCGTCGAGGTCGGAGGCGGCGACGCCGGCCTCGTCCAGGGCGCGGCGGATGGTGGGGACCATGGCCTCCAGATGCGCCCGGCTGGCGATCTCGGGGACGACGCCGCCGTAGCGGGCGTGGTCGTCGACGCTGGAGGCCACGGCGTCGGCGAGGAGGGTGTGTCCGCGGACGATTCCCACGCCGGTCTCGTCGCAGGAGGTCTCGATACCGAGGACGAGCGGTTCGTCAGCCATCGCTTCGTGTTCCTTGAGGGGTGTGCTGGGTGGTCTGCCGGGTGTCCCGGAAGGTGCGGGGAGCGGACGGGCCGGTGCGGCGCCGCGTGGGGCCGGCCGGGCCGCCGGGGTCGTGCGGTGCGGGGGCGTGCGGGCCGCCGGGCGGAGGTGCGCCACCGGAACCGTGGGGTTCCTCGGAACCGGGGCCGGAAACGGGGGGCGTGCCGGGGGCCGGGGATGCGCCGGGAACGGGAGGCGTGCCGGGGGCCGTCGGGGGCGCGGCGGACCCCGAGGGCCCCGCGGGCTCCGGCGGCTCCGGGGACTCGGCGTGCGCGGCGGACCCCGCGGGCGCGGGCGGGTCGGCGGGCTCGGCGGGCTCCGGAGGCTCGGCGTACGCGGCGGACCCGGGCGGTTCAGCAGGCCCGGCGGGCTCGGGCGGATCGGCGGGCGCGGCGGGCTCCGGGGGCGCGGAGGGTTCGGCGTCGGCCGGGTCCGCGAGCCGCATCACGAGTGCGTCGACGTTCGCCGGCTGGTAGTAGCCGCGCCGGATGCCGATCGGGACGAAGCCGAAGCGCTCGTAGAGCCGCTGGGCGGGCGCGTTGTCGACCCGCACCTCCAGCAGCACCTCCCCGCACTCGAAGTCGGTCGCGGCCCGCAGCAGCGCGCGCAGCAGGCGGGCGCCGAGGCCGGTGCCGCGGTGAGCGGGCAGGACGCCGATGGTCTGGATGTCGCCGGTGCCGGCGACCGCGGCGAGCCCGCCGTAGCCGGCGAGCCGCCCGTCGGAGGCCTCGGCCACGAGGTAGCGCCGGGTGGCGAAGGGCCCCCGGGCGTGTGCCAGCTCGGACCAGAACATGCCGGCCGACCAGGCGTCCTCGGGGAAGAGTTCGTCCTCCAGGGCGAGCACCGGGTCGATGTCCCACCAGCGCATCTCGCGCAGCAGGATCCCGGTGCCGTCCGGCGGGGCCGCTGCCTGCGGGCTCACCGGGGGGTGACCACCTTGTAGTTGGCCGGGACCTTCGCGTCCGGGCGGCGCAGGTACAGCGGGCGGGGCGGCAGCAGCTCCTCGCCGCGGGCGAGGCGTTCGGCGGCGAGCCGGGCGAGCGCGGCGGCCGACTGGTCGGCGGGCAGATCCTCGCGGGCGCCGTGGAAGACGTCCCGGTACAGCAGCGCGCCGGCGCCGGCGGCGGGCAGCCCGGTCACCTCGGGGTGTGCCTCGGCCAGCTCGGCGGGGCGGTCGACGGCGGGCTCGCCGACGCGGGTGCGCGCGTCGGCGTAGCGGGCCCAGTAGACCTCCCTGCGCCGTGCGTCCGTGGCGACGAGGAACGGCTCGTCGAGCCCGGCGGCGTACGCGATGCCGTCCAGCGTGCACACGCCGTGCACGGGCAGGCCGAGCGCGGCGGCGAACGCCTCGGCCGTCGCCAGGCCGACCCGCAGCCCCGTGTAGGGGCCCGGGCCGACGCCGACCACCAGGTCCGTGACATCCGTGAGCTTGCGCCCGGCCTCGCTCAGGACGCGGTCGACGGAGGGGAGCAGCAGCTCACCGTGCCGGCGGGCGTCGACCTGGTGGCCGGCGGCGAGCGTTCGGTCGCCGTCCGCGTCGTGCAGGGCGACGGTGACGGCGGGTGTGGCGGTATCCAGGGCGAGCATCAACACCCGACCAGCCTACGGCGCCCGCGGCCGTGCCCTGGGGCCGTCGGCCCGGCGGCCCCTCAGCCGCCGGCCTGTCCGCGGGCCGGGCCGTGGGCGGCCGTCTGCTTCTTCGCGGCGTCACCGAAGGGCACCTCGCTGCCGGTGACGTCCGCGCGGATGCCGTCCTTCTCCACCTTGATGCCGCGCAGCCGTACGTCACCGGGCATCTTCGGCAGCTGGAGGTTGAGCGCCAGCCGGTCGGCCAGCTTCGGCTCCTCGATCTTCTTCAGCCCCTCGATCAGCGCGGGATCGAGCCCGATCTTCTTCAGCAGCCACGGGTGGTCGACAAGGGCGTCCAGCATGTTGACGCGCATCAGCTTGTCGACGAACCGGGGGGCGCCGGTGACCCGGTGCAGCTCGTCCTCGCTCTGCCGCACCCGCTCGGCGCGCTCGGGCGTCAGCCCGAACCGCTGCGCGACGGCCCGCACCCCGAACAGCGCCTTGGCCTTGGCCGCGTCGTGCTGGATGCGCTGGGCGAGCGGCCGGGACAGCCGCAGCCCCGCGCCGTCGCCCGTACCGGGGACGAAGCGGAACAGCCCGGGGACGTCGAGGCGCATGTTGTCGACGGTGGTGCCCACCGCGTGGTCGCCGGTGCGCTGCACGGCGGCGCGGGCCCGCACCTTGACCTCGGTACCGGCGACGGGCAGCCGCCCGTCGGCCAGCACGGTGTTCCGGCCGCCCGCGGTGAACTTCACCTGGGAGGTGCCCAGTTCGCGGTCGAGGTCGTCGAAGGCCAGCAGCACCCTGCCCTTCATCCGGCCGAGGACGGCGCCCTTGATGGAGGAGGGCGCGTCCCCGACGATCCGCACATCGTTGACGGTGCCGCTGACCTGCGCGACGGAGACCCGGCCCGCCGGCACGTCCGGGATCTTCACCTCGACGTGGTCGAGCCGGTCGCCGGCGACCTGGGTGAGGAAGGGGAAGCCCTCGATGTGCACCTCGGGCCGCGCGTGCAGCTTCAGCGCCTCCTGCACCTTGTCCGCCGCCTGGCCTTCCGCGTACAGCGCGGCCCAGCGGTCCCCCAGCGCCACGAAGGCGAGCAGCGCCAGGCAGGCGATGCCGAGCTTGACCGTCATCGTGAGCCGCGAGCGGCGCCGCCTGCGCACGGCCCGCAGATAGGGCATGCGGTCCTCGTACTCGGGCTCGTCGTAGTCCGAGCGGAGGCTGAAGCCGAGCGGGCCCTCCTCGTAGGGATGATCGTGCGGGTTGTCTCCCGGTGCGGGCTCCTCCGCGAGCGCCTCGTACGGATTCGGCTTGGGCGGGCCCGTGGGCTCCGGCGCGTCCGGCGGCGCGAGTGAGGCCAGTTCCTCGTAGGGGTTCGATGACCTCGGTATGGGGGTTGTGGGGGGAGTCGATGAACCGTGGGGGGTCATCGCCATATGCGAACACAGGCCCGGGCGTTACTCCAAGTCCCGTCGGAGACCTCACGGATACCGCTCGGAGACCTCACGGAGACCTCCCGGGGCTCCCCCGGCGCCCCGGCGGCGTCCTCCCGGGCCCCCGCCGAAACCCCGTCGGCGCCCTCGCGGAAGGGCCCCACCGGCAGGTCCCGGCCGCCGTGCACCGGGGTTCCTCCGGCCCGCTGCCCGGCTCGCGCGCTCCGGCCCGAACGCGTCTGCTGCTACCGTCGGTTCGAGGGCGCGCGGTGGCACCGGCGCACGCCGCCCCACCGGTTCCGTGGCCGCCCCGGCGGCCGCACGCACGGCCGCACGGGCGGCCACAGGCACGAGAGGTGGCGGCAGACGGTGGCACGCAAGAGCGGCGGCAGCGCGGGGGTGGTCGTCACCGGTCTGACGGTGGCGGCGCTCGCGGTGATCGGCTTCTTCGCCTACCAGGCGTCCGCCGCGCAGGACCGTGCCGAGAAGCCGTCCGCCTCGCACTCGGCCTCTCCCTCGTCCTCCCCCGGCTCCTCCTCGGGTGACAAGGGACACAAGAAGGAGAAGAGCACGGCACTGCCGAAGAACTCCGGCACGGGTGAGCGGATCGTCTACGCGCTCGCCGAGCGCCGGGTGTGGCTCGTCGGCGAGGACGGCCGGGCGGAGCGGACGTTCGCCGTCGTGCCCAGCACGGTCAGCCCGAAGCCGGGCTCCTACAAGGTCACCTCGCGCTCCGCGCATGTGACCGGCTCGGACGGTGTGCCGATCGAACACGTCGTCCGGTTCACCACCGTGGACGGCGTGACCATCGGGTTCAGCGCCGCGCTCGACGGATCGATGCCCGACCCGGACGCCTCGCACCGCACGGGCGGCGTCCGGGAGAAGCGCGAGGACGGCGCGGCTCTGTGGAAGCACGCGCCGGTGGGCACCCCGGTCGTCGTCGTCCGCTGACCCGCCGCTGCCGCTCGCCGTTCCGCTGCCCCACGCCCTGACCTGGCCTGCCGCCCCGGGGCGGCCCGGAGGCCGAGCAGCCTAGGCGGCCCCGCGGTCCGGCTGTTCGGCGGGAAGGTTCAGCTCCACGGGCTCGGCGGGGGTGTGCTCCCGCTCGTCCGCTTCCCGCTCGTCCGGGGGCTGGGAGACCGCGGCTGCCGCGGCGCAGGAGGCGAGCAGCGTGCTCATCGGCGGCACCGGAGCGATCCGCTCCGCACGGGCCGCGCCGGACGCCGCACGCGCGGGGGCCGTCCCCGGCCGCTGAGCGCGCTCGTGTGCCGTCATGCTCCCTCCCGGGGGCTCCAGGCGCCGTGATCGCGGAAGCCGGGCGGACCCAGCGGCCCGCCGGCCATCCGACTTAGGCTTACCTAACCGTCGTCGTACCTCCCATGGGACCACGGCCCCCACCGCCCGCGCAACAATTTGCCGACACCCTGTCGGTACGACGGCACGGCACGACAGCGCGGCACAACGGCGCAGCACAGCGGCACGGGCCGTCGCACCGGAATCGCGCACCGGGCCGGGCCGCGCACGGCGCCGATCACGTGGACCGGCCCGGAACGACGAAGGCCACGCACCCGGGAAGGGGTGCGTGGCCTACTGCGGCCCGGCGCCGGTGGGAGGGAGCCGGGAGCGGCGCTAGGCGCGCAGTGCGGAGAGGTCGGCGTCCGCCCAGCGGGCGCCGACGCCGGTGACCGTCACGGTGCGCACGTCCTCCGCGCCGTCGTCCGTCCCGCCCGCCGCGGCGTCGTCCACCGCGCCGGGTCCGTCGCCGCCCAGGGCGCGCTCGATGACGACGTGCAGCCGGTCCTCGGCCAGCTCCTCGACGCGTCCCTCGCCCCATTCGACGACGACCACCGACTCGGGCAGCGACACGTCCAGATCGAGGTCCTCCATCTCGTCCAGCCCGCCGCTCAGCCGGTAGGCGTCCACGTGCACCAGCGGCGGCCCGCCGGCCAGGGACGGATGCACCCGCGCGATGACGAACGTCGGCGAGGTGACCGCGCCGCGCACCCCGAGCCCCTCGCCCAGCCCGCGCGTCAACGTCGTCTTCCCGGCGCCGAGTTCACCCGTGAGCAGGACGAGGTCACCGGCGCGCAGCAGCCCGGCGAGCCGGGTGCCCAGGGCGCGCATCTGCTCGGCGGTCTCAGCGGTGACGGTGACGGCCGTCCTCTCCTGCGCCGGGTTCACGGGCTGCTCCTGCGGTGTCGGTGCCTGCCGGGCCTCCGGGAGCGGCTGCTCCCCGGGCGCGGCCGGACGCGGGTGGTGCGGTGCTTCCATGCGTCCGGATGGTACGCGCCAGCAGCCGGGCGAGGTGCTCGCCGACCTCCCGGGGCCGCTCCAGCATCAGCAGGTGCCCGGCGCCCTCCAGAGTGGCGAACCGAGCCGACGGCAGCGCCCGCGCGATGCGCCTTCCGTGCTCCCACGGCGTGATCAGATCCCGGTCGCCGGCCAGCACGAGCGCCGGGATCCCGTCGAAGGCGGCGAGCGCCGCGGTCTTCTCGTGCGCCCCGAACGCCGGATAGAACTCCGCGACCACATCGACGGGCACCGACTCGATCATCCGCTCGGCGAACCGTGCCACTCCGGGGTCGACGTCCGCCGCGTTCCCGAACGAGTACCGCCTGACCAGCCCGGCGAACAGATCCGCCGTGGCCCGGCGGCCCCGCTCCACCAGCTCCGAGCGGGAGGCCAGCGCACGCAGCACACCCGGCACCGCACGGCGCACGGCGCGCACCCCGGCGGCCGGCAGCCCGTAGGTCACCTCGCCCATGCCGCCCGCGCTGGTGCCGACCAGCGCGACGCCCGCCACCCGCTCCGCCACGTACCGCGGGTACTGCTCGGCCAGCGCCATGACCGTCATACCGCCCATCGAGTGGCCCACCAGCACCACCGGCCCCTCGGGCACCGCGGCGTCCAGCACCCGCTTCAGGTCCCGGCCGAGCTGCTCGATGGTGACCGGCTCGCCCTCCGGCGCCCGCCCCGAACGGCCGTGGCTGCGCTGGTCCCAGTAGACGGCGCGCACGACGCCGCGCAGGGCGGCGCGCTGGAAGTGCCAGCTGTCCTGGTCGAGGCAGTAGCCGTGCGCGAAGACGACGGTGGGCAGCACGCCCCCGGCCCCGCCCTCGCCCTCGCCCTCGCTCTCGCCCGGCCCGTCCGCGCTCTCGTGTCCGACGTCCGTGCCGCCCGCCGTTTCCGTGCCGCCCGCCGTGCCCGGGCCGTGCAGCAGACGCAGCAGCCCGGGCAGCCGGTCGCCGGTACCGGCGGGGGACGCGGTCAGCTCGGCGCGCGGGACCCGGGGGCCGCCTGTGCCGTCGCCCGCGCGGCCCGCGGCGCCCGCGTCCGGGGCGCCCGCGAAGCCCGTGGGCCCGTCCCGCTCGTCGATCTCGTAGTACAGCTCCGTGCCGTCCTCGGCCGCGACGGTTCCGGGAGTGCCGCGCAGGGTGCCGTACGGGCCCGAGACGTCCAGCGCACCGCGTGCCTCGCGGCGTACCGCGCGGTGCACCGTCAGCCGCTCCACGGCGACGCCCGCCGCCACGACGCCCAGCGCCAGCCCGGCCAGACCGGCGCCGCGCGGCCACAGCCCGCCGCCCGCCGTCCGCGCCGCGTCCGCCGTGAGCACCGCGCGTGCGGCGTCCGCCGTGTTTCCCGCGTTCCCCGCGCTCGCCGCGTCGACCGCGTGCACCGCGTCGGCTCCGCTCATCGTCCCGCCCCCGCTCCGGCGCCCTCGCCGCTCGTGCCGGCCCGTCGTCCCGTCCGGGCGCCGGGTACCGGGCTCCGCCTGCCGTCCGCTGCCCACCGTCCGCCGTCTGCCGTCTGCCGTCTGCCGTCTGCCCCTCAGACGTTCCGGTACACCCGGGGCACGCGGGGGCCGATCCGGGTGACGATCTCGTACCCGATGGTGCCCACGGCGCGTGCCCAGTCCTCCGCCGTCGGCTCGCCCTCGTCCCCCGGACCGAGGAGGACCGCGCGGTCACCGGCCTCGGCGTGGTCGCCGCCGAGGTCGACGACGAACTGGTCCATGGCGATCCGGCCCGCGACCGTGCGCCACTTGCCGGCCACCAGCACCGGGCCGCAGCCGCTCGCGTGCCGCGGCAGCCCGTCCCCGTAACCGGCCGGCACCAGGCCGAGCGTCGTCTCACCCGGCGTGCGGTAGGTGTGCCCGTAGCTCACCCCGTGGTCCCGGGGCACCCGCTTGACCAGGGCCAGCGAGGCGCTGAGCGTCATCGCGGGGCGCAGGCCCAGCTCGTGCGCCGTGCCGATCTCCGGCGCCGGCGACAGCCCGTAGACGGCGATACCGGGCCGCACCAGGTCGAAGTGCGTCTCGGGAAGCGTCAGCGTCGCGGGCGAGTTGGCGTGGTGCCGCACCTCGGGGTCGAGCCCGGCGCGCTCGGCCACCCGCAGCGCCTCGTGGAAGGCCGTGAGCTGCGCGGCGATCGAGGGGTGCCCCGGCTCGTCGGCGCAGGCGAAGTGCGACCAGATGCCGGTGACCCGGAGTGCGCCCTCGGCCTCGGCCGCGCGGGCCGCGGCGACCAGATCCGGCCAGTCGGCGGGCTGGCAGCCGTTGCGGCCCAGCCCGGTGTCGGCCTTCAGATGCACCCGCGCGGGACGGCCCGCGGCCCGGGCCGCGGCGACGATCTCGGCGAGCGCCCAGCGGCCGCTCGCCGAGACGTCGATGTCCTGCTCGATCGCCGTCCGCCACGGGCCGCCCGGTGTCCACAGCCAGCACAGGATGCGGCCCTCGTCGCCGGCGGCCCGCAGCGCGAACGCCTCCTGCGGCGTCGCCGTGCCCAGCCAGCCGGCGCCCGCCTGCCGGGCGGCCCGGGCGCAGGGGACCGCGCCGTGCCCGTAACCGTCCGCCTTCACGACGGCCATCACCTGGGCGCCCGCGGCACGTTCGCGCAGGGAGCGGACGTTCGCCCGCACCGCGTCCAGATCGATCTCGGCGCGTACGCGCTCGGCCCCGGGGACGTCCGGTGTGCCGTGCCCGGCCGGCTCGTCCGGTCCGACCTCGTCGGACACCGGTGGCTGCGGGGCGGAGGAGTACGAGGAGTACGGGGCCTGCTGCGCGTTCACCGCTTCAGTGTCGCAGGTGTGTCCGGATCGGACCGTTCCGGCCGTCCCCGGGCACAGCGCCGGGAGCGGCCGGCGGGGCCCTCACAGGCCGGTCGTGCCGTCGATGCGCTCGCGCAGCAGATCGGCGTGACCGCAGTGCCCGGCGTACTCGGCGAGCATGTGGACGAGCACCTTGCGCAGCGAGACGGGACGCCCCGTGGCCCGGTGGATGCCCGTGCTGTCCAGCCCGGCCGCGGCCGTGATCTCCCGGGAGCGGGCGCACTCGGCGCGCCAGACGGCGAGCGCCTCGTCCGGATCGCCGTCCAGCCGCCCGAAGTCCTGGTCGGGATCGTCGTCGGAGTAGTGCAGCATCGGCACGTCCTCACCGGCGAACTGGATGCGGAACCACCAGCGTTCGCAGCCGGCCAGGTGCCGCAGCAGGCCGTGCAGGCTCATTCCGGACGGCGGGACGGAGCGCTCGGACAGCGACTCGGGCGCCAGGCCCGCGCACTTGAGGGCGAGCGTCTCGCGGTACCAGTCCAGATAACGCGTGAGGACCTCGCGCTCGTCGCCGACGAGCGGCAGGGGCTCGCGCGGGTCCCCGGGCCAACGGGGTGCGAGTTGCCGCGGAGCGGGGGCGGCCGGAGGGGAGACAGCGTGCTGTTCACTCATCCGGGGAGTGTGACAGGGGCCACCGACAGCCGCCCCGGTTCCGGCGGCGTCCGGAAAACCGCTTGAGGCCGCCCGCACACTGGAGGCGTGCACTGGACGATCGCGCCCACGCCCGTCGACAGCCCCGAGGCCGCCGCGACCATACGCGGCTACGTGGCCGAACTGGCCGACCGCTACTACGGCCGCCCCGCCACCGCCGAGGAGGTCGACGAGGCCCTCGGCGAGGAACCCGACGCCGGAATGGCCCCGCCCCACGGCCTGTTCCTGCTGGCGAGGACGCGGGGCGGCACCGACGCCGACGCCGGAAGGGACGGTTCCGGCAGCGGCGCCGGCACCGTGGCCGTCGGCGGCGTCGTCGGCGTCGTCGGCTGTGTGGGCGTGCAGCTGCTCGACGCGGAGACGGCGGAGCTGCGCCGGGTGTGGGTGGCTCCGCCCGTGCGCGGCTGCGGGCTCGCGGACCTTCTGCTCGCCGCCGCCGAGGGCGCGGCCCGCGAGCTGGGCGCCGGTCTGATGCGGCTCGACACCCGGCGGGACCTGGTGGAGGCCAAGCGGCTGTACGTACGGCACGGCTACACCGAGACCCCGCCGTACAACGACTCCCCCTACGCCGACCACTGGTTCGCCAAGAGCCTCCGGCTTCCCTGACGGACGGAGTCGGCGCGACCCGGTCGGGCCGTTCCGGTTCCGCGGCGCCTGGAGGCCCCGGCCGTCGTCCCGGGAGAGCGCGCGGGAGCCCCGTCCCGCCGGTCCCGCCGGTCCCGTCCGACAACGACGACCGCCCGTCCCTCCTCGGCGTCCGGGAGCCGACCGGAGTTCCCGCGGCGGGCTCAGCCCGAGTTCCCGCCGCGGGCTCAGCCGAGGTTCAGCCGCGGGCTCAGCCAGAAGTTCAGCCGCGGGCTCAGCCGGAGTGCGAGACGTCCTCCCACGCCCGGGTGAGCGCGCCCGCGACGCCGAGCGCGGTGGCCGGCTCCCGGGTGCGCCGCCCGGCGTATCCGTGCAGATAGGCGCCGACGGAGGCCGCGTCGCGTCCGGAGAGGCCGGCCGCCAGCAGGGAGCCGATCAGCCCGGAGAGGACATCGCCGCTGCCGGCCGTGGCCAGCCATCCCGTGCCCGTCGGGTTGACGCGCACCGGGACCGTCTCCCCGCCGGCGCCGGGCGGTGAGGCCACCAGCGTCGTCGAGCCCTTCAGCAGGACGGTCGCCCCCGTCAGCTCCACCAGCCGGCGCGCGGACTCCAGCCGGGCGTCCTCCACCTCCTCGCGGGCGCAGCCGAGCAGCGCGGCGGCCTCGCCGGCGTGCGGGGTGAGCACCGTCTCCGCCTGCCGGGCCCGCACGGCCTCCAGCCCGTCGGGCCCCTCGCTCATCAGCCGCAGCCCGTCCGCGTCGACGAGCACCGGCAGGGGCGTGCCCAGCACGTCCGCGACGGTCCTGCGGGCCTCGGCGCCGTCCCCGAGGCCGGGCCCCACCGCCCACGCCTGGACCCGGCCCGCCTTCCGCACCGGCCCCTCGGACAGCAGCACCTCCGGGAAGCGCTGGATGACGTGCTCGCGCACCTGCGCGCTCTCCCCGAGGAACCGCACGGCCCCGGCGCCGCCCCGCAGCGCACCGGAGACGGTGAGCGAGGCCGCACCCGGGTACGTCGCCGAACCGGCCGCGACGCCGACGACACCGCGCCGGTACTTGTCGCTCTCCGGCGCCGGACGGGGCAGCAGCCGCGCCACGTCCTCGTGCTGCAACGCCTCCACGTCGGGCGTCGCCGGCAGATGGGGGCCCAGCCCGATGTCGACGAGGCGGACGGCGCCCGCCCGTTCGTGCGCCGGGTCGATCAACAGGCCCGGCTTGTAGGCACCGAATGTGACGGTCGCCGCGGCGTCGACCGCCGGCCCGTCCACCCTGCCGGTGTCGGCGTCGACCCCGCTGGGCAGGTCGACCGCCACGACCGGCACCCCGGCCTCCCGCACCAGATCGGTCAACTCCACGGCGGCGGGCCGCAGTCCGCCCCGGCCGCCGATGCCGACGATGCCGTCCACGACGAGATCGGCACGGGCGAGCACCGGCGCCACCGGCCGGGCCGCGTTCTCCTCCGCGTCCACGACGGCGCCGGGCGCCACCAGCGTCCGGCCGCCCGCGGCCCGCAGCGCCGCCAGCCCGCCCTCGTGCGCACGTTCGGGCGACAGCAGGACGGCGGTGACGCCCGCGCCCCGCCGGGCCAGCCGCGCACCGGCGTACAGCGCGTCGCCGCCGTTGTCGCCGCTGCCGACGAGCAGCACCACCCGGGCGCCGTACGTACGGCCCAGCAGCGTGCTGCACGCCGCCGCCAGCCCGGCGGCGGCCCGGGACATCAGCGCGCCCTCGGGAAGCTGCTCCATCAACGCGCGCTCGGCGGCGCGCACCGTCTCGACCCGGAAACCACTCCTCATCCCCCCAGTGTGCGCACCCGGCCCGGACCCCGCACCACCACATCAGCCCCACCCGGCCCCCACCGCACACCCGAGGCCGACCGCACCCCGCCCGCACCGCGCGCCCTCGCACCCCACGCCGCACACCCACGCCGCACACCCGACGCCCACCGCACGCCCGGCCCCGGCACCCCGGCACCAGTGCCCCGCACCCGGCGCCCCGCGGCATCACCCCTCGGCGATGACCACGGCCGAGGCCACCCCGGCGTCGTGCGAGAGCGACAGATGCCAGCCGCGCACGCCCAGCTCCGCCGCCCGCTCGGCCACGGTGCCCCGCACCCGCAGGAACGGCTGCCCCGAATCGGCCGCCCAGACCTCGGCGTCCGTCCAGCGCAGCCCCTGCGGCGCGCCCAACGCCTTGGCCAGCGCCTCCTTCGCGGCGAACCGGGCGGCGAGCGAGGCGATACCGCGCCGCTCCCCGCTGGGCAGCCACAGCTCGGCGTCGACGAACAGCCGGTTCGCCAACTGCGGTGTGCGCTCCAGGGATTGGGCGAACCGGTCGATCTCCGCGACGTCGATCCCCACCCCGATGATCAACGGTCCTCCCCGGCGGTCCGCACCCGCGCGTCGACGGCCCTGCCGTCGAGATCGGTGACGCTCACCCCGCCGCCCCGGCGCACCTCCACGATCCGCCCGGGCTCCGGGTCGGGCTCGACCACGTCCCGGGTGTGGGCGAGGAAGGCCGCGGTGTCGGAGGCCAGATGGAACTCGCCGTCGCCGTCGCCGTCCGCGACGCCCACCGCGAGCGGCGCGCCCCGGCAGGCACCGACGGCGACCCCCGGCGCGTCGGCGTGCACGGCGACCAGCGCGTAGCCGCCCTCCAGCCGCCGGCAGACCTGACGCATGGCCTCGGCCAGCTCCCCGCAGGACGACAGGGCCTCGGCGAGCAGATGCGCGACGGCCTCCGTGTCCGTGTCCGAGACGAGTTCGTGGCCGCGCCCGCTCAACTCGGCACGCAGCGCGGCGGAGTTGGCCAGCGTGCCGTTGTGGACGACGGCCACCCGGCCCGCGTTGTCGAGGTGGGGGTGCGCGTTGAGGTCGGAGACCGCCCCCCGGCCGGCCCGCCGCAAATGGCCGATTCCCGTGCGTGCGTCGGGCAGCGGCCGGTCGGCCAGCTCCTTGTCGAGGTCGGCGAGGCCACCGGCCCTGGTGGCCGCGGCGATCCCCCCGTCGGCGACGACCGCGACCCCCGCCGAGTCGAACCCGGCGCCCTCACCGGCGCCGTCCAGCCGCCGCAGGCCCTCCAGTACGACGTCGAGAGCGGGTCCTCCGCCCACGTAGCCGGCGATTGCGCCCATGGATGCCCCTTCCAGCCCGCTGACCCGTGCGTCGAGCCTAACGAGCGAGAGGTGCGCTGCTGCCGGTAGGGGCCGCGGGCGAGGGCCGCCCGTGGGGCGCGGCGGAGGGCGGGGCTCAGGCGCCGCGCGCCATCCGCTCTATGGCGTCCTCGACCAGTTCCAGATACTCCGACTCCTCGCAGCGGGGCTTGCTGCCCATGACGTACAGCTCCAGGGACTCGGTGAGGTCCTCGGCCAGATCCTCCTCGGGAAGGCCGTCGGCGAGGTCGTCGTAGACCCGGCCGGCGGGGCCGTCGAGGGATGCGGGGCGGCGCTTGGCGGCGCGTGCGGAACGGGTGAGCGCGGGGCGTATGCGGCTCAAAGGGTGCGACATGGGCGGAACATAACGGCTTTCACACGGCGCGTACACCTTTCACCCACGCCGGCTTCAACTCCCGGCCATTCCCGGACGTCCCGCACCCCCCGCTCCCGACGTCCCTGCCTCCCCCGGACCCCCGCAGGCTCCCCTCTGCCTCCCGCCCAGGAGCCGTCGGCGCCCGGGGAGCAGAATGGCCCCGTGTCCACGAAGCCCTACGTCAACCTCAGCCGCGCCGAGTGGAGCGCGCTGCGCGAGCGCACACCGCTGCCGCTCACGGCCGCCGAGGTCGAGGAGCTGCGCGGCCTGGGCGATGTGATCGACCTGGACGAGGTCCGGGAGATCTATCTGCCGCTCTCGCGCCTGCTGAACCTCTACATCGGCGCTGCTCACCGCCGGCGCGACGCCCTCAACACCTTCCTGGGCGCACCGCCCGAGGCCCGCGCCGGCACCCCGTTCGTGATCGGCATCGCCGGGAGCGTGGCCGTCGGCAAGTCGACGGTCGCGCGGCTGCTCCAGGCGCTGCTCTCCTTCCCGCACGAGGCACCGGACGGGTCGGACGGCACACGCGCCGCGGAGCGCCGACGGGTCGACCTGGTGACGACGGACGGCTTCCTGCTGCCCAAGGCCGAACTCGAACGCCGCGGCCTGATGTCCCGCAAGGGCTTCCCCGAGTCCTACGACCGCCGCGCCCTGACCCGCTTCGTCGCCGAGGTGAAGGCGGGCAAGCCCGAGGTGTCGGGCCCGGTCTACTCACATCTGATCTACGACATCGTGCCGGGCGAGACGCTGACCGTGCGCCGCCCCGACGTGCTCATCGTCGAGGGCCTCAACGTGCTCCAGCCGGCCATGCCCGGCAAGGACGGCCGCACCGGGCTCGCGGTCTCCGACCACTTCGACTTCTCGCTGTACGTGGACGCCCGCACCGACGACATCCGCCGCTGGTACCTCAGCCGCTTCCGCCAGCTGCGCGCGACGGCCTTCCAGAACCCCCGCTCGTACTTCCACCGGTACACGCAGGTCAGCGAGGAGGAGGCGCTGGACTACGCCCGCAACACCTGGCGGACGATCAACGAGCCCAATCTGCGCCGCAACATAGCGCCCACCCGCGGCCGGGCCACGCTCCAGCTCCACAAGGGCCCCGACCACAAGGTCGAGCGCCTCTCCCTGCGGAAGTTCTGACCGGGCGTTCCGACCGGGCGCCCCGACCGGGAGGGGAGCGGGAGAAGCCGGAAACCAGCGGAACACAGCGGTCGGGGCGGGGACCGGCCCGGCCCCCGCCCCGACCGGCTCCGTCCTCAGCCCAGCGCGCTCTTCACCACATCGGCCAGCCGCCCCGCGACGGTACGGGCGTGCTCGATGTCGGCGGCCTCCACCATCACCCGCACGAGCGGCTCGGTCCCCGAGGGCCGCAGCAGCACCCGGCCGGTCTCCCCGAGCTGCGCCTCGGCCTCGGCGACGGCGGTGACGACCTCGGCGGCCGTGCCCACCCGGGACTTGTCCACGTCCGGCACATTGACCAGCACCTGCGGCAGCCGCTCCATGACGGCGGCCAGCTCGGCGAGCGGCGTACCGGTCGCCGCGACCCGCGCGGCCAGCATCAGCCCGGTGAGCGTGCCATCCCCGGTCGTGGCGTGGTCCAGGACGATGACGTGCCCGGACTGCTCACCGCCGAGGGAGTAGCCGCCGCGCTTCATCTCCTCCAGCACATAGCGGTCGCCCACCGCCGTCTGCTGCAACGAGAGCCCCGCCCGCTCCAGCGCCAGCTTGAAGCCGAGGTTGGACATGACCGTCGCCACGACCGTGTCCTTGCGCAGCTGGCCGGCCTCCTTCATCGCCAGCCCGAGGACGGCCAGGATCTGGTCGCCGTCGATCTCCTCGCCCGCCGCGTCCACCGCGAGGCAGCGGTCCGCGTCGCCGTCGTGCGCCACACCGAGGTCGGCGCCGTGCCGGACGACGGCGGCACGGAGCGCGGCCAGATGCGTCGAGCCGCACTCGTCGTTGATGTTGAGCCCGTCCGGATCGGTGCCGATCGTGACGACCTCGGCGCCGGCCCGCGCGAACGCCTCCGGCGAGACCCGCGCCGCCGCGCCGTGCGCACCGTCAATGACGACCTTGAGCCCGTCCAGCCGGTTCGGCAGCACCCCGACCAGGTGCGCGACATAGTTGTCGAAGCCCTCGTCGTAGTCCTTGACCCGGCCCACGCCCGCTCCCGTCGGCCGCTCCCACGGCTCGCCCGCCGCGTGCTCCCGGTACAGCGCCTCGATCCGGTCCTCCAGCTCGTCGGCGAGCTTGTGCCCACCGCGCGCGAAGAACTTCACGCCGTTGTCCGGCATGGGGTTGTGGCTGGCCGACAGCATCACGCCCAGGTCGGCCCCGAGCGAACCCGTCAGATAGGCCACCGCCGGCGTCGGCAGCACGCCCACCCGCAGCACATCCACCCCGGCACTGGCCAGCCCGGCCACGACGGCCGCCTCCAGGAACTCCCCGGAGGCCCGCGGATCGCGCCCGACGACGGCCACCGGCCGGGCCGCCTCCCCCGGCGTCGCGGCAGCGCCTTCGACGGCTCCGGCAGTTCCGGCGCCCTGGGCGCCCACCCCGGTCAGCACGTGCGCAGCCGCGACCGACAGCCCGAGCGCCAGCTCGGCCGTCAGCCCCTCGTTGGCGACGCCACGTACACCGTCCGTACCGAAGAGTCGTGCCACAGTCGTTCCTCCGAGTTCAGCGGGATTGCGAGGGCAGGCGGGGAGCGGGACCGCCCAGGCCCGAAGTGGGGACACCGGGTATGCGGGTACCTCGGGTATTTCCCGTTATCCCAGGTATACGCCCCGTTCACCCCGTGGCGGCACGCCGCCCCCCGCGGCCGGAGGGCGCGCTGCCGCCCGATAGACGGATGCCCCGTCGGCACCGAGGTGCCGACGGGGCATCCGTGAAGGCTCCAGCCAGCGCGGGGTCAGCGCTTGCTGTACTGCGTGCCCTTGCGGGCCTTCTTGAGACCGGCCTTCTTCCGCTCGACGGCACGCGCGTCGCGGGTCAGGAAGCCGGCCTTCTTCAGCGGGCCGCGGTTGTTGTCCACGTCCGCCTCGTTCAGCGCACGGGCCACACCCAGGCGCAGCGCGCCGGCCTGGCCCGAGATGCCGCCGCCGGAGATACGGGCGACCACGTCGTAGCGCTCGTCCAGCTCCAGCACCTTGAACGGCTCGTTGACTTCCTGCTGGTGCACCTTGTTGGGGAAGTAGCCCTCAAGGGTGCGGCCGTTGATCTTCCACTTGCCGCTGCCCGGGATGATCCGGACACGGGCGATGGCGTTCTTGCGGCGCCCGACACCGGCGGCCGGCTGCGGCTCGCCGAAGCGGGACGCCAGCGACTCCGAGGTGTACTCCTCGGGGGCCGCGGGGGTCTCGGTCGTGTACTCCTCGACGCCCTCGACGGGGGTCTCAGCGGTGGTCTCGGCCACGATTCTCCTCAGCTTCTCTTCGTCTTAGGGGGTGGCCGGACTTACTGCGCGACCTGGCTGATCTCGAACGGCACCGGCTGCTGCGCAGCGTGCGGGTGCTGATCGCCCGAGTAGACCTTCAGCTTCGAGAGCATCTGACGACCCAGGGAGTTCTTCGGGAGCATGCCCTTGACGGCCTTCTCCACGGCCTTCTCCGGGTTGTTGCGCAGCAGGTCGTCGTAGCGCACCGAACGCAGACCACCCGGGTAACCGGAGTGGCGGTAGGCCATCTTCTGGATGCGCTTGTTACCGGACAGGTGCACCTTGTCGGCGTTGATGATGACGACGAAGTCGCCGGTGTCGACGTGGGGCGCGTACACCGGCTTGTGCTTACCCCGGAGGAGGGTGGCGGCCTGGGAGGCCAGACGGCCCAGGACGACGTCCTGCGCGTCGATGATGTGCCACTGGCGCTGGACGTCGCCGGGCTTGGGGCTGTACGTACGCACGGTCGTAGCCTTCGCTTCTTCAGTGAATGGGAGCGCCCCGGATCCGTGAGGACTCGGGGGACTGGTCCTGACAAGGCCACCAGCGCGATCACGACAGGCCGGCTCCCCCGCGGTGACGCAACCGCGCGGGACCCCTGGTCATCGACCGGTAGGCCGGTGTAAAGACCCCCCACGTGAGAACAGGCAAGCCAATACACACAACGAAGCAAGAGGATACCGACCCTCCCCCGAGAGGGTCAAAACCGGCTGTACGCTCCCCCGGCCCGCACCTCCCGGCCGCCCCGTGCTCCCGGGGCCGGGCGCGGGCCCGCCCCCGCCGGATATCCGGCGACCGAGCCGTCACCGCCCGCGCACGAGCACATAAGATGCGCGCATGAGCTTTGGGCAGGGGGGACCCGAGTGGGGTTCCGGGGGATCGTCCACCCCCGACTGGGCCGCGCTGGCCGAGGAGGCCGAACGCGACCGTACACGGCGCAGGCGGTGGCTGCTGGCGGGCGGGGGCGCGCTCGCCACGGCCGCGATCGCGGGCATCGTCGCCTTCGCCGTCGTCAACGAGGGCGGCGGCGATCCCTCCGCCAAGCCCTCCGACTCCCTGCCGCCCTCCTCGGACCTGCCGTCCTCCTCTCCCCCGCAGCCCACCTTCAAGGACGAGCCGCCGCCCCCGCCGCCGCCCAAGGACTTCATCGCGGACGCCGAGCACGACAAGGCGCCGCTCAGCGCGAAGACGCTGTACCCGAGCGAGAAGGTCACCATCAACGGCCGCCCCTACCGGCGCACGGCCACCAGCACCAGCGACAGCTGCACCGACGCGGCCCACTCGGGCCTCGGCCCGGTCCTGAAGCGGCACGGCTGCCGCGCCCTGTACCGGGCCACGTTCACCCGGGACGGCCTCGCCGTCACCGTCGGTATCGCCGCCTTCTCCGACACCCGCGCCGCCGCCCAGGTCAAGAAGGAGTACCAGCCCAACCTGGTCGCCCTGCCCGGCGGCGGCGTCCCGGACTTCTGCCGCACGGTCACCTGCCGTACGACGGCCAACTCCCTGGGCCGCTACGCCTACTTCACCATCGCGGGCCGCACCGACGGCAAGGCGTCCGGCCCCGAGGACGAGGCCGCCCAGCGGGCCGCGCTGGACGGCTCGAACTACGGCTACGCGCGGGTGCTCCAGCGCGGCCGGGCGCAGTCCTCGGCCGCGGCGGAGGAACCCGGCTCCTGACCGGCCCGTCCCGGGTAGGTAACAAGTGGCCGCGCGCACCACGGAGTTGCGGCCGGGAGGACTAGTGTCACCGGCACACCACCGGGGCGGACAAGGGGGAGGCGCGCGGATGGGCCCGGAGCAGGCCGTGATCGGCTGCGTCGGCGAACTGGTCATCGGGACCCGCGGGGAGGCCGGCCCCGGCGAGGTCCTGGTCCGGATCCGCGGCGGCACGGAGACCTACATCGCCTGGTCCGACGAGCCGCTGCCCCTCGGCACGACCGTGCTGGTGATCGACTCCAGCGGCACCCGGCAGGTCCGGGTGAGCGCCTGGCGCGACCCCCTGGACGCCCTCGACGACGGTGCGGACCACGTCAGTTGAGGAGTGAACATTGTTCGGATACCGCGTCCCCGCACCCGACGAGGCCATGCTGATCTCCGGAGGCAGGCGGGGCCTGAAGGGCGCGCCCTTCCGGGTGGTCACCGGGCACGGCAAGTTCGTGCTGCCGATCTTCCGCAAGACCCGCTTTCTGACCCTGGCCATGCGGGAGGCCGAGGTGACCGAGTCCTGCGTCACCCGGCAGGGCATCGTGCTCACGGTGCGCGCCGTGATCGCCTTCAAGGTCGGCAACGACACCGAGAGCATCGTCAACGCCGGCCAGCGCTTCCTCTCCGAGCAGGAGCAGATGTCCGTGCTGACCGGCCGGATCTTCTCCGGTCATCTGCGCTCCATCATCGGCTCGATGACGGTGGAGGAGATCGTCACGGAGCGGCAGAAGCTCGCCACGGAGGTGCTGGAGACCTCCAAGGCGGAGATGAGCAAGATCGGCCTGATCGTCGACTCGCTCCAGATCCAGTCCATCGACGACGGCGACACCGGCTACATCGAGGCCATGTCGGCCCCGCACAAGGCCGCCATCCAGCGCCAGGCGAAGATCGCCGAGGCCCAGGCCACCCAGGCGTCCGTCGAGGCCCAGCAGGAAGCGGCCCGCAACCAGGCCGAGTACGAGCGGCAGACCGCCATCGTGGAGGCCGAGTACAAGGCCGAGGTCGACCGCGTCCAGGCACAGTCGGCGCAGGCGGGCCCGCTGGCCGACGCACACGCCCAGCAGGAGGTGCTCGCCGCGCAGACGGAGCTGGCCGAGCGCGCCGCCCAGCTGCGCCAGCAGGAACTGGTCGCCGAGGTCGTCAAGCCGGCGGAGGCCGACGCCCAGCGGATCAAGACGCTGGCCCTCGCCGAGGCCGAGCGGATGAAGATCCAGGCGGAGGCCGCGGCCTCGCACGACCGGGTGGCCCTGGACCAGCTCCTCATCGACCAGCTCCCGCAGATCGTCAAGGAGGCCGCGTCCGGCCTCTCCCAGGCCAACGTCAACGTGCTCAACGGGGCGGACGGCCTCGGCGAGGTCGCCGCCGGGCTGGTCAGCCAGGGCCTGACGATCCTCGACACGGTCAAGCAGAACCTGGGCACCCCGGCCGCCACGGGCCCGGCCTCGCCCGCACCCCGTGCCCCGCACGACGACGACGGCACGGTACCCATCCGCTGAGCCGTCTCCCCGACGTCCGGCGCTCCTCGTCCGGACCCCGCCGGGCACGCGGAGCCCGGCGGCTCCGGGCGCGCCCCCGCCCGGGCGCACGGGAGACCGCGCTCCCGCCGGTCAGCAGCAGCCGCCCGGCGGGTCCCCCGGCAGCGAACGCCGGCTGCGCGAGGCCAGATTGCGGGCCGCCAGGGCGTCGTCGGCGGGGTAGCCGACCTCCTCCAGGGTGAGCCCGTGCGGGCGCACCACATGCACCGCCGAGTCCCGGACCCCGGCGGCCAGCACCTTCGCCGGCCACTCCGGCGGGCGGTGCCCGTCACCGACGAACAGCATCGCGCCGACCAGCGAGCGCACCATGTTGTGGCAGAACGCGTCCGCACGCACCGTCGCCTCCAGCACCCCGTCGGGACGCCGCGTCCAGGACAGCTCCTGGAGCGTACGGATCGTCGTCGCGCCCTCCCGCCTCTTGCAGTAGGCGGCGAAGTCGTGCTCCCCCAGCAGGCCGCGCGCGGCCTCGTTCATCGCATCGAGGTCCAACGGCCAGTTGTGCCACAGCACATGACCGCGCTGGAGCGGGTCCGCGCCCCCCGGATGGTCGGTGACGCGGTAGGCGTACCGCCGCCAGATCGCCGAGAACCGGGCGTTGAAGTGCGGCGGCGCCACGGCGACGCGGAACACCCGGACATCCATCGGCAGCCGGCCGGCCAGCCGCCGCAGCAGATGCGGGCCGTGCTCGGCCCACACCTCGTCCGGCAGATCGACGTGCGCCACCTGCCCGCGCGCGTGCACGCCCGCGTCCGTCCGGCCCGCGACGGTCAGCTCGGGCGCCTCCCCCAGCCGCATCACGACCCGCAGCGCGTCCTCCAGCTCACCCTGGACGGTCCGCCGGCCGCCCTTCTGCTTCGCCCAGCCGGAGAACTCCCGGCCGTCGTAGGCGAGATCCAGCCGGACCCGCGTGAAACCAGGAGCTGCCTCGTCGCTCACTGTCTGTGCTTCCTTCCCCGGTGTTCCCCGACGACGAAAGCGGGCCCGCCCCCGAAGGGACGGACCCGCTTCACGAGACGAACGTCTCAGGCGTCCTTGGACTCGCCCTCGGCGGACTCGCCCTCGGCCTCGCCCTTCTTGAGGTCGGCCACGGCCTCGTCACCGGCGGCGTCCTTCGCGGACCGCTTCGTCGCCGCCTCGGCCTCGCCGACAGCGGTCTGCTGCACGGTCAGGGCCTCGACCAGCTCGATGACCGCCATCGGGGCGTTGTCGCCACGACGCGGGCCGATCTTGGTGATGCGGGTGTAGCCACCGGGACGGTTCTCGTAGCGCGGACCGATCTCGGTGAAGAGGGTGTGCACGACGCTCTTGTCGAGGATCGTGCGCATGACCTGCCGGCGGTTGTGCAGGTCGCCCTTCTTCGCCTTGGTGATCAGCCGCTCCGCGACCGGACGCAGACGACGGGCCTTGGCCTCGGTCGTCGTGATGCGGCCGTGCTCGAACAGCGCGGTCGCCAGGTTGCCCAGCATCGCCTTCTGGTGCGAGGCGCTGCCGCCCAGACGGGGACCCTTGGTGGGCTTCGGCATGATCCTTCTCCTTGTCTTGTTCCTGCGCCGGCCGTATCAGGAACCGGCGGCAGCCCCGGCCGTACCAGGTACCGGGCTCACGAACCCGCGCCCCGGAAGGGGCGCGGGGAACTGCGCGGCCAGCCACAGCGGGCCCGCAGAGAGGGACGCGCAGACCGACGGATCAGTACTGCTCGGTCTCCACACTCCAGCCGCGCGGGGGACGACCCCCGCGCCCCCGGCCGGAGGCGCGCAGGCCCACAGATCAGTACTGCTCGGTCTCCACGAAGCCGGCGTCCGCGTCGTCCTCCGCACCGAACGCGTCGGCGGCGGCGGTCGGGTCGAACCCGGGAGGGCTGTCCTTGAGGGCGAGGCCCATGCCCGCGAGCTTGGCCTTCACCTCGTCGATGGACTTGGCACCGAAGTTGCGGATGTCCAGCAGGTCCGCCTCCGAGCGGGCCACCAGCTCGCCCACGGAGTGGATGCCCTCACGCTTGAGGCAGTTGTAGGAGCGGACCGTCAGCTCCAGCTCCTCGATCGGCAGCGCCAGATCCGCGGCGAGCGCCGCGTCCGTCGGCGACGGGCCCATGTCGATGCCCTCGGCGTCGACGTTCAGCTCCCGCGCCAGGCCGAACAGCTCGACCAGCGTCTTACCGGCGGACGCCATGGCGTCCCGCGGCCGCATGGCCTGCTTGGTCTCGACGTCGACGATCAGCTTGTCGAAGTCGGTGCGCTGCTCGACACGGGTCGCCTCGACCTTGTAGGTCACCTTGAGCACCGGCGAGTAGATCGAGTCGACCGGAATCCGGCCGATCTCCTGCCCGACCTGCTTGTTCTGCACGGCGGAGACGTAGCCGCGACCGCGCTCGACGGTCAGCTCCATCTCCAGCTTGCCCTTGCCGTTGAGCGTGGCGAGGACCAGGTCCGGGTTGTGCACCTCGACACCGGCCGGCGGCGCGATGTCCGCGGCGGTCACCAGGCCGGGGCCCTGCTTGCGCAGGTACATCACGACCGGCTCGTCGTGCTCCGAGGAGACGACCAGGCTCTTGATGTTGAGGATGAGGTCGGTGACGTCCTCCTTGACGCCCGGCACGGTCGAGAACTCGTGCAGGACACCGTCGATCCGGATGCTGGTCACGGCCGCACCGGGGATCGAGGAGAGGAGCGTACGACGCAGGGAGTTACCGAGGGTGTAGCCGAAGCCCGGCTCCAGCGGCTCGATCACGAACCGGGACCGGAACTCGTCGACGACCTCTTCGGTCAGAGAGGGGCGCTGAGCAATCAGCATGAGATGTGTGCCTCCAGTTTTCGGCAACCGCTATTTGATGCCGTCACTGCAAGGGTACGGGCGGCCGGGCCCGATGGACCCCGACCGCCCGCCCCAGCAGAGCTGTGTGACCCGGATTACTTCGAGTACAGCTCGACGATCAGCTGCTCCTGCACCTGGGTGTCGATCACCTGGCGCTCGGGCAGCGAGTGGACGAGGATCCGCATCTTCGACGGAATCGACTCCAGCCAGGCCGGAACCGTCTTCTCGCCGGCCTCCGCAGCCGCCACCTGGAAAGGCGTGAGGTTGCGGGAGGAGGGGCGGACCTCGACGATGTCGTTCACGGACACCCGCGCCGAGGGGATGTCGGTCTTGCGACCGTTCAGCGCGATGTGGCCGTGCTTAACCAACTGACGTGCGTGGTCACGGGACTTGGCGAAGCCCGCCCGGTACACCACGTTGTCCAGCCGGGTCTCCAGGATGCGCAGCAGGTTCTCACCCGTCTTGCCCTGCTGGCGGTTCGCCTCGTTGAAGTACCCGCGGAACTGCTTCTCCAGGACGCCGTAGATACGCGCTGCCTTCTGCTTCTCACGCTTCTGCAACAGGTACTCGGAGTCCTTGGTGCGCCCGCGACCGTGCTCACCCGGGGGGTAAGGACGGATCTCGATCGGGCACTTCGCGCTCTCGCACTTGCTCCCCTTGAGGAAGAGCTTCTGCTTCTCCCGACGGCAACGCTTGCAGTCGGCCCCGGTGTAACGCGCCATGTGTCGTTGATCTCCTACTTCAGTTGTCTCAGACCCGGCGACGCTTCGGCGGGCGGCAGCCGTTGTGCGGGGTCGGGGTGACGTCCTGGATGGACCCGACCTCGAGGCCGGTGGCCTGGAGCGAGCGGATCGCGGTCTCACGGCCGGAGCCGGGGCCCTTCACGAAGACGTCGACCTTGCGCATGCCGTGCTCCTGGGCGCGGCGCGCGGCGTTCTCCGCGGCCATCTGCGCGGCGAACGGCGTGGACTTGCGCGAGCCCTTGAAGCCGACGTGGCCGGCCGAGGCCCACGAGATCACGTTCCCGGTCGGGTCGGTGATCGAGACGATCGTGTTGTTGAACGTGCTCTTGATGTGAGCGTGCCCGTGGGCGACGTTCTTCTTCTCCTTGCGGCGCACCTTCTTGGCGCCGGCCGTACGGCCCTTCGGAGGCATATAGAGATAACTCCCGTGAGGTGGTCGGTCCTACAACGCGGACCGCTTGCAGCGTGTCCGGTGCGGACTACTTCTTGCCCGGCTTCTTCTTGCCGGCGATCGCGCGACGCGGGCCCTTACGGGTGCGGGCGTTGGTCTTGGTGCGCTGGCCGTGGACGGGGAGACCACGCCGGTGGCGCAGACCCTCGTAGCAGCCGATCTCGACCTTGCGGCGGATGTCGGCCTGGATCTCGCGGCGGAGGTCACCCTCGACGCGCAGGTTGTTGTCCACGTACTCGCGGAGCTTGACCAGCTCCTCCTCGGCCAGGTCCCGCACGCGGGTGTCCGGGCTGACACCGGTCGCGGCCAGGGTCTCCCTGGACAGCGTGCGGCCGATGCCGAAGACGTAGGTGAGGGCGACCTCGACGCGCTTCTCACGCGGGAGGTCGACGCCTGCGAGGCGTGCCATGAATGTGGCTCCTGATGATTTCGTCGGAGGTCTGCAGCAGCGCCGCTCCCGTCCCCTGCCGACGGGCTCCGGGGAAGGTCCCCGGCCTCCGACCGGGGGTGTCGGCACGCTCAGGTGCCGGGCTCTGCTGTGTTGTCTGTTGCTCGCGTCGCGCGAAGAACTGCGAAAGGCAGGTCGTGCTTCAGCCCTGGCGCTGCTTGTGGCGCAGGTTGTCGCAGATGACCATGACCCGGCCGTGACGGCGGATCACCTTGCACTTGTCGCAGATCTTCTTGACGCTCGGCTTGACCTTCATGGTGAGGTTCTCCGGGTCTGGCCGCCCCACCCGGGAGGGAGACGGACGGCACGATCTGTCGATCTACTTGTAGCGGTAGACGATCCGCCCGCGCGTCAGGTCGTACGGAGACAGCTCCACGACGACCCTGTCGTCGGGAAGAATACGGATGTAGTGCATCCGCATCTTGCCGCTGATGTGCGCGAGAACCTGGTGCCCGTTCTGGAGCTCCACCTTGAACATGGCGTTCGGGAGGGACTCGACGACGGTGCCCTCGATCTCGATGGCCCCTTGTTTTTTGGCCATGCTTGAGCGCTTCACCTTCCGGGATCGGCTACCTGGGGTGACCCGGCGCACCTGGCGGAAGTCCGGAGGACGACTGCATACGGGTACACCTGGGCCGACGAGCCAGTCTACGTCACCCCGCCCGGAAAGACGAATCCGGGATTGTGCCCACTCCCCGCGATCGTTATGCCGCGGGAGCGGAAGTCGGCGCGGACGTCAGCCCAGCGGGTCCGGGGCGGTCTGGACGCCCAGCTCGGCCAGCTTGGCCCGGCCGCCGTCGGGCGCGGTCAGCACCAGCGGGCCCTGCTCGGTCAGCGCCACGGAGTGCTCCCAGTGCGACGACCACGTACCGTCATTGGTCTTGACCGTCCAGTCGTCGGACAGGACATGCGTCTTCGCCGTGCCCAGGCTCACCATCGGCTCGATGGCCAGGCACATCCCGGGCACCAGCTTCGGACCGCGGCCCCGCCGCCGCTCGACGTAGTTGAGCAGGTGCGGGTCCATGTGCATCTGGGAGCCGATGCCGTGCCCGCCGTAGTCCTCGATGATCCCGTACTTGCCGGAGGAGGGCCGCGGCTGTCGCCGGATGTAGCCCTCGATGGCCTTGGAGACGTCCACGAGGCGGTTGCCCTTGCGCATGGCGGCGATGCCGGCCCACATGGACTCCTCGGTGACCCGGCTCAGCTCGTGCAGCTCGGCGGAGTGCCCGTCGCCGACGAAGACGGTGAGCGCGGCGTCCCCGTGCCAGCCGTCGATGATGGCGCCCGCGTCGATGGAGAGCAGATCGCCGGCCTTGAGGACGGTGTCGGCGGACGGGATGCCGTGCACGACGACGTCGTTCACCGAGGTGCAGATGTTGCCGGGGAAGCCGCCGTAGCCCAGGAAGTTGGGCTTGGCTCCGTGGTCGGCGAGGACCTTGGCGGCGACCTCGTCGAGGTCCTTCGTCGTCGCGCCGGGCACCGCCGCTTCGGCGCACGCCTTGTGCATGGCGGCCACCACCAGCCCCGCCTCGCGCATCTTCGCGATCTGCTCGGGGGTCTTGAGCTCCACCATGTCGGCTGCCGCCTTCCTGCCTCGGACTACTGCTTCAAGTCTGCCAGCATGCGTCGGGGCCGGACCCGAAAGGTCCGGCCCCGGGATTCACGCTGTGTGCGCGTCAGTCGCGCCGGAGGGCCTGCATCGCGCGGGCCGTGACCTCGCCGACCTCACCCAGCGCGGAGATCGTCGTCACGAGATCCTGCGCCTTGTAGTGGTCGATGATCGGCTCCGTCTCGCTGTGGTAGACGGCGAGCCGCTTGCGCACCGTCTCCTCACGGTCGTCGTCCCGCTGGTACAGCTCGCCGCCGCACACGTCGCACACGCCGTCCTGCTTCGGGGGGCTGTACTCGACGTGGAAGACATGGCTGCTGTCGTTGCGGCAGATGCGCCGGCCGGCGATCCGCTTGACGACCTCGTCCTCGGGGACCTCCAGGTCCAGCACCGCGTCCAGCTTCTGGCCCGTCTCCGCCAGGTAGGCGTCGAGCGCCTCGGCCTGGGCGATGTTGCGGGGGAAGCCGTCGAGCAGGAAACCGGATGCCGCGTCGGGCTCCTGCATGCGGTCCTTGGCCATACCGATGGTGACCTCGTCCGGCACCAGCTGGCCGGCTCGCATGTACTCCTGCGCCTTCTGCCCGAGCGGAGTGCCCTGGCTGATGTTGGCGCGGAAGAGGTCACCCGTGGAGATGTGCGGAATCGACAGGTTCTCGGCGAGGAATGACGCCTGCGTTCCCTTGCCCGCACCCGGCGGCCCGACGAGGACGATACGCATCAGCGGAGGAACCCTTCGTAATGGCGCTGCTGAAGCTGGCTCTCGATCTGCTTCACGGTCTCAAGCCCGACGCCCACGATGATCAGGATGCTCGTCCCGCCGAACGGGAAGTTCTGGTTGGCGTTGAACAAGATCAGCGCGACGGTCGGCACCAGAGCGATCAGACCCAGATACAGAGAGCCCGGCCACGTGATGCGGTTCAGCACGTAACTCAGGTACTCCGCCGTGGGACGGCCCGCCCGGATGCCCGGGATGAAGCCACCATACTTCTTCATGTTGTCGGCCACTTCTTCGGGGTTGAAGGAGATGGCCACGTAGAAGAACGCGAAGAAGACGATCAGCAGGAAGTACGTGGCGATGTAGAGCGGGTGGTCACCCTTCACGAAGTGCGCCTGGATCCACTGCGCCCACCCGGCCTGCGAACCGCTGAACTGCACGATGAGCGCCGGAATGTAGAGCAGCGACGACGCGAAGATGACGGGAATCACACCGGCCTGGTTGACCTTCAGCGGAATGTACGTCGACGTTCCGCCGTAACTCCGGCGCCCGATCATGCGCTTCGCGTACTGCACGGGAATACGGCGCTGGGCCTGCTCGACGAAGACCACGAGCGCGACCATCGCGAGCCCGCAGACGATCACGGCCCCGAACTCGATCCAGCCGTCGGCCAGTTTGCCCTGCTTCTTGATGGCCCACAGCGCGCCCGGGAAGCCGGCCGCGATCGAGACGAACATGAGGATCGACATGCCGTTGCCGATACCGCGGTCGGTGATCAGCTCACCCAGCCACATGATGAGGCCGGTGCCGGCGGTCATCGTCAGGACCATCACGACCGTGGTGAAGATGGACTGGTCCGGAATGATCTGGGTGGCGACGCTGCAGTTCTGGAAGAGCGAGCCGCTGCGCGCGGTGGCGACGAGGCCGGTGGCCTGGAGGATGGCGAGCGCGACGGTCAAGTACCGCGTGTACTGCGTGATCTTGGCCTGACCGGCCTGCCCCTCCTTCTTCAGCGCTTCGAGGCGGGGAATGACCACGACCAGCAGCTGCAGGATGATGCTCGCCGTGATGTACGGCATGATCCCGAGAGCGAAGATCGTGATCTGGAGCAGCGCACCGCCACTGAACATGTTGACCAGGCCGAACAGGCCCTGCGCGCCCTTGGCCTCGTCCATACACGCCTGGACGTTCTCATAGCTGACGCCCGGCACCGGGACGTGCGCTCCGATCCGGAAGAGCACCATGATGCCGAGCGTGAACAGCAGCTTCTTGCGCAGGTCGGGCGTCTGGAACGCCCGGGCGAACGCGGTGAGCACGGTGCCTCCTGCGCCCCCCGCGGTCTACTGGCGCGAGAGGTGACGGTCTTGAGGATCGACAGATATCAACAGTGCACGCCACCTTACCGGCGACGGCACGAGCGAGAAACGACAGCTTGGCAAACGACCAGCCGGGGATGCCCCGTTGGGACATCCCCGGCCTGTCGTTCACCCGGTCAACGAACTCAGATGAGTTCGGTGACGGTGCCGCCGGCGGCGGTGATCTTCTCCTTGGCGGAGCCGGAGACCTTGTCGACGGTCACCGTCAGGGCCACGGAGATGTCACCCGAGCCGAGCACCTTGACGAGCTCGTTCTTGCGCACGGCGCCCTTGGCGACCAGGTCGGCCACCGTGACCTCCCCGCCCTCCGGGTAGAGAGCGGCCAGCTTGTCCAGGTTCACGACCTGGAACTGCTTGTGCGCCGGGTTGTTGAAGCCCTTGAGCTTGGGCAGCCGCATGACCAGCGGCATCTGCCCACCCTCGAAGCGCTCCGGAACCTGGTAGCGGGCCTTCGTGCCCTTGGTGCCGCGACCGGCCGTCTTGCCCTTGGAGGCCTCACCGCGACCCACGCGGGTCTTGGCGGTCTTGCCTCCGGGGGCCGGACGCAGGTTGTGCACCTTCAGGGGGTTGCCCTGGGGCTCAGCCATGTCAGTCGACCTCCTCGACCGTCACGAGGTGGCGCACGGAGTGCACCTGACCGCGCACGACGGCGCTGTCCTCGCGAACGGCCACATCGTTGACGCGCTTGAGACCGAGGGTCCGCAGCGTGTCACGGTGGTTCTGCTTCGTCCCGATGACGGACCTGTTCTGCGTGATCTTCAGGCGTGCCATTACGCGTTCACCCCTGCACGCGCCCGCAGCAGAGCGGCGGGAGCCACGTCCTCCAGCGGCAGGCCACGGCGGGCGGCGATCTCCTCGGGGCGCTGAAGCCCCCGGAGAGCGGCCACCGTGGCGTGCACGATGTTGATCGGGTTGGCCGAGCCGAGCGACTTGCTCAGCACGTCGTGGATGCCCGCGCACTCCAGCACGGCACGCACCGGGCCACCGGCGATGACACCGGTACCGGGCGAAGCCGGCTTCAGCAGCACGACACCCGCGGCCTCTTCACCCTGGATCGGGTGCGGGATGGTGCCCTGGATACGCGGGACCTTGAAGAAGTGCTTCTTGGCCTCCTCAACGCCCTTGGCGATGGCGGCCGGCACCTCCTTGGCCTTGCCGTACCCGACACCCACGGTGCCGTCACCGTCGCCCACCACGACCAGCGCGGTGAAGCTGAAGCGACGACCACCCTTCACAACCTTGGCGACTCGGTTGATCGCAACGACGCGCTCGACGTACGCGGTCTTCTCGGCGCCCGCGCCGCCGTCCCGGCCCTTACGGTCCCGCCGCTCGCCGCCACCGGCGCCGCCACCGCGGCGCTGGGGTCCAGCCATTGGAATTACCTCTCTCGTTTACGTCCGCTAGCTACGCAGCGACGTTTCGGTCGCTGCCGCGACGGGCGAACTCAGAACTTGAGCCCGGCCTCACGGGCGGCGTCGGCCAGAGCGGCAATCCGCCCTGCGTACTTGTTGCCACCGCGGTCGAAGACGACGGCCTCGATGCCCGCTGCCTTCGCGCGCTCCGCGACGAGCGCGCCGACCTGCTTGGCCTGCTCGCCCTTGCCGCCCTCGGAGCCGCGGATCGAGCCGTCCAGGTGCGACGCCGAGGCCAGCGTGTGGCCCGCGATGTCGTCGATGACCTGGGCGGTGATGCCGCGGTTGCTGCGCGTCACCACGAGGCGGGGACGCTCGGGCGTACCCGAAACCTTCTTGCGGATCCGGATGTGACGGCGCTTGGTGGCGGCACGCTTGTAGGCGTCGCCCTTGGCGATCTTCACGCCGTATGCCATGGCTTACTTACCAGCCTTTCCGACCTTGCGGCGGATGACCTCGCCGGCGTACTTCACGCCCTTGGCCTTGTAGGGGTCGGGCCTGCGCAGCTTGCGGATGTTCGCGGCGACCTCGCCGACCTGCTGCTTGTCGATGCCCTCGACAGTGAACTTGGTCGGGGACTCGACCTTGAAGGAGATCCCTTCGGGGGCCTTGACGAGGACCGGGTGGCTGTAGCCCAGGGAGAACTCCAGATCGGTGCCCTTGGCCTGGACGCGGTAACCCACGCCGCTGATCTCCAGGTCCTTGCTGAACCCGTCGGTCACGCCAGTGATCATGTTCGCCACCAGCGTGCGGGACAGACCGTGCAGGGCCCTGTTCCGGCTCTCATCGTTGGGACGGGTGACGACGATGGCGCCGTCCTCGTTCCTCGCGATCTCGATGGGCTCGGCAACGGTGTGCGCGAGGGAACCCTTGGGGCCCTTCACCGCGACCGTCTGGCCATCGATGGTGACGTCCACACCGGCGGGAACCTGGATGGGGAGCTTGCCGATACGCGACATTGCTTTACCTCCGTTCCCTTCCGTTACCAGACGTAGGCGAGGACTTCCCCGCCCACACCCTTCTTGCTGGCCTGCTTGTCGGTGAGGAGACCGTGCGACGTGGAGATGATCGCCACGCCCAGGCCGCCGAGCACCTTCGGCAGGTTGGTGGACTTTGCGTAGACCCGCAGACCCGGCTTCGAGATCCGCTTGATGCCGGCGATCGAACGCTCGCGGTTCGGGCCGAACTTCAGCTCGAGGACGAGGTTCTTGCCCACGCGGGCGTCCTCGGTCTTCCAGCCGGTGATGAAGCCCTCCTGCTGGAGGATCTCCGCGATGTGCGACTTGATCTTGCTGTGCGGCATCTCGACGGTGTCGTGGTACGCCGAGTTCGCGTTCCGCAGACGCGTGAGCATGTCTGCGATCGGATCGGTCATGGTCATGTGATGGCCTTCGGCCTCTCTCGCCGGGGTTTCCCTGTCTGCGTCGTCCCTCTCCCCGTCCGTCGGCTTCCGTGGAGACGGAGCCGGCGACGGGACGGGTGCGTCGCGGGGGACCTTCGGCGTAGTAAGCGACTGTTCAGCTTACCGAGAGCCCTGGGTCACCCCCGTCGCCCGGTGCACGCCCGGGCGACGGGAGGGATCACCAGGAGCTCTTGGTGACGCCCGGCAGCTCGCCGCGGTGCGCCATCTCGCGGAGGCACACGCGGCACAGGCCGAACTTGCGGTAGACGGAGTGCGGACGGCCGCAGCGCTGGCAGCGCGTGTAGGCACGCACGGCGAACTTCGGCTTACGGCTGGCCTTCGAGATCAGAGCCTTCTTCGCCATGATCAGTTCTCCTTGAACGGGAAGCCGAGGTGACGAAGCAGTGCACGACCCTCGTCGTCGGTGCTCGCCGTGGTGACCACGGTGATGTCCATGCCCCGGACCCGGTCGATCTTGTCCTGGTCGATCTCGTGGAACATCACCTGCTCCGTGAGACCGAACGTGTAGTTGCCCCGGCCGTCGAACTGCTTCGACGACAGCCCGCGGAAGTCGCGGATGCGCGGCAGCGCGAGCGACAGCAGGCGGTCCAGGAACTCCCACATCCGGTCGCCACGCAGGGTCACGTGGGCACCGATCGGCTGACCCTCGCGCAGCTTGAACTGGGCGATGGACTTACGGGCCTTGGTCACGGCCGGCTTCTGGCCGGTGATCGTGGTGAGGTCCTTGACGGCACCCTCGATCAGCTTGGAGTCGCGGGCGGCGTCGCCCACACCCATGTTGACCACGATCTTGGTCAGACCCGGGATCTGCATGACGTTCTCGTAGGAGAACTCGTCCTGCAGCTTGCCCTGGATCTCGGCGCGGTAGCGCTGCTTGAGGCGCGGGGCCTCGGTGGTGGCAGTCATCAGATGTCCTCACCGGTCCGCTTGGCAACGCGGATCTTGTTGCCTTCGTCGTCGAAGCGGTAGCCGACGCGGGTGACGACCTTCTTGCCGTCCTTCTCCACGACGAGCTGAACGTTGCTCACGTGGACGGGGGCCTCGGTCGTCACGATGCCGCCGGTCCGCGAACCGCGCGCGGTCTGGCCGGCCTTCGTGTGCTTCTTGACCCGGTTGACACCCTCGACCAGGACACGGTCCTCGCGGGGCATGGCCTTGATGACCTTGCCCTGCTTGCCCCTGTCCTTGCCGGTGATGACCTGGACCAGGTCGCCCTTCTTGATCTTCATGGTCACAGCACCTCCGGCGCGAGCGAGATGATCTTCATGAACTTCTTCTCGCGCAGCTCACGACCCACCGGGCCGAAGATGCGGGTGCCGCGGGGGTCGCCATCGTTCTTGAGGATGACGGCCGCGTTCTCGTCGAAGCGGATGTACGAGCCGTCGGGCCGGCGGCGCTCCTTGACGGTGCGCACGATGACGGCCTTGACGATGTCGCCCTTCTTCACGTTCCCGCCGGGGATCGCGTCCTTGACGGTAGCGACGACGACGTCACCGATGCCCGCGTAGCGTCGACCCGAGCCACCGAGCACACGGATGGTGAGGATCTCCTTCGCACCCGTGTTGTCGGCGACGCGAAGCCGAGACTCCTGCTGGATCACGTCTATCTCCTGTATGTCTGCCGGTTCCCGCCGGGGTGGCCCCGCTCATGAGCGGAGGCACCCCGGCGAGCCTGGCGGAACGAACCCGGGGGAAACCCCCCGGGCAGCATTGACTTGCCAATCCCCTTGCGGGGATTGCCTACTTGGCCTTTTCGAGGATCTCGACGATGCGCCAGCGCTTGGTGGCGGACAGCGGCCGGGTCTCCATCAGGAGAACGCGGTCGCCGACACCGGCAGCGTTCTGCTCGTCGTGCGCCTTGAGCTTGTTGGTACGGCGGATGACCTTGCCGTACAGCGCGTGCTTGACACGGTCCTCGACGGCGACGACGACGGTCTTGTCCATCTTGTCGCTGACGACCAGACCCTCACGGGTCTTCCGGAAGCCGCGCTCCTGCTTGTTCTCTGTCACATTCGTCTCGCTCATCAGGCGCTCTCCACCGTCTCGATGCCCAGCTCGCGCTCACGCATCAGGGTGTAGATCCGGGCGATGTCCTTGCGGACGGCCTTCAGCCGGCCGTGGTTCTCGAGCTGCCCGGTCGCCGCCTGGAAGCGGAGGTTGAACAGCTCTTCCTTGGCCTCGCGGAGCTTGCCGACGAGCTCCTCGTTGCCCAGCTCGCGCAGCTCGGACGCCTTGGTTCCGGCCGCCATCACGCGTCACCTGCCTCGCGCCGCACGATGCGGCACTTCATCGGAAGCTTGTGAGCAGCGCGGGTGAGCGCCTCACGAGCAATCTTCTCGTTCGGGTAGGACAGCTCGAACATCACGCGCCCAGGCTTGACGTTCGCGATCCACCACTCCGGCGAACCCTTACCGGAACCCATGCGGGTCTCGGCGGGCTTCTTGGTCAGCGGGCGGTCCGGGTAGATGTTGATCCACACCTTGCCGCCGCGCTTGATGTGGCGGGTCATCGAGATACGAGCCGCCTCGATCTGACGGTTCGTCACGTAAGCGCCGGTCACGGCCTGGATGCCGAACTCACCGAAGGCGACCTCGGTGCCACCCTTCGCCATGCCCTTGCGCTTGGGGTGGTGCTGCTTGCGGTGCTTGACCCTGCGAGGGATCAGCATGTCGGTCAGGCCTCCGTTCCGGTGCTCTCAGCCGGAGCGGCAGCGGCGGCGGCCTCGGCCTTGGGGGCCTCGGCAGCGGCGCTCTGCTGCTGCGGCTTACGGCCGCGACGCTCGCCACCACCACGGCGGGGGCGGTCGTTGCCACCGCGCGACGGGCGGTTGCCGGCGCGGGCGGCTGCGTTCTCGGCGCGAACCTCAGCGATGTTCTTGACGTCGCCCTTGTAGATCCAGACCTTCACACCGATGCGGCCGAAGGTCGTCCGGGCCTCGAAGAAGCCGTAGTCGACGTTGGCCCGCAGCGTGTGCAGCGGAACACGGCCCTCGCGGTAGAACTCCGAGCGGGACATCTCGGCACCACCGAGACGGCCACCGCACTGGATCTTGATGCCCTTGGCACCGGCCTTCATCGCCGTCTGCATGCTCTTGCGCATGGCGCGGCGGAAGGAGACCCGGGAGGACAGCTGCTCGGCGACCGCCTGGGCCACGAGCTGCGCGTCCGTCTCGGGGTTCTTCACCTCGAGGATGTTGAACTGGATCTGCTTGCCGGTGAGCTTCTCCAGGTTGCCGCGCAGGCGGTCGGCCTCGGCGCCACGGCGGCCGATGACGATGCCCGGACGCGCGGTGTGGACGTCGACGCGGACGCGGTCACGCGTGCGCTCGATCTCCACCTTGGAGATACCGGCCCGCTCCATGCCCTGGGTGAGCATGCGGCGGATCGCGACGTCTTCCTTGACGTAGTCCTTGTACAGCTTGTCGGCGTACCAGCGGGACTTGAAGTCGGTGGTCACGCCGAGCCGGAACCCGTGCGGGTTTACCTTCTGGCCCATTACCGGGTTCCTTCCTTGCTGCTCACGACCACGGTGATGTGGCTCGTCCGCTTACGGATCCGGTAGGCACGGCCCTGGGCACGCGGCCGGAACCGCTTCAGGGTCGGGCCCTCGTCGACGTACGCCTCGGAGATGAAGAGGCTGTCGACATCCGTGTGGTCGTAGTTGTGCGCGGCGTTGGCGATGGCGCTGTCCAGCACCTTGCCGACCGGCACGCTGGCGGCCTGCGGGGCGAAGCGCAGGACCGCCTGAGCCTCCGTGGCATCCATGCCACGGACAAGGTCCACCACCCGGCGGGCCTTCATGGGCGTGACGCGCACATAGCGCGCGGAGGCCCTGGCTTCCATGGTTGTCCCTTCGGTGTCAGTCATAGTCTTCACACCCCGCTGATCAGCGACGACGCGACTTGCGGTCGTCCTTCACGTGGCCGCGGAAGGTGCGGGTCGGCGCGAACTCGCCGAGCTTGTGGCCGACCATCGACTCGGTGACGAACACCGGGACGTGCTTGCGGCCGTCGTGCACCGCGATCGTGTGGCCCAGCATCGCCGGGACGATCATGGAGCGGCGGGACCAGGTCTTGATGACGTTCTTGGTGCCCGCGTCGTTCTGGCTGTCCACCTTCTTGGCGAGGTGGTCGTCGACGAAGGGCCCCTTCTTGAGACTGCGCGGCATCTAAAACCCGCCTCCTAGCGCTTCTTGTTCGTCTTGCGGCGGCGGACGATGTACTTGTTGCTGGCCTTCTTCGGCGCGCGCGTACGGCCTTCCTTCTGGCCCCACGGCGACACCGGGTGGCGGCCACCCGAGGTCCGGCCCTCACCACCACCGTGCGGGTGGTCGATCGGGTTCATGACCACACCGCGCACGGTCGGGCGGACGCCCTTCCAGCGCATCCGGCCGGCCTTGCCCCAGTTGATGTTCGACTGCTCGGCGTTGCCGACCTCGCCGACGGTGGCGCGGCAGCGGACGTCGACCAGCCGGATCTCACCGGACGGCATACGCAGGTGGGCCATGCGGCCCTCCTTCGCCAGCAGCTGCACCGAAGCACCGGCGGAGCGCGCGAACTTGGCGCCGCCGCCCGGCTGGAGCTCGATCGCGTGGATCGTCGTACCGACCGGGATGTAGCGCAGCGGCAGGTTGTTGCCCGGCTTGATGTCGGCGCCCTGGCCGTTCTCCACCCGGTCGCCCTGCCGCACGCCGCGCGGCGCGAGGATGTAGCGCTTCTCGCCGTCGGCGTAGTGCAGCAGCGCGATACGCGCGGTGCGGTTCGGGTCGTACTCGATGTGCGCGACCTTCGCGGGCACGCCGTCCTTGTCGTGCCGACGGAAGTCGATCACGCGGTAGGCGCGCTTGTGGCCACCGCCCTGGTGGCGAACGGTCACACGACCGGCGTTGTTACGGCCGCCCTTGCTGTGCAGCGGGCGGACCAGCGACTTCTCCGGCGTGGACCGCGTGATCTCGACGAAGTCGGCGACACTGGCGCCACGACGGCCCGGAGTCGTCGGCTTGTACTTGCGGATACCCATTTCTCAGTCCTCGTCCGATTCCGGACGGTCGGACCTCCCGATTCAGGAGGCCGGACCGCCGAAGATGTCGATACGGTCGCCCTCGGCGAGGGTCACGATGGCGCGCTTGGTGTCGGCGCGCTTGCCGTAACCGGTGCGGGTGCGCTTGCGCTTACCCGGGCGGTTGATCGTGTTGACCCCGGTGACCTTGACCGAGAAGACCTCTTCGACGGCCTGCTTGATCTGGGTCTTGTTGGCCCGGGGGTCGACGATGAACGTGTACTTGTTCTCGTCCAGCAGCCCGTAGCTCTTCTCCGAGACGACCGGCTTGATCAGCAGGTCGCGCGGGTCGGTGAAGATCTTGCTCGGGTCGGCCGGAGCGAGCGGGCCCGGGCCCTCGGCCGCACGACGAGCGGCCTTGGCGACGCGGGCGGCCTTCGCGGCCTTGGCGGCCTTCGGCGCGATGCTCGGGTGGCGGGTGGCCATCAGGCGTCACTCCCCTCGGTCTTCGTACGCGCTGCGACGAAGGACTCGAAGGCGGCCTTCGTGAAGACCACGTCGTCCGAAACGAGCACGTCGTACGTGTTGAGCTGGCCCGGCTCCAGGATGTGCACCTGGGGCAGGTTGCGGGCGGAGAGCCAGGTGGCCTCGTCGGCCCGGTCGACGACCAGCAGCACGTTCTTGCGCTCGCTGATCTTGGCGAACAGCGTCCGCGCGGACTTCGTCGACGGCGCGTCGCCCTCGACCACCCCGGAGACGACGTGGACGCGGCCGTAGCGGGCGCGGTCCGAGAGCGCACCGCGCAGGGCGGCGGCCTTCATCTTCTTCGGCGTGCGCTGCGCGTAGTCACGCGGCACGGGACCGTGCACGACGCCACCGCCGGCGAACTGCGGAGCGCGGGTCGAACCCTGGCGGGCGCGGCCGGTGCCCTTCTGGCGGTACGGCTTCTTGCCGCCGCCACGGACCTCGCCGCGGGTCTTCGTCTTGTGCGTGCCCTGGCGGGCCGCGGCCAGCTGCGCGACGACGACCTGGTGGATCAGCGGAACGCTGACCTGCGCGTCGAAGATCTCCTCGGGGAGCTCGACGGTCCCGGCCTTGTCGCCTGCCGGCGAAAGGATGTCAATGGTGCTCATTGTTCCCTCAGGCCCCCTTGGCCGCGGTACGGACCAGGACGAGGCCGCCGTTCGGACCGGGGACTGCGCCCTTGATGAGCAGCAGGCCCTTCTCCGCGTCAACGGCATGGACGGTCAGGTTCTGGGTGGTGACCCGCTCGTTGCCCATGCGGCCGGCCATGCGGGTGCCCTTGAAGACACGGCCCGGGGTGGCGCAGCCGCCGATGGCGCCGGGCTTGCGGTGGATGCGGTGGGCACCGTGCGAGGCCTTGCCGCCACGGAAGCCGTGCCGCTTCATACCGCCGGCGAAGCCCTTGCCCTTCGACTTGCCGGTGACGTCGACCTTGAAGCCGGCCTCGAAGGTCTCCGCGGTGATCTCCTGGCCGAGCGTGTACTCGCTGGCGTCGGAGGTGCGGAGCTCCACCAGGTGGCGGCGGGGAGTCACGTCGGCCTTCGCGAAGTGGCCCTTGAGGGGCTTGTTCACCTTGCGCGGGTCGATCTCGCCGAAGGCGATCTGGACAGCCTCGTAGCCGTCCCTGTCAGCGGTGCGGACCTGGGTCACGACGTTCGGACCGGCCTTGACGACGGTCACGGGGACGACACGGTTGTTCTCGTCCCAGACCTGGGTCATGCCGAGCTTCTCGCCCAGGACGCCCTTGATCTGCTTAGCCATCTTCTTCCCGCACCCCTCAGAGCTTGATCTCGATGTCGACGCCGGCCGGGAGGTCCAGACGCATCAGCGAGTCAACGGTCTTGGGCGTCGGGTCGAGAATGTCGATCAGACGCTTGTGCGTGCGCATCTCGAAGTGCTCGCGCGAGTCCTTGTACTTGTGCGGCGACTTGATGACGCAGTACACGTTCTTCTCTGTGGGCAGCGGCACCGGGCCCGCGACCGACGCACCAGTGCGGGTCACCGTCTCGACGATCTTCTTCGCCGAGTTGTCGATGACCTCGTGGTCGTAGGCCTTGAGCCGGATGCGGATCTTCTGTCCCGCCATGGCTACTTCGTAGTCCCTGTCTCTCGTAACGCTCTGGAACCCGCGGACCCCGCTCACCGTCTCGACCGACCCACGCGGTCGGGCGTGTCGTACCCCTTCTCGCAGATCACCACAGGGCGAATTCCCGGGTTCCCGGGAGAGAAGGGGTGCGGGCGAGGAAGCCCACCGGGTGCCTGGCTGGAAGCCCCTCCCACGCTTCCCGGAAGATTCCCGTACTTCCGCCCCTGACGAGGAGCGACGAATACCTGGGACTCGCTTCCGGTCCTCCCGGCGGGAGGCGCGCAGCATCGGCACTCAACCGAGCAACCTGGACAGTGTGCCATAGCCCGATTGGCACGCGCCAATCCGGGCATTATCACGGATCACCCCTGACGCGCCCGGCACCCCGCCCCACGGCCCCCTCCGGCCGGAGAAGTGGCCGACATCTCAGCGCGGCACGGCGCCGGGCCCCCGCACGGCACCCGAACCGGGCGCCGGCTCCCCGGCGTCGGCCCCCAGCCCCACGACCTGGTTGTCCGCGTCCACATGCACCACCCGCGGCACCAACTGCCGTGCCTCGGCGTCGTCGACCTGCGCGTAACTGATCAGGATGACGAGATCGCCGGGGTGGATCAGATGCGCCGCGGCCCCGTTGATGCCGAGGACACCGCTGCCGGGTTCGCCCTCGATGACGTAGGTCTCCAGCCGCGCCCCGTTGGTGACGTCGACGATGTGGACGAGTTCACCCGGCAACAGGTCGGCCTCGCCCATGAGTTGGGCATCGACCGTGACCGAACCGACGTAGTGGAGATCGGCCTGGGTCACCGTCGCACGGTGGATCTTGGACTTGAGCATGGTGCGCAGCACGGTGTCGCTCCTGCGAAGAGAAGGGTCGCGCCCCCTGCACAGGGGTGCGCGCCGACCCCACCAGCGTACGGCGGGGCCACACCGCGCACGGCGGACGGGGCGGCCGAAGAGCCCCGCAGGAGGCGCCACGGGACACGAAGAAGGGCCCGTACGGCAGTTGCCGTACGGGCCCTTCCCGAGTGCTCACCCGGGGCCGGAGCCCCGGATCAGTGGCACGAGGTCACTTCAGGATCTTGGTGACCTGGCCGGCGCCCACGGTGCGGCCACCCTCGCGGATGGCGAACTTGAGGCCCTCCTCCATGGCGACCGGCTGGATGAGCTGGACGCTCATCTCGGTGTTGTCGCCCGGCATGACCATCTCGGTGCCCTCGGGGAGGGTCACGACGCCGGTCACGTCCGTGGTACGGAAGTAGAACTGCGGGCGGTAGTTGTTGAAGAACGGGGTGTGGCGGCCACCCTCGTCCTTCGACAGGATGTACGCCTGCGCCTCGAACTCCGTGTGCGGGGTGACCGAGCCCGGCTTGATGATGACCTGGCCGCGCTCGACGTCCTCGCGCTTGATACCGCGGAGCAGCAGACCGACGTTCTCACCGGCCTGGCCCTCGTCGAGGAGCTTACGGAACATCTCGATACCGGTGACGGTGGTCGAGGTCTTGGTGTCCTTGATGCCGATGATGTCGACGGACTCGTTGACCTTGAGGGTACCGCGCTCGATACGGCCGGTGACGACCGTACCGCGACCGGTGATCGTGAAGACGTCCTCGATCGGCATGAGGAACGGCTTGTCGGTGTCACGCTGCGGGGCCGGGATGGCCTCGTCCACGGCGCTCATGAGCTCCATGATCGAGTTGCCCCACGCCTCGTCGCCCTCCAGGGCCTTGAGGGCGGACACCTTGACGACCGGAACCTCGTCGCCCGGGAACTCGTACTCGGAGAGCAGCTCACGGACCTCGAGCTCGACGAGCTCCATGATCTCCTCGTCGTCCACCATGTCGGCCTTGTTCAGGGCGACGACGATGTACGGAACGCCGACCTGGCGGGCCAGGAGCACGTGCTCCTTGGTCTGCGGCATCGGGCCGTCGGTGGCGGCGACCACGAGGATGGCGCCGTCCATCTGGGCAGCACCGGTGATCATGTTCTTGATGTAGTCCGCGTGACCCGGGCAGTCGACGTGGGCGTAGTGACGGTTCTCCGTCTGGTACTCGACGTGCGCGATGGAGATGGTGATACCGCGCTGGCGCTCCTCGGGCGCCTTGTCGATGTTCTCGAAAGCCGACGCCTCGTTCAGCTCCGGGAACTTGTCGTGCAGCACCTTGGTGATCGCCGCGGTAAGCGTGGTCTTGCCGTGGTCGATGTGACCGATGGTGCCGATGTTGACGTGCGGCTTAGTCCGCTCGAACTTCGCCTTCGCCACTGGGGTCCTCCTGTGGACTGGTGCTGTACACCCTCCACACTTTGCGGAGGGGTTCAGGTGGTCGTACCGAACGGGTCAGGACCCCGAGGGGGATGCCCTTGACCCATTCGCTGGGTGGGCCGGCGGCCGGGGCACCCGGCACAGCGCGCACGCAGAAGGTGCGTTCTGTACCGGAGTGCCCCGAATGCCTTTGCTCCAGCCTAAAGGGTGAGCGTGGTCGCCCTACTCGCCCTTGGCCTTCGCGACGATCTCCTCGGCGACGTTCTTGGGAACCTCGCCGTAGGAGTCGAACTGCATGGAGTACGTGGCACGGCCGGAGGTCTTGCTGCGGAGGTCCCCGACGTAGCCGAACATCTCCGACAGCGGGACCAGGCCGGTCACGAGCTTCGCGTTGCCGCGGTCGTCCATCGACTGGACCTGGCCGCGCCGCGAGTTGATGTCGCCGATCACGTCGCCCATGTAGTCCTCGGGCGTCGTCACCTCGACCTTCATCAGCGGCTCCAGCAGAGCCGGGCTCGCCTTCCGAGCGGCCTCCTTGAACGCCATGGAACCGGCGATCTTGAACGCCATCTCGGAGGAGTCGACGTCGTGGTACTGCCCGTCGAGCAGCGTCACGCGCACACCGGTCAGCGGGTAGCCGGCCAGCACGCCGAACTCCATGGCCTCCTGGCAGCCCGCGTCCACCGACGGGATGTACTCCCGGGGGATACGGCCACCGGTGACCTGGTTGACGAACTCGTAGCCGTCGCCCTCAAGCGGTTCGACGTCGATCTGCACCTTGGCGAACTGACCGGAACCACCGGTCTGCTTCTTGTGCGTGTAGTCGACCTTCTCGACCTTCTTGCGGAGCGACTCACGGTAGGCGACCTGCGGCTTACCGACGTTGGCCTCGACCTTGAACTCGCGCTTCATACGGTCGACCAGCACGTCGAGGTGCAGCTCGCCCATACCCGAGATGATCGTCTGGCCGGTGTCCTCGTTGGTCTTGACCTGGAAGGACGGGTCCTCCTCGGCCAGCCGCTGGATCGCGACGCCCAGCTTCTCCTGGTCGCTCTTGGACTTCGGCTCGATGGCGACCTCGATCACCGGAGCCGGGAACTCCATGGACTCCAGGATCACCGGGTTCGACGCGTCCGAGAGCGTCTCACCGGTCGTCGTCTGCTTCAGGCCCATGACGGCGACGATGTCGCCGGCGCCCACCGACTCGATCTCCTCACGCTTGTTGGCGTGCATGCGGTAGATCTTGCCGATGCGCTCCTTCCGGCCCTTCACCGAGTTCTGCACCTGGGAGCCGGTGTGCAGGCGCCCGGAGTAGACCCGGATGAAGGTGAGCTTGCCGAGGTGCGGGTCGCTGGCGATCTTGAACGCCAGGGCCGACATCGGCTCTTCCTCGGAAGGCCGGCGCTTGACGACCTCTTCGGGGTCCTTCGGGGAGTGACCCTCGATGGCCTCGACGTCGAGCGGCGACGGCAGGTAGCGGGCGATCGCGTCCAGCAGGGGCTGCACGCCCTTGTTCTTGAACGCGGTACCGCAGAACACCGGCGTGACCGTGGTCGTGCCCTCGGCGCCGGTCGACGCCAGAGTGACGCGGCGGATCGCCGCGTAGAGCTGCTCCTCGGTGGGCTCCTGGCCCTCCAGGTACAGCTCCATCATCTCTTCGTCGTTCTCGGCGACGGCCTCCAGCAGCTTGCCGCGCCACTCGTCGGCGGCCTCGACGTGCGTGTCGGGGATGTCGACGGTCTCGTACGCCTCGCCCAGCTTGGTCTCGGCGGACCAGACCAGGGCCTTCATCTTCACGAGGTCGACGACGCCCTTGAAGTCCGACTCGGTGCCGATCGGCAGCTGCATGACCAGCGGAATCGCGCCCAGGCGGTCGCTGATCATGTCGACGCAGCGGTGGAACTCCGCACCGGTGCGGTCCAGCTTGTTGACGAAGCAGATACGGGGCACACCGTAGCGGTCGGCCTGCCGCCAGACCGTCTCGGACTGCGGCTCCACACCGGCGACACCGTCGAACACCGTCACGGCACCGTCGAGCACGCGCAGCGCACGCTCCACCTCGACGGTGAAGTCGACGTGGCCCGGGGTGTCGATGATGTTGATGGTGTAGTCGACGTCGTCGAGCGGCCAGTGAGTGGTCGTCGCGGCCGACGTGATCGTGATGCCGCGCTCCTGCTCCTGTGCCATCCAGTCCATGGTGGCGGCGCCGTCGTGAACTTCACCGATCTTGTAGCTGCGACCGGTGTAGAACAGGATCCGCTCGGTGGTCGTCGTCTTGCCCGCGTCGATGTGGGCCATGATCCCGATGTTCCGGACCTTGGCCAGGTCAAGTGAAGTGGTAGCCATAAGGCTTCAGTCTTCTCTCGGTCTCGATGGGGTGAGCGACTACCAGCGGTAGTGCGCGAAGGCCTTGTTGGACTCGGCCATCTTGTGCGTGTCCTCGCGCTTCTTGACGGCGGCGCCGAGCCCGTTGGAGGCGTCGAGCAGCTCGTTCATCAGGCGCTCGGTCATGGTCTTCTCACGGCGGGCGCGGGAGTAGCCCACGATCCAGCGCAGCGCGAGAGTGGAGGAACGGCCGGGGCGGACCTCGACCGGAACCTGGTAGGTGGCACCGCCGACGCGGCGGGAGCGGACCTCAAGGGTCGGCTTCACGTTCTCCAGCGCGCGCTTGAGGGTGATGACCGGGTCGTTGCCGGTCTTCTCCCGCAGGCCCTCCATGGCGCCGTAGACGATGCGCTCGGCGGTGGAGCGCTTGCCGTTCAGCAGCACCTTGTTGATCAGGGAGGTCACCAGAGGAGAACCGTAGACCGGGTCGATGATGACCGGGCGCTTCGGGGCAGGGCCCTTACGAGGCATGCTTACTTCTCCTTCTTGGCGCCGTAGCGGCTGCGAGCCTGCTTGCGGTTCTTGACGCCCTGCGTGTCGAGGGAGCCGCGGATGATCTTGTAGCGAACACCCGGCAGGTCCTTCACACGGCCACCGCGAACGAGCACGATGGAGTGCTCCTGAAGGTTGTGACCCTCGCCCGGAATGTAGGCGGTCACCTCGATCCCACTGGTCAGGCGCACACGGGCGACCTTACGCAGGGCCGAGTTCGGCTTCTTCGGGGTGGTCGTGAACACACGCGTGCAGACGCCGCGGCGCTGGGGCGAACCCTCCAGTGCGGGCGTCGTGTTCTTCTCGACCTTGTCCTGCCGGCCCTTGCGGACCAGCTGCTGGATCGTAGGCACCGTTTCTCCGGTTTCTGTGTGCCAGTCTCGGTAAAGCTAACCCGGGCCATCACCCGACCCACGAGGTCGGGTGTGTCGAAGACTGCAGAATCCCGCTCAGGCAGGAACTCCTCGTACGGAGAAGCATGCAGATCCCGGTGTCACCGGCCGCGCGGACCTTCACCGCTTGCGCGGGAATACAACAGCGCAGGGGACACCCCAGGCACAGGAACCGAGACTACCTATCACGCCAGCGCCGGTCAAAACAGATGCCCCGCCGCACCCGCTGCCGCGGGGGCGTTGTCACCTGCGAAAGGGCGGTTGATCACGCCCGAGCTCCTCACCGTACGCGAAGAGCGTGGACACAGCGTAATCCGTACTGGTTGACGGGCGCCTCCCCGGGCGTCCACGCGGGCGTACCCGCGGCGGGACGCCCGGCCGGGCCCGGGCTCCGCCGCCCCGGAGAAGCGGGCCTGTGAGCGCCTTCACGACCCTCCAGGACCCCACGAGAGCCGGCTCGGGCCCGAACGCACACGAAAGGGCGGCCACCCCGCGCGGGATGGCCGCCCCTTCACCTCGCGCGCCGAGGCGCGCCGACGTCAGGCGTTGTACGGGCCGTAGTCGTAGTCCTCCAGCGGGACCGCCTGGCCGGAGCCGGTGCCGAAGGGCGAGTAGTCGATGTCGTCGTAGCCGACGGCCGAGTACATCGCGGCCTTCGCCTCCTCGGTGGGCTCGACCCGGATGTTGCGGTAGCGGGACAGGCCCGTACCGGCCGGGATGAGCTTACCGATGATGACGTTCTCCTTGAGGCCGATCAGGGAGTCCGACTTGGCGTTGATCGCCGCGTCGGTCAGGACCCTGGTCGTCTCCTGGAAGGACGCCGCCGACAGCCAGGACTCCGTGGCCAGCGAGGCCTTGGTGATGCCCATCAGCTGCGGACGGCCGGAGGCCGGGTGGCCGCCCTCCTGGACCACGCGCCGGTTCTCGGACTCGAACTTCGTGCGCTCCACGAGCTCACCGGGCAGCAGCTCGGCGTCGCCGGACTCGATGATCGTCACCCGGCGCAGCATCTGCCGGATGATGATCTCGATGTGCTTGTCGTGGATCGACACACCCTGCGAGTTGTAGACCTTCTGGACCTCGCCCACCAGGTGCACCTGCACGGCCCGCTGGCCGAGGATGCGGAGCACGTCGTGCGGGTTCTCCGTACCGACCGTGAGCTTCTGGCCGACGGCGACGTGGTCGCCCTCGCCCACCAGCAGCCGGGCACGCTTCGAGACGCTGTAGGACGTCTCGTCCGAGCCGTCGTCCGGGGTGACGATGACCTTCTTGGTCTTCTCCGTCTCCTCGATACGGCAGCGGCCGGCCGACTCCGAGATCGGCGCGACACCCTTCGGCGTCCGGGCCTCGAACAGCTCGACGACACGCGGCAGACCCTGGGTGATGTCGTCACCGGCCACACCACCGGTGTGGAAGGTACGCATCGTCAGCTGGGTGCCGGGCTCACCGATCGACTGGGCGGCGATGATGCCGACGGCCTCGCCGATGTCGACCAGCTTGCCGGTGGCCAGCGACCGGCCGTAGCACATGGCACACGTGCCGACCTGGGACTCGCAGGTGAGGATCGAGCGGGTCTTGACCGTCTCGACGCCGTGCCGCACCAGCTCGTCGATGAGCACGTCGCCCAGGTCGGTGCCGGCCGGGGCCAGCACCTTGCCGTCGACGACGATGTCCTCGGCGAGGCAGCGCGCGTACACGCTCGTCTCGGCGTCCTCCGCCTTGCGCAGCACGCCGTCGGCGCCCTTGCTGGCGATCGACAGCTTGAGGCCGCGCTCGGTGCCGCAGTCCTCCTCGCGGATGATCACGTCCTGGGAGACGTCGACGAGTCGACGCGTCAGGTAACCGGAGTCGGCGGTACGCAGCGCCGTGTCGGCGAGACCCTTACGGGCACCGTGCGTGGCGATGAAGTACTCCAGCACGGAGAGACCCTCACGGAACGACGCCTTGATGGGCCGCGGGATGGTCTCGTTCTTCGCGTTCGACACCAGACCACGCATACCGGCGATCTGACGCATCTGCATCATGTTCCCTCGGGCGCCCGAGTCCACCATCATGAAGATCGGGTTCGTCTTCGGGAAGTTGTCGTTCATCGCCTCGGAGACGTCGTTCGTCGCCTTGGTCCAGATGGCGATGAGCTCCTGCGTGCGCTCGTCCTTGGTGATCAGACCGCGCTCGTACTGCTTCTGGACCTTCTCGTCCTGCGCCTCGTAACCGGCCAGGATCTCCGGCTTCGCCTCCGGGACGATGACGTCCGAGATGGCGATGGTGACGCCGGAACGCGTCGCCCAGAAGTAACCGGCGGACTTCAGGTTGTCCAGCGCCGCGGCGACGACCACCTTGGGGTAGCGCTCGGCCAGATCGTTGACGATCTGGGAGAGCTGCTTCTTGCCCACGGTGTAGTCGACGAACGGGTACTCCTCGGGCAGCAGCTCGTTGAAGAGCGCGCGGCCCAGGGACGTACGCAGCCGGAAGCCGTCGCCGGGCTGCCACTCCGGCTCGCCCTCCTCGGCCTGCGGCGGGGTCCAGCCCAGCGGCGGGGTGGTACCGGCCGGGAAGCGGATGTCGACCTTCGCCTGGAGCGACAGCTCCCCGGCGTCGAACGCCATGATCGCTTCGGCCGTGGAGTTGAACGAGCGCCCGTCGCCGACGGTCTCGCGCTGCTCCTCGTCGGTGGTGAGGAAGAACAGCCCGAGGACCATGTCCTGCGTCGGCATCGTCACCGGCCGGCCGTCGGCCGGCTTGAGGATGTTGTTCGAGGACAGCATCAGGATGCGGGCCTCGGCCTGCGCCTCGGCGGACAGCGGCAGGTGCACGGCCATCTGGTCACCGTCGAAGTCCGCGTTGAACGCGGTGCACACGAGCGGGTGGATCTGAATGGCCTTGCCCTCGACCAGCTGCGGCTCGAACGCCTGGATACCGAGGCGGTGCAGCGTCGGCGCACGGTTCAGCAGCACCGGGTGCTCGGCGATGACCTCTTCGAGGACGTCGTACACGACCGTGCGGCCGCGCTCGACCATGCGCTTCGCGCTCTTGATGTTCTGCGCGTGGTTCAGGTCGACCAGGCGCTTCATCACGAACGGCTTGAACAGCTCCAGCGCCATCGCCTTCGGCAGACCGCACTGGTGCAGCTTGAGCTGCGGACCGACGACGATCACGGAACGGGCCGAGTAGTCGACGCGCTTACCCAGCAGGTTCTGCCGGAAGCGGCCCTGCTTGCCCTTGAGCATGTCGGACAGCGACTTCAGCGGACGGTTGCCCGGACCGGTGACCGGACGGCCGCGCCGGCCGTTGTCGAACAGCGCGTCCACGGCCTCCTGGAGCATCCGCTTCTCGTTGTTCACGATGATCTCGGGCGCACCGAGGTCGAGCAGACGCTTCAGACGGTTGTTCCGGTTGATCACCCGGCGGTACAGGTCGTTCAGGTCGGAGGTCGCGAAGCGGCCACCGTCCAGCTGCACCATCGGACGCAGGTCCGGCGGGATGACCGGGACGCAGTCCAGCACCATGCCCTTGGGGCTGTTGCTGGTCTGCAGGAACGCGGAGACGACCTTCAGCCGCTTCAGCGCGCGGGTCTTCTTCTGGCCCTTGCCGGTGCGGATGACCTCGCGGAGCTTCTCCGCCTCCTCGTCCAGGTCGAAGGTCTCCAGGCGCTTCTGCAGGGCAGCGGCGCCCATGGAGCCGTCGAAGTAGGTGCCGAAGCGGTCGCGCAGCTCGCGGTAGAGCAGCTCGTCGCCCTCCAGGTCCTGGACCTTGAGGTTCTTGAAGCGGTTCCACACCTCGTCGAGGCGGTCCAGCTCGCGCTGGGCCCGGTCGCGGATCTGCTTCATCTCGCGCTCGGCGCCCTCGCGCACCTTGCGGCGCACATCCGCCTTGGCGCCCTCGGCCTCCAGCTCGGCCAGGTCGCTCTCCTGCTTCTTGGCACGGGCTTCGAGGTCGGCGTCGCGGCGCTGCTCGATCTGCTGGCGCTCCACGCCGACGTGCGCCTCCAGGGAGGGCAGGTCGCGGGTGCGGCGCTCCTCGTCGACGTACGTGATCATGTACGCCGCGAAGTAGATGACCTTCTCCAGGTCCTTCGGGGCGAGGTCCAGCAGGTAACCCAGCCGGGACGGGACGCCCTTGAAGTACCAGATGTGGGTGACGGGTGCGGCCAGCTCGATGTGGCCCATCCGCTCACGGCGCACCTTGGCGCGGGTGACCTCGACACCGCAGCGCTCACAGATGATGCCCTTGAAGCGGACGCGCTTGTACTTGCCGCAGTAGCACTCCCAGTCCCGGGTCGGACCGAAGATCTTCTCGCAGAAGAGTCCGTCCTTTTCGGGCTTGAGCGTGCGGTAGTTGATGGTCTCCGGCTTCTTGACCTCGCCGTGCGACCACTGACGGATGTCGTCAGCGGTGGCCAGGCCGATTCGCAGTTCGTCGAAGAAGTTGACGTCGAGCACTCTCGTCAATCCCTCTCAGGGTCGTATGTCAATGGTCTGAACGGGGTCGCGGGGAAGGCCGGGACGCCGGCGGGCGTCCCGGCCGACACCGTCAGACCTCTTCGACGCTGCTCGGCTCGCGCCGGGACAGGTCGATACCGAGCTCCTCCGCTGCGCGGAAGACGTCCTCGTCGGTGTCGCGCATCTCGATCGACATGCCGTCCGAGGACAGCACCTCGACGTTGAGGCAGAGCGACTGCATCTCCTTGATGAGCACCTTGAAGGACTCCGGAATGCCGGGCTCGGGGATGTTCTCGCCCTTGACGATGGCCTCGTAGACCTTCACGCGGCCGGTGACGTCGTCGGACTTGATGGTGAGCAGCTCCTGGAGGGCGTAAGCGGCGCCGTACGCCTCCAGCGCCCACACCTCCATCTCGCCGAAGCGCTGGCCACCGAACTGGGCCTTACCACCCAGCGGCTGCTGGGTGATCATGGAGTACGGACCGGTCGAACGGGCGTGCAGCTTGTCGTCGACCAGGTGGTGCAGCTTGAGGATGTACATGTACCCGACGGAGATCGGGTCCGGGAACGGCTCACCGGAGCGGCCGTCGAACAGCTGCGCCTTGCCGGACGGCTGGACCATCCGGTCGCCGTCACGGTTCGGGAGCGTGGACTCGAACAGACCGGCGATCTCGTCCTCACGGGCGCCGTCGAAGACCGGCGTGGCGACGTTGGTCTTCGGGGACACGTCGTCGGCGCCGATCGCCTTCAGCCGCTGCATCCACTCCTCGGAGCCCTCGACCTTCCAGCCCTGGGAGGCCAGCCAGCCGAGGTGGATCTCCAGCACCTGGCCCGGGTTCATCCGGGACGGGACACCGAGCGGGTTGAGGATGATGTCGACCGGGGTGCCGTCCTCCAGGAACGGCATGTCCTCGACCGGCAGGATCTTCGAGATGACGCCCTTGTTGCCGTGCCGGCCCGCGAGCTTGTCACCGTCGGTGATCTTGCGCTTCTGCGCGACGTAGACCCGCACGAGCTGGTTGACGCCCGGGGGCAGCTCGTCGCCCTCCTCGCGGTCGAAGACGCGGACGCCGATGACCTTGCCGGTCTCGCCGTGCGGCACCTTCAGCGAGGTGTCACGGACCTCGCGCGCCTTCTCACCGAAGATCGCGCGCAGCAGCCGCTCCTCGGGGGTCAGCTCGGTCTCACCCTTGGGGGTCACCTTGCCGACGAGGATGTCGCCCGCCTCGACCTCGGCGCCGATGCGGATGATGCCGCGCTCGTCGAGGTCGGCGAGGACCTCCTCGGAGACGTTCGGGATGTCCCGGGTGATCTCCTCCGGGCCGAGCTTGGTGTCGCGGGCGTCGACCTCGTGCTCCTCGATGTGGATCGAGGAGAGGACGTCGTCCTGCACCAGCCGCTGGCTGAGGATGATCGCGTCCTCGTAGTTGTAGCCCTCCCACGGCATGAAGGCCACGAGCAGGTTCTTGCCGAGGGCCATCTCGCCCTCGTCGGTGGACGGACCGTCCGCCAGGACCTGGCCCTCGATCACGCGGGCACCCTCGTCCACGAGCACCTTCTGGTTGAAGGAGGTGCCCTGGTTGGAGCGGGTGAACTTGGCGACGCGGTAGGTGGTGTACGTGCCGTCGTCGTTGGCCACCGTGACGTAGTCGGCGGAGACCTCCTGGACGACACCGTCCTTCTCGGCCTTGATGACGTCACCGGCGTCGACCGCGCAGCGGTACTCCATACCGGTGCCGACCAGCGGCGCCTCGGCCTTGATGAGCGGCACGGCCTGCCGCATCATGTTCGACCCCATGAGCGCGCGGTTGGCGTCGTCGTGCTCCAGGAACGGGATCATGGCGGTCGCGACCGACACCATCTGGCGCGGCGAGACGTCCATGTAGTCCACGTCGTCACCCGGGATCAGGTCGACCTCGCCGCCACGGCGGCGGATGAGCACCCGGTCCTCGGCGAAGCGCATGTCCTCGGTGAGCGGCGCGTTCGCCTGCGCGATGACGAAGCGGTCCTCCTCGTCGGCCGTGAGGTAGTGCACCTCGTCGGTGACGACGCCGTCCTGCACCTTGCGGTAGGGCGTCTCGACGAAACCGAAGGGGTTGAGCCGGCCGTAGGACGCGAGTGAACCGATCAGACCGATGTTCGGCCCTTCCGGCGTCTCGATCGGGCACATCCGGCCGTAGTGCGAGGGGTGCACGTCACGGACCTCGAAGCCGGCCCGCTCACGGCTCAGACCACCCGGGCCGAGCGAGTTCAGACGCCGCTTGTGGGTGAGACCCGAGATCGGGTTCGTCTGGTCCATGAACTGCGACAGCTGGCTGGTGCCGAAGAACTCCTTGATGGAGGCGACGACCGGCCGGATGTTGATCAGCGTCTGCGGCGTGATCGCCTCGACGTCCTGCGTGGTCATGCGCTCGCGCACGACGCGCTCCATACGGGCGAGACCCGTACGGACCTGGTTCTGGATCAGCTCGCCGACGTTGCGCAGACGGCGGTTGCCGAAGTGGTCGATGTCGTCGGTCTCGATGACGATCGAGTCGCCCTCGGCGGAGGTGGACTCCGTCTCGCCCGCGTGCAGCTTCACCAGGTACTTGATCGTGGCGATGATGTCCGCGGTGGTGAGCACGCCGGAGTCCAGCGGCTCGTGCCCGCCGAGCTTCTTGTTGATCTTGTACCGGCCGACCTTGGCCAGGTCATAGCGCTTCGGGTTGAAGTAGAGGTTCTCCAGCAGCGTCTGCGCGGCCTCACGCGTCGGCGGCTCGCCCGGGCGCAGCTTGCGGTAGATGTCGAGCAGCGCGTCGTCCTGACCCTGGGTGTGGTCCTTCTCCAGGGTGGCGCGCATGGACTCGTACTGGCCGAACTCCTCCAGGATCTGCTCGGTCGTCCACCCGAGCGCCTTGAGCAGAACGGTCACGGACTGCTTGCGCTTACGGTCGATGCGCACGCCGACCATGTCGCGCTTGTCGACCTCCATCTCCAGCCAGGCACCGCGGGACGGGATGACCTTGGCGGAGTAGATGTCCTTGTCGGACGTCTTGTCGATCGAGGAGTCGAAGTAGACACCCGGCGACCGGACGAGCTGCGTGACGACGACACGCTCGGTGCCGTTGATCACGAAAGTGCCCTTGTTGGTCATGAGCGGGAAGTCGCCCATGAAGACCGTCTGGGACTTGATCTCGCCGGTCTCGTTGTTGGTGAACTCGGCGGTGACGAAGAGCGGAGCCGCGTACGTGAAGTCGCGCTCCTTGCACTCGTCGATCGAGTTCTTGGGGGGCTCGAAACGGTGATCGCGGAAGGTCAGCGACATCGACCCGGAGAAGTCCTCGATCGGGGAGATCTCCTCGAAGATCTCTTCCAGACCGGACTTGGTGGGGACGTCCTGTCCACTGTCCAGCGCGGCCTCGACGCGAGCCTTCCAGGCGTCGTTGCCGAGCAGCCAGTCAAAGCTCTCGGTCTGAAGCGCAAGAAGGTTCGGAACCTCCAGCGGTTCCTTGATCTTCGCAAAAGAGATACGCAGCGGGGCAGTGCTGGCGCCGTTGTTCGAATTGGCAGTCGAGGCAGTGCGCGAGGCGGCCAAGAGGGGGTCCTTCCGAGGGCTCGGACTCTCTACACGCATACCGGTGCCCCTGGTGACGGGCAGGGGGCAGCTAATAGGCAGCGCAAAGGGTCAGTGTAGCCACAAGGCACACTGATGTCCAGAGCGGAATCCTGGAAACCGGCTCACGCTCCGGTCCCCACCTCCTGCGGTTGTTGTTCTCGAATCGGCGCCACCGGCCCGGCGGCCTCGGATCGCCGGGGCGGGCTCGCGTCACGGCGCTTCCCACTCGCCGCAAACACTTCCCGCTTCGTCCGCGATCCATGCCTCGGATCCAGGATCGATGTGACGACGCGTCCCGAGAATTGCGCGCTGCGTGCCGTACGTCAAGGCCCCCAGAGGCAACGAAGATCACCATACCCGCCCCCACCGACGGAGGGCACAACCGTCACAGGTACGCCGAAGGGCGACCACCCGTTCGGGTGGCCGCCCTGGGCTGCTTCCGGTCCCCGGATCGGGGCGGAGGCGGTGACGCGGGATGACGCAGATGCGTCAGTGCGTCGTCAGCAGTACGAGGTCACTTGACCTCGACGGAGGCGCCGGCGCCCTCGAGGGACTCCTTGGCCTTGTCGGCGGCGTCCTTGGCGACCTTCTCGAGGACGGGCTTCGGGGTGTTGTCCACGAGCTCCTTGGCCTCCTTCAGACCCAGGGAGGTCAGCTCACGCACGACCTTGATGACCTGGATCTTCTTGTCGCCGGCGCCGGCGAGGATGACGTCGAACTCGTCCTTCTCCTCGGCGGCGTCGGCGCCACCGCCGTCACCGCCGGCGGGGGCCTGGACGACGGCGGCGGCCGGGGCGGCGGCCTCGACGTCGAACTTCTCCTCGAACGCCTTCACGAACTCGGAGAGCTCGATGAGGGTCATTTCCTCGAACTGCGCGAGCAGGTCTTCCTGGCTGAGCTTCGCCATGGTGCTGGTCCTTCCGGTGAATCGGCTGGTGCCGGATCGATGGTTCGGCGGGCTTACGGGCCCGCTGCGACCGAGTGGGTTTCGCTACTCGGCCTCGGCGGGAGCCGGGGTGTCGGCACCGCCCTGCTCGACCTTGCTGCGAAGGGCGTCCGCGGTGCGGGCGAACTTCGTGAGCGGGGCCTCGAAGGTCGCCGCGGCCTTGGCCATGGACGCCTTCATACCGCCGGCCAGCTTGGCGAGCAGCACCTCGCGGGACTCGAGGTCCGCGAGCTTCTTGAGGTCGTCGGCGCCGTACAGCGCGCCGTCGACGACACCGCCCTTGATCACGAGGGCGGGGTTCTCCTTGGCGAAGTCACGAAGACCCTTCGCCGCCTCGACCGAGTCACCGGTCACGAAGGCGACGGCCGACGAGCCCGTGAGGAACTCGTCGAGCTCGGTGATCCCGGCTTCCTTGGCCGCGATCTTGGTCAGCGTGTTCTTCACCACACGGTACTGAGCGTTGTCACCGAGCGAACGGCGCAGCTCCTTGAGCTGAGCCACGGAGAGTCCGGTGTACGCGGTGACCACAGCTGCGCTGGACGTACGGAACTTGTCCGTCATCTCAGCAACGGCTTCGATCTTGTCGGGTGCGACCTGATCCCTCGCCATGAGCCTCGGCCTCCTTCCGGGTGATGAGGACCGCTCGGAAGGGGCTGGACAAAACAAACGCCCCAGCGCAGGCGCATGGGGCGTGGCTCGACCATCCGCACGGAGTGGGACGGGAGCTTCCTCAGTCACCTACGCGGGTCGTCCGCAGCTAGCGAATCCTTCGGCCATCGCGCGCCCTGTGCGCGCACGACGACGACCAGCGGTCTTTGGCTTCGCAGATGAGAGTACGGGAACGGCCCCGTGAGCGGCAAATCGCCCCCGGGGCCGTACGCGGCCGAGCGTCCCGGCGTCAGCCGAGGCCGGGGCGTGCCTTGCCCTTGGACTCCTCGACCTGCGAGGCCGGCGGCGGCGTCAGATCGACGTCGGTGCCGTAGTCCGAGTAGTAAGTGACGTTGTTCATGCTGGTCTTGGAGCCCTGGGACGACTCCTTCTTCTTGATCAGAAGGTCGTCCCCGTCGATCCACAGATCGATCTTCTCGCTCTTCATCCCCGCCTGCTCGAACTGGCGCTCAAGGGCCTTCCGGTCGGATTCCTTCAGGTCCTTGGACTGCATCTTGACGAGCTCGGAGAGCGTCAGGGTGCCGGTGTAGTGCGTGGTCTTCGTGCCGCGTACCGTCTCGCTGCCCACGGCCTCGACCTTGCGGCTGGCCAGCAGGGTCTGCACGGAGCGTGCCGGGTTGTTGTTCTGGAGCTGGTCCTTGAGCATCGCGCCGGACGGGCCGCCGTCGCCCAGCTCGTCGTAGCTGGACTTGGCCCACTTGGCGCCGCCTCCGGCCCCGCCCGTCTTGATGTACATCCCGTCGGCGAGGTAGCGGACCTCGAAGTCCATCGGCGCCCCGGTCCCGCCCTTCATGGTGGCGGTGACCGTGCCCCGGATCCCGCCGGACGACCAGTCGAAGGCGCCCTTGTTCTCGGTCTTGAGCGTCCGGCCGTTGAGGACCTGCGTCTGCTGCGCCTCCGTCTTCGCCGACTGCTGCTTCTCCGTCGCCGTGGAAGCCTTCTGGAGCGCGGCCAGCGCCCCCTGCACCGGCGAACCCCCGCCCTTGCTCGCGGACTTGTCCCCGGACTTGTCTGCGGACGAGCCGCCGTCGTCGCTGCCGCAGGCCGTCAGGCCGGTCATCAGCACGACTCCGGCCGCTGCCGCGGCTATGTGCGTCTTCCGCACGGGATCCCCCCAGTTGTGTCGAACGTCAGCTCACGATCTTTATCCGTACCTTACGTGCCGCTGCGGCGCCGAGGGGGCGCCGGAGGATTTCCGGTACGCGAAAGGCCGGCGTCCGGTCCCCGTCGGGGCGGACGCCGGCCTTCGTGAGCCGGGTGCGGTCAGACCGCCGCCGGGTCCTCCTCGGTGAGGAGGTTGCGGGTGCGGTTGGCGTCGACCGGGACGCCGGGGCCCATCGTGGTGGTGAAGGTGGCCTTCTTGATGTAACGGCCCTTCGCCGCCGAGGGCTTCAGCCTGTTGATCTCCTCAAGGGCGGCGGCGTAGTTCTCGACGAGCTGCTTCTCGTCGAACGACACCTTGCCGATGATGAAGTGCAGGTTGGCGTGCTTGTCGACGCGGAACTCGATCTTGCCGCCCTTGATGTCGGACACGGCCTTGGCCACGTCCGGGGTGACGGTGCCGGTCTTCGGGTTCGGCATCAGGCCACGCGGACCGAGCACGCGGCCGAGGCGGCCGACCTTGCCCATCAGGTCCGGGGTGGCGACGACGGCGTCGAAGTCCAGACGGCCGCCGGCGACCTCCTCGATCAGCTCGTCGGCGCCGACGATGTCGGCGCCCGCGGCCTCCGCTGCCGCAGCACGGTCGCCGGTCGCGAAGACCAGGACCCGGGCGGTCTTACCGGTGCCGTGCGGAAGGTTGACGGTGCCGCGGACCATCTGGTCGGCCTTGCGCGGGTCCACACCCAGGCGCATGGCGACCTCGACGGTCGCGTCGAACTTCTTCGTGGAGGTCTCCTTGGCGAGACGGACGGCTTCGAGCGGCGCGTACTGACGCGTCCGGTCGATCTTCTCGTCCGCGGCGCGGAGAGTCTTGCTGCGCTTCACTGCTGCTCCTGATGACGGGAGTCGTGGTCCGGGCCGGCGCAGGGCCCTGCCACGGTGTACGGGACGACGGGTACCGCGTGGGCCGGGTTTCAGCCCTCGACGGTGACGCCCATGGAACGGGCGGTACCGGCGATGATCTTCTCCGCGGAGTCCATGTCGTTGGCGTTGAGGTCGGGCATCTTCGTCGTGGCGATCTCACGCACCTGGTCGCGGGTGATCTTGGCGACCTTCGTGCTGTGCGGGGTGCCGGAGCCCTTCTCGACGCCCGCGGCCTTGAGGATCATCTTGGCGGCCGGCGGGGTCTTGGTGATGAAGGTGAAGGAACGGTCCTCGTAGACCGTGATCTCCACCGGGATGACCCACCCGCGCTGCGACTCGGTCGCGGCGTTGTAGGCCTTGCAGAACTCCATGATGTTGACGCCGTGCTGACCCAGCGCCGGGCCGACGGGCGGAGCGGGGTTCGCCTGGCCGGCCTGGATCTGGAGCTTGATCAGCCCCGCGACCTTCTTCTTCTTGGGAGGCATGTTCTCTCCGGGTCCTGGTGAGAGGTGATTCGTGCCCCGCCCGTCACCCGGGCGGAGGCATACCGCACAACGATAGCTCTTCCTGCCGCGCGGCTTGAAACCGAGCAGGTCAGGACGGGCCCGAAGGCTCCGTCCTGACCTGTCCGGAAGCTGTGGTGCCGGGGGTTCCGCGGTGTGCGGCTCCGGTCAGTTCTTCTGGATCTGGTCGAAGCTCAGCTCGACCGGGGTCTCGCGGCCGAAGATCTCGACGAGGCCCTTGACCTTCTTCGAGTCGGCGTTGATCTCGTTGATCGTCGCCTGGAGCGTGGCGAACGGGCCGTCCGTGACGGTGACCGAGTCGCCCACCTCGAAGTCGAGCACCTGGACCTCGACCTTGCGGCCGGGACCGCCGGCGGGCTTGCCCTCCTCCTCGGCGGCGGCCGCCTTGGCGGCCTTCTCCTCGGCCTCGGGGGCGAGCATCTTGACGATCTCGTCGAGCGTCAGCGGGTACGGGTCGTAGGCGTTGCCCACGAAGCCGGTGACGCCCGGGGTGTTGCGGACGACGCCCCAGGACTCGTTCGTCAGGTCCATGCGCACCAGCACATAGCCGGGGAGCTTGTTCTGGCGGACGGTGCGGCGGTCGCCGTTCTTGATCTGGACGACCTCCTCCTGCGGCACCTCGGCCTGGAAGATGAAGTCCTCGACGTTCAGGGAGACCGCGCGCTGTTCCAGGTTGGTCTTCACGCGGTTCTCGTAGCCGGCGTAGGTGTGGATCACGTACCACTCGCCGGGCAGGTGGCGCAGTTCCTCGCGCAGCTGCGCGACGGGGTCGACCTGCTCCTCCTCGGCCTCGGCGGCCTCTTCGGCCGGAGCGTCCTCGGGGACCTCGGCGGCGGCTTCCGCTCCGTCCTCGGTGTGGACGGCGGCCTCCTCGGCCGGCTCGCCAGCGGCGGTCTCGGCAGCTTCCGCCCGGTCGACACTGCTGTCCGCTGCCTCGACGATGTCGCGCGCGGTGTCGTCGCCCTCGCTGGGCTCGACGGCATCGTTCAGGTTCGGCTCAGACACGGTGGCTGCTTCTTCCTGGCGTAAAGGGGTCGAACATGCGGAAAGGCCCCGCGAGGGGCCGGTCCGCGGGAGGTCAGCCGAAGACGTGCTTCATGACTTCGGTCAACCCATAGTCAATCACGAACACCAAGGCGATGATGATGACGACGAAGACGATCACAACGGTCGTGTACGTCGACAACTGCTGCCGCGTGGGCCAGACAACCTTGCGGAGCTCGGCGATGATCTGCCGGTAGAAAAGCGCAAGACGGGCCAGTGGCCCCTTCTTTGCCCGCTTTCCGCCCTTACGAGGCTTCTTGCCGCTGCCTTCGGACGACCCTCCGGGCTCGGGGACCTCGGTGGTATCCGTGATCTCCGTCACTCGTCCTCACCTGATCCGGGTCGTGGCCCTGCGGCGTCCGGCCCGGCCGCACGGCGGTGCAATTCAGTACGTACGCAAGCACACACCTTGGCGACGTGTGTGTAGCAGGGCCGGAGGGACTCGAACCCCCAACCGCTGGTTTTGGAGACCAGTGCTCTACCAATTGAGCTACGACCCTTTGTGGTTCCTTCAACTTACCGCATCCGACCGACCGCATGGAGTGCGCTCTTCGGTGTCCGGACTGAAGGCCAACGACGTGTGAGTGTACGTGCTCAGCGGCCGGGCGTCGAACAGGGAGCTGCGGCCACTGTGACAAACCTCCGTGTCCGGGGCCTCGCACGTCTGGGAACATGCCGGTATGACCGCAGCGACTCCCTCTGCACAGCCCCCTTCCGAGCGGCGGCTCTCCGCCCGTATCAGCGCGATCTCCGAGTCCGCGACGCTGGCCGTGGACGCCAAGGCGAAGGCCCTGAAGGCCGCCGGGCGCCCCGTGATCGGGTTCGGCGCCGGTGAACCCGACTTCCCCACGCCGGACTACATCGTCGAGGCCGCCGTCGCCGCCGCCCGCGATCCGAAGAACCACCGGTACTCCCCCGCGGGTGGACTGCCCGAACTGAAGTCCGCCATCGCCGCGAAGACGCAGCGCGACTCCGGGTACTCGGTCGAGCCCACCCAGGTGCTGGTCACCAACGGCGGGAAGCAGGCGATCTACGAGGCGTTCGCCACGCTGCTCGACCCGGGCGACGAGGTCATCGTCCCCACTCCGTACTGGACCACCTACCCGGAGTCGATCCGGCTGGCGGGCGGGGTGCCGGTGGAGGTCGTCGCGGACGAGACGACCGGGTACCGGGTCTCCGTCGAGCAGTTGGAGGCCGCGCGCACCGAGCGGACGAAGGTGCTGCTGTTCGTCTCGCCGTCGAACCCGACCGGTGCGGTCTACCCGCGCGAGCAGGTCGAGGCGATCGGGCGCTGGGCCGTCGAGCACGGGCTGTGGGTGCTGACGGACGAGATCTACGAGCATCTGGTGTACGGCGACGCCGAGTTCAGCTCGATGCCGGTCGTCGTGCCGGAGCTGCGGGACAAGTGCGTGATCGTCAACGGTGTCGCGAAGACGTACGCGATGACCGGCTGGCGGGTGGGCTGGGTCATCGGCCCGGAGGACGTCGTCAAGGCGGCGACCAACCTCCAGTCGCACGCGACGTCCAACGTCAGCAACATCTCGCAGGTCGCCGCGCTGGCCGCCGTCTCGGGTGAGCTGGACGCCGTGGAGCGGATGCGGGAGGCCTTCGACCGGCGGCGGCGCACGATCGTGCGGATGCTGAACGAGATCGACGGCGTCGTCTGCCCGGAGCCCGAGGGCGCGTTCTACGCGTACCCGTCGGTCAAGGCGCTGCTCGGCAAGGAGATCCGGGGCCGCCGGCCGGCCACCAGCGTGGAGCTGGCGGCGCTGATCCTGGAGGAGGCCGAGGTGGCCGTGGTGCCGGGTGAGGCGTTCGGTACGCCGGGGTATCTGCGGCTGTCGTACGCACTGGGTGACGAGGATCTGACCGAGGGTGTCTCGCGGATCCAGAAGCTGCTCGCGGAGGCGCGGGACTGAGGCGTTCGCACACGGAAGCGGAGCGCACAGCGCGCCCGAACGCACGGCCGGGGCCCGGGAGTTCGCCGGGCCCCGGCCGTGTGTTCGTGGGGCGCCCTCGGGGAACCGGCTGTTCCAGCGGCGGAGTATGCGGCAGGATCTTGGGATGTTGCACTCTTCAGGAGAGCGGGATCTGCGCACACTGCCCAAAGCCCATCTGCATCTGCACTTCACCGGGTCGATGCGACCGGGCACCCTGCTCGAACTGGCCGACAAGTACGGCGTGCACCTGCCGGACGCGCTGAGCGGGGGCGAGCCGCCCAAGCTGCGCGCCACGGACGAGCGCGGCTGGTTCCGCTTCCAGCGGTTGTACGACATCGCGCGTTCGTGTCTGCGCGCCCCCGAGGACATCCAGCGGCTCGTCCGGGAGGCCGCCGAGGAGGATGTGCGGGACGGGTCCCGCTGGTTGGAGATCCAGGTCGATCCGACCTCGTACGCGCCGCGTCTGGGCGGGCTGACCCCGGCGCTGGAGATCATCCTGGACGCCGTGGAGCGGGCCTCGCGGGACACCGGGCTCGGGATCCGGGTGCTCGTCGCGGCGAACCGGATGAAACACCCGCTGGACGCCCGTACTCTCGCACGGCTCGCGGTGCGGTACCGGGACCGCGGCATCGTCGGCTTCGGGCTGTCCAACGACGAACGCCGTGGATTCGCACGGGACTTCGACCGGGCCTTCGCCATCGCCCGGGAGGGCGGGCTCCTGGCGGCGCCGCACGGGGGCGAGCTGTCCGGGCCGAGCAGCGTCCGGGACTGTCTGGACGATCTGCGGGCCGGCCGCGTCGGGCACGGCGTCCGTGCAGCGGAGGACCCCTGGCTGCTCGCCCGGCTCGCCGAGCGGCAGGTGACCTGCGAGGTGTGCCCGGCCTCGAACGTCGCGCTGGGCGTCTACGACAAGCACGAGGACGTGCCGCTGCGCACGCTGTGGGAGGCCGGGGTCCCGATGGCGCTCGGGGCCGACGATCCGCTGCTGTTCGGCGCGCGGCTGGCGGCGCAGTACGAGCTGGCCCGGCGCGCACACGGCTTCGACGACGCCGAACTGGCCGAGCTGGCCCGGCAGTCGGTGCGCGCCTCGGTCATGCCCGAGGACGTCCGGAAGCGGACGCTGGCGGACATCGACGCCTGGCTGGCCGCCGAGCCCGGCCTGCCGGAAGCGGACGGTCCGCCGCTGGGCCGGGCGGGCTGAGGAGCACCGTGGCTCCGCTCCACCGCACGGCGGGTTCCGGCGCCGGCGCGCTCAATCCCGCGGCTCGGGCGCCAGGCCGTCCAGAAGGGTGCGGACCACGTCGCGCGCGAACTCCCGGGCGGACGCGGGCGGTCGCTCGCCGCCGGCGACGTCGTAGAGGAACGCGCGGTGGGCGCACGCCCCCAGGAGCAGGGCGGCGGCGGCGTCCGGGTCGGCGTCCGGCCGGATCGCGCCGCGCTCCTGCTCGGCGCGCAGATAGCCGGCCAGCGCGAGCAGCGGTGCGCGGGGGCCCTCGCCCAGCTCGCGCACGCCCTCGAAGTGGCGCTGTTTGAGCGCCGGTTCGGCGAACAGGGAGGCGGCGATCGGCACGCTCTGCTCGTAGAAGAGGGCGGCGTGCTCGGCGACGTCCAGCAGGTTGCGCTCCAGGCCGTGCCCGGACCCGCCGGGGTCGGCCCGCAGTTCGTCCAGGAGCGGGTTCAGCCGGGGCAGCCGCTCGCGCAGGACGTGGACGAACAGCTCCTCCTTGCCGGTGAAGTGCTTGTACAGCGCGGCCTCCGAGCAGCCTGCCTCGCGGGCGATCTCCTTGGTGGTGGTGCGCGCGAGGCCGACGGTGCGCAGCAGATGCTCGGCGGCGTCGATGATCCGCACCCGCGCCGGCCGCGTTGACTTCTCGGAGGGCATCCGCACACCCTAAAGGTGAGTGAACACTCACCCACCTACTGCCCAGCGAGAGGCGAACCGTCATGCGGATCACGGTCTTCGGCGCGACCGGCGGGACCGGCCGGCAACTGGTGGAGCAGGCGGTGGCGGCCGGCCACGAAGTGACCGCCGTCGTACGCGATCCCGGCCGGCTGCCGATCCGTCACGCACAGCTGGAGGTGGCCACGGCGGACGTCACCGATGCCGCACAGCTGCGGCCGCTCGTCGCCGGCGCGGACGCCGCGGTCTCCGGGCTGGGTTCGCCCACGAACAAGGGCGCCGGCATCGCCTCGACGGGAACGCGCGCCATCCTGCGCGCCCTGGAGGCGGAAGGCGTGGAACGGTTCGTCGCCGTGAGCGCCGCGCCCGTGGGCGACCAGCCGCAGGACGAGAGCGCACTGTTCCGGGCGACGATGCTGCCGATGGTGCGCCGGGCCTTCAAGAACGTCTACGCGGACCTCGCCGTGATGGAGAACGAGATCCGCGGCAGCCGGCTGGGGTGGACGATCGTGCGCCCGCCCCAGCTGACGGACGAGCCCGGCACCGGCTCCTGGCAGCTGCGCGAGGGAACGGCCGTACCGCACCGGCACCGGATCACCCGGGCCGACCTGGCGGGCGCCGTGCTGGCCATGGCACAGGACGGCTCCACCGCGCGGAAGATCTACGGCGTTGCCAACTGAGCCCGCGCACGGCCGGGTTCGCCGGAGCGTGAGCCGGCGCAGGGCGGCGCTCAGGCACCGGGCGCGCGCCGGGGCAGGCCCGTCCCGCCCCCTTCCACGAAGGCGGGCGCGCGTACGGCTACAGCGCGCAGCCGACCGTCACCGGCTCGTTGGTGAGCGTGATGCCGAAGGCCGCCCGCACTCCGTCGCGGACCTCGCGGGCGAGGGCCAGCAGATCGGCCGTGGTGGCCGCACCGCGGTTGGTGAGCGCCAGGGTGTGCTTGGTGGAGATGCGGGCCGGGCCGCTGCCGTAGCCCTTGGTGAAGCCGGCGCGGTCGATGAGCCAGGCCGCCGAGGTCTTGGTGCGGCCCTCGCCGTCGGGGAAGGCGGGGGGCACGGTGTCGGGGCCCAGCCGCTCGTGCACCCGCTCCAGGAAGGCCGCGAACTGCGCCTCGTCCAGCACCGGGTTGGTGAAGAAGGAGCCGGCCGACCAGGTGTCGTGGTCCTCCGGGTCGAGCACCATGCCCTTGCCGGCCCGCAGCTTGAGCACCGTCTCCCGCGCGGTGGCGGCGGGGACCCGCTCCCCCGGCTCGACGCCCAGCACCCGCGCGGTCTCGGCGTACCGCAGCGGCGCCGACAGCCCGCCCGCGTCCTCCAGCGCGAAGCGGACCCGCAGGACGACATGGCGCGCCGGGTCCTGCTTGAACCGGCTGTCGCGGTAGGCGAAACCGCACTCCTCGTTCGGCAGGGTGACGATCTCGCGGGTGCGCCGGTCGTAGGCGACGACCTCGGTCAGGGTGCGCGAGACCTCCTGGCCGTAGGCGCCGACGTTCTGCACCGGCGTGGCACCGGCCGAGCCCGGGATCCCGGCCAGGCACTCGATGCCGGCCAGCCCCGCCTCCACGGCGTGCGCCACGGCCTGGGACCAGTTCTCGCCCGCCGCCAGCTCCAGCCGGGTGCCGCCGAGGGTGAGCCCCGAGGTCGCGATGCGCAGGACGGTGCCGTCGAAGCCTTCGTCGGCGACGACCAGATTGCTGCCGCCGGCGACGATCAGCAGCGGCGTCCCGGCGTCGTCGGCCTCGCGCACCGCCGCGATCACTTGCTCGTCGGTGGTCGCCGTCACCAGCCGGGCGGCGGGCCCCCCGAGGCGGAGCGTGGTGAGGGGGGCGAGAGGGACACCGGTTTCCACGTGAAGTTCCTGCACGCGCTCAAGAGTACGAGAGCGGCCCGGCAGGCCCCGGACCGCTCCACCGGGACGGGCCCGCCGCGCGGGACCGCCGCCGGGTGCCTCAGCCCAGCCGGACGACGGCGCGGGCGAGGCCCAGCACCTTCTGGCCCGCGCTGGTGGCCGTGAGATCGACGCGGACGGTGCGCTCCTCGTCGTCGAGCTTGGCGGCGACCTTCCCGGTGACCTCGATGACGGCGCCCTGCTCGTCGTCCGGCACCACGACCGGCTTGGTGAAGCGCACGCCGTACTCGACGAGCGCGCCCGGGTCGCCGGTCCAGTCGGTGATCACGCGCCCGGCCTCGGCCATGGTGAACATCCCGTGCGCGATGACGTCCGGGAGCCCGACCTCCTTGGCGAAGCGCTCGTTCCAGTGGATCGGGTTGAAGTCCCCGGAGGCTCCGGCGTAGCGCACCAGCCGGGCACGGTCGACGGGGAAGGAGCAGGCGGGCAGTTCGGTGCCGGCCTCGACATCGGCGTAGGCGACCTTCGCTGTCATCTGCGTCACTCCTCTTCCAGCGCGCGCGCCACCAGGGTGGTGTGCACGGTCACGACGTGCTCCCCCGTACCGTCCTCGACCTCGCCGCGGACGGCCACCATCTCGTTGCCCGCGAGGGACTTGACCGACTCGATGGTCGAGGTGACGGACAGCACATCACCGGCGCGGACCGGACGGGTGTAGCTGAACTTCTGGTCCCGGTGGACCACCCGGCTGTAGTCCAGGCCCAGCTGCGGGTCCTGCACCACGCGCGACGCCTCCTCGAAGGAGAGCGCGAAGACGAAGGTGGGGGGAGCGACCACATCCGGGTGGCCGAGCGCCGCGGCCGCCTCGACGTCGGTGCAGGCCGGGTTGGTGTCCCCGATGGCCTGCGCGAACTCGCGGATCTTCTCCCTGCCGACCTCGTACGGCCGGGAGGGCGGATACGTCCGCCCGACGAAGGACTGGTCGATGGCCATCGCGGCGCCTCCTGGGATCGGTGCGGGCGATCCCCGCACCGCGCGGGGACCCCGGAGCGGAAACAGCACGAGGCCGACCCCGGCGTTCCGGGGGCGGCCTCAGCGCTCGGAAGAAGTCAGCGCGTCTCGCGGTGCAGGGTGTGCCTGTTGTCGCGCGGGCAGAACTTCTTCATCTCCAGGCGGTCCGGGTTGTTGCGCCGGTTCTTCTTGGTGATGTAGTTCCGCTCCTTGCACTCCACGCAGGCCAGCGTGATCTTCGGGCGGACGTCTGTGGCAGCCACGTTGAGTGCTCCTTGACGAACGGACGGGTTTTAACGCAGAAAGAGTAGCCGATCGGAGGACCGACCCCACAACCGGCTACTGTCGGTGAAGTAGCGGTGACCGGACTTGAACCGGTGACACAGCGATTATGAGCCGCTTGCTCTACCGACTGAGCTACACCGCCACGATGTGGCGAGCCTTCCGCCCGAGGACGGACGGCATCTTCACATCAGAGCCCCAAAACGGAATCGAACCGTTGACCTTCTCCTTACCATGGAGACGCTCTGCCGACTGAGCTATTGGGGCGAGCGATGAAGACATTACACGCCTGGCCGCCAAACGTGAAATCGGTATCCGTACCGTCCGCACCCCCGCCGGCCCCCCGCTGCCCCAACAGGCCCTGGCACCACGCCGGTACGACTATTCGCCTCCTCCACCTTCCCCTCACCGCCCGCTCCTACCCTCGTCCCGACAACCCCGACGCTGCCGAAACCCCACAATGATGGGTGGTAGCGGGCGACGGGAGGGCGGGAGGGCGAGATGACCGACAGTGAGCCGCGGGAGCCGGGGAACCACGTACGGGAGACCACGGACACCGCGCCCGGGCGTTCCCTGGTGCTCTGCGGCGCCCGGCTCGCGGACGGCCGCACCGTCGACGTCCGGCTCGTCGGCGACCGCATCGAGGCCGTCGGCACCGCGGGCAGCCTGCGGACCGCGCACGACGGCGGCTCCCGCGTCGATCTGGCCGGCTATCTGCTGCTCCCGGCGCCCGCCGAGCCCCACGCGCACTACGACACGGCCCTGACGGCCGAACCGCCCGCGCCCGGAGCCGCGGCCCCGGGCCCCGAGGAGGTGCAGCGCCGCGCCACCGAGGCCGCGCTGCTCCAGCTCGGGCACGGTGCGACGGCGCTGCGCAGCCATGTGCACATCGGGGACGTGGCGGGGCTGCGCTCGCTGGAGGCCGTGCTCCAGGCGCGCAGGGCGCTGCGCGGGCTGGTGGAGCTGACGGCGGTGGCGGTACCGCGGCTGCTGACCGGGGCCGCGGGCGCCGAGGGCCTGGCCATGCTGCGGGACGCCGTCAAGATGGGCGCGGGCGCGGTCGGCGGCTGCCCCGATCTCGACCCCGACCCCGGTGGCTACGTGGAGGCCGTGCTGGAGGTCGCCGCCGAGCACGGCTGCCCCGTCGATCTGCACACCGAGGGGGACGACCCGGCCCGGCTGGCCCGGCTCGCGGCCGCCGCCGGGGGGCTCAGGCCGGGGGTCGCGCTCGGGCCGTGCGGGGGGCTGGCCCGGCTGCCGCACCAGGTGGCGCTGCGCACCGCCGACCGGCTCGCGGCCGCCGGGGTCACCGTCGTCTGCCTGCCGCAGGGCAACTGCGGAATGCTGGAGCGGCCGTCGCCCGGGTCGCCCTCGCGGGTGGCGCCGGTGCGGGTGCTCGCCGCCGCCGGGGTCGCCGTGGCCGCGGGCAGCGGGGCGCTGCGGGACGCGGCCAACCCGGTGGGCAGGGGCGATCCGCTGGAGGCGGCCTTTCTGCTGGCCTCGCACGGTGAGGCCCGTCCGGAGCGGGCCTACGACGCGGTCAGCTCCCGGGCGCGGGCCGCGATGGGGCTGCCGGAGGTGCGGGTGGAGGCGGGGTTCCCCGCCGAGCTGCTGGCCGTGCGCGGCGCGGAGCTGGCCGGGGCGCTCTCGCTGGCGTACAGCAGGATCGTGGTGCACCGCGGCCGGGTCGTGGCGCGTACCAGCGCGGTGCGCGAGTACTGCGATCTGGCGGCCTCGCCCGATCCGGGGCTGCCGCGGCAGTCCCAGGGGTGACGGCCGTCCGCGGACGGGCTTCTGCCGGGCCGGGGCGTCAGGGCGTACGGTCGGTCGTATGCGCACAGTCATCGCTGGTGGACACGGTCAGATCGCGCTGCGGCTGGAGCGGTTGCTCGCCGGGCGCGGGGACGAGGTGGCGGGCATCGTCCGCCGCCCCGAACAGGCGAGCGACCTGCTCGCCGCGGGCGCCGAGCCCGTCGTCTGCGATCTGGAGTCGGCGGACACGGCGGAGGTCGCACGGCATCTGGAGGGTGCCGACGCCGCGGTGTTCGCGGCCGGGGCCGGCCCGGGCAGCGGCAGCGCCCGGAAGAAGACGGTGGACGAGGACGCGGCCGTCCTGTTCGCGGACGCGGCCGAACAGGCCGGTGTCCGGCGGCTCCTGGTCGTCTCGGCGATGCGGGCCGACTCCTCGCTCGCCGGCACGCCCGAGGGCATGGACCCGGTCTTCGCCGACTATCTGCGGGCCAAGGGCGCGGCGGACGACGACGTACGGGCCCGCGCGGGGCTCGACTGGACGATCCTGCGCCCCGGCCGGCTCACCGACGGCACCGGCACCGGCCGGGTCCTGCTGTCCGACGCCACCGGGTACGGCGAGATCACCCGGGACGATGTGGCCGCCGTCCTGGTCGGGCTGCTGGACGCGCCCGGTACGGCGGGCCGGACGCTGGAGCTGGTGGGCGGCCGGACCCCGATCCCCGAGGCCATCGCGGCCGTCTCGGGCAGCTGACGCGTCGCCCTCGGGCCGCCGCCTCCCCGCGCGGGGCCCGAGGGCCCGTCAGGTCACCAGGCCCTGGCGGTAGGCGTAGACGACCGCCTGGACGCGGTCGCGGAGATCGAGCTTGGTGAGGATGCGTGAGACGAAGGTCTTCACCGTCTCCTGGCTGATCCGGAGGCTCCCGGCGATCTCGCTGTTGGAGAGGCCCTCGGCGATCAGGCGGAGCACCTCCAGCTCGCGCGGGGTCAGCGGCAGTTCGGGCGGGGTGCCGCCGGCGGGCCGGATGCGGGCGGCGTACCTGCCGACGAGGCGGCGGGTCACCTCCGGCGCGAGCAGCGCGGCGCCCGCCGCCACCGTCCGGATCCCGTGCAGCAGATGGGCCGGCGGCGCGTCCTTCAGCAGGAAGCCGCTCGCCCCCGCGCGCAGCGCCTCGTAGACGTACTCGTCGAGATTGAACGTCGTCACCACGAGCACCTTGACCGGGTGCGGCACACCGGACCCGGCCAGCAGGCGGGTGGCCTCGATGCCGTCGAGCACCGGCATGCGGACGTCCATCACCACGACGTCCGGACGCAGCCGGCGGGCCAGGTCGACCGCCGTCCGGCCGTCCCCGCACTCGCCCGCCAGCTCCAGGTCGGGCTGCGCATCGATGATCGTCGCCAGGCCGGTGCGGACCAGCACCTGGTCGTCGCAGATCAGGACCCGTACCGGGGCGGTCACGACGGGCTCCCCGCGGGTATGCGGGCCCGCACCACGAAGCGGTCGTCCGGGCCGCCGCCGGCGTGGAAGTCGCCGCCCAGGACGTCCACCCGCTCCCGGAGACCGGCCAGGCCGCGCCCGCTGCCGCCGGGGTCCGGCGGCTGCTCGCCGGAGCTCTCCGTGCCGACCTCCACGAGGATCTCCCGTTCGCCGTGCCGCACCCGGACCGAGGTACGGCTCCCCCGGGCGTACTTGAGCGCGTTCGTCAACGCCTCCTGGACGACCCGGTAGGCCACGACGTCGGCGCTGCCGGTCGACTCCGCCGGTGTCCCCTCCTCGGTGAACTCCACCGGCTGGCCCGCCCGCCGCGTCTGTTCCACGAGCGTGAGCAGCCGGCCGACCGCCGGTGGCCCGGCCTCCGTGCCGTGGCCGGGGTCGAGCAGGTCGAGCAGGTGCCGCAGATCGGTGACGGCCCGCCGGCCGGTGTCGGAGACGGCCGTCAGCGCCGTCTCCAGCCGCTCGGGCGCCGCCGTCAGATACCGGGCCGCCTCGGCCTGCACGACCATCGCCGTCACATGGTGGGTGACGACGTCGTGCAACTCCCGGGCGATACGGGCGCGTTCGGCGGCGCGGGTGTCCTCGGCGACCCGGCGGCGGCGCTCGGCCTCCGCCGCGCGGGAGGAGCGCAGCCACGCGCCGAGCGCCCAGGCGAGGACGAGCGCCAGATAGAACGTCACGAACTCGCCCGCCGACTCCCCCGATCCGACCCGGGAGAGGACGAGCGCGAGCGGCACGTACGCGGCCGAGAAGGCGAACGCGGTGATCCGCCGGTGCCGTTCGAGGTGGCAGCCGACGCTCAGCAGCGCGAGGGGCAGCGCGGTGCCGGCCAACGAGTGGTAGCCGCGCAGCTGATCGAGGGCGAAGCCGGCCGCCACCACGGCGAGGCCGGCGACGGGCCACCGCCGGCACACGAGGAGCGGCAGACACTGCAACACGATCGCCACGACGGCCAGTACGTCGAAGGAGTGCGGCGCGACCCCGCCCAGCTGTGTGCCGTGTGTATGGAACGCCGGCACGAACGACGCGGCCAGGAGCAGCAGTCCGAGCGGGGCGTACCAGGCCGTGAGACCGAACCGCCGCCACAGCTGCGGGACCCGCCGAGGAGTGATCACCCGGGAACTATAGGGACGGCGACGCCCCGGAATCATCACCGCACAGGGGCAGGCCCCGCGTAGCTCGCACGGGGGACGGCGGACCACGGACGGGACGCGCCTCGACGAGACGGGCCCCGCTCGGCCGGGCCGACCGCGTCCACGTCCGCGTGACAGCGCCCGGCCCGGCCGTCCGCGCCGGTTCCGGTTCCCGCCGGGCGAGCGGCCCCGCCCGGCAGCCGTTCCGGTACGGCGGTGCGCCGTGCCGGAACGGGACCGACGCGTGCTCGGGCAGGCGTGGCGGGGCCGCCGGGCGGTTCAGGTGGTGACGGTGTCCGGGAACCGGCGCTGCGTGCGGCCCGCGACGAGGAGTTGATGGAGTCGCGCGAGCGCGGCGATGAGGGTGGCGCGTTCGTCGTCGTCCACCTCGGACAGGGCGTTGGCCAGTGGCTTGTCGGCGCCTCCGGCGCGGCGCCGGTCGCCGGCGGTGCGGATGGCCTCGGTGACCTCGACCAGGGTCTTGCGGCCGTCGGCGGGGTCGGCCGCTGTCGTGACCCAGTTGCGGCCGACCAGGTTCCGCACGCTGGTGGAGACGCGGCTCTGGGCCAAGCCGGTGCGCTTGGCGATGTCCCCCACGGCGCTGCGTCCGTTCAGGAAGAGGTCCTGGAGGACCAGGAACTCGCCGGGGGCGAGATCGGGTGCGTCGGACCCCATGTCCTCCAAGGCGATCTCGGCCAGGCGGCGGCCGAGCTGGTACAGCTCGCTCATCTCCATACCCCCAAGTTACATCTCCGGTGTATGCATCTACAACAGATGCATCTTGACAGATTCATCTCTCGGGATACATCGTGGCGGACGAAGACAGCGAGCACGACCTGTGGGAGAGACACCGTGAGCCTTGGCGACTACCTGCTGTACACCGGCCTGTTCATCGCGATACTCGCCACGCAGCTCGGCACCCGACGGCCGGACGCGCGGCGGCTCCTGCTGCCGGTGGCGATCGTCGCGGGCGTCGGCTTCAAGTACCTCAAGGAGATCCCCTCGGGGAGCACGGCCCACCTGATCGAAGCGGCCGGGCTCGCGGTCGGCCTGCTGTTCGGCCTGGCCTCGATCGCCCTGATCGACGTCCGCCGCGACCCCGCGGACTCCCGCCTGATCACCGTCGCGGGCTGGCCCTACGCCGCCCTGTGGACGGTCGCGATGGCCCTGCGCATGGGCTTCGCCTACGGCTCCACCCACTGGTTCACCCACGCCCTCGTGACGTTCTCCACCGAACACCACGTCCCGGCCGCCACCTACGGCACGGCGTTCATCTTCATGGTCCTGGCCATGATCACCGTCCGGACCGCCGGCGTCCTCATCCGCGCCCGACGCGTGGGCGCCACCGTCGACTTCGGAAAGCTGCGCATCGCCCGCCACTTCGCCCGCTGAGCACCCCGGCCGGCCCTACGAGCCCCGCCGCCGGGGCCGGGTACTCCCCACGACGCGGCCCGCCCCGACAGGGACGGGCCGCGCGGCGTGAGGGGACCGGCCGAGTTCCGGTGCGGGAACGACGGGAGAGAGCGAGCCGGTTCGTTCGCCCTCCTCGACCCGGGCACGGCGTGAGACGGTCCACCCTCCCCGCCCGAACACAGCGAAGGGCCCCTGACCTTGCCGGATGGCTGGTCAGGGGCCCTTTCCCAGTTCTGTGGCGGCGCTAGGATTCGAACCTAGGAAGGCTGAGCCGGCAGATTTACAGTCTGCTCCCTTTGGCCGCTCGGGCACACCGCCTGGGTTGTGCTGCCTGCGCCCCGCTGTGGGCGGTGCGCCGTGGCAACGGTGTAAACCATACCTGATCCAGGGGGGTGGTTCGCCACCCGGTTGATCTCCGCGGAGGCCCGGGGCCGGAGGGGCCTCGGAGCGCCGGGGCGGGGCGGGCGGGTGGCTAGGCTTTCGGTCGGCCGCCCCGTACGTCGTCGGGGGGCTGTTTCTGCCGGATCTACGTACGAGGAGCCAACTCACCATGGCCGACTCCAGTTTCGACATCGTCTCGAAGGTCGAGCGGCAGGAGGTCGACAACGCCCTGAACCAGGCGGCGAAGGAGATCTCCCAGCGCTACGACTTCAGGGGTGTGGACGCCTCGATCGCGTGGTCGGGCGAGAAGATCGAGATGCGGGCGAACTCGGAGGAGCGGGTCAAGGCCGTGCTCGACATCTTCCAGTCCAAGCTGGTCAAGCGGGGCATCTCGCTGAAGGCTCTGGAGACCGGGGAGCCGCAGGCGTCCGGCAAGGAGTACCGGATCGCCGCCACGCTCCAGGAGGGGATCTCGCAGGACAACGCGAAGAAGGTCGCGAAGGTGATCCGCGACGAGGGCCCCAAGGGCGTCAAGGCGCAGGTGCAGGGCGATGAGCTGCGGGTCACGTCCAAGAGCCGGGACAGCTTGCAGGAGGTCATCGCCCTGCTGAAGGGCAAGGACTTCGACTTCGCGTTGCAGTTCGTCAACTACCGCTGACCGTCCGGTCCGTGCCCCGGCGGACCGGGCGCACGGGTGGACGGGTGCACGGGGACACCGACGCGGCCATGCCCTCCGGCGTGGCCGCGTCAGTGCGTCCGGGCGGGAGCGCGCGGTGGGGCGCTCGTCACCAGCGGTAGCGCGGGTAGGCGGTGGACGCGTCGGTGGGGACGATCTCGCGGCCCAGCGGGACGAGCGAGATGGGCACCATCTTGAAGTGGGCCAGGCCGAACGGGATGCCGATGATGCTCACGCACAGGGCGATGCCCAGGGTGATGTGCCCGATGGTGAGCCAGATCCCGGCGAAGATCAGCCAGACCACGTTGCCGATGCCGGACGGCGCCCCGGCGTCGTGGCGCTGCACCGTCGTCCGGCCGAAGGGCCACAGCGCGTAGGACGCGATTCTGAAGCACGCTATGCCCCAGGGGATCGTGATGATCAGGATGCAGCAGATGACCCCGGCGAAGAGATAGCCGAGGGCCATCCACAGGCCGGAGAAGATCAGCCAGATGACGTTGAGAAGGGTCTTCACCCGTCCCAGCCTGCCATTTTCTCCAGCCGGGCGACACGGTCGGCCATGGGCGGGTGCGTGGAGAAGAGCTTGGTCATGCCGTCGCCGCGGCGGAACGGGTTGGCGATCATCAGATGGCTCGCCGTCTCCAGGCGGGGCTCCGGCGGCAGCGGCAGCTGACGGGTGCCCGCCTCCAGCTTGCGCAGCGCCGAGGCGAGCGCCAGCGGATCGCCGGTGAGCCGGGCCCCGGAGGCGTCCGCCTCGTACTCCCGGGAGCGGGAGACGGCCAGCTGGATGAGGGAGGCGGCCACCGGCCCCAGCAGCATGATCAGCAGCATGCCGAACAGGCCCGGGCCCTCGTCGTCGTCGGAGCGGCCGAAGGGGATCAGCCAGGCGAAGTTGACCAGGAACAGCACCACCGAGGCGAGGGCGCCGGCCACCGAGGAGATCAGGATGTCGCGGTTGTAGACGTGGCTCAGCTCATGGCCGATCACGCCGCGCAGCTCCCGCTCGTCCAGCAGCCGCAGGATGCCGTCGGTGCAGCAGACGGCCGCGTTGCGGGGGTTGCGGCCGGTGGCGAAGGCGTTCGGGGCCTGCGTCGGCGAGAGGTACAGCCGGGGCATCGGCTGGCGCGCGGCCGTCGACAGCTCGCGCACCATCCGGTACAGCTGTGGCGCCTCGAACTCGCTGACGGGGCGTGCCCGCATGGCGCGCAGGGCCAGCTTGTCGCTGTTCCAGTACGCGTAGGCGTTGGTGCCCAGCGCGACGAGCAGCGCCACGACCAGGCCCGTCGTGCCGAAGAAGCTCCCCACGACGAGGATGAGAGCGGACAGCCCCCCGAGAAGCAGGGCCGTCTTCAGCCCGTTGTGCCGGCGGTGCACGGTGCGCCCTCCAGGTGGTGCGACAGGGGGACCCTGAGCCGGATGATCCTTCCACCGTCAGCGGCCCCTTCCAGTGGACCCTCCCTGGCCGGACAACGCACCGCGGCTGTGGCCGGTTCCCTGCGGGTGCCGGGAGAGCGGCGGGTGTGACCCGGCTCGCTCTCCCGTCGCCCCCTCTCCCTCTTGGCGTCGGCCCCTTCTCCCCCTTGCCGTCGGCCCGACCGTCCGCCTGGCTGCCGGGCCCCTTCCGCCCTCGTTCTCCGTGGGCCGAGGGGCCTTGTGCCTCTCCCCTCTGCTGTGACCCCTTTTTGCCTCTCCTCTGCTGTGGCCCCTTTTCGCTGCTCCTCTGCTGCGGGACCTTTTCGCCGCCGGGTCGCCGGTGCGGGGTGTCAGCTGCGGGCCGTCACTGGTACGCCGTCTCGACGAGGCGGGCCTTGTACAGGCGGCCGCCCGGACGCTGGGTCGCGGCCGACGGCCAGCGGAAGTGCACCCAGGAGGTGCCGAACGGGTTGCTCGCGTCCTGCGGTGCCGAGGTCCACACACCCTCGCCGCTGCGGTGCCGCGAGAAGGACTTCACATATTTGCGGGTGCTGCTGACCTCCATGGCGGCCGGGTTGCGCTTGTCGACCCGGTACACGTGGCCGGAGTCGGTGACGTAGAGGACGTTGGTGTCGGTGTAGTCGGGCTGGACGTCGTGGCCGTTGCCGGCGATCTTCCACTCGCCGGCCTGGACGAGGCGGATGTCCTGGTAGGTGCCCTCGACGCGGTACGAGCGCAGCGCGGTGCCGCCGACCGCCCACAGCAGACCGAAGAGCGGGTCCCACAGCACACCGTGCGCCTGGTGGAACGGGTAGGAGCGCAGATACTTCAGTGAGCTGATGGAGCCGTTCGTCGGGGCGAACAGGTGGAGGGAGCCGCCCTCCTTGCCGGGGTCGGTGCGGGTGCCCGCCACGATCACGGCTCCGGGGCCGCGTACGCGCTCGACGCAGTGCGGATAGTTGTCGAACGTCGCCTTCCACAGCAGCTTCTCGTCCGCGCGCCGGCGGATCTCCGCGTGCCCCTTGCCCTTGCCGGGGCCGCCGCCGGCGAGCAGGAAGACGGAGCCGTCGTTGGTGGTGTCCCGGAAGCGGGTCTCCAGGACGTCGCCCCAGCCCGGGTTGAAGCTCCACTTGATGCGGTCGTCGGTGAACGCGCCGTTCCGGTCGAAGACACAGACGTTGTTCCGGTTCACGTCCAGCACGGCGATCTCGTACGCCGGAGCCGCCTGGGCCGGGCCCGTGGCGAGCGCGCCCAGCGGGAGCGCCGCGCCGGCGGCGGCCGTCCCCTTCAGCAGTGTGCGTCTGTCGATGCTCATCCGTCGTCCCCCTCCGAAGAGATGCCGGGTACGGCCGGTCGCGGCCGTCCCGTCGGCGGGGACGCGTCCACAGCTGTGGAAGGTTCGGCTCCGGCGGGCGCCCGGCTCAGAAGAGCGTCATCCCGGCAAAGCGGAGGATGAGCTGCGGTGCTCCGGAGACGGCGAGGGCGAGCACGCCGGTGAGCGCGATCACCGCCGTCAAAGGCGCGGGGAACGGCACGCGGGCCCCGTCCGAGGGCTGCCCGGGGCGGAAGAGGACAGCTGTCCAGCGCAGGTAGTACACGAGGGCGATCACGACGTTGACGGCCATGACGACGGCGAGCCAGCCCAGCCCCGCGTCGACGGCCGCGCCGAAGACGGTGACCTTGGCGAACAGCCCGATGACGCCCGGCGGCAGCCCGGCCAGGCACAGCAGGAAGAAGGCGAGGGCCAGGGCCACCACGGGGCGGCCCGCCGCCAGTCCGCGGTGTGCCTCGATGCGGGCGTCGCCGCCGGCGGGCCGCAGCGCGCAGACGACGGCGAACGCGCCGAGGTTGACCACGGCGTACATCAGCGCGTAGGCGAGCGTCGCGCCGACGGGATCTCCGGGCCGGTCGGCCCAGCCGGCGGCGGCCGGCGGGACGAGCAGGTATCCGGCCTGGCCGACGGAGGACCAGGCGAGCAGCCGTACCGCGCTGTGCGGGCGGTCCGGCCGCTGGCGCAGGGCCGCGAGGTTGCCGACGCTCATGGTGAGCGCGGCGAGCACCGCCAGCACCGGGCCCCAGACGTGCGCGTAGGACGGGAAGGCGCGGACGGTGACGAGGATCAGGCCGGAGAAGCCGGCGGCCTTGCCGACGACCGACAGATAGGCGGCGACGGGCACGGGGGCGCCCACATAGGTTTCCGGCACCCAGAAGTGGAAGGGCGCGGCGGCCGTCTTGAAGGCGAAGCCGACCAGGGTGAGCACGACGCCCGTGGCGGCGAGCGTGCCCAGCCGGCCGTCGACGGCGGGCAGGCCCTCGGCGATGTCGCGCAGATGCAGGCTGCCGGTCGCCGCGTAGACGAAGCCGACGCCCAGCAGCATGACGGCGGTCGCGGTGACCGAGGACAGGAAGAACTTGAGCGCGGCCTCGGAGGAGAGCCGCTCCCCGCGCCGCAGGCCGACGAGCGCGAACGCCGGCAGGGAGGCGACCTCCAGGGCGATCACCAGGGTGGCCAGATCCCGGGCGGCCGGCAGCAGTGCGGCACCGGCGGCCGACGACAGCAGCAGGAACCAGAATTCCCCGGCGGGCAGCCGCTCCTGGCGGACGGCGGGGAGCGAGAGCAGCGCGGTGACGAAGGCGCCGCCGAGCACGAGCAGCTGGACGACGAGTGTGAACGGGTCGGCGACGTAGCTGCACGCGCCGGACCCGGAGGTGAGGCAGAAGGTCGCGCGGTCCTCGCCGACGAGCGGCAGCAGCGCGAGCCCGGCCAGCGCGAGGGCGGCCGCCGCGAGGGCGCCGAGGAGCGGCTTGCGGCGCTCGCCGAGGAACAGATCGGCGACGAGGACGACGAGCGCGGCGACGGCGGCGATCGTGGGCGGGGCGATCGCCGCCCAGTCGACGCTCTGCACCAGGCTTTCCGCGCTCCCCGGGGCCCCGGGGTTCCCGGCGCCCCGGGCGAGGTGCTGTCCGGGACCGGCGAGGCCGGTCGCGAGGGCGGCTGTCGGCGCGGTCATCGGCTGACTCCCGGCAGGAGGTGCTGCACGGCCGGTTCGGTCAGCCCGAGCAGCAGCGCGGGCCACAGTCCGGCCAGGACGGTGAGGACGACCAGGGGCGTCCAGGCGGCGAACTCGTGGCCCCGGACGTCGGGAACGGTGCCGGCGAACACCCCGGGCCCGGGCTCCGCCGCGGGATCGCCCGCGCACACCCGCCGGACGACGACGAGCAGATAGGCCGCCGTCAGGAGGGTGCCCAGGGCGCCGAGGGCGAGGAAGACGAGGAACGCGGGCCTGCTGAGGCCGGGCGCCGGGTCGTAGGAGCCGAGCAGGGCGAGCAGTTCGCCCCAGAACCCGGCGAGCCCGGGCAGGCCGAGGGAGGCGACGGCGCCGAAGGCGAGCAGCCCGCCGAGCCGGGGAGCCCTGCCGTACAGCGCGGCACCGGTGCGCCCGGCGAGCGCGTCGAGGTCGAGGGTTCCGGTGCGGTCCTTCAGGGCGCCGGCGAGGAAGAACAGCAGACCGGTGACGAGGCCGTGCGCGATGTTCGCGAACAGGGCGCCGTTGACGCCGGTCCTGGTGAGGGTGGCGATGCCCAGCAGGACGAAGCCCATGTGGCCGACGGAGGAGTAGGCGACGAGCCGCTTGAGGTCGCCGCCGGCGCCGCGCCGGGCGAGCGCCAGGCAGGCCAGCGAACCGTAGATGATCCCGACGACGCCGAAGGCGGCCAGATAGGGCGCGAAGGTGTGCGCGCCCTCGGGCACGGCCGGCAGCAGGATGCGGACGAAGCCGTAGGTGCCCATCTTCAGCAGGACGCCGGCGAGCAGCACCGAACCCGTGGTGGGCGCGGCGGTGTGCGCGTCGGGCAGCCAGCTGTGCAGCGGCCACATGGGCGCCTTCACGGCGAGGCCGAGCCCGATGGCGAGGGCGGCGAGCACCTGGACGCCGTGGCCCAGGCCGGAGCCGTGCTGCTCGGCGAGGCGCACCATGTCGAAGGTGCCGGCGTTCAGCCCGAGGACGAGCAGGCCGAGCAGCATGACGACGGAGCCGAGCAGCGTGTACAGCACGAACTTCCAGGCGGCGTGCTGCCGTCCGGCACCGCCCCAGCGGGCGATGAGGAAGTACATCGGGACGAGGACCATCTCGAACGCCAGGAAGAACAGCACCAGGTCCAGGACCGCGAAGGCCGCCAGGCTGCCGCTTTCCAGGAGCAGCAGCAGCGCGACGAACGCCTTGGGCGCGGGCCCCTGCGGCATGCGGAAGTAGCCGTACAGGGCGCACAGGAACGTCAGCAGCGCGGTCAGCACCAGCAGAGGCAGCGAAATGCCGTCCACGCCCAGATGCAGCCGTACGCCCAGTGCGGGGACCCAGCTGAGGTCGGTCTGCGCCTGCATGCGGCCGGGCCGGTCGTGGTCGAAGCCGAGGGCGAGGACGACAGCGGCGGCGAGCACGGCCCCGGTCACCGTCACGCCGTGCCGGAGCACGGCCTGTTCGGGGCCGCGGCCGCGCAGTCCGGGCGGTGCGGGGAGCAGCGCGCCGAGGGCGCCGAGCAGCGGCAGGACGACGACGGCGGCGAGCAGCCAGCGCAGCACGCTCTCGTCGAGCGGGATCACGGTCACGCCCCTCCGTTTCCGGTCGCGGCGAGCACGGCGACGACGGCGAGCACGAGGGTGCCCGTGAGCAGCGCGCCGAGGTACGTCTGCACGTTGCCGGTCTGCGCGCGGCGCACGGCGGCGCCCAGCAGGCGGGCTCCGTGGCCGGCCCCGTGCACATAGGTGTCGACGACGGCGCGGTCGAAGAAGCGCACCAGCTGTGCGGCGCCGCGCACCGGGCGGACGACCGCGGCCGTGTACAGCGCGTCGAGGTGGAAGCCGGCGGCTGCGTGCCGGTGCAGCGGCCCGAGCAGCAGCAGGCCGGGGTCCGGGTCGCCGTGCGGGCGGGCGGCGGCCAGCGTGGCGGAGTGCCGCCAGGTCGCGTAGGTGACGAGGCCGCCGACGAGGGAGACGCCGGTGGCGAGCACGGAGGTGGTGACGGTGGGGGCGAGGGAGCGGCCGTCGAACCAGTCGGGCAGCGGGAGGAAACCGAGGCCCAGCACGAGGGAGGGCACGGCGAGCACCCACAGCACGGTCGTCATCACGGCGGGCTCGCGCAGCTGTCCGTCCTTTTCGTGGACGGGTTCGGGGGCGGCGAGCGCCGTCTCGGGCGCCTGCTGCGGCACGTGTTCGGGAACGCCCTCGGCGGCCTTCGTGTCCGCCTCCGCACGCGCGCGCACCGGGCCGGGGGCGCCCTGCGGCGGGGCGACCGGGGGACGGTAGGCCAGCAGCCACAGCCGTACTGCGTAGGAGGCGGTGAGCAGCGCCGTGACCAGGCCGGCGACGAGCACCAGCCAGCCGGCCGCGGCCGGGATCCCGGCCTCCTCTCCGAACGCGGCGTGCTCGGCGGCCGCCAGGACGGCCTCCTTGGAGAAGAAGCCGGAGAACGGCGGGATCGCGGCCAGCGCCAGCAGGGCGATGCTCATCGTCCAGAAGGCGTCCGGCACCCGCCTGGCGAGGCCGCCGGTGCGGGACATCACCGTCAGCGAGTTGGTGCCGGCGGCGTGGATGAGGACACCGGCGGACAGGAACAGCAGTGCCTTGAACGCGCCGTGCGTCAGCAGATGGAAGACGGAGGCGCCGCGGTCGCCGACGGCCAGTGCACCCGCCATGTACGCGAGCTGGCTGATCGTCGAGTAGGCGAGCACGCGTTTGACGTCGTCCTGGGCGAGCGCGGCCAGCGCGGCGCCGGTCATCGTGACGCCGGCGACGACGGCCAGCACGACCAGCGCGGCGGCGGAGGCGGTGAACACCGGCAGCAGACGGCCGACGACGTACACACCGGACGCGACCATCGTCGCGGCGTGGATCAGCGCCGAGACCGGCGTCGGGCCCGCCATGGCGTCGGGCAGCCAGGAGTGCAGCGGGAACAGCGCCGACTTGCCGGCGACCCCGGCGAGCAGCAGCAGGGCGATCAGCGTCGGATGGGCGAGGTCCGTCCCCGACAGCGGCGAGGTGAGCCGGGCCAGGACGGTGCTGATGCGGAAGGAGCCCGTTTCGGACGCCAGCGCGAGGATGCCGATCAAGAACGGCACGTCGCCGAGCTTGGTGACCAGGAACGCCTTCAGCGAGGCCGACCGCGCCGCCGGTGTCTCCCAGTAGTGCCCGACGAGGAAGTACGAGCAGATGCCCATGACTTCCCAGCCGACGAGCAGCACGATCAGGTCGTCGCTGTAGACGACGAGCAGCATGGCCGCGGTGAACAGCGAGACCAGCGCGGCATACGACGGATAGCGCGGGTCCTCGCGCAGATAGCCCGTCGAGTACAGCTGCACGCACGACGCCACGACGCCGACCAGCACCGCGACGAGGACGGCGAACCCGTCGAGGTTCAGGGCGAGATGGACGGCGAGCGCGTCGTTGCCCGTCGGCGCCAGCTCGGTGGCTGCGCGCAGGGCCGGGCCGCCGCCCTGCCGGACGGCGACGAGCACCGCCAGCACGGTCGCGGCGAGCGTGGGCAGCACCGCGAGGGGACGCACGAAGCCGGGCGCGGTGCGGCCCAGCAGCAGCCCGAAGACGGCGCCGAGCGCCGGCAGGGCGGGGACGAGCGCGGCGAGGACGATGGTGCTCACTCGGTCTGCCCCCCTGCGGACGTTTCCCGCCCCTGCTGCGCGAGTTTCTGCTCCCGGCCGTTTTCCCGGCTCTGCTGTGCGAGTTCCTGCTCGGTCTCCTGCGCGTCCGTCCGCAACGGCAGATGTGCGGGCGACGGCGGCGGGTCGGCGTCCTCACGCAGGTCGCGGAGCCGGTCGATGTCCGAGGTGCCGCGGTTGCGGTACACCTGGAGGACGATGGCCAGCCCGATGCCGATCTCGGCGGCAGCGAGCGCGACGGTGAACAGCGTGAGCGCCTGCCCGGCGTGCAGGGAGTCGCGCAGCCACACGTCGAACGCGACGAGGTTCAGATTGACGGCGTTGAGCATCAACTCGACCGACATCAGCACCAGTACGGCGTTCCGCCGGGCCAGCACGCCGTACAGGCCGACGCAGAACAGCAGTACCGCGAGAACGGCCGGATAGGCGAGATGCATCAGCTGCGCCCCTTTCCGCCCCGCTCGTCCGCGCGGCGGCCTCCGGTCCGGCCCGCGCCGTCCCCGCTGCGCCGGGACAGCACGATGGCGCCGACGAGCGCCGCCAGCAGCAGCACCGACAGCGCCTCGAAGGGCAGCACCCAGTGCCGGAACAGGGCGACGCCGGTGACCTTCGAGGCCCCGGCCACCGCGCCGTCGACCTCCACCCAGGTGGACCGGAAGGCGTCGACGACGACCGTGACGAGCGTGCCGGCCGCGGCGAGCGCCACGACGAGCGCCGGCCAGCGGCGGGTGGCGTCGGCGTCCGGCGACCGCCCGATGGGCGCCCTGGTCAGCATCAGCCCGAACAGCAGCAGCACGACGACGGAGCCCACATAGATCAGCACCTGCACCCAGGCGATGAACTCCGCCGTCAGCAGCAGATATTCGACGGCGACCCCGCCGAGCGCGGCCACCAGCCACAGCGCCGCGTGCACCAGCTGCCGGGTGGTGACGGTGACGATCGCAGCGCCCAGGGTGACGAGACCGACGAGGAGGAAGACGACCTCCACGCCGGTCGGGGACAGAAAGCCGGGGTGCCCGGCGGCGAGCGTCACGAGGCGCCCTCCCCGGGGCCGTCGCCGCCCTGTGCGCCCCGCCCGCCGGACGCCTCGGCCCGCTCCTGGGCGGCGAGCTTGTCGGCCGTCCTGCGGGCCGTGGCCAGCTCCTTGGCGTCCTCGGCCGCCTCGTCGAGCGCCGGCGGCTCGGGCACCGTCCACATCCAGGCGCGCAGCTTGTCGCGCTCGTGCGTCAGTTCGTGGATGTCCGTCTCCGCGTACTCGAACTCGGGCGACCAGAACAGTGCGTCGAACGGGCAGACCTCGATACAGATGCCGCAGTACATGCACAGGGCGAAGTCGATGGCGAAGCGGTCCAGCACATTGCGGCTGCGCTCGCGCCCGCCGGGCGCAGCGGGCGGCACCGTCTCCTTGTGCGAGTCGATGTAGATGCACCAGTCGGGGCACTCGCGGGCGCACAGCATGCACACCGTGCAGTTCTCCTCGAACAGACCGATCACCCCGCGGGTGCGGGGCGGCAGTTCGGGCTGCGCCTCCGGGTAGTGCTCGGTGACCGCGCGCCGGGTCATCGTGCGCAGCGTGACCGCGAGCCCCTTGGCCAGGCCGGTGCCGAACACCTTCCGCTCCTTGCTCCCGTCGTTCCCACGCTCGACGTCACTGCTGTGCCGGTCGTGCCGGTCGTGCCGGTGCTGACTTCCGCGGCTGCTGCCGCCGTCCTCCGGCTCCCCGCTCCCCTGTGCCTCGTGCCGGCCGGGCCGCGACACCTACATCACCACCTTGACGACACCGGTGAGGGCGATCTGGACGAGCGCGAGCGGAACGAGCACCGTCCACGACAGCCGCTGGATCTGGTCCTCGCGCAGCCGCGGATAGCTCACCCGCAGCCAGATGACGCCGAACGCGAGGACGCCCGTCTTCAGCAGCGTCCACAGCCAGCCCAGGCCGTCCGCGAACGGGCCGTGCCAGCCGCCGAGGAACAGCACAGCTGTGAGCGCGGAGAGCACGACGATGCCCGCGTACTCGGCGAGCAGGAAGAGCGCGAAGCGCAGCCCGGTGTACTCGGTGTACGCACCGAAGATGATCTCCGAGTCCGCGACGGGTGCGTCGAACGGCGGGCGTTGCAGCTCGGCCAGGCCCGCCGTGAAGAACACGACGCCGCCGATCAGCTGCCAGGGCAGCCACCACCACTCCCAGACGCCGAGGATCCCCGGCAGCGACAGGGTGCCGGCCGCCATCGCCACGGACGCCGCCGCCAGCAGCATCGGCAGCTCGTACGCCATCAGCTGGGCCGCGGTACGCAGGCCGCCGAGCAGGGAGAACTTGTTCGCCGAGGCCCAGCCGCCCATGAGCGAGCCGAGGATCCCGACGCCCATCACCGCCAGCACGAAGAAGATCCCGGCGTCCAGCGCCTGTGCGACGCCGCCGCCCGGCGCGACGGGGATCGCCACCAGCACCAGCAGATACGGCAACAGCGCGAGGGCCGGGGCGAGTTGGAAGACGCGGCGGTCCGCGCCCGCCGGGACGATGTCCTCCTTCTGTGCGAACTTGACCCCGTCGGCGACGAGTTGTGCCCAGCCGTGGAAGCCGCCCGCGTACATCGGGCCCACCCGGCCCTGCATGTGCGCCATGACCTTGTGCTCCGTCTGCCCGACGAGCAGGGGCAGCACGAGGAAGGCGAGCAGCACCGCGACGATGCGGACGGTCACGTCCAGCGCGTCCATCAGTCGTCGCCTCCCCGCCCGTCGTCGTCCTGCGAGGCCCCCGGCCCGGGCGCCGGCTCGGCCCGGTTCTCCCCGGCAGGGGCTTCCCCGGCGGAGGACTCCTTGGCAGGAGCTTCCTTGTCAGCTTCCCTGTCGGGGGCTTCCTTGTCGGGGGCTTCCCCGGCAGGGGCGTCGTCCCCGTGCGCCGGGCGGGCGTGGTGCCAGGGCGCGTCCGTCGAGCGGGGCGGCTCCTTCGCGGAGCCGGTGCCGGTCCCGGACGGTCCGCCCGCGGCGGCGGACGGTTCGCCCGCCGGTCCGGACGGCTCGTCCGCCGGTGCCGGGCCGCGCTGGGACGCGGAGCCGCCGCTCGCCGAGCGCATCCGGCGCGGCCGGGCGGACGCCCCGCCTCCCGCGGCGCGCTGCGAGGCCGAGCCGCCGCCGGCGGAGCGCATCCGGCGCGGGGTACGGGGCGTCTCCCCACCGGCCTGCGGGGCGGCTCCCCCGGCGTCCGGAGACTGCGGGGCCTCGGGCCCCTCCGGCCCCCGCGGGGTCTGCGCCGCGGAGTCGCCGGCCTGGGAGGCGGAGCCACCGGACGCGGTGCGGGTGCGCCTCGGGCCGTCGGCGCCACGGGCCCGGCGCGGGCGTTCACGGGTGGGCGCGGGCGGCAGCTGTCCCTTGAGCGGGCCCCACTCGTTCGGGTCGGGCACGCCGGGCGGCAGCATCTGGCGGCGCTTGGGTCCGCCGTGCCCGGACTCGCCGGGTTCCTTGGCCCCGGGCCACGCCTTGACGACCCGGGCCGCCAGCACGAAGTCCTTGCGCAGCGGATGTCCCTCGAAGGAGTCCGGCAGCAGCAGAGGCGCGAGATCGGGGTGCCCGGCGAAGACGATGCCGAACATCTCGTGGGTCTCGCGCTCGTGCCAGGCCGCGCCCGCGTGGACGCCGGTCGCCGTCGGCAGCGTCGGCTCCTCGTGCGGCACGGTCGTACGCAGCAGGAGACGGCGCAGCCCGCCGCCGCTCTCCGTGTCGGACGGCCGGCCCGGCGGCGGCCCGGGCAGCGCCACCACATGGGCGCAGACGCGGAAGCCGGTGCCCGGCTCGTCGACGGCGCTGAGCCAGTCGAAGAACGTGCAGCCCAGGTCGTCACGGGCGACGGTCAGGGCGTCCAGCCAGCCGTCGGCGGGGACGTCGACGGTGAGCAGGTCGTACGCCTCCTCGGCCGTGGCGCCCTCCCCGAACAGGTCCTCGGTGGGGCGCGGCAGCCATCCCGTCGTCCCCGTGGGCTCCGTCGTCTCGTCCGGCCCGGTCACCGTCCGGCCTCCTCGCCGCCGGCGCCGTCGCCGTCCGCACCGCCCGTACCGGCTGCCTTGTCGGCGTCCCGGGCGTCCCGGGCTTCACCGGCCGGCGCCCCGCCGGACGGGCCGTCCGAGGGCGTCGGGGAGGCGGTGGGCGGTGCGACGAGGCCGCTGGTCAGCGCGGCGGCCGAGGGGGCCGCGGGGGCACCGGGCCGCGCGGTGTAGCGGTCCGCCGTGGACTCCTCGGCGATCTTCTCCTGGAGCTTGAGGATGCCTTGCAGCAGCGCCTCGGGACGCGGCGGGCAGCCGGGGACGTAGACGTCGACGGGGATGATCTGGTCGACGCCCTTGGTCACGGAGTACGAATCCCAGTACGGGCCACCGCAGTTGGAGCAGGCACCGAACGAGATCACATACTTCGGCTCGGGCATCTGCTCGTACAGCCGTTTGACGGCGGGGGCCATCTTGTCGGTGACCGTGCCCGAGACGACCATGAGGTCCGCCTGCCGGGGCCCCGGCGCGAACGGGATGACGCCGAGCCGGATGAAGTCGTGCCGGGACATCGACGCGGCGATGAACTCGATGGCGCAGCAGGCCAGCCCGAAGTTGAAGACCCAGAGGCTGTAGCGGCGGCCCCAGTTGAGCACCACCTTCATCGGTTCCGGAGCCAGCCGGGCCAGCGGCCCGAGGCGCACGGGTGCCGGAAGGTCCGTCGTGTTTCGTGTCACGTCCACTCCAGGACGCCCTTCTTGTACGCGTACAGCAGTCCGACGGCGAGGAAGCCGAGGAAGACGAACATCTCCGCGAGCGTGATCCCGCCGAACCCGGGAGCGGCGAAAACCGTCGCCCAAGGGAAGAGGAAAACGGAGTCGACGGCGAAGACGACGTACAGGAAGGCGTAGACGTAGTAGCGGATCTGCGTGTGGGCCCAGCCCTCGCCGACCGGGTCGACACCGCACTCATAGGTGAGCATCTTCTCCTGCGTCGGCACGACCGGGCGCAGCAGCCGGCCCGCCGCGAAGGCCACGGCGACGAAGAGCACACCGACGACCGCGACCAGCCCGACGACCGAGTAGCCGTGGAAGTAGTCCGGCACGTCCTCCCCGTCCTTCGGTCTCGTTCCGCTCCCGCCCCGCACCGTCCCGCGCCCGGCGGCCGGGACGTCGCGGAACGTTCGACGATCTGTACGCACGGGAGTCTAGGCCCTGTGGTGCACGCTTTGGACCGCCCCGTCACGCTCCGCTGTCCACGGCCCGGAGCACGCCCGGCGAGGCCGGTGGTGGGGTTCTCCCCACCCCGGGACCCCCGCGCACCCCCATGGCGGCCGCCCCGGCGGGCCCGGCACGCTGAACCGCATGACCGCGAGCCGCTCCCCCTCCTCCCCGCGCCCGGCCGGGACCGCGCGGGAGGTCCTGCATCTGCTGCTGAACCCGTTCGTGGACACGCTCGCGTTCTGCTACATCGCCGTCTGCGTCCTCGTCGGCGGGCTGACCTCCGTCCTGGTCTTCGGTCTGCCCGTCCTGGCACTGCTGCTGCTCGGCTGCCGGGGGATCGCCCGCGTGGAGCGGGCCCGCGCCCGGCTGCTGCTGCGGCTGGAGCTGCGCGAGCCGAGCCCGCTGCGCGCCGAGCACCCCGGCTTCGTGGGCTGGGTGTGGGCACAGCTGCGCGACCCGGTGGCCTGGCGGCACGCGCTCTACGCGTTCATCCGGCTGCCCTGGGGCTGGCTGAGCTTCTGCTCGGTTTTCTGTGCACTGCTGTGCTTCCCCGTACTGCCGTGGGCGGCGCGGGGGCTGACGCAGGTGGACCGGCTGCTGGTGCTGGCACTGCTGGGGCCGTCGGACGTGCTGGAGCGGCGCGTCGCACAGCTGGAGTCGGACCGCGGGGTGGTGGTCGACGCCGCTGCCGCCGATCTGCGCCGCATCGAACGCAACCTGCACGACGGCGCGCAGGCCCGGCTCGTCTCCCTCGCCATGGAGCTGGGCCTCGCGAAGGAGAAGCTCCCCGACGACCCGCACACCGCGGCCCGCATGGTCGACCACGCCCACCAGGAGGCCAAACAGGCCCTCCAGGAACTCCGCGACCTGGCCCGCGGGATCCACCCCGCCATCCTCACCGACCGGGGGCTCGGCCCCGCGCTCTCCGCCCTCACCGCCCGCTGCACCGTGCCCGTCACCACCACCATCGACCTCCCGCACCGTCCCCCGCCCGCCATCGAGGCCATCGCCTACTACACCGCCTCCGAACTCCTCCAGAACATCTCCAAGCACAGCCGCGCCACCCGGGCCCACATCGACACCTGGGCCACCCGCGACCGCCTGCTTCTGCACATCAGCGACGACGGCCGCGGCGGCGCCACCACCGCGGGCGGCACCGGGCTCACCGGTCTCACCCAGCGCCTGAACGCCATCGACGGCCTGCTGCTCATCAGCTCCCCCGCCGGCGGCCCCACCGAGGTCACCGCCGAACTCCCCTGGAAGAACCCCGGGTGACCCCGCACGCGGCGCACCGGGCCCCGGGTGGGTTGTCCCGGAATCTGGGATGCTGGGGGCACTTTCGCAGGGGAGACGACCGGCAGGGGGCAGCGTGGAGCGCGGTGTGCGGATCGTGATCGCGGAGGACTCGGTCCTGCTGCGCGAGGGCCTGACGCGGCTGCTGACCGACAGCGGGCACGAGGTGGTGGCCGGTGTCGGGGACGGCGAGGCGCTGGTGAAGACCGTCGGCGAGCTGGCGGACGAGGGACAGCTGCCGGACGTCGTCGTCGCGGACGTCCGGATGCCGCCGACGCACACCGACGAGGGGGTGCGCGCCGCCGTACAGCTGCGGCAGCGCCACGAGGGCCTGGGGGTGCTGGTCCTCTCGCAGTACGTGGAGGAGCAGTACGCCACGGAGCTGCTGGCCGGGGCCAGCAGGGGCGTCGGCTATCTGCTGAAGGACCGGGTGGCGGAGGTGCGCGAGTTCGTCGACGCGGTCGCCCGGGTGGCGGCGGGCGGCACGGCCCTCGATCCGGAGGTCGTGGCACAGCTGCTGGGGCGCAGCCGCAAGCAGGACGTGCTGGCGGGGCTGACCCCGCGCGAGCGCGAGGTGCTGGGGCTGATGGCCGAGGGCCGGACGAACGCGGCGATCGCCCAGCAGCTGGTGGTCAGCCACGGTGCGGTCGAGAAGCATGTGAGCAACATCTTTCTGAAGCTCGGCCTGTCGCAGAGTGACGCGGATCACCGCCGGGTGCTGGCGGTGCTCACCTACCTCGGTTCCTGATCTCCCGCCGGCCGCCGGCCCGCCACCCGACCGGACGAACGGCCAGGCAGAGCACGGAAGCTGAGGCCCGTACGCCGGGTCGTGCGCCGGTGGGGCCGGGTCGTACGCCGGGAGCCGGCGACCGGGTGCGGTCTTCACGGCGTCTCAGATCGCTGTCCAGCATGGGAACAGCCGGGGGAAGGTAACCCTTAGCGACGTACGATGGCTGGCGAGCCGCCGCCTTGAGGGAGGTCCGATCCACCGTGACCAGTCAGGTCAGTAGCCCAGTCGGGCAGCAGTCCGGCCCCGGAGGGGGCCCGGGCAGCGGACAGGACGAGGGGGGCGTCGAAGGGAGCGCCCAGGACGGCGTGCAGGACAAGGAGGTGCGGCGCCTGGACCGGGTGATCATCCGGTTCGCGGGCGACTCCGGTGACGGCATGCAGCTCACCGGCGACCGCTTCACCTCCGAGACGGCGTCGTTCGGCAACGACCTGTCGACCCTGCCGAACTTCCCGGCCGAGATCCGCGCCCCCGCGGGCACGCTGCCGGGTGTCTCCAGCTTCCAGCTGCACTTCGCCGACCACGACATCCTCACGCCGGGCGACGCACCGGACGTGCTCGTGGCCATGAACCCGGCCGCGCTGAAGGCGAACATCGCCGATGTGCCGCGCGGCGCCGAGATCATCGTCAACACCGACGAGTTCACCAAGCGTGCGATGGCGAAGGTCGGCTACGACGCCAGCCCGCTGGAGGACGGCTCGCTGGACGGGTACAGCGTCCACCAGGTGCCGCTGACGACGCTCACCGTCGAGGCACTCAAGGAGTACGAGCTGGGCCGCAAGGAGGCCGGGCGCTCCAAGAACATGTTCGCGCTGGGCCTGCTGTCGTGGATGTACCACCGGCCGACGGAGCAGACCGAAGCGTTCCTGCGCGCCAAGTTCGCCAAGAAGCCGACGATCGCGGACGCGAACATCGCGGCCTTCCGCGCCGGCTGGAACTTCGGCGAGACGACGGAGGACTTCGCCGTCTCCTACGAGGTCGCCCCGGCCTCGGCCGCCTTCCCTCCGGGGACGTACCGGAACATCTCCGGCAATCTGGCGCTGTCCTACGGGCTGATCGCCGCGTCTCAGCAGTCGGACCTGCCGCTGTTCCTCGGCTCGTACCCGATCACCCCGGCCTCCGATGTGCTGCACGAGCTGAGCAAGCACAAGAACTTCGGCGTGCGCACCTTCCAGGCCGAGGACGAGATCGCCGGTATCGGCGCCGCCCTCGGCGCGGCCTTCGGCGGCTCCCTGGCCGTGACCACCACCTCCGGGCCCGGCGTCGCGCTCAAGTCGGAGACGATCGGGCTGGCCGTCTCGCTCGAACTGCCGCTGCTGATCGTGGACATCCAGCGCGGCGGCCCCTCGACCGGCCTGCCGACCAAGACCGAACAGGCCGACCTGCTCCAGGCCATGTACGGGCGCAACGGCGAGGCCCCGGTGCCGATCGTCGCGCCGGCCACCCCGGCCGACTGCTTCACCGCCGCGCTGGACGCCGCCCGTATCGCGCTCACCTACCGCACGCCGGTCTTCCTGCTGTCCGACGGCTATCTGGCCAACGGCTCCGAGCCGTGGCGCATCCCGGAGGTCGACTCGCTGCCCGATCTGCGTGTGCGGTTCGCCTCCGCGGCCAACCACGAACTGGACGACGGCACCGAGGTGTTCTGGCCGTACAAGCGCGATCCGCAGACCCTCGCGCGCCCCTGGGCCGTGCCCGGGACGCCCGGCCTGGAACACCGCATCGGCGGCATCGAGAAGCAGGACGGCACCGGCAACATCTCCTACGACCCGGCCAACCACGACTTCATGGTCCGCACCCGGCAGGCCAAGGTCGACGGCGTCGAGGTGCCGGACGTCGAGGTGAGCGACCCGACCGGGAACGCCAGGGTCCTGGTGCTGGGCTGGGGTTCGACGTTCGGACCGATCACGGCGGCCGTGCGGCGCGTGCGCCGCGGCGGCGACGCGATCGCCCAGGCGCATCTGCGCCATCTCAACCCGTTCCCGGGGAATCTCGGGGAGGTGCTGCGGCGTTACGACAAGGTCATCGTGCCCGAGATGAACCTCGGCCAGCTGGCCACGCTCGTCCGGGCCCGGTACCTCGTCGACGCGCAGTCGTACACGCAGGTACGCGGACTGCCCTTCAAGGCCGAGCAGCTCGCGACCGCACTCAAGGAGGCCATCGCACATGGCTGAGCCCGCTGCTCCCACGCAGGAGGCCGGCGGCCCGCAGGCGCTCTCGCTGGTGCCCAAGGCGGTCGGCAAGCAGTCGATGAAGGACTTCAAGTCCGACCAGGAGGTCCGCTGGTGCCCGGGCTGCGGCGACTACGCCGTGCTCGCCGCCGTGCAGGGCTTCATGCCGGAGCTGGGCCTGGCGAAGGAGAACATCGTCTTCGTCTCGGGCATCGGCTGCTCCTCGCGCTTCCCCTACTACATGAACACCTACGGGGTGCACTCCATCCACGGCCGCGCCCCGGCCATCGCCACGGGCCTCGCCGCGGCCCGCCGCGATCTGAGCGTCTGGGTGGTCACGGGTGACGGGGACGCGCTGTCCATCGGCGGCAACCACCTCATCCACGCGCTGCGGCGCAATGTGAACCTCAAGATCCTGCTGTTCAACAACCGGATCTACGGGCTCACCAAGGGCCAGTACAGCCCCACCTCCGAGTCCGGCAAGATCACCAAGTCGACGCCGATGGGCTCGCTGGAGGCGCCGTTCAACCCGGTCTCGCTCGCGCTGGGCGCCGAGGCGTCGTTCGTCGCCCGCACCGTCGACTCCGACCGCAAGCACCTCACCAGCGTGCTGCGCGCCGCCGCCGACCACCCGGGCACGGCGCTCGTGGAGATCTACCAGAACTGCAACATCTTCAACGACGGCGCCTTCGAGGTCCTCAAGGACAAGGAGCAGGCCCAGCAGGCGGTGATCCGGCTGGAGCACGGCGAACCGATCCGCTTCGGCACCCCGCTGGAGGACGGCGACGGGCTCGGCACCCACGGCGTCGTCCGCGATCCGTCCACCGGCGAGCTGCGCATCGTCGACGTCCGTGAGGAGGGCACCGACGGCGTCCTCGTGCACGACGCGACGAGCACCTCGCCCGCCACGGCCTTCGCCCTCTCCCGCCTCGCCGACCCGCAGACGCTGCACCACACCCCGATCGGCGTCCTGCGGAACGTGCAACGGCCGGTGTACGAGACGCAGATGGCCGAGCAGCTCGAACTCGCCGTCGAGCAGCACGGCAAGGGCGATCTGTCCGCGCTGATGCACGGCAACGACACCTGGACGATCGTCGGCTGAGCCGCCGCCCGCGCACCACCGCCGAGGCCCGGTACCCACCGAGGGTGCCGGGCCTCGGCGCTGCCCGCCCGGGGCGCGGGGCGCCAGGGGTACGCCGTACGGCCGCCTCCGGGCGCGACGACGCGGCCGTGCTGGGACGCTGCGCATGAGGGCCCGGCACCGGCGGGGCCCGGCGACGAGCGAGGGTCCGGCGACGTGATCCAGCCGACAGGACCGAAATGCGAAACGGAAATGACACGCCCCGTCCCGCCCCATTACCTTCGGGTGGCCGGCACGACCATGAGGAGGGGGCGGCCATGGGATCGCGGAGCACACAGCGCACCGGTCTGCTGTTCGGGTTCGGTGCCTACGGCATGTGGGGCCTGCTGCCCCTCTACTGGCACGCCCTCCAGGACACCGGAGCCGGCGAGGTCCTCTCCCACCGCATGGTCTGGTCCCTGCCCACCGCACTGCTCGTCCTGGCCCTGCTGCGCCGCTGGTCCTGGGTGCCCGCGCTGATACGGCAGCCCAAGAAGCTCGGACTCGTCGTCCTCGCCGCCATGACGATCACCGTCAACTGGGGCCTGTTCATCTGGTCCGTGAGCGCCGACCGCGTCCTGGAGTCCTCGCTCGGCTACTTCATCAACCCGCTGGTCTCCATCGCCTTCGGCGTGCTCCTGCTGCGCGAACGGCTGCGCACCGCCCAGTGGGTGGCCGTCGGCATCGGCGCCCTCGCCGTCGTCGTGATGACCTTCGCCTACGGCAAGCTGCCCTGGCTCTCGCTCTGCCTGGCCCTGTCCTTCGCCACCTACGGCCTCATCAAGAAGCATGTGAAGCTCGACGGCGTCGAGGGCTTCAGCGCCGAGACCGCCATCCAGTTCCTGCCCGCGCTCGGCTTCCTCTGCTACCTCTGGGCGCGCGGCGACTCCACCTTCACCACCGACGGCGTCGGCCACACCCTGCTGCTCGTCTTCTCCGGCCTGGCCACCGCCCTCCCCCTGATCTTCTTCGGCGGCGCCGCCGTCCGCCTCCCCCTCTCCACCATCGGCCTCCTCCAGTACATGGCCCCGGCGTTCATGTTCATCCTCGGCCTGACCGTCTTCCACGAGGAGATGCCCCCCGAGCGCTGGGCAGGCTTCGGTCTCGTCTGGGCCGCGCTCTGCATCCTCACCTGGGACGCGCTGCGCACCGCGCGCAAGGGGCGGGCCGCGCTCCGCGATGCGGCCGTGCAGGCCGCGGCCAAGTCCGGCCAGGAGACGGCCACCACCGGCCCCGAACCGTCCCCGGACCGGCAGCCGTCCTGACCCTTCCGCACCGGCGGCCCGGCCCGGTCTGAGACCTCGGCCCGAGGATCCCCGGCCAGACCGGGACCCCGGGCCGGCGACCGGCCACCACGAGCCGTGCGCCCGGGCCCCGACAGCCCGCCTACTCCCCCGCCCCGGACGACTCCCCGGCGGCAGCTCTCGTGTTCGTGATCCGCAGATACTGCCCGGACGGGTCGAACACCCGGAAGTCCGTCATGCCCCACGGCCGCGTCATCAACGGATCGGCCAGCGGCCAGCCCGCGGCGACGACCCGGGCGTGCTCCGCCTCGACGTCGTCGACCCGTAGCACGATCTCGCTCCCCGCCGGCGGCTTGCGCGGCGTGTCGTCCGCGTCACCGTGCCGGCAGCAGCCCACCCGCACCTCCCCGCGGGTGACGACGACATAGTCCGAGGCCCCGGGGTTCTCCGGCCCCTCGAACCCCAGCACGGCGACATAGAACCGCACCAGCTCCGCGACGTCCTTGTGGAACACCTCGTACGACACACGCATCAGCGGACCGCCTCCCCAAGTCGACTGCTGCGAGCCGGATTTCGATCTTCCGCCTCCCGGCCCGACTTCCCTCACCTGGTCAAGTCCCGCCACCACGCGCGCATTCCCGACCGAGGCCGACCACACCGGCACAACGCCCGCTCCCCGCCCCCGGAGTGCGCCCGCATGCCCTGTCCGAGCACCACCTGTACCGCGCGGCGAACCCGGACGTAGGCTGCTGCACCGCGCTCGTCAGCCGAAAATCACACGTTCCGCAGGAGCTTCCCGGTGTCAGAGCCCACGAACTCCCCGCACATGCAGCTCGCCCAGACGACGACCTCGGACTACGGCGCGGGCGCCGGCAAGGGCGGCGAGGTCCTGGGGATCGGCGTACCCGAACTCAGGCTGGCCGCACCGGTGTTCGGCACCCAGAGCAAGAAGCTCAGCACGGCGTTGACCACGCTGATCACCAAGCTCGACGGACTGGGCAAGCCGTGGGGCACCGACGGCAACATCGAGGAGGAGTTCGAGAAGCCCTATATTCAGGCCCGTAAGTCGGTGGAGAGCACCGCGGGCATCCTCGTGCTCGGGCTGGTGAGCATCCACGAAGCCCTGGACGACATGAAGGACGGGCACGTCGACAACGAGGACCTGATCAAGGGCATGTTCACCCGCGTCGCCGCCGAGGGCGGGAAGGGCGACGGCGCGGACGGCGGCGAAGACAAGTGAGCTTCCTCGACGCCACGGCGGAGAAGGCCAAGGCGGCGCTGGAGACGGTGGGCCTGAAATGGCCCGACGGGGACCCGGGGAAGCTGCGGGACGCGGCCCAGGCATGGCGGGACTTCGCCGAAAACGTCGACGACGTGATCGCGGCCACCAACAAGTCGGCCGGTTCGATCATCGAGATCAACAGCGGCGAAGCCGTCGATGCCTTCGAGCACTTCTGGCGCCGGTACGTGGGCAAGGACGACACCGACGGCTGGCTGCGCAACCTGTCCAGGGCCGCCAAGAAGCTGGCCAAGGGTCTGGACGGAGTGGCCGACCAGATCGACAAGGAAGTCGACCGGCTGTGGACCGAGATCAGCATCAGCGCCACGGCCATCGTCCTCGCCATCGCCTTCACCCCCGCCACGGCGGGCGCCTCCGACCTGCTCGCCGAGGGCGTGGTCGGAGAAGTCCTCGCCATGGGAGCAGCGGCCGGAGTGAACATCTCCGCCAGAGCCGCCCAGATCTTCGCGGACGCCGTGGTCCTCGCCGCGCTGGGCGGTGTGGAATCCGCGACGATGGACCTGGCCGTCGCCCAGTCGGTGCGGATCGCCACGGGCCACCAGGACGGCTACAGCCTGGACGAGGTCGCCAACGCGGCGAAGACGGGATCGCTGACCGGCGCGGTGCTGGGGCCGCTCTCCCGCGGCACGTTCTCGCTGGAGCGCCCCGTGGCCCTGCGGCCGTCCTCGCTGCGCAGCCAGCTGATCCCGCCGTCCGCCGCGCGCAGGGGCAAGGACCTGCCGGGCCGGGGCGAGCCGGTCGATGTGGCCGGCGGCGACATGTTCATGGAGCAGACGGACCTGTCGCTCCCCGGCGCGCTCCCCCTCGTCGTCTCCCGCACGCACCTGTCCTCCTACCGTGCGGGCGTGTGCTTCGGCCCCAGTTGGGCCTCGACGCTGGACGAGCACGTCCAGCTCGACGCCGACGGCGTGGTCTACGCCGGTGCCGACGGCATGCGTCTGGTCTTCCCCGTACCGGAACCCGGGGTCCCGGTGCTGCCCGCGAAGGGGGCCCGCTGGACGCTGGAGTGGGACGGCGGGCCCGACGGTGCCATGCGGGTCACGGACCCGCACTCCGGCCTCGTCCGCACATTCGCCGATCCCGGCCCCACCGAGGAGGACGGCGTCATCTGCCTCCCCCTGGCCTGCTGGGAGGACCGCAACGGCGAGCGGGTGGACATCGAACGCGACGCCGGCGGAGTACCGACCGGGCTGCGGCACTCCGGTGGCTACTACGTCACCGTCGAGACCGAGAACCGTAGGGTCACCGCCCTACGCCTCATGGACGAGGCGCCCTCGCCCTACGCCGCCGCGTCCGGCTCGTCCGCCCCCGGCACCACGGTGCTGCGGTACGCCTACGACGAGGCAGGCAATCTCGCCGAGGTCGTCAACTCCACCGGTAAGGCGCTGCGGTTCACCTACGACTCGGCCGGGCGCATGCTCACCTGGCAGGACCGCAACGGCACCCTCTTCCGCTACGAGTACGACACCGCGGGACGCGTCGTGGCCACCGCGGGCCCCGACGGCATCTACGCCAACCGCTTCACCTACGACGACGCCGCGCGCACCACGGTCCTCACCGACTCCTACGGCGGACGCCGCATCTGCCGCTGGAACACCGAGGGACAGGTCGTCGAGGAGACCGATCCGCTCGGCCACACCACCCGCACGGAATGGAACGCGCACGGCACCGCACCCGTGACCGTCACCGAACCGTCCGGCCGCACCACCCGCTACGCCTACGACGCGTACGACAACCTCGTCTCCGTCACCCACCCCGACGGCACCGTCACCACCGTCGAACACAACGCGCTCCACCTGCCCACCCTGATCCGCGAGCCGGGCGGAGCCCGGTGGCAGCACACCTACGACGAGGCCGGGAATCTCACCGCCACCGTCGACCCGGCCGGCGCCACCACCCGCTACCGGTACACCCCGCGCGGCCACCTCACCGCCGTCATCGACGCACTCGGCCACACCCGCCGGATCGTCCCGGACCCGGCAGGACTCCCGACAGCCGTCACCGACGCACTCGGACACACCACCCACGTCCGGCGCGACACCTTCGGCCGCATCACCGCGATCACCGATCCGCTGGGCCACACCACCCGCATGGCCTGGACGGTGGAGGGCCGGCCCGCCTGGCGTGAGGACGCCACCGGGGCCCGCGAAACCTGGACCTGGGACGGCGAGGGCAACCTGCTCGGGCACACCGACGCGGCCGGCCACACCACCACCTACGAGCCCGGCCCCTTCGACGTCCCCCTGCGCCGCACCGACCCCGACGGCGCCACCTACACCTTCACCTACGACACCGAGATGCGGCTCACCCGCGTCACCAACCCCCAGGGCCGCCACTGGACCTACACCTACGACCCGGCCGGACGCCTCACCTCCGAAACCGACTTCAACGGCGCCCGTCTCACCTACGCACTCGACCCCGACGGCCTCCTGCTCGGCCGCACCAACGCCGCGGCCGAAACCCTCCGCTACACCCGCGACACCCTCGGCCGCGTCACCGCCCAACACGACCTCACCACCGGCGCGGTGACCCGCTTCACCTACGACGAGGCCGGACACCTCACCCGGGCCACCACACCCGCCACCGACCTCACGTTCACCCACGACCCCCTCGGCCGCGTCCTGACCGAGACCACAGTCCTTTTCGGCAGGCCTCCTGGCGGGTCGACCCCGTCCCCGGCAGCCCGCCCGACGGAACGGAGGACGTCCGGCGCCGAACCGTCGACCGCCGTCCCCGCCGGGCCCGAGGCAACAGCCGGATCCGCGTCCACGGCGGAGACCAGCCCCCGCACCGTCACCTACGCCTACGACGTCCTCGGCCGCCGCACCCACCGCACCACCCCCTCCGGCATCACCTCCACCTGGAGCTACGACGCCGAGGGCCGCCCCACCGAACTGGCCACCGACCACGGCACGTTGACCTTCAGCCACGACGCCGCGGGCCGCGAAACCGAACGCCGCACCGGCGACCTCACCCTCACCCAGCAGTGGGACGCCGCCGACCGCCTCACCACACAGACCGCCCGCACCCCCTCGGCCCTCGCCCAGCACCGCGCCTACACCTACCGCCCCGACGGCCACCTCACCGAGATCCGCGAACTCGCCACCGGCACCCGCAGGTTCGGCCTCACCGCCACCGGCCGCGTACACCGGGTGAGCGCCCACGGCTGGCACGAGACCTACGCCTACGGCCCGGCCGGCAACCTCACCCACGCCGAGGCACCGCACCATCCGGCCAACGGGGAACGCGAGAACACCGGCACCCTCCAGCACCGCGCCGGCCGCACCACCTACCTGCACGACGCCGCCGGCCGCCGCATCTCCACCTGCCGCCGCCTCCTCGACGGCCGACGCCGCACCTGGACCCACACCTGGAACGCCGAGGACCAGCTCACCCGGCTACGCACCCCCGACGGCGCCGTATGGACCTACACCTACGACGCCCTCGGCCGCCGCGTCGCCAAAACCGGCCCCGACGGCCACACCCTCACCTTCACCTGGGACGGCACCCGCCTCGCCGAACAAACCACCCACGAAGGCCGCACCACCACCTGGGACCACGCCCCCGGCACCCACCGCCCCCTCACCCAGACCGACCACACACCCCTCACCCGCATCCCCGGCCAATCCCTCCTCACCAAACTCACCGACCCCCACACCACGGCGCCCCGCTTCCACGCCGTCCTCACCGACCTCACCGGCACCCCCACCGAACTCCTCACCCCCACCGGCGAGCTGACCTGGCAACACCGCACCACCCTCTGGGGCACTCCCCTCCCACCCCCCGCCTCAACGGAAGCCGGAGACACCCTCACCTGCCCCCTCCGCTTCCCAGGCCAGTACGCAGACCCCGAATCCGGCCTCCACTACAACTACTTCCGGTACTACGACCCGGAGGGCGGACGGTACCTTTCGGCTGACCCGCTGGGGTTGGGGGCTGGGCCGAACGACCGGGCTTACGTTGATAATCCGCATGGGCAGATAGACCCACTGGGCCTCGCCACATGCACGGTTCAGAACGCCCTCAAAGACTGGAGGAGCAAGAATTACCAGTTCGGCAACAAACAACTACTGGTCGACAAAAAAGATATGACCCATTTCCTGGAGAGGCATCATCCAAAATACTGGGATGGATCAGTCAAGAAGAAGCAGTCCTTCCTCGACAAGGAAATGTCCGTACAAGATGTCGAGGACACCATCACCGAGGTGCTGCGCCAGAATCGAGACGCAGTGGCTTCCCGCACCTCAAGAATGTATCAAATTGAAGGAAAGGTGAATGGCGTCAACTACGTGGTGGGTATCAGAAATGGCCATGTCGGCCAGTTCTACCCTGGAACTCTCTAAGGAGCGACCGTGATCGATGTCGTCTCATACCTCCGCACCGAGACCGGTCAATTCATCGAGATTTCGCACGCCTCACAGTCTCCGCCGGACCCACGGCACGTCGAGGGCGCAATCGATCTGACGATCAATGGGGTGCAGATCCTGGATCGAGAGCTGTGGGACGACGTCGATCACCTGTGGGCCTACATCTGCAACATGGTCTCGGACTTCCGCCACAGCGATGAAGTGGCGACGTACTTTCCGGATCAGCCGATCCGTTTCGGATTCAAGCAGGTGGGCGGCGGGATGCTCCTTGTTTCTCTCACGTATGACGACGTCCGCCGGGTCGCCTCCGTCAGCGAAAGCGAGTTCGTTGCGACGCTTCAGCGTGCAGGCACCGAATTCTTCACCAAGATGAAGGAGTTGCTCCCAGAAAGTGATGCCGTCTACGACGATGCGCTGGCCAGGCTGATGGGGCGCATCGACTCAGATCAGTAGAGCTGAGCCCGCAGCAGATCGTTCCGGCTGTTACCTTTCGGGGAGGGCACCGCCCGCAGGGGTAAAAGCGCGTCGTGCGTGAGTCGGGGAGAAGAAGTCGGACTCGTGTATGGCACGAGCCGCTGGATCACGACGGCAACGTTTGCATGGTTCGCCCAAGGTCCTCCCTGTCTCGCCAGCCCCCGCCTTCGTGCGCTTCCCTCTTCTTCGGACAGGGCCGTCGGTCAGGCCGTGACGTCGCGGGTGGTGAAGCGGGCCCAGGCTGCTGAGCCGAAGAGGGCTGTGTAGAGCGCCTGGAGGCCGAAGTTCTTGGTGAGGTGGTCCCAGTAGACCGGGTCGCGCAGCAGGTCGCTGAAGCTGAGCCAGTAGTGGGGGAACAGGTACGGGTGGACGACGTCGAGCTGGGGGATCGTGTCGACGATCTGCACGGTGATGACGAGTCCGACGGTGGTGGCCATGGCCGCGATCCCGCTGTTGGTCAGCGTCGAGACGAACAGGCCGAGCGCGGCGAGCCCGACGAGGCTGGCCGCCACCGTGGCGGCGATGGCCAGGGCCCTCAGCAGACCCTCCGAGAACGGTACCGAGGTGCCGGACAGCAGGGTGACCTCGCCGGTGGGGAAGAGCAGCGCGCCGGTGGCGAGGGCGGAGGCTGCCACGACGAGGGTGGCGGCCAGGCAGAAGACCAGCACCGTCGTGAACTTCGCCAGCAGCAGGCGGGTGCGTCCGGCGGGGGCGACGAGCAGATAGCGGAGGGTGCCGGAGGCCGCCTCGCCCGCGATGGCGTCGCCCGCGATCACGCCGACCGCCATCGGCAGGAAGAACGGCAGCGTGGCGGCGAGTGAGGTGAACACGAGGAACAGGCCGTTGTTGGTGACCTGCGAGATGAACGCGGGGCCTTCGCCTCCGCCGCCACCGACCGAACCGCCGTCGCTCGTCTCGATCTTGACCGCGATGCCGACGACGATCGGCAGGACGGCGAGGATGCCGAGCAGGGCGAGGCTGCGCCAGCGGCGGAAGGTGAGGGTGAGTTCGCTGCGGAACAGGCCGAGGGCCGCGCCGGGGCCCCGGCCTGCACCGGCGCCGAGGCCGGGGGCGGGGGCGGGGGCGGCCGGCGGGGCGACGGGCCGGGCCGTTCCGGCTCCGGCACGCCCTGTGTCGGCCGCTGCGCCGGCCGCTGTGTCAGTTGCCGTGTCGGTTGCCGTGTCAGCCCGCGACATCGAAACCCTCCCCGGTGAGCGAGACGAACACGTCCTCCAGCGAGGCCCGTTGCACCCCGAAGGAGCGGACCCGGATCCCCGCGCGGACGAGGGCGGTGTTGAGATCGGCGACGTCGGTGCCCTCCGGCGGGTCACCGGTGAGCGTGTCGCCGTCGGTGACGAGGTCGGTGACGCCGTGCTCCTTGAGGACGCGCGCGGCGTCCCCGGCGTCGGGTGTGAGGACGGTGAGCCGACCGCGGGCCGCGGCGGAGCCGCCGGTCACCTCGGCGACGGTGCCCTGGGTGATCAGGGCGCCCCTGTTCATGACGGCCGTGTGGGTGCACACCTGCTCGATCTCGTCCAGCAGATGGGAGGAGAGGAAGACGGTGATGCCGTCCCCGGCCAGCTCCCGTACGAGCGTGCGGATCTCACGCATGCCCTGCGGGTCGAGGCCGTTCGTCGGCTCGTCCAGGACCAGCAGTTCGCGGGGCTGGAGCAGCGCGGCGGCCAGGCCGAGGCGCTGCTTCATGCCGAGGGAGTAGGCACGCGCCTTCTTGCCCGCCGCGGCCCGGAGTCCGACCCGGTCCAGGGCCTCTTCGACGCGGGCACGGCGGGTACGCGGATCGGCCGTGGGGTCGGCGGCGTCGAACCGGACGAGGTTCTCCCGGCCGGAGAGGAAGCCGTAGAGGGCGGGGCCCTCGATGAGTGCGCCGACGCGGGGCAGTACCCGCCGGGCGGCGTCGGGCATGGGCTCGTCCAGCAACCGAACCGTGCCGTCGGTGGCGCCGATGAGGCCCAGCAGCATGCGGATCGTCGTCGTCTTGCCGGAGCCGTTGGGGCCGAGGAAGCCGAAGACGCTGCCGCGGGGGACGGTGAGGTCGAGCCGGTCGACGGCGAGTTGCCCGCCCCGGTACCGCTTGGTGAGCCCCCGGGTGGCGATCACCGCGCCCCGGCCGGAAGCCGCTCCCCCGAACCCGCCGGGGGCCGCGCCCGCTTCGGCGCTCCCCCTGCCGACCGCCCCCGCACCGCTCGCGCCGCCACCGGACGGTTCCGCCTCCGCACCGCTGGTGCCGCCGCCGGACGGACCCGCGTCGCCGCTCCTGTCGCCGGGCGCCCCCGCGCCGCCCGCACCGCCCGCACCGCCACCGGACGAACCGACAGCCGCAGAGCCGCCATCGGACGAACCGGCACCGGCAGAGCCACCGCCGGACGAACCCGCGTCCACGGAGCCGCCGCCGGACGGTCCGCGCCCTCTCGGCGCGGTCGTGTCGGACTGCGGAGTCGTGCCGTCCGCGCCGTTCGGCTGTGGCATGTGTCTCCTCCGTCGTCGGTCCGCCGCGGGCGTCGCCGGGTGTCCGTTCCGCCGTGCGGTGCGGGCCCCGGCGGCGGAGCCCTTCCCCGTGAACGGTCCCGGACCGCCGTCCGTTCCGCGCCGGACGCCCGGACGGCGGCCGGATGGTGGACGGACGGTGGACGGACGGTGGACGGACGGTGGCTCAGCAGGGGCCGGGCCCGGCCGTTCGCGAGGCGGGCGGGGCAGGGTCGTGGTGAAGGGCCCGGCCCGCGGGTGGGCCGGGCCCTTCGGAGAGGCGGGGCAGCGGTGTTACTCGGCGGCGGACTCGGCGGCCTTGATCAGGCCCTCCTTCGTCACGGCACCTACGTACACCTTGCCGTCCTCCGTCATCAGTGCGTTGACGAGCCGGGTGCTGACGACGCGGCCGGTGCCGAAGTCGCCCTTCACCTCGTCGGTGAGGCTGTCGAGCAGCTTCCCGGCGTCGGGGCCGGCGCCGCCCTTGCCGGGGTCCTTGCCGGCTCCGGCGCCGGAGCCGGTGAGTCCCGAGAGGGCGCCCTTCATACCGGTGTCGAACTCGGCGACCTTGTTCCAGTCGCCGCCCTTGCCGACGATGTTCAGCCCGGACAGGCCCTCCAGCGCCTTCTGCGGGCCCTCGCCTTCCAGCAGCGCGCCGTCCCCGGGCCGGCCGAGCGGCCCGCCCGCACCGGGCTTGCCGTGCTCACCGTGCTCGCCGGACTTGCCGCGCTCGCCGAGCTTCTCCGGGTCCGCCTCCGTCACCTTCGTCCCCTTCGGCGGGCTGAACTCGAAGGTCTTGGCCGCGGGCTTGCCGAAGTCGACGTCCTGGTAGGCGATGTCGACGACCGGCTTGCCGCCGTCGTGCGGGGTGAGGGTGAACTTCAGCGGGGTGCCGTTGTCGGCGTCGACCGCTATGCGGACGGCGCCGATCGTCGAGTCGGGGGCGTTCTTCGGCTTGATCACCAGCTGGTAGGCGTCGCGGTCGGCGATCTTCGCCGTGCCGTCGACGGTGACGGAAGCGGACTTGCCGACCGCGTCGAGGGCCTGCTGTGCCGCCTTCTGCGGCGTGACGGACTCGGCGGCCGAGCCGCCGTGCGCCGCGCCGGACCGGGGCGAACGGGCGTGCCAGGCGCTGTTGCTGCCGCTGTCGTAGGCCCACACGTCCCGTGCGTTGTGGACGATGCTGTACTCCGAGGCGTCCTCGACGACGGACAGCTTGTGCTTGTCGGGCCCGTCCATCGCGACGCGCAGCGTGTGCTCGCCGGACGCCAGTTCGGTGAGCTTCGCACCGGGCGCCGCGCCGGAGCCGTCGGCCTGCTTGCCGGAACTGCCGTCCCCTCCCCCGTCGTGTCCCCCGCCCTGCGGGCCGCCGAAGCCGCCCGGGCCGCCGGAGCCGCCCGGCAGGGAGGGAAGGCCGAGATCGGCGTCGACCTTCACCGTCCCGGACATGTGCTGGACATCGGACTCGGCCATCTTGGCGACCAGTTGCTCGGCCGTGATCTTCGGCAGGTCGGGAGCGCCGGTGCTGGCCAGGGCCGGTACCAGGCCGACGGTGGCTGCTGCGACACCCGCGACGGCGACGGGCACGGCGTAGCGCACCGCCTTGTGCCGGGGCTTGTTCGGTCGGATCTGTGCCATCTGTCTGTCCTACCTCCGTGTTCGGCGGCGGTTCCAAGGTCGCACTCGTCCACCCCTTGCCGCCATTGTCACCCGGATCGGTGCGGGGTGTGCGGTCCATCGCACCAGATGACCGGACGACCGGCGTCAACCGCCGGAGGCAACTCGGGGTACTCCGGCGGGAGGAGGGGCCCTCCTGCGCAGGGCTGGGCCCGAGCCGCCCCTCTCAGGGTCGGAAGCCGCCCCTCTCAGGGTCGGAGCCCGCCCCTCTCAGGGGCCGCGCCGTCGCGTCTCGGTGTCCGTGCCGTCCCGTCTCGGGGTCCGCGCCGTCCCATCTCGGGGCGGGACGCGGGAAGTTCGGCCCCGCGCGGGCGGTTCGGAGGCCGCGGGGGCCCGCGGCGCCCGGAAGTTCAGCCCGCGCGCTCGACGACGGCCGTGCACAGCCCGGACAGCGCGGCCTTGGCGGCGTTGTCCGGGAGCGGGGCGAGCATCTCGCGGGCCTCGTCGGCGTAGCGGACGGTGGAGCGACGGGCCTGCTCCAGGGCCGGGTGGGCCCGGAGGGCGGCGAGCGCGTCGGCGAGGCGGGCGTCGTCGGAGAGGTCGCCGTCGAGCAGGGCGGCCGTCTCGCGGTCGGCGGCGGTCGCGTCGGGCCCGGCGGCGCGGGCGCGCACGTACAGGACGGGCAGCGTGGGGATGCCCTCGCGCAGGTCGGTGCCCGGGGTCTTGCCGGACTCCTGCTCGTCGCTGGCGATGTCGAGGACGTCGTCGGCGAGCTGGAAGGCGATGCCGAGCCGCTCGCCGTACTGGGTGAGGACGGAGACGGTGCGTTCGTCGGCGCCGGACATCATGGCGCCGAAGCGGCCGGCGACGGCGATGAGGGAGCCGGTCTTGCCGGCGATGACGTCGAGGTAGTGGTCGACCGGGTCCTGGCTCTCGGCGGGTCCCGCGGTCTCCAGGATCTGCCCGGTGACCAGCCGTTCGAACGCCTGGGCCTGGATACGGACGGCCTCGGGGCCGAGGTCGGCGAGGGTGTGCGAGGCGCGTGCGAAGAGGAAGTCGCCGGTGAGGACGGCGACGGAGTTGTCCCAGTTGGCGTTGGCGCTGGGCACCCCGCGCCGCATGTCGGCCTCGTCCATGACGTCGTCGTGGTAGAGCGTCGCCAGGTGCGTCAGCTCGACGACGACGGCGGAGGGGACGACCCCGGGCGCGTACGGATCGCCGAACTGGGCCCCGAGCATGACCAGCAGGGGACGGAAGCGCTTCCCGCCGGCGCGCACCAGGTGCTGGGCCGCCTCCGTGATGAACGGCACGTCGCTCTTCGTGGCCTCCAGGAGGCCCTCCTCGACGGCCGCCAACCCTGCCTGGACATCGGCTTCAAGAGCCTGGTCCCGCACGCTCAGCCCGAAGGGCTCGACGACGGTCACGAGGGGTACTCCTGTCTGTGTCCGTGGAACGATCAGCGGGATCGGATCGTGCGAGGTCACGTTCTGTTCCGGCCGGGGGCCGACCGGGGTTGGCCGAGTGTCGCCCATGGGGTGGGTGCCACTGCTGCTGCCGCTTCTCCTGGCATCTCCTGGCAGCGTAACCGGTCACATAACGATCACGGTCGGCGCCCGCCCTGCTAACCGCCCTTGGCGCGCCATGCCGGGATATACGGGATATGTTGCAAGTCACCCCTTGTTCGTGTTTCGCCGGTGAGTTCCGGGACAGCAGAGGCACTCGAAACGCCGAACGTGTCAGGAGCACCATCCGTGTCCCCCAGATCCAGCCAACAGGGCCCCTCCGGATCCAGCCAGGAGCCCGCTCCGGGGAGCGGCCCCGAGAACGGTACGCGCGAGGGGAGGGACACCGGCGCCGAGGCCCGGTTCCTGGGACAGCCCCGCGGGCTGCTGCCGCTCTCCGGCCTGGAGATCTGGGAGCGGTTCTCCTTCCTGGGCATGCAGGCGATCCTGGTGCTGTTCTTCTCCGCCTCCGAGGCGGACAGCGGCCTGGGCATGGACCCGGGCGCCGCGGCGTCCGTCGCCGCCGGCTACAGCACACTCGTCTATCTGCTGTCGGTCGCGGGCGGCTGGATCGCCGACCGGATGCTCGGCTCGTACCACGCGGTGCTCTACGGCGGCATCCTCATCGCCTGCGGCCACTACGCGATGGCGCTGCCGCATCCGGCGTCGACCTGGGTCGGGCTGGGCCTGATCAGCGCCGGTACGGGGATGCTGAAGCCGAACGTGGCCGCCATGGTCGGCAAGCTCTACTCGGCCTCCGACGAGCGCCGCGACGCCGGGTTCTCGCTCTACTACATGAGCATCAACGTCGGCGCCTTCTTCGGGCCGATCGTCACCGGGCTGCTCGGTGAGGACATCAACTGGCATCTGGGCTTCTCCGCCGCCGCCGTCGGCATGACGCTGGGTCTGATCCAGTACGTGGCCGGGCGGCGGCATCTGGCCGGGCGCAAGGAGGGGGCCGAGTTCCCGCTGCCGCCGGCGGCGATGCGGCGCGCGGTGTGGCTGATCGCCGGCGGGATCGCCGCCGTCGCCGCGGTGTGCGTGGCGCTGTCGCTGCTCGGCGCGCTCACGCTCTCCGGGTTCGTGGACTCGCTGACCTACATCTCCATGGCGGCGCCGGTGGTGTACTTCACCGTGATCTGGCGCAGCCCCCGGGTGGACGCCACGGAACGGGGACGGCTGCGCCCCTTCCTGGTGCTGTGGCTGGCCTCGGTGGCCTTCAACTTCGTGCTGTTCCAGTCGTACACCGTGCTGGTGCTGCTCACCGACGCGCATGTGAACACCAGTGTCTTCGGGTACCACGTGCCCTCCAGCTGGATCAGTTCGGCGCTGGGTGCCGTCTCGGTGCTGTCCGCGCCGTTCATCGCGGGCACCTGGCAGCGCATGGGCGCACGCCAGCCGCACGCCTCGAACAAGCTGGCGCTCGGGGTGCTGCTCGGCGGGCTCGGCTTCTTCGTCCTGGTGCCGACGCTGCTGGGGCGCAGCGGCGAGGGCTGGGAGATGAGCCTGGTGTGGGTGGCGCTGGCGGTGCTGTTCATCGGTGTCGGTGACGTGCTGCTGGAGGCCACCGGCATGGCCGCGACGACCAAGCTGGCGCCCGCCGCCTTCAGCAGCCAGGGGCTCGCCCTGTGGTTCCTCTCCCTCGCCCTGGCCACCGGTATCCAGGCACAGACCGTGAAGTTCTACGGGCGGATCGCCGACAGCCTCTACTTCACCCTCAACGGGGCCGTCGCCGTCGTCGTCGCCCTCGTCGTCTTCGCCCTCGCCCCCTGGCTGCGCCGCACCATGCACCCCGTCCGCTGACCGCCCGCCGACCGCCGGAATCCGCCGGGGACCCGCGGAGGGGCCCCGGGCTCCCGGGGGGGGCGGATCGCGCACAGCCCTACCGCACGGGCCCGCGCGAACGCCCCCCGCCCCCCTTGTCCCGAACCGTCACCGAGGTGTCCGAGGATTCGCGTATGCACATCCGCAGCAACGACCAGTTCCCGTACCGGGTCGTCCGCGAGGACGCCTGGATCCCGATGCCCGACGGTGAGCGCCTGTACGCCCGCATCTGGCGCCCCGTGACCGACGAGCCCCAGCCGGTCCTCCTGGAGTACCTGCCCTACCGGCTCAGCGACTGGACCGCCCCGCGCGACGCCCAGCGCCACCCCTGGTACGCGGGCCACGGCTACGTCTCCGTCCGCGTCGACGTGCGCGGGCACGGCAACTCCGAGGGCCTGCCGGGCGACGAGTACGACGAGACGGAGCTGGCCGACGGCGTCGCCGTCATCGACTGGCTGGCGGCACAGCCCTGGTCGGCCGGCAAGGTCGGCATGTTCGGCATCTCCTGGGGCGGGTTCAACAGCCTCCAGCTGGCGGCCCGCGCCCCCGAGGCGCTCAAGGCGATCGTCACCGTCTGCTCGGCCGACGACCGCTTCGACAACGACGTGCACTACATGGGCGGCTCCGTGCTCGCCGTCGACATGCACGCCTGGGCCTCGACGATGCTCGCCTTCGTCTCCCGTCCGCCGGACCCCGCGCAGGTCGGCGACGCCTGGCGGGACATGTGGCGGCGCCGGCTGGAGGCCGTCGACCCGTTCATCCACACCTGGCTCGGCCACCAGTCGCGGGACGCGTACTGGAAGCACGGCAGCGTCTGCGAGGACTACTCGGCGATCAAGGCCGCCGTCCTCGCCGTCGGCGGCTGGCACGACCCCTACCGGGACACCGTGCTGCGGCTGGTCGAGCACCTGCCGCGGGAGAGCGACGCCCCGGTGCGCGGGCTGATCGGCCCCTGGTCGCACCAGTACCCGGACCGCGGGCTGCCGCCCGGCCCCGCCATCGGCTTCCTCCAGGAGACCCTGCGCTGGTGGGACCGCTGGCTGAAGGACGTGGACACCGGCGTCATGGACGAGCCGCTGCTGCGCTCCTGGATCAGCGAGTCGCACCCGCCGGCCACCGTCTACCCCGAGCTGCCCGGCCGCTGGACGGGCGACGACACCTGGCCCTCACCGTCGGTGACGATGACGCCGTACGAACTGCCCGGACAGGGCCTGATGACGGTCCGTTCGCCGCAGCAGACCGGCGTCGACGCGGGCCGGTTCTTCCCGTTCGGGAACGACTCCGACCTGCCGCCGGACCAGCGCGAGGAGGACGGCCGCTCCGTCTGCTTCGACTCCGCCGTCCTGGACGGCCGGGTCGAGATCCTGGGCCGGCCGCGGGTCCGGCTGCGCCTCACCTCGCAGGTGCCGCGCGGCCAGGTCATCGCCCGCGTGTGCGATGTCGCGCCGGACGGCTCCTCCACGCTGGTCACCCGCGGCGTGCTCAACCTGCTCACCCGGCACGGCCGCGAACACCCCGTCGAGTGGGAGCCCGGCGCCACCGAGGACGTCACCTTCGAACTCAACGGCATCGGCCACGCGTTCCCGCCCGGACACCGCATCCGGCTCGCCCTCTCCTCCGCGTACTGGCCGTGGATCTGGCCGCACCCCGGCAGCGAGGAGGGCTGGGCCCTGGACCCGTCCGCCAGCAAGCTGGAGCTGCCCGTCCGCGACCCGTCCGGCGACGCCGCCCGCGCCCCGATCACCTTCGAGGAACCCGAACAGGCCGAACCGCTCGGCGTGCGCTACCCCGGCGGAGCCGAACAGCGTCCCGAACGCCTGGTCGTCCGGGACGTCGCGGCCGGCACCTGGCGCCTGGAGGTCGACCCCCGCTACGGCGGCACCCGCGTCTACCCGGACGGGCTGGAGTTCACCGAGAACGCCCTGGAGACCTACACCATCCAGGAGAACGATCCGCTCTCGGCCACCACCCGCTCCGACTGGGAGATCCGGCTGCACCGCCCCGAGCTGGGCTGGGACGCCCGCGTCACCACCCGCTCGACGATCACGACGGACGGCACCGGTTTCCTCACCACGAACGAGGTCGTCTGCCACGAGGGCGAAACCGAACTGTTCCGCCGCACCTGGGAAAACCGCATCCCCCGCACAGCCGGCTGACCCCGCCGAACCGCCCGGGGCCACGGGCCCACCCCGGCCCTCCCGGCCTCGACGGCACGCACCCGGGCGGCGGTCACCCCCGGGCCCACCCCACCCCGACGACGCCCGGCCCCGCCCCCACCTCCCCCCGCCTCCCCCTCACCTCCCCGCCCGACCCATGGGGCGGTGGGTGGGGCGACGGGAGGGCGGGCGGGCTCGCTCTTCCGGGGGAGACCGTGCGGAATCCCCGCCGCTAGGCTTGGCGGACCGACGAGACTCCGGCCCATGGGAGTACCGATGAGCGTCGAAGGCGAGTTCCCTCCGTCCGGCCAGGCCCCCCGTCGGCACCTGTGGCCCATTCCGCCCGAGGGCGGCTACACCGTCGAAGACCTCTACCGACTCCCCGACCTGCCGGCCCACACGGAGCTGATCGACGGGAGTCTCGTCTTCATGAGTCCGCAGTCGCTCTTCCACGCCATGACCGTGGACGCGCTGAACATCCGCCTCCGGGAACTGGCGCCCGCCGAGTACTGGGTCTCACGCGAGATGACCACCGTGCTGGACGAACAGAACGCGCCCGAGCCCGACCTGCTGGTCGTGCACGCCGACTCCGTCCAGGGGCTCGACCAGACGCGGTTCGAGCCCTCGGACGTCGTGCTCGCCGTCGAGGTCGTCTCCCCCAGCTCCCGCTCCCGGGACCGGGACACCAAGCCCCTCAAGTACGCGAGGGCGGGCATCCCGCACTACTGGCGTGTCGAGAAGGAGAACGACCGCCCCGTCGTCCACGTCTTCGAATTGGAGCCCAGCACCGGCGCCTACGTGGCCACCGGGATCTTCCGGGAGGAGCTGAAGGTCTCCGTTCCGTTCCCCGTCGCCGTCGACCTGACCGACATCGCCACCCCACCCCGGCGCACCTGACCCCCGCCCTTCCCCACCCCACCCCGACGACGCTCAGCCCCGCCCCCACCTCCCCCTCACCTCACCGCTCGACCCATGGGGCGGTGGGTGGGGCGACGGGCGGGCGAGGGCCGTGGCCAGGCGGTGGGAGGCGTACTGGGTGCCGACGACGAAGCGCATCACCGGGCCGTAGGTGGCGGCCGCCGACAGGCCCGTGAAGTGGAGGCCGGGCACGGAGGAGCGGTAGCCGGGGCCGAGGTGCGGAGAGGTGCCGGTGCGGGCGAGGGCGGCGCGCAGCCCGGGGCCGAGGAAGTCCAGGGCGGCGAGGTCGGGGCGGTAGCCGGTGGCGGCGATGATGTGGTCGGCCTCCAGCCCGGGCCCGTCCGAGGTGGTCAGCCGGACCCGGCCGTCGGCGACCGTCCGTGCGCCGAGCACGCGGACGCCCTGGGTGACGCCGACGCGGCCGGTGAACCGCTCCCGCAGCCACCAGGCGCCCAGCGGCCCCAGCACCCTGCGCACCAGTTCGTGCCGGACGGGGCCGGGCAGTCGGCGGAAGGCGTCGGCGTGGTATGTCATGCCGTACAGCGACCAGGCACGGCCGAACGGGGATTCGGGGCGCAGCCGGGGCTGGTGGTCCGGCGGTGCGCCGAAGCCGACGGCCCGCCGGCCGCGCGCCACCACGCGCACGGAGGCGGCGCCCGCCTCGGCCGCCAGCACGGCGGTCTCCAGCGCGGACTGGCCCGCGCCGACGACGAGCAGGTCGCGCCCCGCGAACCGGGCCGGGTCGCGGTGCTGGGAGCTGTGCGAGACGGCGGCGCCGGGCGAGGGGCCGTCCGATGCCGCGCGGGCCAGTTCCGGCGGCACATAGGCGCAGCCGGTCAGGCCGGTGGCCACCACGACGGCGCGGGCGGCGCACACTTCGCCGGAGTCGAGCTTCACCTCGAAGCCGCCGCGGGGCCGCAGGTCGACGGAGACGACCCGGTCGCGTTCCAGATCCGGCACCAGCCGGCGCTGGAACCACTCGCCGTACCGGGTGAACGTCTCGACGGGCACCACGTCCCAGTCGGATTCGTAGCGCTGTTCGCCGGCGGCCTCGCAGTAGTCGACGAGGGTGTGGCCCGGCCGGGGCGCGTCGATGGCCGAGGCCGCGGGCGTGGACTTCAGCAGCATTCCGCGGGGCATGGCGTCGCGCCAACTCGCCATCGGATCCCCGAAGGTACGGGTGGGCACGCCGCGCGCCAGCAGATGTGCGGCGGCGGACAGGCCGAACGGACCGGCGCCGATCACCACGACGGTCCCGTCCCGCTGTGTCGTCCTCACCGGGTTCCCTCCCTGTGTCCGGTTGTGTGTCCGGTCGTATGTCCGGTCGTATGTCCGGTCGCGTGTCCCGTTGTGGGTGTCCCGTTCTCGCTGCCCCGTTGTCGACGTCCCGTTGTCGACGTCCCGTTGTCGACGTCCCGTTGTCGACGCCTCGTTGTCGGCGGCCTGCTCTCCGCGCCTCGTTGTCGGCGGCCTGCTCTCCGCGCCTCGTTGCCGGTGGCCCGTCGTCGGTGGCCCGTTGTCGGTGGCCCGTCGTCGGTGTCCGGTTGGTGTGTCCCGTTGCCGGTTTGACTCCCGCTGTCGGTCCGGGCCCTGTCGCCGCCCGGTGCCGCTCGCTCGCGCTGCTCGCCGTGCCGGTCGTTGCGCTGCTCGCCCCGCTGCTCGCCGGGCCGGTCGGGCGCCGCTCGCTGTCGTCCTCGATCGCCGTGCCGGTTCGGCCCGTTGCCGACCTCGCCCGGTCGTCGTGCCGCTCGGGCGGCCGTGCGTTCGGTCCGTCGTGCCGTTCGGTCCGTCGTGCCGTTCGGTGCGTCCTGCCGTCGGGCCCGCCCGGGCCGCCGGGTCCGGTCAGCGGTGTGTCCCGCGGCTGCCGCGCCAGAGTTGCCACAGGTGGCGGGCGCCGGGGCGGGCCAGTCGGGCCAGGGCGACGGCGGCCGGGAGCGGGTCGTCGGCGGCGGCCCAGGCCAGCTCCGTGCCGCCGGTGCGGCCCGCCGGCAGGTCCCGCGGCCGGTAGTCGCGCCGGCCGCGGCCGAGGTACGCCAACCGGGCCGCCGCGTCGACGTGTTCGACGACATAGCGCCGCCCTTCGCGCTGTTCGCCGGCGGGAACGGTGCGCCCGGTCAGCTCCAGATGCTGGGCCCGGACGACATCGACGCCGGTGGTGCTCTCGAACATCCGGAACTGGGCGCCCGTCCTGGGGTTGAAGTCCAGCAGCTTGTAGCGGCCGTCGCGGCGGTCGAAGCGCCAGTCCATGTCGGCGATCCCGGCGTAGCCGATCTGCTTGACGAACTGTGCGCTCAGGTAGGCGAGTTCGGGGTTGTCCACCGTGCAGGCCGCCGCCGTCATGCCCGCGTGCGGCGGCCAGGAGCGCACCTTCACTCCGGTGAACACCGCGCGGGGTTCACCGTCGGCGCCGAAGCAGGCGTGCACGATCCAGTCCTCGGCGAACCGGGGCGGCAGATACTCCTGGAGGACGACGCCCGGCCGGTCGCCCCAGCCGCGGGCCAGCGCGAGGAGTTCCCGGGGCCCGGACACCCGGGTCGTGCCGGGGACGGCGGGCCGCGCCCGGCGCAGATACGCCTCCCGGTTCTTGGCGACGACGGGGAAGCGGGCGCGCGAGGCGAACCACTCGACCTCGGCGTAGGTCTGCGGCGCCGTGCTCACCGGGGCGGGCACCCCGTGCTCCACACACAGCTCGTACAGCGCCTGCTTGCTGGCCAGCCGGCGGGGCAGCCCCGGGTCGACGGGCGGCAGGAGGAAGTGCGGGCGCAGCTCCTCGTGGTGCTCGGCGACCAGCACGGCCGCCTCCTCGTCGGTGGGGAAGAGCACGGCCGGTCCGCGGAGCCGGCGGGCCGCCGCGAGCAGCCCGTCCACCAGCCGTTCGGCCGGCTCGCACCCGGTCGTCGGCCAGACGAACGCCTCGCGCAGATAGCGTGAACGCGCCGCCGGGGTCCATCTGTCCTCGGTGAGCGCGTACATCGGCACCCCGAGCCGGCCCAGGCTGCGGATGGCCCCCACGCCGCCGTGGTGCAGCGGATAGTTCCCGATCTTCACGACGAGCCCGGGCACCGAGGTGTCCAGACCGATGTGCAGGCCGTCGCGCACTGTGCTCACCACTTGGTCGCCCCCCAACGGGGCACGTCACGGCAGGCGCGTCCGGGCGGTCCGGCCCGTGCGCACGCCACGGTCTCCCCTCCGCGGCCCCCCTCCGTGCCCCGCACAGCACGCTACGGCCGAACCCCCGTTCCGCCAAGAGTTATCGGGACAAGACGGCATGATCACGGCCATACCTTGACCGGTGCTTTGCAGCCTTCACCACAGCAGTACGGAGCCATAACCTGAGCCGCATGAGTGACACAGCCCTCTTCGGCCCGGACAACCTTCCGTACGGCCTCTTCACCACCCCGGACCGCCCCGGCCACCGCCGCGTCGGCGTCCGGTTCGGCGACGACGTGCTCGACGCGGGCGCGGCCGCGGCCGAGTTCGGCTCCGCGCACACGGACCTGCTGCAACAGCCCACGCTCAACGCCCTGATGGCGGCCGGGCGTTCGACCTGGCAGGACGTACGGGCGCAGCTGCGCGCCTGGCTCACCGACGACGCACACCGCGAGCGGGCCGCGCGCCATCTGCACCCGCTGTCCGGGGTGACGCTGCACCTGCCGTTCGACGTCGCGGACTACGTCGACTTCTACGCGAGCGAGCACCACGCCACCAACGTCGGCCGGATCTTCCGCCCGGACGGTGACGCGCTCACCCCCAACTGGAAGCATCTGCCGATCGGTTACCACGGCCGGGCCGGGACCGTCGTCGTCTCCGGCACACCGGTCGTGCGGCCGCAGGGCCAGCGCAAGCCGCCGGGCGAGACCGCACCGCTGTTCGGCCCGTCCCGCCGGCTCGACATCGAGGCCGAGGTCGGCTTCGTCGTGGGCACCCCGAGCCCGCACGGCTCCCGCGTCGGCCTGGAGGACTTCCGCGAGCACGTGTTCGGCGTGACCCTGCTCAACGACTGGTCCGCGCGGGACATCCAGGCGTGGGAGTACGTGCCGCTCGGCCCCTTCCTCGGCAAGTCCTTCGCCACCTCCGTCTCCCCGTGGATCACGCCGCTGGACGCGCTCGACGCCGCACGCGTCGCCCCGCCGCCGCGCGATGTGCCGCCGCTGCCCTACCTCGACGACACCGTGGACGGCGCCGAGAACTGGGGCCTCGATCTGCGGCTCACCGTGCGGCTCAACGGCCACACCATCTCCGAACCCCCGTTCTCCGCCATGTACTGGACGGCGGCGCAGCAGCTCGCGCACATGACCGTGAACGGGGCCTCGCTGCGCACCGGTGACCTCTTCGCCTCCGGGACCGTCAGCGGGGACGCGCCCGAACAGCGCGGCTGTCTGCTGGAGCTGACCTGGGGCGGGAAGACGCCGCTGCAACTGCCCGACGGCGAGCGGGCGTTCCTGGAGGACGGGGACGAGGTGACGCTCGCCGCGTGGGCACCCGGCCCGGACGGTGCGCGGATCGGCCTCGGCGAGGTGACCGGCCGGGTGCACCCGGCCGTCTGACGCCTACCGTTCCTGCCTGTCCTTCCCCCATCCTTCCGGAGCTTCTTCCCGGCCCGTCCTTTCCACGGCTCCCTGGCCCGCCCGCCCCTTCCGGGGCTCCCGCGCTCCCGCCCCTTCCGGCTCCCCAGCGGGGACGGGAGGGGCGGGGCCGGCAGGGCGGGATCAGCCGGGCGCGCCCTCGCCGTCGAGCAGCCGGCCCAGTTCGCCCAGCAGGCTCTCCCCGTACGTCGCCAGCTTCTTCTCCCCGACCCCCGGCAGCTCCCCCAACTCCCCGAGAGTGCCCGGCTGCCGCACCGCGACCTCCCGCAACGTGGCGTCGTGGAAGACCACATACGCGGGCACGCCCTGCTCCCGCGCCCGCTCGGCGCGCCAGGCACGGAGCGCGTCGAAGACGGGTTGCAGCTCCTCGGGCAGATCGACCGCTGCCGCGGAGCGCCCGCCCCCACCGCCGCGGGAGCGCTGCCCACCGCCGGAGCGGGCCTGCTGCGCCGGCAGCACGTCCTTGCGCATCCGCACCTCGCGCGCCCCGCGCAGCACGTCCGCGCTGGCGTCGGTGAGGACGAGCGTGCCGTGCTCGCCCTCCACCTCCATCAGCCCCTGCGCGAGCAACTGGCGTACCACGCCGCGCCATTCGGGCTCGCCCAGCTCGGTGCCGATGCCGAAGACGGTGAGCGCGTCGTGGTCGAACTGGATCACCTTGGCCGTCTTGCGGCCGAGCAGCAGATCGACGATGTGACCCGAGCCGAACTTCTGGCCGCGCTCCCGCTTCAGCCGGACCACGGCCGAGAGGACCTTCTGCGCGGGCACCGTGGCGTCCCACGTCTCGGGCGGGGTGAGGCAGGTGTCGCAGTTGCCGCAGCGGTACCCCTCGGCACCCTGCTCCGGCTCCTGACCGAAGTACGCCAGCAGCTCGCCCCGGCGGCAGCGCACCGTCTCGCACAGCGCGAGCATCGCGTCCAGGTGGCCGCGGGCGCGGCGCTGGAACGCCTGGTCCCCCTCGCCGCTCTCGATCAACTTGCGCTGCTGGACGACGTCCTGGAGCCCGTAGGCGAGCCAGGCCGTGGACGGCAGCCCGTCACGCCCGGCGCGGCCCGTCTCCTGGTAGTACCCCTCGACGGACTTGGGCAGATCGAGGTGCGCGACGAAGCGGACGTCGGGCTTGTCGATCCCCATGCCGAAGGCGATGGTGGCCACCACGACCAGGCCGTCCTCGCGCAGGAACCGCGCCTGGTGTGCGGCGCGCGTGCCCGCGTCGAGCCCGGCGTGGTAGGGCACGGCCTCCACCCCGTTCCCCGACAGGAACTCGGCGGTACGCTCCACGCTGTTGCGGGAGAGGCAGTAGACGATGCCGGCGTCGCCCGCGTGCTCCTCCTTCACGAAGCGCAGGAGCTGCTTGCGCGGATCCCGCTTGGGCACGATCCGGTACTGGATGTTGGGCCGGTCGAAGCTGGCCACGAAGGAGCGCGCGGACGGCATGCCGAGCCGCTGGCCGATCTCGCGGTGGGTGTCGGGGGTGGCGGTGGCGGTCAGCGCGATCCGGGGGACCTCGGGCCAGCGCTCCCCGAGCACGGCCAGCTCCAGGTAGTCGGGCCGGAAGTCGTGGCCCCACTGGGAGACGCAGTGCGCCTCGTCGATCGCGAAGAGGGAGATCTTGCCGCGCTCCAGCAGCGACGCCGTGGCCTCCAGGCGGAGCCGCTCGGGGGCCAGATAGAGCAGGTCCAGCTCCCCGGCGAGGAATTCGGCCTCGACGACGCGGCGCTCCTCGAAATCCAGCGTGGAGTTGATGAAGCCGGCGCGGACACCGAGGGCCCGCAGGGCGTCGACCTGGTCCTGCATGAGGGCGATCAGCGGCGAGATCACCACGCCCGTACCCGGTCTGACCAGCGCGGGGATCTGGTAGCACAGCGACTTGCCGCCGCCCGTCGGCATCAGCACGACGGCGTCGCCACCACCGACCACATGATCGATGATCTGGCCCTGCTCGCCGCGGAACGCGTCGTATCCGAACACCCGGCGCAGCGTGTGCAGCGCCTCCGACTCCCCGGCCCCCTGGGCCCCGCCGGCACTCTCCTGAAGCATGCCGCCACCATAGGCCGCCCGGGGGACACGCGTGCGGGCCGCACGGTGCTCCCGGCCCCGGCGCAGGGCCGCCTTCCGGGCACCGGGCCGGGCCCCGCGATGCGGTGAAACGCCCGGTGGCAGGGGGCCGGGACCCGCCGTCCGGCCGCCGCCCCGCCTCGCCGGACACCCGGGGGCACGGCCACACACCGGTTCGCCTTTTCACTCGTTCCGGTGGCGGCCCCGGGCTCCGCCCACCTGGACCCGCTCACCGCCCGGCCGCCGCCGCGCCTTCCGCGTCGACCACTCCCTCCGCGTCGGCCGCGCCTGCCGTGTCAGCCGCACCCGCCGTGTCCACCGGGTCCGCCGCACCGGCCACACCGGCCGCACCGCTCGCGTCGCCTACCCCGGTTGCCTGGCCTGCCTCGGCTGCCTCGGCTGTGTCGGCTGTGTCGGCTGCGTCGGCCAGCGCCCGCACCTCGCGGGCGACGACGGGCGCGAGCGGCGCGGGCAGGTCGTGGCCGACGCCGGGGAAGGTGACCAGGCGGGAGCCGGGGACGGCGCGGGCGGTGGCCCGGGCGGCGGAGAGCCGCAGCAGCTGGTCCTGCTCCCCGTGCAGGACCAGCAGCGGCCGGCGCAGCGCCCGCAGCGGAGGGCCGTGCCACTGGGCGCCGATCTGCCGGCTCTGGGCCCGGGTGTCCCGGGGCCCGGCGTCGGCCTGTGCCCGGGCCCAGGCACGGGCCACCTCCTCGTCGAACGGATAGCCGGGCGAGGCGACCCCGCGCCGGACCGCGAGCGCGGCCTCCACCTCGCCCTCGCGGCCCTCCGGGAACCGGGCGCGGGCGAGCCGGAGCGGCAGGCCGGGCCGGAGATGGCGCAGCACCCGCAGCCCGGCGGTGTCGCTGGACAGGGCGGAGGAGGAGACCACGCCGCGCACCCGGTCCGGGTGCCGCAGGGCGATGCGCTGCGCGATCACGCCACCCAGCGAATGGCCGAAGACATACGCACGGTCCCAGCCGAGGGCGTCCAGGACGGCGACGGCGTCGTCGGTCATGTCCTCGGAGGTGTAGGACTCGCCGCGTCTGCCGAAGAGGGCCTTGAACGGGTTGCGGACGGAGGTGTCCGGCATCCGCGTCGACCCGCCCGCGTCGCGCTGGTCGTAGCGGGCCACGGCGAAGCCGGCCTCGGCGAGTGCCCGGCACAGCGCGGCCGGCCACCAGAACCGGTTCGTGCCCAGCCCCATGACGAGCAGCAGCGGTGTGCCGTGTGCCCCGTCGAGCCGGTCGTGGGCGAGGGCGACCGGGCCGTTGTGCGCGTACCGGACCGGGGTCCAGACGAGGTCGTCGGCGTACGGGTCGTTCATGGGATCACCTTCCGGCCTTTCTGCGATCGGTGTTCGCAGTACCTTTCCGTCACGGTACTGCATACGCTGTTCGCAGAAACAGGGGTACAGCACCGTCGAGGAGGTCCCCGTGCCCGACCGCACCGGTTCGCAGGACGCGTCCGCTCCCCCCGGCCGCCCGGGCCCGGCCGCCGGTTCCGCGCGGGATGCCGCGAGCATCTGGCTGCGGCCCGCGCTCTCCGGCCGGGGTCCTGCCCCGGCCTTCGACCGGGAACGGCTGGCCGACGCCGGTGTCCGGCTGGCCGACGCCGAGGGCCTCGCCGCGGTGACCATGCGGGCCGTCGCCCGCTCGCTGGGCTCGGCCCCCGCCTCGCTCTACCGCTACGTCACCACCCGCGAGGAACTGCTGGAGCTGATGATCGACCGGGCGGCCGGCGAGGTCCGCTTCGACGGGCTCGGCTCCGGGGACTGGCTCGACGATCTGCGCACACTGGCCCACCGCAGCCGGGAGGTCCAGCTGCGTCACCCGTGGCTGCCGGAGGCGACGGCGAGCGGCAGCCCGCTCGGACCGCACACGGTCGCCTACCTCGAACACGCCCTGGCCGCGCTCGCCCCGGTGCCGGTTCCGGCGCGGACGAAGCTGGAGGCCGTGGGCGTGCTCCAGTCCGTGGTCGGCTCACTGACCCGGGCCGAACGCGCACGCCGGACCGACGGAGGCACCCTCGCCCGGTGGCAGCGCGCAGACCGGGAGTTCCTCGCCAGGACCGTCGCCGCGGGCGAACACCCGCACGTGGCGGCGGCGGTGACCGCGGCGGGCGGCGGCGTCCCGCAGCACGGGGAGGGCGAGGCAGGCACAGCCGCCGGGGAGGACGGGGCCGGCACGGCGGTCGGGGCGGGCGACGAGGATCCCGCGCAGATCTTCGACCGCATCGTCACCCGGGTCCTGTCCGGGCTTCTCGGGCCGGAGGGGCGCGGCTGACCGCCGGGGGCGGGCCCGATCACCGGGCCCGGAAGGCCCCCACCGGGAAGGAGGCGGCGAGGGGCGGGCGCGGCACGCGGGCACGTGCGCACCCGCCCAGGCACGTGCGCGGCGTCCGGGCGGGTGCGCGGCCCCGGCGGATGCGCGGCGCCCCGGCTTGTGCGCGGCATCCGGTCGGCCTCACGGCGCACCCTTGACTTGAAGTTCACTTCAACTCCTAGCTTTATCGGTGTTCCGCAACGGATGCCGCCACGGCGGACCGCGCGGGGACGCCCCACGTCCGCACACCCGCGGCGAGGGCACGCACCCCTGTCGAGAGGACACCACCATGAGCACCACCGCCCCCACTCCCCTCCGGCTCGGCCTCATCGTCGGCAGCACGCGCGAGGGGCGCTTCGCGCCGGTCGTGCGGCGCTGGACGGAGCAACGGGCCGCCGTGCACCCGGAGTTCACCGTCGACGTGCTCGATCTCGCGGAGCTGGACCTGCCCGCGGCGCTGCCGGGGCACGGCAGCCCGGCACGCGACGCGCTCGGCGCGCTCAGCGAACGGCTGCACGCCGCCGACGCGTTCGTCGTCATCACCCCCGAGTACAACCACAGCTATCCGGCGGGGCTGAAGCAGGCCATCGACCTCTTCCACAGCGAGTGGCAGGCCAAGCCCGTGGGCTTCGTCAGCTACGGGGGCATGTCGGGCGGACTGCGCGCGGTGGAGCATCTGCGGCCGGTCTTCGCCGAGTTGCACGCCGTCACCGTGCGGGACTGTGTCAGCTTCCACATGCCGTGGGACCGGTTCGCCGAGGACGGCACCCACCAGGACCAGGCCGAGACGGAGGCGGCGGCGAAGGTGATGCTCGACCAGCTGGCGTGGTGGGGCGCGACGCTCCGCGCGGGCAAGGCCGCACGCCCCTACGCCGCCTGAACCCGGCCCGCGCCGCCGGTGCCGCCCGACGCCCGGCCCCCGCTTCCGGCGCACTGCTAAGTTGTCGTGACCCTGCTGGACTACCAAGGAGACGGTACGTGCGCACGGCACAGCGGATGACGGGGGCGGCGGCTGCGGTGGCGGCTGTCGCGCTGCTCGTGAGCGGCTGCGGAAGCAGCGACGACGGAGGGGACGGCAAGGACGCCGGGGCGGACAAGGCGAAGGACACACAGCGGACGGCGGACCCGACGCCCTCGGCGGACGAGGCGGGGGACGGCGGCGGGAAGGCCGGGCTGCCCGGCGTCTGGGCGGCGCAGGCGGGCGGGAAGAAGCTCGTGCTGACCGTCGTGGGGGACGCGGCCTCACTGGTGCGTGACGAGAAGGTGTGCACCGGCCGGGTGATGGACTCCGGCGGCAAGGACGGGCTCGTCCTCAAGTGCCCGGGCGGCGTGGGCGAGGACCGCACCAACGGCACGGTCGTCTCGGTGGCGGAGAAGACGCTGAAGGTCAGCTGGAACGGCGGTGCGACGGACACCTACGGCAGGGTCTCGAAGGCACCGGCGAAGCTGCCGAAGTCGCCCGGCGATCTGGGCGAGCTGCCCGATGTCCCCGACATGCCGGATGTTCCCGACGGGGCCAAGGACAAGCTGAAGGACATCACCGGCTGAGCCCCGGCACCGGGCGGAACCGGGACTGCGGGGCCGGTCCGCGGGGCCGGCTCACGGGGCCGGTCCCGCCCGGTGGCGCCGCGGCGGACCGGGCGGGACCGGCATCCCGGGGTGTCCGGCCCGCTCAGGGCTCCCGCGGGGAGAGCAGGTGCACGGACTCCTGCTCCCGCGGATCGGTACGGGCGACCACCACGGTCACCGGCTCGTCACCGGTGACCGGCATGTGCGGCATGTTGGCCGGCACGTACACCATGTCGCCGGGGCACAGCGTGTCGTGGTGGGCGAGCCCCTCGCCGTGCCAGATCTCGTGCGTTCCGTTGACGACGTAGATCGCCGACTCGTGCCCCGCGTGCAGATGCGGTTCCCCCTTGGAGTTGGCCGGGATGTGCAGCACATGCAGGCACAGACCCTTCGAGCCGACGGACTCGGCAGACACCCCCTCGGTGAATATGCCGCCCTGCTTCCCCTCGTATCCGCCCTCTTCCCGGCGGAGAATCACACAACCCATGCTCCGAATTCCTACCGTTTCTTTGCACCGGTTGTCACTGGTGCATCAAAAAGCGTCGCCGGAGGGCCAGTTGTGGCCTCCGGCGACGCGTCGGACCGGTAGGACGATGGCTGGAAAAGAACCCTTCCCCGGCCCCGCCGTCCGGGCTCAGCGGACGAACACGCCCGCGTGTCCCGCCAGTTCGAGGAAGTACTGCGGAGCGACACCGAGGACGATCGTGACGACCACACCGACGGCGATGGCGGAGCTGGTCAGCACGCTCGGCACCGCCACGCTCGGCCCGTCGGCACGCGGCTCGCTGAAGAACATCAGCACGATGACCCGCAGATAGAAGAACGCCGCGATCGCGGAGGCGATCACACCGACGACCACCAGCGCACCGGCTCCGCCCTCGGCCGCCGCCTTGAACACGGCGAACTTGCCCGCGAAGCCCGAGGTGAGCGGGATACCGGCGAACGCCAGCAGGAACACCGCGAACACCCCGGCCAGCAGCGGCGAACGGCGGCCCAGACCGGCCCACTTGGACAGATGCGTCGCCTCGCCGCCCGCGTCCCGCACCAGCGTCACCACGGAGAACGCGCCGAGTGTCACGAACGAGTAGGCGCCCAGATAGAACAGCACCGAGGAGATGCCGTCCTTCGAGGTGGCGATGGTGCCCACCAGCAGGAACCCGGCGTGCGCGATCGAGGAGTAGGCCAGCAGCCGCTTGATGTCCGTCTGGGTGATGGCCACGACGGCACCGGCCAGCATCGTCAGGATCGCCACGCCCCACATCACCGGCCGCCAGTCCCAGCGCAGGCCCGGCAGGACGACGTACAGCAGCCGCAGCAGCGCGCCGAACGCCGCGACCTTGGTGGCCGCCGCCATGAAGCCCGTCACCGGTGTCGGCGCGCCCTGGTAGACGTCCGGCGTCCACATGTGGAACGGCACGGCGCCCACCTTGAACAGCAGACCCATCACCACCAGCGCACCGCCGATCAGCAGCAGCGCGTCGTTCCCGGTCGTCTGCGCGAGCACCGGATCCGTCGTCGCGTCCGCCCCGGAGACCACGCGTGCGATGCCCGAGTAGCTGACGGTGCCCGCGTAGCCGTACAGCAGTGCCGTGCCGAACAGCAGGAAGGCGGACGAGAAGGCGCCCAGCAGGAAGTACTTGACGGCCGCCTCCTGCGACAGCAGCCGGCGGCGACGCGCCAGCGCGCACAGCAGATACAGCGGCAGCGAGAAGACCTCCAGCGCGATGAACAGCAGCAGCAGATCGTTCGCCGCGGGGAAGAGCAGCATGCCGCCGACGGCGAACAGCAGCAGCGGGAAGACCTCGGACGTCGTCCAGCCCGCCTTGACGGCCATCTGCTCGCCCTCACCGCCGGGCACCGAGGCGGGCTGCGCCGCGAAGGAGTCGACGGGCGCGCCGTGCGCACGCGGCTCCAGCCGGCGCTCCGCGAAGGTGATCACACCGACGATGCCCACCAGCAGGATCGTGCCCTGGAGGAAGAGCGCCGGGCCGTCCACGGCGAGCGCGCCCATGCCCGCGATCTGCGCCTTGGTGCTGCCGGCGCCGCTGGCCGCGAGGCCGACCACGGCGGCGAACGCCGCGGCCAGCCCCAGCAGGGCGAGGAACACCTGCGCGACATGGCGCGATCTGCGGGGCAGGAACGCCTCCAGGACCACGCCGACGGCCGCGGCACCGAGCACGATCAGCGTCGGCGACAGCTTTCCGTACTCGATGTCGGGCGCCTGAAGCTTCTGCCCGTCGGCGAGCGTCCACAGACCCGGGACGCCGCCGGCCGCAACCAGCGCGCTCACTCGTGCTCACCTCCGCTGTGCCGAGCCGGCTTGTAGTCGAACCAGCCGTGCTCGGCGACCGGTCGCTGCGGCTTCGGGTCCGTCTTCTTCACATCCGACATGGTGTGTTCCACCGCCGGGTTCACGATCTCGGTGAGCGGCTTCGGGAAGAGCCCGAGGACGACCAGCAGCGCGACCAGCGGCACCGCGACGGCCAGCTCCCGCGCCCGCAGATCCGGCATCTTCTCGATCTCCGGGCGCTTGACGGGGCCCGTCATGGTGCGCTGGTAGAGCAGCAGCACGTACAGCGCGGCCAGGATGATGCCCGCCGTCGCCACGATGCCCGCGACCGGATAGCGGCTGAACGTGCCCACCAGGACGAGGAATTCGCTGACGAACGGCGCGAGCCCCGGCAGCGAGAGCGTGGCCAGGCCGCCCACCAGGAAGGTCCCGGCCAGCACCGGCGCCACCTTCTGCACCCCGCCGAAGTCCGCGATCAGACGCGAGCCGCGGCGCGAGATGAGGAAGCCGGCGACGAGCATCAGCGCGGCCGTCGAGATGCCGTGGAAGACCATGTACAGCGTCGCGCCGCCCTGGCCCTGGCTCGTCATCGCGAAGATGCCCAGGATGATGAAGCCGAAGTGGGAGATCGACGCGTAGGCCACCAGCCGCTTGATGTCCCGCTGGCCGACCGCGAGCAGCGCCCCGTACAGGATGCTGACCAGCGCGAGCGCGATCACCACCGGCGTCGCCCAGTCGCTGGCGCCGGGGAACAGGCCCAGACAGAAGCGGAGCATCGCGAAGGTGCCCACCTTGTCGACGACCGCCGTGATGAGCACCGCCACCGGGGCCGTCGCCTCGCCCATCGCGTTGGGCAGCCAGGTGTGCACCGGCCACAGCGGCGCCTTGATCGCGAAGGCGACGAAGAAGCCGAGGAACAGCAGGCGTTCGGTGGTGGTGGCCATCGTCAGCTCGCCGGAGGAGCGCGCCTCGGCGATCTGCTGGAGCGAGAACGTCCCGGTGCCGAGCTGGTCGGCGGTGACGGCGTACAGCCCGACGACGGCGGCCAGCATGATCAGCCCGCCGGCGAGGTTGTACAGCAGGAACTTCACCGCGGCGTAGGAGCGCTGCTTGGCGCCCTCGTCCTCCCCGGCGGCGTGCGCCCGGTCCCCGAAGCCTCCGATGAGGAAGTACATCGGGATGAGCATGGCCTCGAAGAAGATGTAGAAGAGGAAGACGTCCGTGGCCGCGAAGGAGACGATCACCATCGCCTCGACGGCCAGGATCAGCGCGAAGAAGCCCTGGGTGGGGCGCCACCGGGAGGAGGGGCGCTCCTCGCCGGGGTCGGCGTCGTGCCAGCCGGCGGCGACGACGAAGGGGATGAGCAGCGCCGTCAGCGCGATCATCACCGCGCCGATGCCGTCCACCCCGAGTTCGTAGCGGACCCCGAAGTCGGCGATCCAGGCGTGCGATTCGGTCAGTTGGTAGCGCCCGCCGTCCGGGTCGAAGCGGGCCAGCACCACGGCGGCGAGCACCAGTGTGGCCAGCGAGAACAGCAGCGCCGACCACTTGGCCGCGGTGCGCCGTGCCGCCGGGACGGCCGCCGTGGCGACCGCGCCGACGGCGGGCAGCGCCGCCGTGACCGTCAGCAGAGGAAATGACATGTCTCAGACCGCCCTCATCAGCAAGGTGGCGGCGATCAGCACCGCCGCGCCGCCGAACATCGAGACCGCGTAGGTGCGCGCGAACCCGTTCTGGACCCGGCGCAGCCGCCCGGACAGCCCGCCGAAGGCGGCCGCCGTACCGTTCACCGCGCCGTCCACGACCTTGTTGTCGGTGTAGACGAGACTGCGGGTCAGATGCGTGCCGCCGGTGACCAGCACGGCGTGGTTGAAGTCGTCCTGGAGCAGATCACGCCGGGCGGCCCGGGTGAGCAGATTGCCGCGCGGGGCCACGGCCGGCACGGGGCGGCGCCCGTACTGGAGCCAGGCCGCGCCGACGCCGATGACCAGCGCGACGATCGTCGCCGTGGTGACCACCGTGGCGGACACCGGCGGATGCCCGTGCTCGAACTGCGTGACGGGCTCCAGCCAGTTCACGAAGGAGTCGCCCAGCTTGAAGACGGCACCCGCGGCGACCGAGCCGATGGCCAGCACGATCATGGGGATCGTCATGACGCCCGGGGACTCATGGGGGTGGGGCTCCGCGTGCTCGCCGCGCACCGAGGCCGCCGGCTCCACATCGGGCCGGTCCGGCGAGGGGGTGCGCTCGGTGCGCCAGCGCTCCTCGCCGAAGAAGGTCATGATCATCACCCGCGTCATGTAGTACGCGGTGATGGCCGCGCCCAGCAGGGCCACGCCGCCCAGGATCCAGCCCTGGGTGCCGCCCTTGCCGAAGGCCGCCTCGATGATCTGGTCCTTGGAGAAGAAGCCGGACAGGCCGGGGAAACCGATGATCGCCAGATAGCCGAGGCCGAAGGTGACGAACGTGACCGGCATGTACTTGCGCAGCCCGCCGTAGCGGCGCATGTCGACCTCGTCGTTCATGCCGTGCATCACCGAGCCGGCGCCCAGGAACAGCCCGGCCTTGAAGAAGCCGTGGGTGACCAGGTGCATGATGGCGAACGCGTAGCCCACCGGGCCCAGTCCGGCGGCCAGGATCATGTAGCCGATCTGCGACATCGTCGAACCGGCCAGCGCCTTCTTGATGTCGTCCTTCGCACACCCGACGATCGCACCGAACAGCAGCGTGACCGCGCCGACGACGACCACCGCCAGCTGGGCGTCCGGGGCACCGTTGAAGATCGCGCCGGAGCGGGTGATCAGATAGACCCCGGCGGTCACCATCGTCGCCGCGTGGATGAGCGCGGAGACGGGCGTCGGGCCCTCCATCGCGTCGCCCAGCCAGGACTGGAGCGGCACCTGGGCCGACTTGCCGCAGGCCGCCAGCAGCAGCATCAGGCCGATGGCCGTCAGCTTGCCCTCGCTCGCGTCCCCGGCGTTCGCCAGCACGGGCGCGAACGCGAAGCTGCCGAACGTGGTGAACATCAAAAAGATGGCGATGGCCAGCCCGGCGTCGCCGACCCGGTTGACGAGGAACGCCTTCTTCGCCGCCGTGGCCGCGCTGGGCTTGTGCTGCCAGAAGCCGATCAGCAGATAGGAGGCGAGGCCCACGCCCTCCCAGCCGACGTACAGCAGCAGGAAGTTGTCGGCCAGGACGAGCAGCAGCATCGCCGCGAGGAACAGGTTCAGATAGCCGAAGAAGCGGCGGCGCCGCTCGTCGTGCTCCATGTAGCCGATCGAATAGACGTGGATGAGCGTGCCCACGCCGGTGATCAGCAGCACGAACGTCATGGACAACTGGTCGAGCTGGAAGGCCACATCGGCGCGGAAACCGTCCACCGGGATCCACGACCACAGGTGCGAGTGCATCGCCCTGTCGTCGCCGGCGCGGCCGAGCATGCCGAAGAAGAGCACCGCGCCGACCACGAACGACGCGGCAGCCAGCAGGGTGCCGAGCCAGTGCCCGGCCCGGTCCAGCGCCTTCCCTCCGCACAACAGCACGGCCGCGCCCAGCAGGGGCGCACCGACGAGCACTCCGATCAATGACTCCACTGGTCCGTACCCCTCAGAGCTTCATCAGGTTGGCGTCGTCGACCGAGGCCGAATGACGGGAGCGGTAGAGCATGACGATGATCGCCAGGCCCACCACGACCTCGGCGGCGGCGACGACCATGACGAAGAACGCCATGATCTGGCCGTCGAGGTTGCCGTGCATCCGGGAGAAGGCGATCAGCGTGAGGTTGGCCGCGTTCAGCATCAGCTCGACGCACATGAACACGACGATCGCGTTGCGCCGCAGCAGCACACCCGCGGCGCCGATGGTGAACAACAGGGCTGCCAGATAGACGTAGTTGGCGGGGCTCACTTGGCGGCCTCCTCGCGCTCGCTGTCACGCCCGCCGTCGCCGTCCGCGGGCTCCTCCCCGGCGTCCTGCGGCCGGGCACGCTCGATCGCCCGCCTGCTCGGCTCCGCCGGACCGCGGCGCGGCGAGGGCTGCCCGTGGTACTCGGCGGTGCGCTGCTCCAACGCCGCGAGGGAGGCCATCTGTTCGGCGCTGACCTCGCGGATCTGGCCACGGCTGCGCAGGGTGTGGCTGACGCTGGACTCGGCCGGGGTGCCGTCGGGCAGCAGCCCCGGCCGGTCGACGGCGTTGTGCCGGGCGTAGACGCCGGGCGCCGGCAGCGGGGGCAGCTGCTTGCCCGCGCGCACCCGCTCCTCGGCCTGCTCACGCTGCGACTTGCTCTTCTCCACCCGCTCGCGGTGGGTGAGCAGCGTGGCACCGACGGCGGCGACCGTCAGCAGCGCGCCGATCACCTCGAAGGCGACGACGTACTTGGTGAACAGCAGCTCCGCCAGCGCCGGGACGTTGCCGCCGGCGTTGGCGGCGCCGAGCCCGGTGAAGCTGCCGACCGACGCCTGGCCGATGCCGGTGATCAGCAGGATGCCGAGGCCCAGCGCACAGCAGGCGGCCAGCCAGCGCTGGCCCTTGAGCGTCTCCTTGAGGGAGTCGGCCGCGCTGACGCCGACGAGCATCAGCACGAACAGGAACAGCATCATGACCGCGCCGGTGTAGACGACGATCTGTACGACGCCGAGGAAGTAGGCGCCGTTGGCGAGGTAGAACATCGCCAGGATGATCATGGTGCCGGCGAGGCAGAGCGCGCTGTGCACCGCGCGGCGGATCAGGACCGTGCCGAGCCCGCCGAGCACGGCGACGGTGCCGAGCACCCAGAACTGCACGGCCTCCCCCGTCGACGTGGCCGCGACGGCCAGTTGCGTGGGGTTCACCGCTCGCCCTCCCCGCTGCCGGTCTCGACACCGTGCGTCATGTCGCCGCCGGCCGCGGAACGCGCGGTGGCGGCCGCGGAGGCGGCGGGCTCCTCCGGGCCGAACGTGGCGGCGGACTCCTGCGGGTCCTCGGTGTCCCGCGGGGTCTGCGGCACGGTGCCCGGCGCCGCCTCGGTGACCAGGCCCCGGTAGTAGTCCTTCTCCGTCATGCCCGGATAGATGGCGTGCGGGGAGTCGACCATGCCCTCCTCCAGGCCGGCGAGGAGCTGCTCCTTGGTGTAGATCAGCGAGTCGCGGCTGGAGTCGGCCAGTTCGTACTCGTTCGTCATCGTCAGCGCCCTGGTGGGGCACGCCTCGATGCACAGGCCGCACAGGATGCAGCGCAGATAGTTGATCTGGTAGACGCGGCCGTAGCGCTCGCCGGGCGAGTAGCGCTCCTCCTCGGTGTTGTCCGCGCCCTCGACGTAGATGGCGTCGGCCGGGCAGGCCCAGGCGCACAGTTCGCAGCCGACGCACTTCTCCAGCCCGTCGGGGTGCCGGTTGAGCTGGTGACGGCCGTGGAAGCGGGGCGCCGTGGGCTTCTTGTGCTCGGGGTACTGCTCGGTCAGCCGCTTCTTGAACATGTCCTTGAAGGTCAAGCCGAAGCCGGCCACGGGGTTCTCGGGCATTGTCAGGCCCCCTCCCTCTCGCTCGTTCCTTCGCTGGTTCCGGCGCCGACCGGCTCCCGCCCGCGGCCGGCGCGCGAGGGCCGCCGGGGTACGGGTGGCAGCGTCTGGCCGGGCAGCGGGGGCACCGGGAAGCCGCCCGCCATCGGGTCGAACGGCTGGTCGGCGGCCGCGCCCCCGGGGTCGTCCGGCTCCTCCTTGCGGCCGCGGAAGGAATCCACGAGGAAGGTGATCAGCAGCAGCGCCAGCACGACGCCGGCGACCCAGTAGACGACCTCGCTGTAGTTCCATCCCTCGTTGCGCATCGCGCGGACGGTGGCGACGAGCATCAGCCACACCAGCGCGATCGGGATGAGCACCTTCCAGCCCAGCTTCATGAACTGGTCGTAGCGCACCCGGGGCAGGGTGCCGCGGATCCAGATGAAGAAGAAGATGAGCACGGCGAGCTTCGCGGAGAACCACAGCAGCGGCCACCAGCCGTGGTTGGCGCCCGCCCACACGGTGGAGATCGGCGCGGGCGCCCGCCAGCCGCCCAGGAACAGGGTCACGCCCAGCGCCGAGACGGTCACCACGTGGATGTACTCGGTGAGCATGAACATCGCGAACTTGATGGAGCTGTACTCCGTCTGGAAGCCCGCGACCAGGTCGCCCTCGGACTCCGGCATGTCGAACGGCGCGCGGTGCGCCTCGCCGACCATCGAGACGAGGTAGATCAGGAAGGAGACCGGCAGCAGCCAGGCGAACCAGCCGCTCGCCTGCTCACCGACGATCGCCGAGGTCGACATGGACCCGGAGTAGAGGAAGACCGCGGCCAGGCTCAGGCCCATCGCGATCTCGTAGCTGATCACCTGGGCCGTGGCCCGCACGCCGCCCAGCAGCGGGTACGTCGAACCCGACGACCAGCCGGCCAGCACCACGCCGTACGCGGCGATGGACGAGGTGGCCAGGATGTAGAGGACCGCGACGGGCATGTCGGTGAGCTGCATCGCCGTCCGCGTCCCGAAGACCGAGATCTCGTTGCCCGCCGGGCCGAACGGGATGACCGCGATCGCCATGAAGGCGGGCACCGCACCGACGATCGGGGCGAGCAGATAGACGAACTTGTCGCTGCCCTTGACGACGATGTCTTCCTTGAGCATCAGCTTGATGGCGTCGGCCAGCGACTGGAGCATCCCCCAGGGGCCGTGCCGGTTGGGGCCGATGCGCAGCTGCATCCAGCCGACGATCTTCCGCTCCATGACGATGGAGAGGATCACCGTGCCCATCAGGAAGGCGAAGCAGAAGACGGCCTTGATCGCGATCAGCCACCACGGGTCCGTGCCGAACACGGACAGATCCTCGGCGGCGAGCTGCCCCAGGGCGGCGTTCACGCGCCCACCTCCTCGGTGGTCTCCTGCGGTTCGGCGGCGCTGCTCGCGATACGCACCAGATCGCCCACCCGGGCCCCGGTGTCGGCGGTGACGCCGTCACCGACGGAGTTCAGCGGCAGCCACACCACCCGGTCCGGCATCTCGGTGATCCGCAGCGGCAGCCGCACCCGGCCCGACGGGCCGCTGACGGTGAGCAGTTCGCCGTCCGCGACGCCCGCCTCGGCGGCCGTCGCGGCGGACAGCCGGGCGAGCGCCGGATGCCGGGTGCCGGCCAGCGCCTCGTCGCCCTCCTGGAGCCGGCCGCGGTCCAGCAGCAGCCGGTGCCCGGCCAGCACGGCCTCACCGGCGCCGGGCTGCGGCAGCTGCCGGCCGACGGTGACGGGGAAGGCCGCCGGTGAGCCGGCCCAGTACCCGAGCCGGTCCAGCTCGCCGCGCACCGTGCGCACATCGGGCAGCCCGAGGTGGACGTCGAGCGCGTCGGCGAGCATGTGCAGCACCCGGGTGTCGGGCTGGACGTGCCGGCGGGTCATCTGCGCCGGGCGCAGCGCCGGCTCGAACATCCGCGCGCGGCCCTCCCAGTTGAGGAAGGTGCCGGCCTTCTCGGCCACCGCGGAGACCGGCAGCACCACGTCCGCGTGCGCGGTCACCGCGCTGGGCCGCAGCTCCAGGCTGACGACGAAGTCCACGGCACGCAGCGCCTCCTCGGCCCGCCGCGGGTCGGGCAGGTCCTCGACGCCCACACCGCCGACGACGAGCGCGGACAGCTCGCCGGCCACCGCCGCCTCGATGATCTGCGAGGTGTCCCGGCCCGGAGCGGACGGCAGTTCGGCCACGCCCCAGGCCCTGGCGACCTCCTCGCGGGCCCGCCCGTCGTCCGCCGGCCGCGCCCCGGGCAGCAGCCCCGGCAGCGCCCCGGCCTCGATCGCGCCCCGCTCGCCGGCCCGGCGCGGCACCCACACCAGCCGGGCGCCGGTGGCCGTCGCCGTGCGCACGACGGCGGTGAAGCCGCCCGGCACGGCGGCGAGCCGCTCCCCGACGACGATCACCGAGCCCTCGGCACGCAGCGCCTCGGCGGCCCGCTCCCCGACCGCGTCCAGGCCGACACCGCCGGCCAGCGCGTCCAGCCAGTCCGTCTCGGTGCCGGGCGCGGCCGGCAGCAGGGTGCCGCCCGCCTTCTCCAGGCCCCGGGTGGCGTGCGTGGCGAGCGCGAAGGTGCGCTGGCCGTGCTTGCGCCACGCCTTGCGCAGCCGCAGGAAGACCCCCGGCGCCTCCTCCTCGGCCTCGAAGCCGACGAGCAGCACGGCCGGGGCCGCCTCCAGCGCGGAGTAGCTGACCGCCGCTCCCCGGCCGCCGGCGCCGTTGCCGTCCAGGTCCAGGCCGTGGCCGGCGATGTGCGCGGCGAGGAAGTCGGCCTCCTCGGCGGAGTGGTGCCGGGCGCGGAAGTCGATGTCGTTGGTGCGCAGCGCGACCCGTGCGAACTTCGCGTAGGCGTAGGCGTCCTCGACGGTGATCCGGCCGCCGGTGAGCACCCCGGCCCGGCCGCGCGCGGGCGCGAGGCCGCGGGCCGCAGCGGCCAGCGCCTCGGGCCAGCTCGCGGGCCGCAACTGTCCGTCGTCGCCGCGTACCTGGGGGCCGGTGAACCGGTCGGGCCGCTGCGCGTAGCGGAACGCGAAGCGGCCCTTGTCGCAGATCCACTCCTCGTTGACCTGCGGGTCCTCGGCGGCCATCCGGCGCATCACCTTGCCGCGCCGGTGGTCGGTGCGGACCGCGCAGCCACCGGAGCAGTGCTCGCACACCGACGGCGAGGAGACGAGGTCGAAGGGGCGGGAGCGGAACCGGTAGGCGGCCGAGGTGAGGGCGCCCACCGGGCAGATCTGGATGGTGTTGCCGGAGAAGTACGACTCGAACGGATCGCCCTCGCCGGTGCCGACCTGCTGGAGCGCGCCGCGCTCGATCAGGTCGATCATCGGGTCCCCGGCGATCTGCTCGGAGAACCGGGTGCAGCGCGCGCACAGCACACACCGCTCGCGGTCCAGCAGCACCTGCTGGGAGATGGCGACGGGCTTCTCGTAGGTGCGCTTCTTGCCCTCGAAGCGCGAGTCGGCGTCGCCGTGCGACATGGCCTGGTTCTGCAACGGGCACTCGCCGCCCTTGTCGCAGACGGGGCAGTCCAGCGGGTGGTTGATGAGCAGCAGCTCCATCACCCCGCGCTGGGCCTTGCTCGCCACGTCCGAGGTCAGATGGGTGCGCACCACCATGCCGTCGGTGCACTGGATGGTGCAGGAGGCCATCGGCTTGCGCTGGCCCTCGACTTCGACGATGCACTGGCGGCAGGCGCCGGCCGGGTCGAGGAGCGGGTGGTCGCAGAAGCGCGGGATCTCGATGCCGAGCTGTTCGGCGGCGCGGATGACGAGCGTGCCCTTCGGCACGCTGATCTGCGCTCCGTCGATGGTCAGCGAGACCAGGTCTTCCGGCGGCACCGCCGCCTCGCCTCCGCCGGAGGAGGCAGGGGTGGTGACGGTCACGCGTTCACCTCCAGGTGAGCGGAGTTCGGCTTGTCGGCCCATGCGGTGGACTTCGCGGGGTCGAAGGGGCAGCCGCGGCCGCAGAGATGGGCCTCGTACTCCTCGCGGAAGAACTTCAGCGAGGAGGCGATCGGCGCTGCGGCCCCGTCACCCAGGGCGCAGAAGGACTTGCCGTTGATGTTGTCGGCGATGTCCGCGATCTTCTCCAGATCGGCGGCGTGCGCCTTGCCCGCGTCGATGTCGCGCAGCAACTGGACGAGCCAGTAGGTGCCTTCGCGGCAGGGTGTGCACTTGCCGCAGGACTCGTGCGCGTAGAACTCGGTCCACCGGGTGACGGCCCGCACGACGCAGGTCGTCTCGTCGAAGCACTGGAGCGCCTTGGTGCCGAGCATCGAGCCGGCCTCGCCGACGCCCTCGTAGTCCAGCGGCACGTCCAGGTGTTCGTCGGTGAGCATCGGCGTGGACGAGCCGCCCGGCGTCCAGAACTTCAGCCGGTGCCCGGGGCGCATCCCGCCGCTCATCTCCAGCAGTTGGCGCAGGGTGAGCCCGAGCGGTCCCTCGTACTGGCCGGGCCTGGCGACGTGCCCGCTGAGCGAGTACAGCGTGAAGCCGGGCGACTTCTCGCTGCCCATCGAGCGGAACCAGTCCTTGCCGTGCAGCACGAGCGCGGGAACCGACGCGATGGATTCGACGTTGTTCACCACTGTGGGACACGCGTACAGGCCGGCTACGGCCGGGAAAGGGGGGCGCAGCCGGGGCTGCCCGCGGCGGCCCTCCAGCGAGTCGAGCAGCGCGGTCTCCTCACCGCAGATGTACGCGCCCGCCCCGGCGTGCACGGTCAGCTCCAGGTCCTTGCCGGGCCCGAGCGCGTCCTTGCCGAGGAACCCGGCGGCGTACGCCTCGCGGACGGCCTCGTGCAGCCGGCGCAGCACGGGCACGACCTCACCGCGCAGATAGATGAACGCGTGTGCGGAGCGGATGGCGTGGCAGGCGATGATGATGCCCTCGATGAGGGCGTGCGGATTGGCGAAGAGAAGGGGGATGTCCTTGCAGGTTCCCGGTTCCGACTCGTCCGCGTTGACGACGAGATAGTGCGGCTTGCCGTCGCCCTGCGGGATGAACTGCCACTTCATGCCCGTCGGGAAGCCCGCGCCGCCGCGCCCGCGCAGCCCGGCCTCCTTGACGTAGGCGATGAGGTCGTCGGGGTCCATCGCCAGCGCCTTGGGCACCGCCGCGTAGCCCTCGTGCCGCCGATAGGCGTCCAGGGAGTAGGAGTCGGGCTCGTCCCAGTGCGCGGAGAGCACCGGGTGGAGCAGCTTCTCCGCCGCGTGCCGGGCGTCGTCGTCGCGGCGGGAGGCCCCGCCGTTGTCGGCCGCCACCGTCATCACTCCCCCTCCTCGTCGGCCGCTGCGCTGCGGGGCGAGACGACGCCGGGCCCGGGCGGGGTCTCGCCCTTGGCCAGCCGCAGCCCGGCCAGCGAGGCGGGCCCGGCGCTGCCGGAGGCGTCGACGGCGTCGCGCCGCTCGTCGGGGAAGCCGGCGAGGATGCGCGCCGTCTCCTGGAAGGTGCACAGCGGGGCCCCGCGGGTGGGGGCCACCTGCCGCCCGGCGCGCAGATCGTCGACGAGGGCGCAGGCGCTCTCCGGCGTCTGGTTGTCGAAGAACTCCCAGTTGACCATCACGACGGGCGCGAAGTCGCAGGCCGCGTTGCACTCGACGTGCTCCAGGGTGACCTTGCCGTCCGGCGTCGTCTCCCCGTCGCCCACGCCGAGGTGGTCGCGCAGCCGCTCGTGGATGGCGTCGCCGCCCATCACCGCGCACAGGGTGTTGGTGCACACCCCGACCTGGTAGTCGCCGGAGGGCTTGCGGCGGTACATCGTGTAGAAGGTCGCGACACCGTTCACCTCAGCCGTGGACAGGTCGAGCATCTCCGCACAGAACCGCTGGCCGGTCGCGGTGACGTACCCCTCCTCCGCCTGCACGAGGTGCAGCAGCGGCAGCAGGGCCGAACGGCTGTCGGGGTAGCGGCCGATGATCTCCCGGGCGTCCCGCTCCAGGCGCTCGCGCACCTCGGCGGGGTAGTCCGGTGCGGGCATCTGCGGGATGCCGATGTCGACGGCCTCGGTCGGCTGTCCGCTCATCGGTCGACGCCTCCCATCACGGGGTCGAGTGACGCGACGGCGACGATGACGTCGGCGACCTGACCGCCCTCGCACATCGCCGCCATGGCCTGAAGGTTGGTGAACGAGGGGTCGCGGAAGTGCACCCGGTAGGGGCGGGTCCCGCCGTCGCTGACCACATGCACCCCCAGCTCGCCCTTGGGGGACTCCACCGCCGTGTACGCCTGGCCGGGCGGCACCCGGAAGCCCTCCGTGACGAGCTTGAAGTGGTGGATGAGCGCCTCCATGGAGGTGCCCATGATGTTCTTGATGTGGTCGAGCGAGTTGCCCAGACCGTCCGGCCCGAGGGCCAGTTGGGCGGGCCAGGCGATCTTCTTGTCGCCGACCATCACGGGCCCCGGCTCCAGCCGGTCCACGCACTGCTCGATGATCCGCAGCGACTGGCGCATCTCCTCGAGCCGCAGCAGGAAGCGGCCGTAGGAGTCGCAGGTGTCGACCGTCGGCACCTCGAAGTCGTAGGTCTCGTAGCCGCTGTAGGGCTGCGCCTTGCGCAGATCGTGCGGGAGCCCGGCCGAGCGCAGCACGGGCCCCGTCGCGCCGAGCGCCATGCAGCCGGCCAGATCGAGATAGCCGACGTCCTGGAGCCGGGCCTTGAAGACGGGGTTGCCGGTGCACAGCGCGTCGTACTCGGGCAGGTTCTTGCGCATCTTCTTCACGAACTCGCGCAGCGCGTCCACCGCGCCCGGCGGCAGGTCCTGGGCGAGCCCGCCGGGCCGGATGAAGGCGTGGTTCATCCGCAGCCCGGTGATCAACTCGTAGAGGTCCAGGCAGTGTTCGCGGTCCCGGAAGCCGAAGATCATCACGGTGGTGGCGCCCAGCTCCATGCCGCCGGTGGCGATGGCCACCAGATGCGAGGAGAGCCGGTTCAGCTCCATCAGCAGCACCCGGATGATCTTGGCGCGCTCCGGGATGTCGTCCTCGATGCCGAGCAGCTTCTCGACGGCCAGGCAGTAGGCCGCCTCGTTGAAGAACGGCGTCAGATAGTCCATGCGCGTGACGAAGGTGGTGCCCTGCGTCCACGTGCGGAACTCCAGGTTCTTCTCGATACCGGTGTGCAGATAGCCGATACCGGCCCTGGCCTCGGTGACCGTCTCGCCGTCGATCTCCAGGATGAGCCGCAACACCCCGTGCGTGGACGGGTGTTGGGGGCCCATGTTGACGATGATGCGCTCGTCGTCGCTGCTCGTGACGGCCTTCGCGATCTCGTCCCAGTCGCCGCCGGTGACGTCGTAGACGGTGCCCTCGGTCGTCTCCCGGATACCGGCGGTCGCGTGTGTCGTCGCTTGGGTGTCGGACATCAGGAGTACGACCTCCGCTGGTCGGGAGCGGGAATCTGGGCGCCCTTGTACTCGACGGGGATGCCGCCGAGCGGGTAGTCCTTGCGCTGCGGGAAGCCCTGCCAGTCGTCCGGCATCATGATCCGCGTCAGCGCCGGATGGCCGTCGAAGATCAGGCCGAAGAAGTCGTAGGTCTCGCGCTCGTGCCAGTCGTTCGTCGGGTACACGTCGACGATCGAGGGCACATGCGGGTCCGCGTCCGGCGCGGTGACCTCCAGCCGGATCAGCCGGTTGTGGGTGATCGATCGCAGGTGGTAGACGGCGTGCAGCTCGCGCCCCCGATCCTCGGGGAAGTGCACCCCGCTGACGCCGGTGCACAGCTCGAAGCGGAGCGCCGGATCGTCCCGCAGCGTCCGCGCCGCCACGGGCAGGAACTCGCGCTGGATGTGGAACGTCAGCTCGCCGCGGTCGACGACCGTCTTGTCGATGACGTTCTCCGGGACGAAGCCCTGTTCCTCCAGCGCCCCCTCCAGCTCGTCGGCGACCTCGTCGAACCAGCCGCCGTACGGCCTGGAGGACGCGCCCGGCAGCCGGACGGTGCGCACCAGCCCGCCGTAACCCGAGGTGTCGCCCCCGTTGTTCGCGCCGAACATCCCGCGCCTGACCCCGATGATCTCGCCCGGCTCCTGCTGTGCGGGGAGGGAGCCGGCGGCCTCGTCGCCGCCGGGGTGGTTGCCGTTGGCCTCGGTCATCGCAGCAGCCCCTTCACCTCGATCGTCGGAACCGCCTTCATGGCCGCTTCCTCCGCCGCGCGGGCCGCCTCCTCCTGATTGACGCCGAGCTTGGAGTGGAGGATCTGCTCGTGCAGCTTGAGGATGGCGTCCATCAGCATCTCCGGGCGCGGCGGACAGCCGGGCAGATAGATGTCGACGGGGACGACGTGGTCGACGCCCTGCACGATCGCGTAGTTGTTGAACATGCCGCCCGTCGAGGCGCACACGCCCATGGAGATGACCCACTTCGGGTTCGGCATCTGGTCGTAGACCTGCCGCAGCACCGGGGCCATCTTCTGGCTGACCCGGCCCGCCACGATCATGAGGTCGGCCTGCCGCGGGGAGCCGCGGAAGACCTCCATCCCGAACCGGGCGAGGTCGTAGCGCCCGGCGCCCGTCGTCATCATCTCGATGGCGCAGCAGGCGAGTCCGAAGGTCGCGGGGAACATCGACGATTTGCGCGCCGCCCCCGCCAGCTTCTCGACGGTGCTCAGCAGAAATCCGCTCGGCAGCTTCTCTTCAAGTCCCATGGCTCACCCCGCCTCTAGTCCCATTCCAGGCCGCCGCGCCGCCAGTCGTAGGCGTACGCGATACCGATGAGGGCGACGAAGATCAGCATTTCGACGAGCCCGAACATCCCGAGGGAGTCGAAGTGCACGGCCCACGGGTAGAGAAAGACGATCTCGATGTCGAAGATGATGAAGAGCATCGCCGTCAGGTAGTACTTCACCGGGAAGCGGCCGCCCCCGGCCGGCTGCGGCGTGGGCTCGATGCCGCACTCGTAGGCTTCGAGCTTCGCCCGGTTGTAACGCTTGGGCCCGACGGCCGAGGCGACCACCACGGAGAACACCGTGAATGCCGCTGCGAGGGCTCCCAGTACGAGGATTGGTGTGTAGACGTTCACCGCTCCCGTCTCCTTCCAGGCGTCGACTCCGACTGCCGGCAGACCGCTGGGCCGCTGTGCGCTCCCACGAAAGATCGCTCCTATGTGAGGCAGTTCACAAGCCCTGTTCGCAGGCATCTTAAGCCCGGGCCTCTGTGATCTGCGACACGGGGTACAGCAACTGCTTTGTGATCTCCACCACCTGACGGTGGATCATCCGGTCGGATTACCGTCGATCTTCATACGCAAAGCCCATAGATGATCACCGCTGGTGACATTCACAGGAGTTCAGAGCCGCTGGAAGCCGATCGCTGTATCAAGCAACGGTCCACTGAGGCAAATTCGCGCTGGACGCCGTCCGGTGCTATAGGGGCGAGCGCGTGCTCGTGCGGTAGTGAAGGCCGGCACAAGCGGGGCGGACCAGACGGAACCGACGGATCCGGCAGAGACGGCACCCCCCTGGGACCCCGGCGGACCCGGGCCGTCCCGTCGGACCCGTCGACCCCGTCGACCCCGGTCGGCGCTGACGGGGCATCAGGACGCGAGTGCGACGCGAGCGAGTCCCGGCTGTGACCTTCGAGATGTCTGATTGGGCATCAATGCCCGGTTCACTCGTCGAGTTGCCCGGGGTTCACGTGAGCTGCGCCACAGGAAATCGCGGCAGCCACTGACTTCTTTGCGCGGTCGCTTGCTGCCGTGATATCGCCGTGACATAAATTCCGGCATAGCGGACAAGTACCAGGTCTCGGCCCCGTAGTTGGGAATCGATCATGCTCTCCGGGGCTCCGTGCGTGGCTCCTTGAGGTCTCAACCAGCCGTGTACGCGTCGACTGTGGCGCATCGCACGTTTGTTGAGCCGAGGGTTCGGCGCCTGCTAGGCATTCCCTCATGTCCCCGAAAGCTCAGATACCCAGCCACCGGAAGCCCCGCTCCCGCAAGATGAACACGGCACTGCGTGCGGGCGTCACGGGCGGCGTGATGGGCACCATCGCCCTCACCGCGGCGGCGGCCCCGGCCCTCGCGTCCGACAAGAGCGCGCCGGCCGAGACCGTGGAGATGCCGACGCTCTCCGGCGATCTGGAGAGCTCCACCTCCCGCGCGGCCGAGTCGATGCAGGCTTCGGCTCAGCAGTACCAGCTCCAGGAGGCCAAGGACGCCGCGGCGACCAAGGCCAAGGAGCAGGCCCAGGAGAACAAGGAGAAGGCCGAGGCCAAGGCCCGCGCCGAGGCCAAGCGCAAGGCCGAGGCGAAGAAGAAGGCCGAGGCCGCCGCGCAGCGGGCGTCCCGCTCCGCCGAGCGCTCCTCCCTCAGCACCGCGTCCGCTCCCGCCAGCGAGACCGCCTCCAAGCCCCAGGGCGGCAATGTGGCCACCGTCCTCAACTTCCTGCGGGCGCAGGTCGGCAAGTCCTATGTGCTCGGTGCCACCGGCCCCTCCGCCTACGACTGCTCCGGCCTGACGAGCGCGGCCTTCAAGCAGGTCGGCATCGACCTGCCGCGCACCTCCCAGCCGCAGTCCACGGCGGGCACCCCCGTCTCCCTGGACAACGTGCAGCCGGGCGACATCCTCTACTGGGGCAGCGCCGGCAGCGCCTACCACGTGGCGGTGTACGTCGGCGGCGGCAAGTTCATCGGCGCCCAGAACTCCTCCACCGGCATCGTGGAGCGCCCCATGAGCTACGACCAGCCCACCGGAGCCGTCCGCGTCCTGTGAGTCACAGCCGGCACCGCTGACGCAGTCGGCACCGCTGACGCAGTCGGCACCGCCGGCACCATCGGCGCCGCTGACGCAGCCGACGACGGCCGTACGAGAGGCCCCCATCGCGACCGCGGTGGGGGCCTCTCGCATGCCGTACAGGGGCTTGAGGAACATCGGAACGGAAACCGGCGCTAAGCCTCGATCGGCCCTGGTGGGCGGCTGACGGATCGTCGGCCGCCGGACCCGTCTGAAGTCATCCCACGGATAACGCCCTATTATCTGCGCCATCGTTGATCACGACCTGCGGTGACGTCTGCGGGGCCGTGCGCGAAGCGACCCCGTTATCTGCGTCAAGGGAGAGACCGTGCCCACCGTCGTGCAACTGCCCGCCGGGAAGGCGATGACCGTGAGGACCGCGGCGGACGCGTTCCTGGATTCGCTCGGCAACCCGAACACGGTCCGCAACTACGGGATCGGGGTCGGCAAGACCGCCGAACGGCTCGGCGAGGGTCGCCCGTTGGCGGCGGTCGCGGACGACGACGTGGGCGGGGCTCTGGAATTGCTGTGGGGCGAGGCGTCGGTCAATACCTGGAACGCGCGGCGGGCGGCGGTGCTCTCGTGGCTGGGCTGGTGTGCCGAGCGCGGGTACGACGGGCCGCAGGTGCCGGCCTGGGCGAAGCGGATGCCGCCGCCGGAGTCGGAGACCCCGGCCCGCTCGAAGATGGCGATCGACCGGCTGATCGCGCGGCGCGAGGTGCACCTGCGGGAGAAGACGCTGTGGCGGATGCTGTATGAGACCTGCGCGCGCTCGGAGGAGATCCTCGAAGTCAACATCGAGGAACTGGACTTGGCCGGGCGCCGGGCCCCGGTGAAAGCGAAGGGCGCCCAGCCGCGTACGCGCCGCCGCGGTGCGGTGCGCGAGGACTTCGTGCTGGAGACCGTGTACTGGGACGCCGGGACTGCCAGGCTCCTGCCCCGGCTGATCAAGGGCCGCACGCGCGGCCCGGTCTTCACCACCCACCGCCGCCCCGGCCCCGGCAAGGTCCTCAGCGCCCGCGACGTCTGCCCGGACACCGGACTGGCCCGCCTCTCGTACGGCCAGGCCCGCGCACTGCTGGATGAGCACACCGCCCTCGCCGGGCCGGGCACGGGCTGGGACCTGCACGAATACCGGCACTCCGGCCTCACCCACCTCGGAGAGAACGGCGCGAGCCTGCCGATGCTCATGGCGAAGTCCCGGCACAAGAAGCCGGAGAACGTCCGCCGCTACTTCAAGCCCTCGCCCGAGGCGCTCTCCGACCTCACCAGCCTGCTCGCGCCCGGCGACGCCCGCCGCTGAAGGGCCGTCCTCGTCCAGGGGCGAGGAGCTGACACACGGCTGGCAGTTCAGTGTGGGCACCAGGCGGCCGGTGTTGCCGTCCAGCAGCTCGCGGACCACACACCACGGGCCGGGCGGCCACCGGCGAGGCGGACCCTCGTGGTGGCCGAGGGTGTCCGCGACGATGGGGGCCGCGCCGTGATCGAACCGGACCGCAACGATCGGGCGCGGCCACAGCGCCCCCGGCCAGGGTGGGAGTCGAAAGGGAGGCTCATGATCTCGGCACTCAACCAACTCGTCGACGTGGTCGAGGAGCAGCTCACCGAGCAGCTCGACGTCCGCGCGCTGGCCGCGATGCTCGGCACCACCGAGTACCACCTGCGCCGGATGTTCTCCTCGCTCGCCGGCATGCCGCTGTCGGAGTACGTGCGGCGGCGCCGGATGACCGTGGCCGCGGCCGACATCGTCCGGGGCGACGAGGACCTGCTGAGCATCGCCGTCCGGCACGGCTACGGCTCCAGCGAGGCGTTCGGCCGCGCGTTCCGGGCGGTGCACGGCGCCGGGCCCGGTGACGTGCGCCGGGACGGAGGCCCCCTGCGATCACAACCGCAGCTCAGGTTCCGCCTGACCGTCGAAGGGAGCACCCCCATGGACACCCGCATCGTCGACCGCCCCGCGTTCCGCCTGGTCGGGCACGCGGCCCGGGTCCCTCTCATCCACGTGGGCGTCAACCCCCACATCCAGGAACACATCGCCTCGCTGCCGCAGGAGGAGCACGCGCGCCTGAAGGGGCTCAGCACCACGGAGCCCGCGGGCCTGCTGCAGGTCTGCGACGACGCCGACCCCGACAGCCGGGAGGGCACGGAGCTGACCTATCTGCACGGAGTCGCCCAGGGCCGGGACACTCCGGCGCCCGACGACCTCGACGTCATCGAGGTGCCGGGCGGCATGTGGGCGGTCTTCCGCACCAGCGGCCCACACCCGGACGCCCTGCAGACGACGTGGGCAGCGACCGCCACCGAGTGGTTCCCGTCCAACCCGTGGCGGCTGCGCCCCGGCCCCTCGATCGTCGCCGTCCTGGAGCGCGCCGAGGACTTCAGCACCGCCACCTGCGAGCTCTGGCTCCCGGTCGAGGCCGAAGCCGAGTGACACGAGCAGCGGCAGGGTCCCGGCACCCCGGGATCCGCCGCCGCTTGCCCTGAAACGGGCGGGTCTACCGTGGGAGTCGGGCCGCCACACGTCAGCCCGACTCCGAGCCGCCGTATCCTTGCTCACGCCGAGGAGAGGCGACCGAGGACAGAGGGCGGGTGCAGCTCGGAGTCGGGCCCGACGTGCGGCGGCCAGCACTCACGCTGTCGCCGCCCACTGACAGCCGGGCTCATCCTTCCTCGACGGCGTCCGGGTCACGCAGCGGGCGCAGGCCGCCGGGCAGGTCGGGAAGCTGGAAGGAGTACCGGCCGAGCATGTTGATGTGGTGCCGGGTGAACGGCGAGAGGCGGGCGACGTCCTCGTCGCGCACGTCGAAGCCGTCCGTACGGAGCTGGGTGACGGCGGCGTCCATGTACCGGGTGTTGAACAGGACGACGGCGTTGAGGACCAGGCCGAGCGCGCCGATCTGGTCTTCCATGCCGTCCTGGTAGCGCTGGTAGAGCTGCCCGTTCTTGCCGTGGAAGATCTTCCGCGCGAGCGCGTGGCGGCCTTCCTGGAGGTTGGCCTGCACCTTGATCTGGCGGCGGTAGCCGGGCTCGTCGGCCAGGCGGAGGATGTGCAGGGTCTTGGAGATCCGGCCGTAGTGGGCGATCGCGCCGCCGAGCGGGGTGGGGCGGCCGTCGCGCGAGAGCATCCGGATGACGTCGTAGGCGCGGACGGCGCCGGTGTGGATGGAACCGATGATCCGCAGGATGTCCTCCCAGTGGCGTTCGACCCTTGCGAGGTCGATCCGGCCGCGGGCGGCGTCGGTGAAGGCGCCGTAGTCGGCGGTGCGGTCGATGCGCCACATCTTCTGGTCGGGCAGGTCGGCGAGCTGTGGGGCGTAGGTGTATCCGGCGAGGGTGAGCAGCCCGAAGACGATGTCGCTGTAGCTCGCGGTGTCGGTGACGATCATCTCGGGGCGCCGTCCGCCGTCGCGGTCGTAGAGCACATCCAGCACGTACAGCGAGTCGCGCGGGGTGCCGGCCACTACCTTCCCGCCCAGCCCCGCGGCCTGGTCGTTGAGCATGTTCAACCACGTAGCCCCGCCCCGCCGCGTGGGCCAGTACCGGGGGTTGGGGCGGGCGTACACACTGGGCACCGGCACCACGAACCGCATCCCGTCCACCGAGGCCACCAGCCCGCCGCCCCACGCCTGCGCGAGCGGGATAGACGCCTGGTAGTCGATCAGCGCTGCGTTCGCCGCCCGATAGGTCGCCAGCCGCAGATACGTCTGGTCCACGTGGGAGAGCCGCCCGTACTTCAGCGCGTCGACGCCGCCGATCACGGGGGTGTAGCCGACGTTGCAGCCGTGGGCGACCAGCAGCGCGGCGATCGTCACGTGCAGGTCCCGCAAGCGCGCCTCACCGCCGGTGACCGAGGTGAACGCCTGGTCGGCGCCGGTCCAGGAGAAGACCTCCAGCAGCACCTCGGGCAGGTCCACGCGCGGCAGCATCGCACCCACCGCGGCGCGCAGGTCCAGCAGTGAAGCGGGCTCGGGCTCCGGCTCCAGCGCGGCGAAGTGCAGCCGCCCGTCGTCGTCGAAGACGACCTGCGAGTTCTCCGGCACCCGCGTTGCGACCTCCCGGTAGGTGCCGTCCAGTAGCGCAGCCCGAGCCTGAAGGTGTTCGTCGGCGTGCTCGGGCAGACCGAGGGAGGCCAGCACGGTGGGCTTGGCCTGCTCCCACGCCGCCCCGTCCAGCAGCTTCGCCCGCGGGTCGCCCCACTTCGAGGAGTTGCGCGCGAACACCTGCTTGCTCCGCAGCATCCGGTGAAAGGACTCCAGAACGCAGAACGTGTACGCCTTCCAGTCCACCGTGCCCGGCTCCAGGTGCGGCGCCGAGAGCACCAGCCGCCGCCACGACCCGACCAGCAGGCCGGTGTCGATCTCGGCCGGGCCGACCTTCTTGCGGCCCATCATTCCCGGCAGGGACTTCAGCGCCTTCAGCACCGGCATCCCCTCCGGCGTGGCACCGAAGTCCACAACCTCCACCAGCAGCTTGAGGAACGGCCGCACGGTGCCGAAGCGGCTCACCAGCATCGCCCGCCATGCCTCGTCCGCGTCCGAGTCCAGCGGCGGTGTCAGCTCGAAGAGGGCGGCGATCGCGGCGGCCAGTTCCTCGCGCGGCACCACCGCCTCGATCTGCTCCCACATCGCGGCCACCGTCTCCACCTTCGGCCCCGTCACCTCGCCGGTGCCGACATCGACCTGCTCGGAAGTGGTCTCCAGCACGACCTGGAACGCGGTGGCCAGCTTCGCCGAGGCCCGCTCGACCTGCGGCAGCGTCTTCAGCTTCTCCTTGGCCGTCTCCCGCTCCGCCCTGGCCAGCAGCTTGGTGGCGATCAGCACCTCCAGCAGATCCAGCGCGTCGTCCACCGCCCGGCTCGTCAGGTACACAGTGGTGGCCAGCAGCGTCGCCAGCCGCCGCGAGTCGCCGTGCCGCCGCAGCAGAGACGCCTTGCCGTCCACCCCGTACCGGGACAGCTCCGCCAGCCGACGCGGCGGGATCGCGGAGACGTCCAGCTCGCCCATCCCCAACTCGGCGATCTCGCGGGCCCGCTGAAGCGCCCATTTCATCTGCGGCCCGGAGATGCGCACCGGACCGCGCCGCAGCCGGTCCAGCTCGGAGACCCGCTCACCGGGCGGCACCGTCAGCAGGGAGTCCAGCACCGCCCGCTGCCCGACGTTCAGCAATCCGTACAGCGTCTCCCACAACCGGTGGTTCGCCGCCTCCCGCACCGAGGCGACCAGCCGCGTCAGCGTCGTCACACCGGGAAGCAGCACCCGCCGCTCACGCAGCCAGCTCACCGCCGCATCGAACAACGCCTTCGGCCCCTCGCCCGTGGTCCAGGCCCGCGCATCCACCCAGGACCGCAGCTCGGCCTCCCGCTCGGCGAACTCGGTGTACTCCAGCCCGCGGCGCAGCTCTCGCACGTGAGCCAGGCGCGTGTTCTCCCGCTCCCCGTACGCCTTCAGCACCGACGCGTCCGCGATGCCGAGCTGCTCGGCGAGGTAGTCCGCGACCTCCGCCGGCACATCGGCCGGGTCGTCCGGGAACACCCCGAGATAGCGGACGGTCGTGAGCTGCACCGCGAAGCCGAGCCGGTTGTGCGCCCGCCGCTTGCCCTCGATCAACTCCCGGTCCGCGTCGTCCAGGAAGAAAAACCGCTCCAGCTCCGCGCGGGACGGCGCCCCGCTGTACGCCGCGTACGCAGCCGCCTGCTCATCCGTCAGAAACTCAACCGGCACCCCGAACCTCCAGACAGTCGATCAATACGACTGCCGAAGATCAGCCGCCCAAGTTCCCCAGGTCAAAGCCCTCTCGCGCCCCGAGCGGGCTTAGCGCCGGATTCCGTTCCGATGTTCCTCAAGCCCCGTACAGGGCTGTTGCCGTAGAGGGCTGTTGCCGTACAGGGGGCTGTCTCGTGCCGTAAGTCTCGTGCCGTAAGGATCTGTCCCGCGCTGTGGGGGGGGCTGTCTCTGCCCTGCGGGGACGGGGGCGGCTCCGGGGGCCGGGGTCCGGCCGGGCCCCGGCCCGCCCCGTGCGCGCGTGGGCTCCTCCGGCGCAGCCGGTTCCTCAGGCGCGCGGGGCGACCTTGGCCAGGCCGTTGATGATGCGGTCCATCGCGTCACCGCCGGTGGGGTCGGTGAGGTTGGCGAGCATCTTCAGGGTGAAGCGCATCAGGAGCGGGTGCGTCAGGCCCCGTTCGGTCGCCAGCTTCATGACCTTCGGATTGCCGATGAGCTTCACGAAGGCGCGGCCCATCGTGTAGTAGCCGCCGTAGGTGTCCTTGAGCACCTTCGGGTAGCGCTGGAGCGCCAGCTCCCGCTGGGCGCGGGTGGCACGCGCGTGCGCCTGGACGATCGTCTCGGCGGCGATGACGCCGGACTCCATGGCGTAGGCGATGCCCTCGCCGTTGAACGGGTTGACGAGGCCGCCGGCGTCACCGACCAGCAGCAGCCCGCGGGTGTAGTGCGGCTGCCGGTTGAAGGCCATCGGGAGCGCGGCGCCGCGGATCGGGCCCGTCATGTTGTCGGGCGCATAGCCCCACTCCTCGGGCATGGAGGCGCACCACGCCTTGAGGATCTCGCGCCAGTCCAGCTCCTTGAACGAGGCGGAGGTGTTGAGCACGCCCAGGCCGACGTTGGAGGTGCCGTCCCCCATGCCGAAGATCCAGCCGTAGCCGGGCAGCAGCCTGTCCTGCGAGCCGCGCCGGTCCCACAGCTCCAGCCAGGACTCCAGATAGTCGTCGTCGTGCCGGGGCGAGGTGAAGTAGGTGCGCACCGCGACGCCCATGGGGCGGTCCTCCCGGCGGTGCAGGCCCATCTTCAGGGACAGCCGCGTGGAGTTGCCGTCGGCGGCGACGACGACCGGCGCGTGGAAGGTAACCGGTGTCTTCTCCTCGCCGAGCTTGGCGTGCACGCCGGTGATGTGCCCGGTGCGCTCGTCCAGCACGGGCTCGGAGACGTTGCACCGCTCGTACAGCCGGGCGCCCGCCTTCTGCGCCTGCCGGGCGAGCTGCTCGTCGAAGTCGTCGCGCTTGCGGACGAGTCCGTAGTCGGGGTAGCTGGCCAGCTCCGGCCAGTCGAGCTGGAGACGCTGACCGCCGCCGATGATGCGCAGGCCCTTGTTGCGCAGCCAGCCGGCCTCCTCGGAGATGTCGATGCCCATCGCGACGAGCTGCTTGGTGGCGCGCGGGGTGAGCCCGTCGCCGCACACCTTCTCCCGCGGGAACGCCGTCTTCTCCAGCAGCAGAACGTCCAGACCGCTGCGGGCGAGGTGGTAGGCGGTGGCGGAACCGGCGGGCCCCGCTCCGACGACGATCACATCGGCGGTCCGCTCGGAGGCTGGCTTCGCGTCGGTGTCGGCCACGAGGACTCCCGCGTGCTGGCTGGGGGATGGCTGTCCGCGCCAGTCTATGCGGGCGTTCGGGACGGCACCGTCTCCGGGGCGGCGGCCCGGGCCCGCCCACGGCCCGGCACCGCCCGACGCCCGCGCCGCGCCCGGCCCGCGTTCCGCCTGCGCCCGGCCTGCGTTCCCCCTGTGCCCGGCCCGCGTCCCACCCGCGTCCGCCCGCGTCCGGCCCGCCCTGCCGTCAGCGTGGCGGCGGCACGCCCCCGTCGCCCGGCCCCGGCGTCCCGCCCGGCCCCGGTCCCTGGCCCTGGCCCTGGCTGTGTCCCTGGCCCTGACTCTGTCCCTGCCCCCGCCCGTATCTGTGACCGTCTCCGTACGGCGCCGGGTACGGGCCACCGGCCGGGGCGGAGTACGGGCTGCCGGAGTACGGCCCCGGGTACGGGCCACCGGTGTACGGGCCGACGTTCGGGCCGCCGGGGTACGGAACGGTGTACGGGTCCGGGGCCGGCGGTGTGCGGCGTCCGCGGAAGGGGGCGAGGAGGTAGGGGGCCAGCAGCACGCCGCCGAACGACCACAGCAGGGCGAACAGCAGGAGTTCGGCCCCGCCCGCCGCCAGTTCGAAGGAGGCCCGGACGGACTCGGTGCCTCCCGTGTCGCCGTAGCCACCGGCCGAGCCGCCCCCGTCGCCCCGCACGAAGTCCATCGTGAAGCCGAGCCCGGCCAGCTGGACCAGCAGGAGCACGGCGCCCACGAAGAAGGCGCCGGTCAGCAGCCGTTCCCGCTGATCGGCTGCGCGCCGCGCGGTCAGCAGCCCGAGGATCAGCGCGCAGACGAGCCCTCCCGCGAGGGTGCCGACGACAGCCCACGCCCCGTGTGCGTCGAGGAGTTCGCCGTAGCCGGCGGAATGGTGTCCGGTGCCGCCGCCCACGGTGGAGCTCCACCGCCCCTCCAGCGGGGCGCCCCAGGCGAACGCCAGCCCCAGCGCGCCCAGGTTCGGCAGCAGTCCGAGCGAGGCGGCCAGCAGACCGCCGTCCGCGTCCTCCTCGGTCACGACGGCGACGAGCCAGGTGACGACGGAGGCCAGGGCCAGCACGAGCACCAGCGCCAGCAGCGCCGTCCGCAGCGCACCCAGCGCGATCCGCGGCCCGGGCGAGCGGCGGGCCGCGAGGTACGCGTCCAGCGCGCCGCGCGAGAGCACCAGGCCCGCGGTGACCGTGCCGAGCAGGAACGCCCACAGCAGCGTGAGTCCGGGCGAGGAGTCCAGCTCGGCGCCCTCGTAGGAGGGCTGGGCGTACAGCGCGAGCGCGAACGCGCCCACGGCGCACAGCAGTCCGATGCGCAGCGCCGCCTCCGGGCCGGCGGTCGCGGGCGCGCCCGCGAGCCGGCGCCGTGCCCGTCCGGCGGCGAGGATCAGCGCGGCGAGCCACACCGCGGTGGCGAGCAGCGGGATCCAGGAGACGGTGATGTGGCCGGTGACCCCGGCCCCGGTCACGCCCTCGCCCCAGCCGCTGTCCGGCCCGTCGCCCTCCGGCGCGAGCGAGCCGCCGCCCGAGGAGAGGCTGAGCCCGCCGCCGATGCCGCGCAGCAGCACCGCCAACGCGACCCGCATCCGGGTGCCCCAGCCGATCTCCAGCTCGTCGACGTCCGGATGCGACCAGATGCCCAGCCCGCAGGCCAGCACGAACAGCAGGGCCGTCGGCCACACCGCCACCCGGAGCGCCCCGGCCCAGTCACCGGTGAAGGTCCGGGAGAGGAACAGCCCGGCGGCCGACGGCGGACGGCTCGGCGGCGCGGCCGGCGGCGGGGGCGCACCCGGCGGCGGCCCGGGCGGGACGGCCGGCGCCGGCTGGCCGGGCACCGGCCGGCCGGGCGGAACCGGCGGCGGGGGCGGGGCCGACGGCGCGGCGGGCGGGGGCACGGAAGGTGGAGGCCCCGCCGAGGGAGGACCTGCCGAGGGAGGCCCTGCCGGGGGAGGCCCTGTCAGGGGCGGTTCTGCCGGGGGAGGTCCGGCCGGGGCGGGCCCCGTCGGTGGGGCCGGGACCGCGGGCGGGGGCACGGGACGGGCGGCACCGCAGGACATGCAGAAGCGGGCCTCGGCGGGCGAGCTCGTACCGCAGTGCGGGCAGGGCGACGACATGAGGCTCCGGAGACGGTGAAGAGGCACGGGCGGGCACGGCGCGGGACAACGGTACGCGCGGACGCCGCGGGCACACGCACGGAAAAGGAGGCGTGTACTGCGGAAGAGGACGCGTGTACCGCTGTCCAGTCTTCCGTGAACGGGCCGCCGGGGAAGGGGAGTTACCCAAGCGCAACGCGCACCGGGAGGGCGCGGCGCCGACGGAACGCGCCGCCCGCCGCGCCGGCGCCCGCGAACCGGACGTCCGTCAGGCGGGCTTGAAGCCCCGGTGCAGCGCGACGATGCCGCCGGTGAGGTTGCGCCAGGCGACCCGGACCCATCCGGCGTCCTGGAGCCGGGCGGCGAGGGCCGGCTGGTCCGGCCAGTCGCGGATGGACTCGGCGAGGTAGACGTACGCGTCGGGGCTGCTGCTGACCGCGCGCGCCACCGGCGGCAGGGCACGCATCAGATAGCCGGTGTAGACGGTGCGGAAGGGCGCCCACGTCGGATGGCTGAACTCGCAGATCAGCACCCGGCCGCGCGGCTTGGTCACCCGGTACAGCTCGGCCAGCGCGGCGTCCGTGTCCTGCACGTTGCGCAGCCCGAAGGAGAGGGTGACGGCGTCGAAGCTGTCGTCGGCGAACGGCAGCCGGGTCGCGTCGCCGGCGACGAACGGCATCCAGGCGTGGCGCCGCTTGCCCTCGGCGAGCATGCCCTGCGAGAAGTCGCACGGCACGGTGAAGGCGCCGTCGTCCACGAACGGCAGCGAGGACGTGCCGGTGCCGGCCGCGAGATCGAGCACGCGCTCCCCGGGCCGGGCGGCCACGGAACGGGCGACGGCCCTGCGCCACAGCCGCGTCTGGCCGAGCGAGAGCACATCGTTGGTGAGGTCGTACTTCGCCGCCACGTCGTCGAACATGGTGGCGACCTCGTGCGGCTGCTTGTCCAGGGATGCGCGGGTCACGAGCCGGGTGCTTCCGTTCCTGTTCGGGGCCTGCCGGAGTGCGGCGGCCGAGCCTGCCTCAGCGTGCGTCGACGAGCGGCAGCTCTTGGCCGGCGGCGGCCCGCGCGGCGTCCAGAGCCGTGGACGAGAGATGGGAGACGACCTTGTCGTCGACGGGGTCGTTCGCCGGGTCGTCGTGCACGACGAGGTGTTCGTACGTCGTCGCGCGCTGCGCCGGCACCCGGCCCGCGGCGCGGATCAGCTCGATCAGCTCCATCCGGTTGGAGCGGTGCCGCGCGCCGGCGGAGGAGACGACGTTCTCCTCCAGCATCACCGAGCCGAGGTCGTCGGCGCCGTAGTGCAGCGACAGCTGGCCGACCTCCTTGCCGGTGGTCAGCCAGGAGCCCTGGATGTGCGCGACGTTGTCGAGGAAGATCCGCGCGATCGCGATCATGCGCAGATACTCGAAGAGCGTGGCCTGCGTGCGGCCCTTCAGATGGTTGTTCTCCGGCTGGTACGTGTACGGGATGAACGCCCGGAATCCGCCGGTGCGGTCCTGTACGTCCCGGATCATGCGCAGGTGCTCGATGCGCTCGGCGTTGGTCTCGCCGGTGCCCATCAGCATCGTGGACGTCGACTCGACGCCCAGGCCGTGCGCGATCTCCATGATCTCCAGCCAGCGTTCGCCGGACTCCTTCAGCGGGGCGATGGCCTTGCGCGGCCGGGCCGGCAGGAGTTCGGCGCCCGCGCCGGCGAACGAGTCGAGACCGGCGGCGTGGATCCGGCGGATCGCCTCCTCGGGTCCGACACCGGAGATCCGCGCCATGTGCTCGACCTCACTGGCCCCCAGGGAGTGGATGACCAGCTGGGGGAACGCCTTCTTGATGGCGGCGAAGTGCTCCTCGTAGTACTCCACACCGAAGTCCGGGTGGTGGCCGCCCTGGAACATGATCTGCGTGCCGCCCAGTTCGACGGTCTCGGCACAGCGGCGCAGGATGTCGTCGAGGTCGCGGATCCACACCTTGTCGCTCTTGGGCGAGGCGTAGAAGGCGCAGAACTTGCACGCCGTCACGCAGGAGTTGGTGTAGTTGATGTTCCGCTCGATGATGTACGTCGCGATGTGCTCGGTGCCCGCGTAGCGGCGGCGCCGGGCGCTGTCGGCCGCGGCGCCCAGCGCGTGGAGCGGGGCGAAGCGGTACAGATCGAGCGCTTCCTCGGGGGTGATGCGTCCGCCGGCGGCGGCGCGGTCGAGTACGGGCTGCAGGTCGCCATCCGACGCGTACGCAGTCACCGGGCGTCCCTCCCAAAGTCGCACATCAGGTCGCTCATCTGTCTCTCCCGCCGCACGGACCGTCCGGCCGGGCGGCGCACAGCGGCGTCCGACCAGCGTACGCCAGCGCCTCAGCCGGCCTTCCGGAGCGTCCCCGCGGCGTTGCCGCTCGCCTCGTTGGCGGACTCGTAGCGCAGGGAGCCGTCCGCGCGCAGCGTGAAGGTCTCCTCGTCGCCCTCGGTGCACAGCGGGGAATCCGTCGTCTTGGACGCCTCCACCCGCAGCGCCCGGTCCGTCGCCGACAGCAGCCGCCACTCGCCGCCGCACGCCGTACCGGCCATGGAGACCTTGCCCGTCGCGACGACATCGCCCTTGCCGCCGCCGCGGAACGTGATCGTCAGCGTGCCGCCCGGGAGGCCCTTGTCCGTGGTGAGGTCGCCGCGCCAGTCGCCGAGGAACTTCTCGGGCACCGTCGCGCGGGCGCCGTCCGACGGCCGGTTCGTGGGGCGGTCCCCGGGCCGGGCGCTGTGCGAGGCCGACGGGTCGGCGCTGTTGTCCCGTTCGCCGCCGGTGCCGGGCAGCACGCCCAGCACACCGAGGACGTAGGTGCCCAGCAGCGCGGCGGCCACCACGCAGGCGAGCGTCAGCACCAGCGTGCAGCTCACCCGCCGCCGCCCGGCCGTCCCTCCGTCCGCCCCGGCCCCTGAACCGGCACCTGGACCGGCACCACCCCCGGTGCCGCGCCGCACGACGACACCGACGCCGCGACCACCACCGGAATCGCCGCCTTCGGCGGCACCGGTGCGGCCGTACGACGGGTCGGGCGGACCGAAACCGGCGGGCCGCCCCTGACCGGGCCCCGCCTCCCCGCCGCCCGCACCGCCGCCCGCGCCCGTGTGCGTGTCCGCGTTCGCGTGCGCGTGCGGTCCCGCGCTCCCGTGCGGTCCCGTGTGCGCGAAGGGACCGGCGGTGCCCCCGACGGCCGCCGGGCCCGTCCGCGGCCCCGGCCCCGGCCCCTCGGACGGGCTGGTGAACGGCACGGGCCCCGAGACGTCGCGGGCCTCCGGCTCCAGATCGAGCAGTTCGACCGCGCGTCTGCCCAGCTGCTCCACGATCGGCGCCGGCAGCCAGCCGCCGCGCACCAGCGCGGCGACCCCCGGCTCCCCGCCCGCCAGCTCGGTCGCGACCCGCCGCGGATCCGGCCGCGCCTCCGGGTCCTTGGCCAGACAGCGCTCCACCAGCTCGCGCAACGGCCCGCCCATGCCGTCGAGTTCGGGCTCCTCGTGGACGATGCGGTACAGCAGCGCGGCGGAGCTGTCGCCGGGGAAGGGCGCGCCGCCGGTCGCCGCGTACGCCAGCACCGCGCCGAGCGCGAACACGTCGGTGGCGCCGTCCACGGGTCTGCCCAGCACCTGCTCGGGCGACATGTAGCCGGGCGAGCCGATCGAGACCCCGGTGGAGGTCAGCGAGGCCGAGCCCTCCGTGGCCCGGGCGATCCCGAAGTCGATCAGGCGTGGGCCGTCCACCGCCAACAGCACGTTGGACGGCTTCACATCCCGGTGCACCAGCCCCAGGCCGTGCACCTGCCGCAACGCCTCCGCCAGCCCCGCGCCCATCGCGCGCACCGACGGCTCGGGCAGCGGTCCGTGCTCCTCGACGGCCTGTGTCAGCGAGGGGCCCGCCACATACCCCGTGGCCACCCACGGCACCGGGCCCTCGGTGTCGGCGTCCAGCACGGGCGCCGTCCAGTCGCCGCCGACCTGCCGCGCCGAGACCACCTCGCGCCGGAACCGGCCACGGAACTGCTCGTCCACCGCGAAGTGCGGATGGACGACCTTCACCGCCACGGTCCGGCCACCCCGGGAGCGCGCCAGATACACCCGGCCCATGCCGCCGGACCCCAGTCGGCGCAGCAGCCGGTATTCCCCCAGCGTCTGCGGATCCTCCGGCTCCAGCGGATGCATACGCGCCGTCCCCCACTCTCCCGACTCGGCCGCCCCAGCTTAGGCCCGCACGGGCCCGGACCACGGGCTCGGGCAGAGGCCCGGACGGCGGGGCCCGCGCCGGTCCGTCAGGGCGCCGGGCCCGACGGCGGACGGGAGGGTACGGCGGCGCGGTGCCGTCAGGGGCGGAGCAGCTCCACCCGTACGTCGGGCGGGAACCCGGTGCTGTCCCCGGTGCGCCGGGCGAACTCGGTGACGCCCTCCAGCTGACGCTCGCCGAACCGGAAGTCCAGGGTGGTGAAGTACCGTTCCAGCACGGCCGGTTCGAACACCTCGTAGCGCGCCGCGTGCTCCGCCACCTTGCCGACCTCGGCCAGCGCCAGGTCGCGGGAGGCCAGGAAGGCGCGGTGCACCTCGCGGGCGGTCTCCGGGTGCTCCTGGAGGAAGTCCCGGCGCACGGCCCAGATCGCGAAGACGAACGGAAGGCCCGTCCACTCCTTCCACAGCCGGCCGAGGTCGTGGACCTCCAGCCCCTCCTCCGGCAGATCCCGCAGATACGCCCGGAGCCCGACGTCGCCGATGACGACGGCGGCGTCCGCCTCCTTCATCATCTGCTCCAGATCGGGCGGGCAGGTGTAGTACTCCGGCTGCACCCCGTAGCGCTCCGCGAGCAGCAGCTGCGCCAGCCGGACCGAGGTGCGCGAGGTGGAGCCCAGCGCGACGCGGGCACCGTCGAGCTGGTCGAGCGGCACCCGGGAGACGATCTCGCACGACATGACGTTGCCGTCGCAGCCCACCGCGATGTCCGGGAACGCGACCAGCTCGTCCGCGTTCCGCAGGTACTCGACGCAGGTCACGGGCCCGATGTCCAGCCGGCCGTCCACCACCATCTCGCTGAGCTTCTCCGGGGTGTCCCGGGTCAGGTTCAGATCGAGCAGGGAGTGCGTGTGCACGAGGCCCCAGTAGAGGGGCAGGCAGTTGAGAAACTGGATGTGCCCCACCCGGGGGCGGGACCTGGGGCTGTCGTCTTGAGGTGTCACGTTCGCGAGGTTACTCCCGCCCGTCACCCCCGCCTCTCCCCGGTCGCCCCGCCGTACGCACCTCCTCCCTCTCCCCTGACCATCCCGCCGTACCCATGGGGCGGGGCGCTACACAGTTGCTCCGCCCCTGCCCCTCGCCTCTCCCGGCCCCCACCTCCACATGACCATCCCGCCGTAGCCATGGGGTGGTGGGTGGCGCTACACAGTTGCTCCGCCCCTGCCCCTCGCCTCCCCCGGCCCCCACCTCCACGTGACCATCCCGCCGTAGCCATGGGGCGGTGGGTGGGGAGACGGGTGGGAAGATCGCGAGACCTTCCAGGTGGGCACCCAGCGTGCTAGGCTCGACGCAAGTTGCAGTTTGGTTTCCCTTGCAGTACAGAGCCTGCGGAGCATGTAACCGCGGGCTCTTGTTCGTTTTCAGGCTCTTCCGGAGCGATGCTCCGTGGTGACTGGGAGCAGGGACACCCTTATAGGCCCAAGGAGGGCTTATGGCCACCGGAACCGTCAAGTGGTTCAACGCCGAAAAGGGCTTCGGATTCATCGCCCAGGACGGCGGCGGTCCCGATGTCTTCGTTCACTACTCCGCGATCAACGCGTCCGGCTTCCGCTCCCTGGAAGAGAACCAGATCGTGAGCTTCGACGTCACGCAGGGCCCGAAGGGTCCGCAGGCGGAGAACGTCACCGCGCAGTAATCGCGAGACACGCACCACCCACCGACTCACGCAGTACCCAAGGAGCCCCCGCGACCGAGCGGGGGCTCCTGCCTTTTGCCCCGCTCCCCTGCGTCCCCCTCTTCCGCATCTGCTGCCCGGACCGCTGCCGGGCGCGGGCCCTCGGCGTCGCCTCTTAGAGTGAACGCCATGCCCGATGAGTCCCCTCTCCTCAACAGCCTGCGAGGCGCCGTCGCAGCCTCCCCGGACGATGTGCCGCTCCGCCTCCATCTGGCCCAGCTCCTGCTCGACGCGGGGCGCTCCGGCGAGGCCGTCGTCGAAGTCGCCGCCGCGCTCCAGCGCGAGCCGGACAGCGAGGAGGCCCGGGCGCTGATGGGCCGCGCCATGGGCGGGCAGGGCGGCCACACCCCCGACCCCGCACCGGCGGCGGCGCCCGCGCCCGCCGCCGCCCCCGAGCAGTGGCAGCCGTCCGACGGGCAGCCGCAGGGGCCGGCGGCCGGGTTCGACTGACACAAGGCCGAGGGCGAGGTGGCGGGGATCGTCCAACCCCCGTTCGTCCAGGGGCAGGACGCGGGCGGGGACGGGCGGCACCGGCCGCTGCCGGCCGACAGCGCGGGGGGTGCCGGGGACGCCGGGGACGGCGGGGAGGGTCCCGCGGCGTGGGACGTCGAGCGGCCCGACGGGCTGCGGCTGGCGGACGTCGGGGGCATGCAGGAGGTCAAGGACCGGCTGGAGGCCGCGTTCCTCGCGCCGCTGCGCAATCCGGAGCTGCGCAAGCTGTACGGCAAGAGCCTGCGCGGCGGGCTGCTGCTGTACGGGCCGCCCGGCTGCGGGAAGACCTTCCTGGCCCGCGCGGTCGCCGGTGAGCTGGGCGCGAGCTTTCTCAGCATCGGGCTGAGCGATGTGCTGGACATGTGGATCGGCGCGTCCGAACGGAACCTCTCCGCCATCTTCAACACGGCCCGGCGGAACGCCCCTTGTGTGGTCTTCCTCGACGAGCTGGACGCGCTCGGCGGCAAGCGCAGCCGGATGCGGCACAACGGCCTGCGTACCACCGTCAACCAGCTGCTGACCGAGCTGGACGGGGTCAGCCAGGACAACGAGGGCGTGTTCGTGCTGGCCGCCACCAACCATCCCTGGGATGTGGACTCCGCGCTGCGCAGGCCGGGGCGGCTGGACCGCACGCTGCTGGTGCTGCCGCCGGACGAACCGGCGCGGCAGGCCGTGCTCCACTACCACCTGCGGGAGCGGCCCGTGGCCGGTGTCGACCTGGCGAAGCTGGCGCGCCGGACCGACGGGTTCTCCGGGGCCGACCTCGCCCACCTGTGCGAGAGCGCCTCGGAGCGTGCCCTGATGGACTCCGTGCGCAGCGGCGAGCCCCGCATGATCGGTATGCCCGATCTCCTCGCCGCGGCCAAGGAGCTGCGCCCGTCCACCGAGGCGTGGTTCGCCTCGGCGCGGAACGTGGCCCTGTACGCCAACGAGGGCGGGACGTACGACGATCTGCTGGCGTACCTCAAGCGGAGGAAGATGCTGTGAGCGCCGTGCCCGCTGCCCCGCACGGGGAGGAGATCGCGGCCAAGGCCGACGCGCTGCTGGCGGCCGGGTACGCACAGCAGGCGGCGGGTCTGCTCGGGCAGCGGCTCGCCGAGGAGCCCGGGGACGCTGTGGCGTGGGGCCATCTGGCCCGCTGCCGGCTCGATCTGGAGGACGGCCCGGGCGCCGTCGAGGCGGCCTCGCAGCTCGTCCGGCTGCGGCCCGAACTGGGCTGGGGGTACCGGCTGTTGACGTCGGCGCTGCTGCGGGAGCGGCGGCTTCCGGAGGCGCTGACGGCCGCGCGCGAGGCGGTGCGCGCCGACCCGGAGTCGTGGACGACGCACTGGACGCTGTCCGAGGCACTGCGCCGGCTGCCGGGCGACCGCTCCGAGGAGGGCATCCGCAGGCAGCTGGACGAGGCGGCGGAGGCGGTGCGCGAGGCGCTCCGGCTCGCTCCGGACGAGCCGAAGGTGTACCGGCAGATCTCGCTCATCCAGCACATGCGCGGCCACCGCCGGGAGGCCGCGCAGGCGTTGACGGAGGTGCTGCGGCTGGACCCGGCGGACGCGGGGGCCCGGGCCGATCTGGTGGACATCCAGGAGGAGTTGGGCGACGCGCGGCTCACCGACGTCATCTCGGCGGGCTCCGGTCTGCTGGCCGGCGCTCCGGACGACGAGGTGGCGCGCCACAATCTCGACGTCGGCTACCACCGGCTGCTGCGCCGCGCCCGCTGGATCGCGCTGCTGTGCCTGGTGGTGGCCGCCGTCGCCGCGCGGGCGTTCCCCACGGGGGACGATCCGCGGGAACTGCCGGTGGAGTGGGGCACGCGGCTCTACGGGCTGGCGTGGATCGCCGGTATCTGGGCCGTGTCGCTGCTCATCGCCTGGCGCCGGCTGCCGCGTGGCGCCTGGCGCGGGATGCGTGCGCTGTGCGCCCGCTCGTGGCTGGCGCGTTCGGCACCGCTGAGCGCCGCGTGGTGTGTGCTGTGCGCGGTGGCCGTGGTGGCGGTCGGCTGGACGGACCGCGCGGTGGTGCAGACGCTCGTGCACGCGGGCTGGGCGGTGAACCTCGTCGTCATGTACGCGGACCACGCCCGGCGGAAGGTGCTGCTGGAGCGCGGCCGGTACGACCTGTACGGCTGACGCCGGCCGCGGGCGGTCCCGGGCGGGCCGCCCGCGGCGGGCCGGGTGTCAGCAGCCCTGCTCGTAGCCGCTGATGGCGGCGACCTTGCGGGCGGACGGCGACGAGGCGTCGAAGTGCTGGTCGAGCCACTCGTCGAGCAGGGTGCGGGCCAGCTCCAGGCCGATGACGCGCTGGCCGAAGCACAGCACCTGGGCGTCGTTGCTGAGGACCGAGCGCTGCACGGAGTAGCTGTCGTGCGCGGTCACGGCGCGGATGCCCGGCACCTTGTTCGCGCTGATCGCGACGCCGAGGCCGGTGCCGCAGATCAGCAGCGCGCGGTCCGCCTTGCCCTCGGCGACGCGGCGCGCGGCCTCGACGGCGACGTGCGGGTAGGCGGTGTCGGCCGGGGCGGGCGCGGCTCCCTCCGCTGCTGTGCCTGCTGTTCCCGCTGTGCCTTCCGGCACGACGCCGACGTCGGTCACCTCGGCGACGCGGGGGTCGGCCGCGAGGTCCTTCTTCAGTGCTTCCTTGTAGTCGAGACCGGCGTCGTCGCTGCCGACGACGATCCGGAACGGGCGGGGTGCCGTGGTGCTGCTCATCGGGGTGCTTCCTCCAGGACGAGGACGAGGGTGCGGAGGACCGGTCCGGGACCGGGGCCGGTCGCTCGGGTCGGATGCGGCGGCGGGCGCTCAGGAACCGGCCGTGCCGAGGGCGTCGGCGACGGTGTTCAGGACCGTGGCGAGCGAGGTGGCGCCCGGGTCCGGGGTGCCGACGCTGCGCTCCGCCAGCGGGCGGGCCCGGCCGAGCCGGGGCCGCAGCTGCGCCGTGGTCTCGGCCGCCGTACGCGCCTCCCGCGCGGCGGCGGCGAAGGCGGCGGCAGCGGACCCGCCCGCACCGGTGTCCCGGACGAAGGCCGTGACGAACGGGTGCAGCGCGTCGACCAGCGTCTTGTCGCCCGGTTCCGCGCCGCCCAGCCCGGTGACGGCCTCCAGCGCCGCCTGTGCACCGGCCGCCAGCTCCGCCGGCTCGGGCGCGCGGTCGTCGGGCAGTGCGGAGCCGAAGGCACGCAGCCCCGCGCCCCACAGCGCACCGGAGGTGCCGCCCGCCTCCGCCGCCCAGGCGTCGCCGGCGGCACCGAGCAGCGCGGCCGGCGCGGACTCGGCGGTGTGCGCCTTCTCGGCGGCGGCGAGCGCGGCGTCCACGCCCTTGCACATGCCGCGGCCGTGGTCGCCGTCCCCGGCGATGGCGTCGAGCTTGCCGAGCGCCTCCTCCTGCTCGTGCAGGACGGTGTGGGCCGCGCGCAGCGCCGTGACGGCGGCGGCGGCCGTGCGCCGGGCCGTACCGGTGGCGACCGGCGCGGGCGCGGCAGCCGCGGCGGCACGAGGCTCGGGGGTGTCCCGTGCCGCCGCGGCCGGTCCGGTGGCCGCGGCGACCTCGCCGCGGCGGAAGGCGGGGCTGTCGGCCGGGGCGAGCCACAGCCGCTCCAGCTCGTCGTCCAGCCAGGTCAGCGTCAGCGAGCAGCCGGCCATGTCCAGCGAGGTGACCAGCTCGCCCACCTCGGGCCGTACCGGCTCCAGGCCCGCCTCGGCCAGCAGCCGGGCGACGGAGCCCCACAGCACGTACAGCTCCTCGTACTTGGTGGCGCCGAGGCCGTTGAGGAGGACCGCGACGCGGCTGCCCGCGCCCTCGGGCCGTTCCGCCAGCAGGCCCTCGACGAGGGTGCGGGCCAGCTCGTCGGCGGTCGCCAGATCGCTCTCGCTGACCCCGGGCTCGCCGTGGATGCCCAGGCCGAGGCCCAGCCGGCCCTCGGGGACGGTGAACAGCGGCTCACGGTGGCCCGGCAGCGTGCAGCCGGCGAAGGCGACGCCGAGGGTGCGGGTGCGGGCGTTGGTGTGCTCGGCGACGCGGACGACCTCGTCCAGCGAGGCGCCCTCCTCCGCCGCGGCCGACGCCGTCTTGTAGACGGTGAAGCCGCCCGCGATGCCGCGCCGCTTGCTCGTGTCCTCGGCGGGCGCGCTGGCGATGTCGTCCGTCACGGCGAAGGTCTTCGCGGGTATGCCCTCGTCGGTCAACTGCCGGGCGGCCAGGCCGAAGTTCATCACGTCGCCGGCGTAGTTGCCGAACATGAACAGCACGCCGGCGCCGCTGTCGGCCTCGACGGCGACGGAGCGCGCCTGGGCCGCGCTCGGCGAGGTGAACACGTTGCCGATGACCGAGCCGTCGGCGAAACCGGGGCCGACGACGCCGCAGAACGCCGGGTAGTGGCCGGAGCCGCCGCCGGTGAGGACGGCGACCTTCGGGCGGGCCGGGCGGTGGGCACGCACGACCCCGCCGGGGACCTCGCGGACGTGCTCGGCGTGCGCGGCGGCGAAGCCGGCGATCATGTCTTCGGTGAAGGTGGACGGGTCGTTGAACAACCTGGTCATGAGCTCAGCTCCAGCGTCTGGCACGCGTATGTCGATCTGCCCCGCGCCCTGCCGTCCGGGGCCGTCGCCGGAGCGCCGGCCCGGCGCCGGACGGGCTCTCCACCCGGGCCGGGGCGGGGCACGGAGGGGTTCACCAGCCCGCGCGGGCCGCGGTGAGGTCGCGGAGGTAGCGGGCGTAGCCGTCCTGGTAGTGGGCGACGGCCTCCGCGTCGGCCCGGACGGTGCGGGCGGCGGCCCGCCAGCCGGGCGCAGCGGTGTCGATGCCGACGCCGAGCGCCTCCCAGGCCACCCGCGCGGCACCGCGGATGCCGACGGCGTCCTCCCGCACGTGCACGTCCCGGCCGAGGACACCGGCGAAGATCCGGCCCCACTCGCCGGAGCGTGCGCCGCCGCCGGAGGCGGTGATCTCCCCGGAGGCGCCGAGCGTCTCCAGGCAGTGCCGCGCCGAGTAGGCGACCGATTCGCACAGTGCCCGGACGAGATCGGCGCGCGACGTCAACGGTGAGAGCCCGTCGAGCCGTCCACGCGCCCGCGCGTCCACGAAGGGTGCGCGCTCCCCGCTGGTGGACAGGAACGGCAGCGCCGTCACCCCGCCCGCCCCGTAGGGCGACTGGGCGAGCAGTGCGTCCAGCTCCTCGATGCGTACGCCCAGCATCTTCAGCAGCCAGTCCAGACCGGCGGTGCCGATCATGGCGGGCATGACCTTGAGGTAGCGGCCCTCGCGCGGGGTGGCCAGCACCATGCCGGCGGCCTCGCCGTTGTCCGCAGGCGCCGGGTCGGTGCTCAGCACCTGGCAGGCGAGGGTGGTGCCGATGATGAGGTTGCCCTGCCCGGGCTCCTCCAGACCGGCGCCGAAACCGCAGGCGGGGATGTCGAACGGCCCAGCGGAGACGGAGAGTCCGGCGGGCAGCCCCAGCTCGGCTGCGGCCTCGGGCAGCAGCCGGCCGAGGGCGCCGGGCGGCGCGGGCTCGGCGAGCAGATGCCGCCAGCGGGTGAGCCCGCACAGCTCCAGCGCGGTCTCGTCGTAGGCACGGGAGGTCACGTCGAGGAACGGCACGGAGGCGTCGGAGGCGTCGACGGTGCGCTCGCCGGTGAAGCGCTGCGCGATGGTGTCGACGCAGTACCCGGCGACGTCGGCGCGCTCCAGGCGCTCCGGCTCGTGCTCGGCGAGGTGGGCGAGGAGGGGGCCGGCGGCGCCGGGGAACATGCCGGCGCCGGTGCGCGCGTGCACCTTGGCGGCCGTGCCGTCCCGCAGCCACCGGTCGAGGACGGGCGCGGCCCGCCCGTCCATCCAGGACAGGGCCCGGCCGACGGGGCGCCCCTCGGCGTCCCGCAGCCAGAGCCCGTCGCCCTGGCCGGTGAGCGCGAGCGCCTCGACGGGCTCGTCCGGGCAGAGGTCGGCGGCGTCGGCGACGGCGGCCCGAACGACGGTGACGACGGTGGCCACCACCTCGTCCATGTCCTGCTCGACGCGGTTGCCCGGCAGCGTGTAGACGGTGCTGCGGGCCTCGTGCGCGGGCGAGGTGCGCCCGTCCCGCGCGATCAGCTGGGCCTTGGTGACCGAGGTGCCGACGTCGACCCCGACGATCATGACGGCCGTCCTGCCCCGTCCGCTCCCGGGAGCGCCTCGGGGTTGGTGACGAACTGCGGACGCTCACCGCGCAGGAACGCGGCGGCCTGGGCCGCGGTGATGGCGGCGGCCCGGTCGGCGGTCTGCCGGGTGGCGCCCGCCAGGTGCGGGGTGGTGATGACGTTGGGCGCCTGGCGCAGCGGCCAGTCGGCGGGCGGCGGTTCGACGTCGTAGACGTCCAGCGCGAGGGCGCCGAGCCGGCCGGTGCGCAGCATCTCGGGCAGCGGGCCGTAGTCCATCAGTTCACCGCGCGCGGAGTTGACCAGCACGGCGCCTTCCGGCAGCAGCTTGAGGTTGTCGGCGTTCAGCATGTGCCGGGTCTCGGGCGTCACCCGGGCGTGCAGGCTGACGACGGAGCTGCGGCGCAACAGCTCCTCCAGCGCGACGAGTTCGACACCGTCGGCCTCGGCCTTGGCGGGGTCGGTGTAGGGGTCGGCGACCAGGACGTGCGAGCCGAAGGCACGCAGCACCCGGGCGACGATGGAGCCGATGGCGCCGTAGCCGACGAGGCCGACGGTGGTGCCGTCCAGCTCGATGCCGGCGTTCTCGATGGCGTAGTAGTCGCCGCGCCAGGTGCCCTTCTTCAACTCGGCGTCCGAGGAGGGGATGCGGCGCAGCGCGGCGAGCATCAGCCCGATGGCGAACTCGGCGGCGGCAGCGGCGTTCCGGCCGGGGGTGAAGGTGACGGGGATGCCGGCGGCGGTCGCGGCCTCCACGTCGACGTTGACGGGGCCGCCGCGGGCGACACCGATCAGCTTGAGGTTCGGCGCCTCGCGGATGACGTCGGCGGTGAACGGCGCCATCTGGACCAGCGCGATCTCCGCGTCACCGAGCGCTTCGAGCAGCTGCTCCTCGGTGCCGCTGGCCTCCTTGACGTTGCCGACGGGGCCGAACGGCTCCAGCGGCCAGGGGGTCGTCTGGGTGCGGAAGTCGAACTCCAGCTCCGGGGCGGCGGACTTCAGCGCGTCGACGAAGAGCTGGGGGGCGATGAAGTGGTCGCCCGACGCGAGGACCTTGATCGGTTCCTTGGCCGTGGTCACGCCCGGTCACCTTCCTTGAGCTGGGAGAGCAGGTAGCGGCGCACGTCGTCGTGGTTGTCCGCGGCGTACGCGGCGCCGGCGAGGGCGTCCTCGGCCGGCGGGTAGGTGGGGTTGGGGATGGCGACGACCGTCATCCCGGCAGCGGCGGCGGCCCGCAGCCCGTTGCTGGAGTCCTCGACGGCCAGGCAGCGGGCCGCCGGCACGCCGAGCTTCTGCGCGGCGGCGAGGTAGACGTCCGGGCTGGGCTTGCCGCGCGGCACCTCGGCGGAGGAGACGGTGGCCTTGAAGTGGTGGTCGACACCGTGGTGGGCGAGGACGGCGTCGATGACCCGGCGCGGCGCGGACGAGGCCAGCGCGATGGGGCCGAGCGCGGCGGCCTCGGTGACCATCTCCCGGGCGCCGGACAGCAGATCGATCTCGCCGTCCTCCAGCGCCTTGATCATGCCGTCGACGACGGTGCGCTCGGTATCCTCGGCGCTGTCACCGCCCTGTGCGAAGTCGGTGAGGAACGCCGCCCACTCGGGGGCGCTCATGCCCTGGCAGCTCCGGGTCTGTTCGGGGCCCCACTGCTTGCCGCGGTCGGCGGCGAACGCGGTCCACAGGCCCTCCCAGAGATGCTCGCTCTCGACGAGCACTCCGTCCATGTCAAACACCACTGCTTCGGCCACGGCCGGTACCCCTTCGTATCTACGCCCGCGCGCGGTTCATCCGATCACGCCCCCGGCCCACGGACCGTGCCCCTGCACGGTGCTGCCCGGCACCGGGCCCGGGGTTCCGGGGATCGCTTCCGTCGCGGTCTCTGTGAATTTAACACCGGTGTTGTTATCTGTCACGAGTGTGGTGGTACCCGCAACAGTGCTGATGGGAGTCTCGTCCCGGTCCGCCGCACACAGCGCCCCGGGCACGGTGCAGGATGGCCGTATGAGCTCCCAGGAATCGGGGCGGCAGGGCCGCGTCACGCGCCAGAAGCGCCAGCAACTGATCGTCGACCACGTGCTGGCGCAGGGGGACGCCTCCGTGGCGGAACTCACCGAGCTGACCGGCGTGAGCCTCATGACGGTGCACCGGGACATCGCCGAGCTGGCCGACCGCGGCATTCTGCGCAAGTACCACGGCGGGGTCTCGGCCCAGCCGTCCACCGTGTTCGAGTCCAGCTCCGACTTCCGGCTGCACGCGCACTCCGGCGAGAAGAACGCGCTGGCGCGCGCGGCGCTGCGGTTCGTCACGCCGGGGATGTCGCTGATGCTGGACGACTCGACCACCGCGCTCGCCCTCGCCCGTCAGCTGCCGCAGGTCGGACCGCTCACGGTGGTCACCAACTACCGGTTGATCACCGAGGAGTTGCGGGCCGCCGAGGACATCCGGCTGATCGGCGTCGGCGGCGAGTACTCGCGCACCCACGACTCCTGGATCGGCCTGTCGGCCCTGGAGATGGTGAGCAGCTTCTCGGTGGACCTGACGCTGGTGTCGACCTCGGCGATGACGGGTGCGATGACCTACCACCAGGAGCAGGAGATGGTCGCGCTCAAGCGGGCCATGTGCGAGGCCGGCTCGGTGAGCGTGCTGATGATGGACCACAGCAAGGTCGGCCGCAGCGCGCTGCACCGGCTGGAGCCCGTGGACAGCTTCGACCACGTGGTGCTGACCGGCCCGGTGGACGAGGACGTCCTGGCCGAGATGCGGAAGCTGACCGATGTGCGGGTCGCCGGCGAGGCGGGCGGGCGGCAGCGTCCCCGCTCCGCCGCGGATTCCGGCCGGGAGCCGGGGGCCGCCGGGGCCGCCGGGGCCGCCGGGGCGGAGAAGAGCTGATCACGGCCGGTGCGCCGGCCCGCGGCCTCCTCTCGTGGTTTAACACGAGACGCGGTTATCTTTAACATCCCTCTTGATATTTATTGCGGAGCGGCTGAGTATCTCCGGTGCACCAAGTGGTTACCTCGGAGTGGAGGCCGTGATGCCGGACCAAGCGACGGCGCTGGGCACAGCCGGCGGGAGAGGACTGCTCGACCGGATAGGAATCCCGAAGCCCCTGTTGCTCGGGTACATCGGCGTCCTGCTGTTCATGATCGGCGACGGCGTGGAGAGCGGCTTCATCTCGCCGTACATGGCCGACCACGGCGCCGGCACCGACGTGAAGGCGGGCTACGTCATCACCGTCTACGGCATCGCCGTGATGCTCGCCTCCTGGTTCTCCGGCGCGCTCTCCCAGGTGTGGGGCCCGCGCAAGGTGATGTGGGTGGGCCTGGCCATCTGGGCCGTCTTCGACGCGCTCTACCTGCTGTTCGCGCTCGGCACCGAGAACTACGCGCTGATGCTCGTCTTCTACGGCATCCGCGGCTTCGGCTACCCGCTGTTCGCCTTCGGCTTCCTCGTCTGGATCACCGGCACCGCGCCCAAGGCACGCCTCGGCACCGCCGTCGGCTGGTTCTACTTCGCCTTCACCGGCGGTCTGCCCACGCTCGGCTCGCTGTGGTCCAGCTTCACCATCCCCGGCATCGGGCACATGGGGACCCTGTGGAGCGCGCTCGGGCTCATCCTCGTCGGCGGCGGCATCGCCCTGCTCGGCGCGAAGAAGCGGGAGGGCGGCGAGCGGCTGGCCGCGCCGGAGGTCACCACCGGGCAGAGCCTCTACGAGAGCGTCTCGATCATCTGGACGCACCCCCGCGTCCTCGTCGGCTGCCTGGTGCGGGTCATCAACACGGCGCCCGAGTTCGGCATGCTGGTCTACCTGCCGCGGATCTTCTCCGACGACGTCGGCTTCGGCACCGACAAGTGGCTCCAGCTGCTGGCGATCATCTACGGCACCAACATCTTCTTCAATCTCTTCTTCGGCGCCATCTCCGACCGGATCGGCTGGCGCACCACCATCGCGACCTTCGGCGCCCTCGGCTGCGCGATCAGCGTCACGGTCCTGTACTTCGTGCCCACGTGGCTCGGCCCGGACTACTACTGGGTCGCGGTGCTCGCCGGCATGCTCTACGGCGCCACCCTCGCCGGCTTCGTGCCGATCTCCGCGCTCATCCCCAACATGGCCCCGGAGAACAAGGGCGGCGCGATGGCCCTGCTCAACCTGGGCGCGGGCGGCGCGACCTTCGTCGGCCCCGCCATCGCCAGCCTCTTCCTGCCGCTGGTCGGCGCGGGCGGCGTGACGATCGTCTTCCTCGCGCTGTACCTGGTCGCCCTCGTGCTGACCTTCTTCCTCAAGATGCCCGAGGAGAAGAGCGGCCCGGGCGCCCCGGACTCCCCCGGCCCGTCCGGCCGGAGCCTGGAGAAGGGCACCGACGCCGCCCCGACCCCCGCCTGATCCCCCGCGTCTTATCGACCCGGCTCCCCTCCCGCCTCGTGCGGGTCGCCGGACGCCCCGTCGGCCGACTGGTCCGCCAGCGGCCGACGGGGCGCTGGTGCGTCGGGGACCGCACCCCGCCGGACGGGCCGCCCACCCCGGCGACGGACCCGCAGCGCACGGGCGGATTGCGGGAGCCACGGCCGCGTCCGTACACTCGCCCCGCCGACCGGCGGCGGCCAAGTACCGCCGCCGCACCCGCACTTCCGGCCCCGCTCCCGCCCCGGCGGCAGCGGACACCGCCGGCCGATCAGGAAGGGCTCCCATGGCAAGCGCCGCCACAGCTGCCGTCGCCGTCACGGACTGACTCCGCGGCGCTCCGGCACCGCCGTCCGCAGCCCGCGCACATCCGCGCGCGCTGCCCGCGCACCCCTGCGCGGACGCGGTGCCGCAGGCGTGCTCCGACCCGCCGTACGCGGGTCGTCAGGTGCTTGCCCCGTCCACTTCACCGGCCCCGCCCGCTCCGGGCTCCGGCCGGCACTCACGGTTCCGGGAGTCCTTCCGTGCCTTCCTCGTCCTCTGTACCCTCCTCCGGCCTGCGCGCGCCCGCACACCGCTGGTACGCGCTCGCCGTGCTGTCCGTCCTCCAGTGCCTGATCGCACTCGACGTGACCGTCGTCAATGTGGCGCTGCCGTCCATGGGCGCCGACCTCGACGCCGACCCCGCCGCCCTGACCTGGGTCGTCACCGGCTACATGCTCGCCGGGGGCGGCCTCCTGCTGCTCGGTGGCCGCCTCGGCGACCTGTTCGGCCGGCGCCGGATGTTCCTCCTCGGCGCCCTGCTGTTCGGCGCCTCCTCGCTGCTGGCCGGGGTCGCCGACGGCACGGCCGTGCTGCTCGCCGCCCGGTTCGGCCAGGGTGCCGGCGAGGCGCTGGCCGCACCCGCCGCGATGGCGCTCATCGCGCTGCTCTTCCCCGAACCCGCCGACCGCGCCCGTGCGTTGGGCGTGTGGGGCGGCATCTCCAGCCTCGGCCTGGTCGGCGGCGTCCTGCTGTCCGGTGTGCTGACCGAACTGCTGCACTGGCGCTGGATCTTCTTCGTCAACGTCCCGCTCACCGCCGCCGTGCTCCTGCTGACCCCGCTCGTCGTCCCGGCCGACCCGCGGCACCCGGCAGCGGACCCGGGCGAGGCGCGGGCCCTCCCCCGCGGCCGGCGCCTCGGCCTCCCCTCGGCCGGGCTCCTCACCGTGGGACCGCTCGCGCTGGTGTACGGCGTCCTGCGCGCCGCCGACCACGGCTGGGGCTCCGCCGGAGTGCTGCTGCCGCTGGCCGGCGGGCTCGCGGCGCTCGCCCTGTTCGCCCTGGCCCAGGCCCGCTCGCCGCAGCCCCTGGTGCCGCTGCGGTTCTTCGCCCACCGCACCCGGACGGCCGCCAACGCCGCCACCGTCCTGCTGAGCGCCGCGCTGTCCACCACCTTCTTCCTGGCCACCCTCTATATGCAGCGGGTGCTCGACATGAGCCCGCTGCACGCCGGGCTCGCGTATCTCCCGTTCTGCGCGGCCCTGTTGCTCAGCGTCTCGGTCGTCGGCCGGATCGTGCCGGTGCTCGGGCTGCGCGGGACGGCCGTCACCGGGCTGCTGTGTGCAGCGGCCGGCGGCGGCTGGCTGGCGCTGCTGCCCGACGAGGGCGAGCTGTGGACCGACCTCGTGCCCGGCATGCTCGCCATGGCCGTCGGGATGGGGCTCGGACTGATCGCCCTCCAGAACGCCGCCCTGCACGGGGTCACCGAGGAGGACGCCGGGCTCGCCTCCGGCGTCCAGCGCTCCGTCGACCAGCTCGGCGGCTCCCTCGGCCTGGCCGTCCTCGTCGGCGCCGCCCTCGCCCCCGCCGCCGGCTCCTCGGCCGGCTCGGCCGCCGGGTACCGGACGGCGTTCACCTGGGCCACGGTCGGTGTCCTCGCGGCGGTCCCGCTCGTGGCCCTCTGCATGCGGGCCGTCGGCCGGTCCGCCGCCCCCACCGGTACGGACCCGGACGCCGACGCCGACGCCGTGCACAGCTGACCGCCTGCCCCCCCTGTCTCACCGCCTCGCCCCTGCCCGTTCCGGTCCCGCGCCGGGACGGGCCCGGGGCGGGGCGGAACGGGGCTGGGGCGCGCCGCGGACGGCGGGGACCGGGCGGGCTCCGGACGAGTCGAGCCGCCCTCCTTACACCGGACGTATATTTCTCTTGACGCCACGGGGGCCCGTGCTTATTTTTACCGCCGACGTAAGAAGAGAGCCCGGGGAAGAGCCGGGAACGGAACCCGAACCGATGCCGACACCTGCACCGGGAGCGGGAGCGGAACGGCCGTCGAGGCCGCGCGGGAGGAGACCCCCTGAACGTCACCGAAGCCACGCGTGAGTTCGACCGACAGCTCAACACCCTGCTGACACAGGGCTTTCCGGCCCTCTCCGGACGGACCGAGGAGGAGTTCTCCGCCCTGGTGCACCCCCTGCGCGACGTCGTCGAGGACGTCGCGCGGCACGCGCCGGGGCTGCGGGAGACCGGCGACCCCGGCGACGAGACGACGGGGCACGCCCCGTTCCTCCTCGTCGTCACCCGGGAGCTGGCCCCCGTGGAGGAGACGGTCCCGCTGCTGCGACTGAGCGGCGGGCGGAAGCCCGGCGTCATCGACCGGCACTACGAGGAAGGGGCGTTGGAGAAGTTCGTCCCCGTCGAGAAGACCGAGCCGCCCGCCGCCGCCTACCTCCTGCTCGACGCCGACCGCGGTGAGGAGTTCTGCGGAGCCGTGCCCCGCGGTGCGCTGACCACGCTCGCCGAACGCGGCCGGACCCCGCTCACCATCGAGGAGGGACTGGCCTTCGTCACCCACTTCCCCGGCGCCCTCGCCAAGAACCGGTGCTTCTCCCTGGGCGCCTCCCGGTGCGGCGACCGCCGCGTCCCGGCCCTCTGGATCAGCGAACGCGCCCCCAAGCTGGGCTGGTGCTGGGAGGGCAATCCGCACTCCTGGCTGGGCATGGCCTCGGCGGCCACCCGCGTGGCGGCCTGAACCGGGCCCGGCCGTACGGCAGTCGGGGCCCGGCGCACCCACCGGCCGGGCCCCGGCCCACGTCGGGCCGCTTACGGGGCGGGGCGATCGTGATGCCGGAGCGGGCACGAGGCCGGGCCGGTCACGAGGCCGGGCGCACGGTGCGTCCGGGCGGTCACGAGGCCGGGCGCACGGTGTGTCCGGGCGGTCACGAGGCCGGGCGGTCACGGTGCGTCCGGGCAATCACGAAGCCAGGCGCTCACGGTCAGGGGGGGGACACAAGGTCCGGGCCGGTCATGGTGTGTCCGGGGCGGCGGCTCGGAGGGCCGCCGCCGGGTCCCAGCCGGGGCGGGGGACGGCGGCCAACAGGGCCCGGGTGTAGGGCGTCACGGGAGCGGCCAGCACGCTGCGGGTCGGGCCCTGCTCGACCACCGTGCCGCGCCGCATCACCAGCGTCGCCTCGGTGATGTGCCGGACGACGGCCAGATCGTGGCTGACGAACACGAGCGCCACACCCGTCTCCCGGCGCACCTCCCCCAGCAACTGGAGGATCTGCGCCTGGATGGAGACGTCCAGCGCCGCCACCGCCTCGTCCAGCACCAGCACCCGGGGCTCCACCGCCAACGCGCGTGCGATGGCGAGGCGTTGACGCTGGCCGCCGGAGAGCGCGTGCGGCCGGGCCGCCCCCTCGCGGGACCCGAGCCCGACCTGCCCGAGCAGCCGCTCCGCCTTCTCCTCCGCCGCGGCGCCCGACGCGCCGTGCAGCCGCAGCGCCGTCAGCAGGCACTGCCGGCCCGTCAACCGCGGATCCAGCGAGACATACGGATCCTGGAAGACCATCTGGATCTCCCGCGCCCTGGCCAGCCGCGCCGCCCGGCCGCGCGCGGGCCGCGCGGGGCGCGCCCGGCCGTCGACCGTGACCGTGCCGGCGTCCGGGCGGACCAGACCGACGAGCATCCGCGCCACCGTCGTCTTCCCCGAGCCCGATTCGCCGACGATGCCGAGGGAGCCGCCCCGCGGCACCGTGAACCCGATGGCGTCGGCGGCGGTGAGCCGACCGCCGCCGGGCAGCGGATACGTCTTGCTCAGCGCGTCCACCGTCAGCACCGGGGGTGCGCCCCCGGCGGCCTCCGGCCCCGCGACCGGCCCGTGCGCCGTCATCCCGCGCCTCCTTCCGTCGTCCCGGACACCGGGCCCGGCGCCGCGTCGCGCCGTGCCGGTGCGCTCACCGCCACCGGGCCGGGAGACGGATCCGCTCCCGCCCTCTCCACCCCCTCGGCACCGGCCGCCGCGCCCCGGGCGTCCGTACCGGCGTCCGCGCCGCCGCTCTCCGCGCCGTCCGGCTCGTACTCGGCCAGGCGGCGGCAGGCGGCCATGCCGTCCCCGGGCAGGGGGACGGGACGCGGCTGCCACCGCTCGCACTCCGGTTCCGCGCCCGGGCAGCGGGCCGTGAACGGGCAGCCGGGGAAGGCGTCCGCGAGGGACGGCGGGCGCCCGGGGATCGGGCGGACCCCCGCCGCGGCCTCGTCCAGCGTGGGCGAGCACTCCAGCAGGCCACGGGTGTAGGGATGCCGCGGATCGGTGAACAGGGCCTCGGCCGGGCGGTGTTCGACGAGGCGGCCCGCGTACATCACCAGCACCCGGTCGCAGTACGCCGCCGCCAGCTGGAGATCGTGGGTGATGAACAGCAGGCCCGTGCCGTGCTCGCGGCGCACCGTGCGCAGCAGATCGAGGATCTCGGCCTGGGTGGTGACGTCCAGCGCGCTCGTCGCCTCGTCGGCCAGCAGGAGGCGGGGGCCGACCGCCAACGCCCCGGCGATGACGACCCGTTGCAGCATGCCGCCGGACAGCTCGTGCGGACGCTGCCGCAGCCGACGGGCCGGGTCGGGCAGGCCGACCTCGGCGAGCAGCTCGACCGCGCGCCCCCGCACCGCCGCCCGGTTTCCCGCGAAGCCCGCGAGCGCGAGGCGTTCGGTGAGGAAGTCGCCGACGCGGCGCACCGGGTTGAGCGCGGCGCGCGGATCCTGGTGCACCATCGCGACCGTGCGCGCCCGGTGCGCTCGCAGCGCCTCACCGCGCAGTGCCAGCACATCGGTTCCGGCCACCCGGACCTCGCCGGTGGGCCGCGCGCCGTCCGGGAACAGGGCCAGCGCCGCCTTGGCCGTCGTCGACTTGCCGGAGCCCGACTCCCCCACCAGGCCGACCACCTCCCCGGGCCGCACCCGCAGCGAGACGTCCGCCAGCAACGGGCGGGCGGCTCCCGGCAGTTCGAGGCCCAGGCCCACGATGTCGAGCAGCGGCTCCGCACCGCCCGAAGCACCCCGGGCCGCCGCCTCCGGTTCCGCCGCGGCCGATCCTGCCGGGGCCGGTTCCGCGCCGGGCTGCTCGGCGCGGGCCGACGGCATCCGTGCCCCGGCCGCCGGTTGTGCCCCGGCCGCCGGACGGTGCCCGTGTGTGTCCGTCATGACGTCACCTCCTGCTGCCGAGCCGGTCGGCGGCCCAGACGCCGACGATGTTGAACGCCACCACCACGGCGGCGATGGCCGTACCGGGCACCAGCGCGGGCAGCGGCGCCCCCTGCACCACGGCCGCCTGCCCCTCCTGCACCATCAGGCCCCAGTCCGAACTGGGCGGCTGGGCGCCGAAACCGAGATAGCTGAGCGTGGCCAGGCTCATCAGCGCCTCGCCGAAGAGCACCACCAGATAGCCGACGACCGCCCGGGACAGGTTCGGCACCAGATGGAAGGCGCAGATCCGCGCGCCTCCCATGCCCTGGACGCGGTAGGCGTCCACATACGGCTTGGTGCGTTCCGCGAGGGCCACACTGCGGGTGTACTTGGCGATCGTCGGCGCGTAGGCGAGCGCGAGCGCCAGCACCGAGGTCGTCATCCCGGCACCGAAGACGGCGATGATCAGCACGACGAACAGCAGCCCGGGGAAGGCGTACATCACATCCGTCAGCCGGGAGACCAGCGTGTCCACCCAGCCGCCGCGCCAGGCCGCCAGGGTGCCCAGCGTGACGCCGAGCAGTGCCGCCAGCGCGAGCAGCAGCAGCGGCGCGACCAGGCTCGTGCGCGCCCCGTGCAGCACCCGGGACAGGAGGTCCTGGCCGGAGGCGTCCGTGCCCAGCCAGTGGGCGTGGCCGGTGCCCGCGAGGGAGGCGTCCAGATCGATGGCGTCGGGCGGATAGGGCGCGATCAGCGGCGCCAGGACGGCGGCGAGCACGACGAGGGCGAGGAACCCCGCGCCCAGGCGGACCCCGAGGGGCAGTCCGCCGGCCGGGACGGTGCCGCGGACCCGCAGCCGCGTCCGGGCGGCCGGGAGTGCCGGTGCGGTGGGACCGGTCATGCCGCGCTCCTTTCCGCGCGCACCCGTGGATCGAGCAGCGGATGCACGAGATCCACGAGGTTGGTGACGACGACGTATCCGGTGACCATCAGCAGCAGCACCGCCTGCGCGACGGGGAAGTCGTGCGTGTTGATGGCGTTGACCAGCAGGGAGCCGACGCCGCTGAGCCCGAACGCCGTCTCCACCACCACGGTTCCCGCCAGCATTCCCGCCGTGACCAGCCCGCACATGGTGACGATCGGCCCGAGCGCGTTGCGCAGCACATGCCGCCGCACGAGCGTGCGTTCGGGGACGCCGGAGGCACGGGCCGCCGCCACATGGTCCGATGCCGCCGCGTCCAGCATCGACTGGCGGGTGACCCGGCTGATGACCGCCAGCGCGCCGAGCGCCAACGACACGGCGGGCAGCGTCAGATGGTGCAGCGTGCCCGTGAAGCCGGAGCCCTGCCCGGTGACCGGGAACCAGCCCAGGCGCACCCCGAACAGTGCCACCAGGCCGATCGCGGCGACGAAGTTCGGCACGGAAGCGGCGAGCGTGGTGCCGCCGACCACGGCCTGGTCCGCCCAGCCGCGCCGGACCGCGGCGACGATGCCCGCGCCCACGCCGAACACCACGAACAGCACCGTCGCGTAGGCGACCAGCTCCAGCGTGGTCGGCAGCCGGGAGGTGAGCAGATCCGCCACCTGGTCGGTGTACTTGAAGGAGCGGCCGAGGTCGCCGTGCAGGCAGTCCCACAGCCAGCGGCCGTACTGGACGACCAGGGGTTCGTCCAGGTGGTACTGCTCGCGGACGGCGGCGAGCTTCTCCGGGGTGAGCTTGTCGCGGCCGCCGGCGAGGAAGACCGCGGGATCGCCGGGCGCGGCATACACCGCGGCGAAGATCACGAAGGAGGCCGCGAACAGCGTGGCGACCAGTCCCGCCAGGCGGCGCAGCAGTCTGCCGAGCATGTGCGCTCACTCCCCCGTTCCCGGGCGGGACGCCGGCTGTCTGCCGAGGTCCGCGGCCCAGGGGTAGTAGAGATAGGCCATCGAGGCGGGCGGGCCCGTCAGATCCCCGCGCAGCACCAGCACCGAGGGCACCTGGGCCACCGGGATCCACACCGCCGCCTCGGCGAACTCCCGTTGTGCGGCGACCGTCAGCCGCGCCCGCCGGGCGTCGTCCAGGGTGCGCTGGGCCTTGGTGAGGGCCGCGTCGTAACTTCTGTCGCGGAAGCCGACCCAGTTGTTGGGGCTCTTCGAGAGACCGTTGTCGTAGAAGCCGAGCGGATCGCTCTTGGAGATGTACCAGTCGCCGACCAGCACATCGATGTCCGAGCGGGCCTCCGGCGAGCTGTAGAACTCCTCGAACTGGGCCGTGGGCACCGTTTTGATCTGTCCTCTGAGCCCGATGCGCTGGAGTGCGGCGCGCACCGCGTTGGCCACCACGGTGCGGCCCTGGCTCGCGTCGGTGCCGATCACCACCGGCTCCTGCGGAGCCTTGGACGCCTGTTTGACCAGCTTCTTCGCCCGGGCCAGATCCTCCGCGTCCGGACGCTCGGGGGCGAGGGAGGCGAGCTTGCGCTGCGCGGCGGCGAAGACCGGCCGTTCGTAACCCCAGGCGCCGGAGCCGACGTTGGCCGCCCACGGCTCCACCAAGCCGCCGTACCCGGACCGGGCGATCCCCTTGCGGTCCAGCGCCAGCGAGAGGGCCTTGCGGACCGAGGGATCCGCCAGCCCGCCGCGCTCGGTGGGGATCAGGGTGAGGGTGGAGGTGCTGGGGCCGTAGTACTGGGTGAGCTTCTTCTTGCCGTAGAGGGCCGCCGCCGTGTTGGGCGACTCCGCGTACACCCCGTCCGCCGCCCCGGTCGTCATCGCGTTGACCAGTGCGCTGTCGGTGGCCCAGCGGAACTCGACCCGGCGGGTGAGGGGTTTGCGCCCGTGGTACCCGGCGTACCGCTCGATGGTGATCGAGTCCCCGGACCGCCAGTTCGTCAGCCGGTACGGACCCGAACAGGCGTCCCGCTGCCCGGCGGTGCCGAAGTCCTTGCCGGCCCGCCGCACCGCCTCCCGGTCGTAGACCAGCCCCGCGTCCCCGGCGAGCGCCTTGGTGAACAGGGCGTCCGGCCTGCGGAACTCGACCGTGATCTCGTGCCGCCCGGTGACCGACATCTTCCGGACGTTCTCGAACTCGTCCGCCTGCTCCATGTCCGGGTCGGCGTGCCGCTTCAGGCTCCACAGCACGTCCCCGGCGGTCATGGGCGAGCCGTCGTGGAAGGTGACGCCCTTGCGCAGGCCGAGGACCAGCGTGGTGGGGTCCGGCCGGGACTCCCGGGTGACCAGCCACGGCTTCACCGACATGTCCGGCCGCAACTGGTACAGCCGCTCGCAGACGTTGGTGAGGACGATCCGGCCGGCGCTGCTGCCCTGGGTGTCGAGATCGAGCGAGGCAGGTTCGTCCTCCAGCAGCCAGCGCGCCGTGTCCACCGGCCGCCCGGCCTTCGGCGTCGTCGCCTTCAGCGGGAGATCGCCCGCGCGGCCGGGCCCGCCCGGGCCCAGCGCGGGCGCACCGGCGCAGGCGGTCACGGCGGCGAGCGCGAGGACGGCGAACACGGCGAGAGCCGCGCGGGCACGGGCACGCGGGGAGCGGGGGCGCGGCGGGACGGGTGGCCGGACGCGGGGCCGGGCCGTGGGGCCTCGGCCCGGCGGGGTGCGGGACGGTCGCATGGCGGTGCTCTCCTGAAGGTCGGTCTGCCTCACGTTCGGGGACGACGGGACCGGCGGGCGGCCGGGACGGCGGGGCCGGGATTCAGCCCGCCGGGGCGTGCGGGCCGTCGTAGAGGTTCCAGGGGGCGTGCTGGTAGGCGTGCGCGCAGGGGGTGCCGGGTGTGGCGTAGTAGTCGCCCGTGGTCAGGTCGGCCAGGGAGGAGATGAGCGTCATCCAGTGCTTCACCTCGGGCGTGCGGGGGTCGGGGTGGGTGCACAGGCCCTCGGGGTGGCCCAGGTGGTCGGACATGGCGCGGCGGATGAGCGCCCGGGACTCCTGCGGCCCGCGCGCCCCGCGCACCGCGCGCAGCCCCTGCTCGGCGCGGGGCACCCGCACCAGGGAGTCCGCGGACAGCGGCCGGTACCCGCCGGCGGCCAGCGGGGCGGGGACACCGGCCTGGTAGTGGTTGCCGTGCACCAGCAGGCCGTCGGTCGGATACATCCAGCCGTGCCCCGCCGGGGTCGTCTCCAGATCGATCGCGAAGCCCTCGCGGCAGGTGACCAGGGCATTGCTGGCGATATGGGCCCGGGCCCGGCACAGCACGTCCAGCGCGTCCGTCACCGAGGACTGATCGAGCACGCTGCGCCGCACGACCGTCTGCGGCAGCCCGATCCGCTCGTCGAACCGGCCGCCCAGACCGTTGGCGTTCAGCGCGATCCCCGCCGAGTTGGCGCCCTGCCGGCCGATCTGGCCCGCCTCGACCTGCATGATCAGCGTGGGCGCGGGCGGCTGGACCACACGCAGCAGCACCAGGGTGTCGGCGACACCCGCCCGCCAGTCCCAGTTCTGGCCCGCGTACACATGGCCGTCCCCGCTCGCCGGGCCGAAGAGCGCGAACGAGGTGCAGCCGTCCGGGAGTTCGTCCTCCGCCGGTGCGGTGGGGGAATCCGAGGCGGACGCGTCTCCCGGCCCGGCGTCCCCCGTCCCGACACCCTCACCCATGGCGGCGAACGACTTGTCGTACAGCACCTCGCCCCGGGCGTTGAGCGCCAGCACATCGAGCAGGCCGAGCCCGGCGCCCTCGGCGATGCCCGCCATCTCCTCGGCCAGATGCGGGGCGTACTCCCGCACCGGCTCCAGCCAGCGGGCCGCACGGGCGGTCACCTGCGGCCACGTCAGCCCGGCGGAGGCGCCGAACGCGGCCTCGTAGTACGCCATGGCGGCGTGGATCCTGCCGCGCGCCGCCTCCCCGTACTGCCGGCCGCGCTCCGCGGGCGTACCGGAGATCTCGACGACCGGCAGCACCCGAGCGGGCTCGCCTCCCCCGTGAGCGCCCGACTCCGGCCCCCGCGGGGCCTGTTGCGGAAGCCCGGGCTCCGGGTGCTGCCCCTCCTGCTGCGTCGTACTCGTCGCCATGTCACTCCTCGCGGCGGCCCGCCTGCTGTAACATCCATTACGTGACGCGGACTCGTTGGAACGCGTTGAACGGATCGTAATCCACCTCACACGGAAGTCAATGGCTGTAATGGCGGATTCAGAAGAACAGGTGACCCCGGACCGCGACGCACCCGAGGAGGACGCCGGGGGCGCCGAGCGGCTGCGTGCCGCCGTGCGGGGCTCCTGGGAGGAACTCTCCGGCGCGGAACGGGCCGTGGCGCAGTACCTGACGAACACCCCCTCGCAGGGCCTGCTGTTCGCCAGCGCACAGGAACTGGGCTCGGCCAGCGGCACCAGCAACGCCACGGTCGTCCGCGCCCTCCAGCGCCTCGGCTACACCGGACTCCCGGCCCTCAAGCGCGAGTTGGCGGCGGACTTCACCACGGCCGTCGCGCCCGAGGTGCGCCTCCAGCAGCGCATCGCACACGTCGGGCACGACCTGAGCGGCATCTGGAACGACGTCTTCACCGAGGCGCAGGAGCGGCTGGAGCACTGCCGCAGACTCACCGACGGGGAGACGTTCCAGCGAGCGGTGAGCGTGCTCGCCGAGGCCGGCGAGGTGTTCTGCTACGGCATCGCCGCCTCCGAGACCGCCGCCCGGCACCTGGCGCTGGCACTGGCCCGCACCGGGCGCCGCTCCCGCTTCCTCGGCGCCACGGGCTTCGCGTTCGCCGACGAACTGCTGGCCATCGGGCGCGGGGACGCGGTCGTCGTCTTCCAGCCGGGCCGGGCGCTGACGGAGTTCACCGTCCTGGTGGAGCGGGCCCGGGCCGTCGGCGCCAAGGTCGTGTTCGTCACCGACGAGCTGGGGGACGCCTTCGCCGACCGCGTGGAGGTCGTGATCACCGCCCCGCACACCCCCACCGGCATCACCGCCGAGGGCCTGACCGGCCTGGTCGTCGCCGACGCACTGCTCCTCGCCCTCACCACCCTGGACGAGCCCCGAGCCGTCGACACCTCCCACCAACTCACCACCCTCCGCGAACAGTTGCTCGACCCCCGCCCCACCCCCACACGCCGAACCTCCCGAAAAAAATGACCTGAACCCGAAAAACGAACCGACCGCAAGAGGGACGACAACCGCACGGGGGCGCCAGCCACAGCGCAAGGCACCACCACGGACGGAAACCCGGAAAACAAGAGGGAGAGGCGCCACAAGAGGCACCACATGAGGCACTGACTGATGCGCCAGTCAGGATCGCAACACCCAGGAAATACCTGTACACAACGGGAGGAAACCAGGCGCAATCCAACCCAGGCATTGCGATGACCTCAACAGCGTCATACGGTGGTCCCCATGCAGCACGAGGCCGACCCCAAGAGCGCAGCCACCCCCGGCCGCAGGCCCGACGACGAGACCGGCGAGGTCGCGTCCCGGGTCCGCGCCGTGGTGGAGGCCGCCGGGTGCAGCCAGCGCGAATTCGCCCGACGGATCGTGATGGACCCGTCGAAGCTGTCCCGCTCGCTGAGCGGCACCCGCCGCTTCACCGTGGCCGAACTGGCCCGGATCGCGGACGCGGGCGAGGTCGACCCGGGTTGGCTGCTGGGCTCCCGCGCCCCGGAAACCCAGCCGGATTCCGGCATCCCCACGGAAACGGGCACGGGCACGGACACCGACGCGGGCGGCCGCGGCCCCGGCGGCACGGACAGACAGCCCCGCGGGCTCGCCGGAGCCACCGGGCCCGCGGGGCCCACCGCATCCGGCGGCCCGGCCACGGCCCCGGCCGCGCCCCCGTCCGCGGGCCGCCCCCTCCAGATCGTCCGCGAGACGGTCCGCCTGATCGCCGAGCGCGGCTTCCACGCGGTCCGCGTCGCCGACATCGCCACCGCCTGCGCCACCAGCACGGCAGCGATCCACTACCACTTCCCGGGTCGCGCCGAGCTGCTGGAGGCGTCGGTCCGCTGGTGCATGGACGAGGACACCGCGAGCCGGGCGGCCCGGATCCGGGAGGCGGGCGCCGAGGACGCGGCCGCCGAGCTGCGCGAGCTGATCGCGTTGCAGACGCCCCGCAGCGAGCAGCAGCGCCGCCAGTGGCGGGTGTGGCTCGATCTGTGGGCGGAGGCGGCCCGGTCGACGGCGATCGGCCGGCTGCACGTCGACTACTACCGGCAGTGGCGGACGACGGTCGCGGAGGTCATCCGGCGCGGCATCGCCCAGGGCGTCTTCCGGCCGGTCGACCCGGAGTTCGCGGCGCTGCGGCTGACCGCCCTCATCGACGGCCTCGCCACCCAGGTGCTGGCCAGTACCCCGGACGACCCGGACGGCACCGGCCCGGACGCGATGCACGAGGCGCTGCTCGCCTATGTCTCCGCCGAGCTGGCCCCGCCCACGGCTGGGACGACGGCCCCGGTCACCGCCGAGGCGACGACCACGACCCCGGTCACCGCCGAGGCGGCCACCACGACCCCCGCCGCGGCCGCGTCCCCGGCCCCGGCCCCGGCCCCGGCCCCGACGGACTGACCGACCACCCGCCCGGCCACCGGGCCCGAGCCGAGCCGACCGCGCCCGCACAAACGCACCCGCCCCCGCACACCACACCCGCACGCCGGGCAGAAGCACCCCGCACACCGAGCCCGAAGCGCCCCGCACACCTGCACACAGCACCCGCACGCCGGGCACATCGGCACGCCCGCACGCCCGGGACGAACCGACACATACCTCTCCCATCCCGTAACCCCACCCCTCTGCACGGAGGTTCCGCATGCCCATGAACGACAGCGTCATCGTCACCTGCGCTCTGACCGGCGCCGGGGACACGGTCGGCCGCAGCCCGCACGTGCCCGTCACGCCGCAGCAGATAGCCGCTTCCGCCGTGGAGGCCGCCGAGGCGGGCGCGGCCGTCGTCCACATCCATGTCCGCGACCCCGAGACGGGCGACCCCTCGCGCGACCCGAAGCTGTACCGCGAGGTCGTCGAGCGGATCAAGGAGACCGGGACGGACGTCGTCATCAACCTGACCGCCGGTATGGGCGGTGACCTGGTGCTCGACGCCGACCAGCCGCTGGAGAAGGGCGCACAGCCCGGCACCGACCTGGTCGGCGGGCTGGACCGGCTGCCGCACGTCGAGGACCTGCTCCCGGACATCTGCACCCTGGACTGCGGCTCGCTCAACTTCGGTGACAACCTCTACATCTCCACGCCGGAGATGCTCAGGAAGGGCGCCAAGCGCATCCAGGAGCTGGGTGTGCGGCCCGAGTTGGAGATCTTCGACACCGGTCAGCTGTGGTTCGCCAAGCAGCTCCAGTCGGAGGGGCTGCTGGACGACCCGTCCGTGTTCCAGCTGTGCATGGGCATTCCGTGGGGCGCGCCCGCCGACCCGGGTGTGCTCCAGTCCATGGTCAACTTCCTGCCCGAGGGCGCGCAGTGGGCCAGCTTCGCGCTGGGCCGGATGCAGATGCCGTGGGTGGCGCAGTCCATCCTGCTCGGCGGGAACGTGCGGGTCGGCCTGGAGGACAACCTGTACCTCAGCAAGGGGGTCAAGGCCACCAACGGCCAGCTCACCGAGCGCGCCGTGCAGATCACCGAGTCGCTGGGCGCCTCCGTGGCGACGCCCGACGAGGCCCGCGTCCGCCTCGGTCTGAAGCCCCGCGCGTAAGCGGACCCCACGCGCAAGCGGCCCCGCGCACGGGACGCCCCGCGCACAGGCCGTCCGCCGATCCCACGCGCGAGCCGTACCGCGCGTCGGCGCACCCCGTGCGTGAGCCGTACGGCGCATCGGCGCACCGGCCCATCCGTGCGTGAGCCGTACCGCGCACCGGCACAACACGCGCGTGTGAGCCGTACCGCCGGGGCCCGCCCCGCACGACCGACGTGCCGCGGGCCCCGGCGCTCCCCTCCGACGACTCCCCCACAGAGGTTTCCCATGACGACAACCGATTCCGTGCACCCCGTCGCCCCCGAGGACGTCCGCCGCGTCACCTGTATCGGGGCCGGTGTGATCGGCGGCGGCTGGGTCGCGCAGTTCCTGGCGCGCGGTTACGACGTGACCGCCTGGGACCCGGCACCCGACGGCGAGGCCAAGCTCCGCCGGCTGGTCGACGCCGCCTGGCCCGCGCTCACCCAGCTCGGCCTCGCGGAGGGCGCCTCCCGCGACCGGCTCACCGTGGCGCCGAGCCTTGAAGAGGCGTGCGCCGAGGCGCAGTTCGTCCAGGAGAGCGCCCCCGAGAAGCTGGAGCTGAAGCGCTCGCTGCTGGCGCAGCTGGACGCGGCCACGCCCGCGGGTGTGGTGATCGCCTCTTCCACGTCGGGCTACCCGATGACGGACATGCAGACCGAGGCGGCCGACCCCTCGCGGCTGCTGGTCGGGCACCCGTTCAACCCCCCGTATCTGATTCCGCTGGTGGAGGTCGCCGGCGGGGAGCGGACCGCCGCGGACGCCGTCGCGTGGGCCTCGCGGTTCTACGAGGTGGCCGGCAAGTCCGTGATCACGATGGACCGCGAGCTGCCGGGCTTCATCGCCAACCGCCTCCAGGAGGCGCTGTGGCGCGAGGCGCTGCACATGGTCGCCAACGGCGAGGCCACGGTGAAGGAGATCGACGACTCGATCACCGAGGGGCCCGGGCTGCGCTGGGCGTTCATGGGCCCGTGCCTGACGTTCGCGCTGGCCGGCGGCGAGGGCGGCATGGGGCACATGCTCGACCACTTCGGTCCGTCGCTGAAGTCGCCGTGGACCCGGCTGGAGGCCCCGGAGCTGGACAAGGCACTGCGGGACGCGATGGTCGACGGCTGTGACGAGGCCGCGGCGGGCCGGTCGATCGCCGATCTGGTGGCGGAGCGCGACCAGGGCGTGATCGACGTCCTCCGGGCCACCGGCCGCCTCCCCGGCCAGAAGGACGCGCAGCGGGGCGACGCGGCATGAGCGCGGGCACCAACGAGCGCACGGGGACGGCCACGAGCGACGGCGCCCAGGCCGCGGCGGAGGCCCCCGGGCGGCTGCCGGACTTCCACCGGACCGTCCAGCCGGAGTGGATCGACTACAACGGCCATATGAGCGAGGCGTTCTACGTCCTCGTGTTCGGGCACGCCACGGACGCGATGATGGACGAGGTCGGCCTCGGCCCGGTCTACCGCGAGGACACCGGCTGTTCGCTCTACACCGTCGAGGCGCATGTGCGGTATCTGCGCGAGGTGTCCGTGGGCACCCCGCTCGTCCTGCGCACCCGGATCCTCGGCGTGGACGGCAGGAAACTGCGGTTCGCGCACGAGATGTTCGCGGGCACGCGGCCGGAGGCCGAGGAAGAGGCCGCCGCAGCCGACGGGACGGCCGGTGCGGGCAGCGTGCCCGAGGACGCGGCGCCCGTCGCCACGACGGAGCTGTTCGCACTGCACGTCGGCCCGGACGGCGGCCTGCCGTTCCCCGACGAGGTGCACGAGCGGCTCGCCGCGCTCAGCGAGGAACCGCCCTCCTGGGCGGGGCGTGCGATCGGGCCCGTGCCCCGGGTCTGACGCCCCGCGCCCCCAGTCGCCCGGTACCCCCGAGGTGCCGGGCCCGGCGGCACCGTCCCCGCAACGACGGTGCCGCCCCCGCAGGTCATCGCCCCGCGCGGCGGCGCCCGAGCCCCTCCCGGGTGCCCGCGCGGGGCGATGTCCGCCACATTGACGACGCACGCACGTTCTCTCAAAATGGGCGCATGGTCGCGCACTCCACCTCTCCGCTCGGACGCCACGGCGTCCCCTGGCGGCGCGGGTGCGAGCGATCCGGTCTCTAGCTGCCGCCGGCCTCTGTTTCCGCCTTCGCCCCGTATGCGCGAGGCGCCTCCCGGGGCAGCAGCACGTACTCATCACCTGACAACCGTGACGCGTGGGCCACCGCGCCCCGCCCGGCGCAGCAGCGCCCGCGGGCCCGCACCCCACCGTGCCGTGGTGCCAGGACGACTCCGTACCACCGGACCGATCGTGAGGACCCCATGAGCATCACCGCCGACAACCCCACCACCACACAGTCAACTACCCTCCGTGACGCCCGCGTTCCGCAGGGCGGCATGTACGAGGGCGTCCGCGTCCTCCGCCCCTTCCCCGAAGGCTGGGAGGAGCGCCCGTACGAGCACATCGAGGTCACGCCGCAGACGAGCGTGATCGGCGCCGAGATCCGCGGCGCCGACCTGTCCAGGCCGCTCGCCCTGGCCGTCCGCGAGGAGATCAACCGGGCCCTGCTGGAGTGGAAGGTCCTCTTCTTCCGCGGGGCGAACCTCTCCCCCGAGCAGCAGGCCGCGTTCGCCCGCCACTGGGGCGAGCTGGAGACCAACCCGCTGCTGGCACGCGGCGCGAGCGACGAGATCGTCCGCTTCGAGAAGGGAGCGGCGGGCAGCCGCCCCACCTACGAGAACGTGTGGCACACCGATGTCACCTTCCGTGAACGCCCCGCCATGGGCGCGGTGTTGCAGCTGCGGGAGGTGCCGCCGATCGGCGGCCACACCATGTGGGCCGACATGGCCGCCGCGTACGACAACCTCCCCGACGAGGTGAAGCAGCGCATCGACGGTGCCGTGGCCGTGCACGACTTCATCCCCGGCTTCGACCGCTTCACCCCGCGCGAGAAGCTGCTGGAACTCCAGGACCAGTTCCCGCCCGTGCAGCACCCGGTCGTGCGGACGCACCCCGAGTCCGGCCGCAAGATGCTGTTCGTGAACACCTCGTTCACCACGCACATCGTCGGGATGGACCGCGACGAGAGCGACCGCCTGCTCGCGTTCCTCACCCGGCAGGCGCATGTCCCGGAGTACCAGGTGCGGTTCGCCTGGCAGCCCGGTGACATCGCCTTCTGGGACAACCGGGCCACCCAGCACTACGCGCTGTTCGACTACGCCGGGCAGCGCCGTGTCGCCGAGCGGGTCGCCGTCGTCGGCGACCGCCCGTTCTGACGGCCGGCCCCACCGTCCGGCTCCGGCCCGCGCCGAGCGCCGCTCCCCGACTCCGGGGAACGGCCCGGCGCGGGCCGACCGCTGTCTCCGCCGCCCCGGCGGACGATCGCCAGTACGCCGTGCACCGGGCAGTGGAAGATGTGCCCGCTGCCCCCGAACGGCACCATGTCGTGCGGCGCCTTCGGGCAGACCATCGCGTGCCACTCGCCGCTCACCGGTGCACCTCCCGCTTGTGCCGGGTCAGCCGCACGTTCGCGTCCGTGGCCGCGCTGTAGTCCCGCGCCTCGTACGCCGTCCGCCGCTCCTGCGCGTATGCCGCGCACGGGGAGCCCCCGTCGACGGGTTCCGGCCAGCGGGGAGGGGGCGTGGGGGTGGGTTGCAGCAGCATGAGGCCGTCCCTTCTTGGTCACCGTTCGTACTTGGACGGCTACTCACCCTGCATTCCGCCTACTACTGTGAACAGGCAGTAGCTGTAGTCCTTTTCGCGTTTGCCTACAGGAGCTCGCGGATGCCGTCACGGCCGAACTGCAAGAAGCGGAAGCCCACCGCGCTCGGGCTGCTCACCCGAAAGCTCGCGGAGCTCCGCAAGGCAAAGGGACTCTCGTACGCCCAGCTCGCCCTGAAGATCGGTTACGACCGTGCCGATCTCCACAAACTGGAGCAGGGGACCAAGCTGTGCTCCGAGTACGTGATCGGAAAGCTGGACGCGCTCTACGGGACCGGCGACCAACTGAGCATGCTGCTCGCCCTGGCCAAGGAAGAGGGCATCCGCGAGAGGTACCGGGCGTACATCAGTCTGGAGGAAGGCGCCATCGTCCTACACGAGTACGCGTCAGCTGTCATGCCTGGACTGCTCCAGACCGAGGCGTATGCCGACACCGTTCTCCGGACGGCACCGCACTGGGACCCGGACGAGCTGGAGCAACAGCTCAAGCGCCGCATCGCTCGCCAGGGCCGGGTCACTGGTGAGGGACCTGCGGTCCACTACCGCACCGTGCTCGACGAGGCGTGCTTCGCCCGGCGCCCGTCACCGGAGGTGTGGCACGAACAACTCGTCCACCTTGAGCAGGTGGCAAGGCTGTGGAACGTCACGGTCCAACTTCTGCCGTTCACGGCCGGACTCCACGACCTCACCGGCGGGAATCTGATGCTCCTGTGGCAGCCGGACGGCACCAACCTGGCCTACCAGGAGAGCAGCCACACCGCGAGCTGGGTGGATGCGCCGAACGAAGTCGCCGAACTACGACTGTCCTACGATCCGTTGCGCGATGCATCACTCTCGCCGCGGGAATCCCTCGCCTACATTCAGCGCGCCTTGGAGGAAACGACGCATGCCCATCGAGCCGAGAACCACGAACTGGCGTAGGTCCAGCCACAGCAACGCGCAAGGCGGCAACTGTGTCGAGGTGGCGTGGCGGAAGTCCAGCTACAGCAATGCCGACGGCGGCAACTGCGTCGAGGTCGCCATCCCCGTGGAGGCGGACGTGTTCGTGCGGGACAGCAAGGTGGAGGGTGGGCCCACGCCGGGGTTTTCCCGGGCGGCGTGGGGCACCTTCCTCGCTGAGTTGAAGCGGTAGGCGGACGGGCGCGTCAGGACAGCTGGTCGCGGTGGGCGCGCCATTCGGGGGCGAGGACGGACCAGATCTCCACGTCGAAGCGTGCGCCGTGGTGGATGCGGTATTCCCGCAGGACCCCTTCCCTGGTCATCCCGAGCCGCCGGGCGACGGCGATGCTCGGGGTGTTGGCGGCGGCCACCAGCCACTCCACGCGGTGGATGCCCCGCTCCTCGACGGCCCAGTCGATGATGACGCGGGCGGCACGGGTCACCAGTCCGCGCCCGACGGCGGCGGGCTCCAGCCAGCAGCCCGCCTCGGCGACCGCCTGCGGCACGTCCATCGTCCGGAACAGCACACCGCCGACGAGCTTTCCGTCCGTCCAGATGCCGTAGATCCGGCCGGTGTCGCTCGCGGCCTTCTCGGCGTACGACTGGAGGAAGGCGCGGGCGGAGTCGAGATCCTTCGCCGCGTCGGCGAGCCCGATGTACCGGCCGAGGTACTCCCGGCCGCGCTCGATGTGGGCCAGGTACTCCTCCGCGTGGCTCGGTTCGAGCGGCCGCAGTTCGGCGCCGTCGTCCCCCAGGGAAATCGCGAACATCCTCAGCCTCCAGCCTTGTTCACCCGTTCACACGTGCGGAGGGATCCTCGCACGAACGGTTTCCCGGTCCTACACGATTTCGGGGGACGGCACACTCGGCCCGCACGGGCGCGGGGACGACGCGCGAACATGGCCGGAAAAGGGCGCGTCCGCCCCATGGCCGGAGCTACTGACGCGTCAGTACGTTGCTCCTCAACCACCCCTGCACACAGGAGAGTTGGGAGAGTCGCATGCGATCGGTATCTCCGTTACCGCCGGGCGGGGCGCGGCGGACGCACAGATCGGGTCACTCCCGGGCGCGCGGCCGGGCGGGGGCCTTCCTGGCCGTCGCGGCGCTGTCGCTGTCGGCCCTCGCGCTCGCACCGGGCGGCGCCCAGGCGGCGCCGGAAGGCCAGGAGCAGAACCCGGGCGACATCGTGACGGCGGAGCCCAGCACGTTCCAGTACTGGCCGGGCGAGCCGGCCGACGCCACCGCCTGGAAGATCACCTACCGCTCCACCGACGCGTCGGGGAAGCCGGACACCGTCTCCGGCACGGTGGTCGTGCCGAACGACGGCAAGAACACCAGGCGCCCGCTGATCACCTACGCCGTCGGCAGCGTCGGGCTCGGCGACGACTGCGCACCGTCCGCGGGTTTCCCGGACGGGACGACCGCCGAGGCCCCGCTGGTCAACGCGGCGCTGGTGCGCGGCTACGCGGTCGCCGTCACCGACTACGAGGGGCTGGGCACACCCGGCGAACACACCTACACCGTCGCGCAGTCCGAGGGCGCCGCCGTGCTGGACGCGGCGCGCGCCGCGATGCGGCTGCCGGGGGCGCAGGAGCTGGGCGTCGCCGCCGACTCCCCCGTCGGCATCATGGGCTACTCGCAGGGCGGGCAGGCCAGCGCCTGGGCGGCCGAGATCCAGTCGTCCTACGCGCCCGAGCTGGACGTCAAGGGGTCGACGAGCGGCGGGGTCCCGGCCGATCTGATGAAGGTGGCCGAGGCCGCCGAGGGCAGCAGCAACGCCGGCTACGTCCTCATGTCGGCGCTGGGCCACGACGCGGCCTTCCCCGAGCTGGACCTCGACAAGTACCTCAACGACGAGGGCCGAAAGCTCGCCACGATGGCCAAGGACTCCTGCATCGACAAGATCCTGGAGGCGGGCAAGGGCAAGAAGATCGAGGACGTCACCGTCTCCAACCCGCTCGAACAGCCCGACTGGAAGCAGCGCATCACCGCGAACAAGCTGGGCACGAAGGCGCCCGCGAGCCCGTCGTTCGTCTACCACGGCGAGGCGGACGAGACGATCCCCTACGAGCTGGGCCAGGGGCTGCGCGCCGACTGGTGCGCCCGGGGCAACGCCGTCCAGTGGCAGTCCTTCCCCGGCAAGACGCACGTCGGCACCGCGATCGACGGCAACGGGCCCGCCCTGGAGTGGCTCGGGGCGCGCTTCGCCGGACAGCCGGCACCGAGCAACTGCCCGGGCTGACCGGGCTGCTCAGCCGCCGGCACGCCCGAACACATCGGGGGAGCCCACGGGGTGTGGGCTCCCCCTTGGTACGCCGGGCAGGCAGGCGCACTCGGGCGCGCGCGGCCGGGTCAGCCGACGGGCTTGCGCACCTCGTCGCGGATGCCGTTGACGCGGTCGGCGAAGTCCTCCAGATCGACGTCCTGCGGCTTGACCGAGTACGTCTTGAGGCTGTCCTCGGCGACATAGGCGGCGGTGCCCGGGTTGCTCCAGGCGCACACCGGGATGGTGAGCTTCCGGCCGGACTGCTTCTTCAGCAGGACCTCGCAGGTGAGCGGGTCGTCCGCGCCGGCCGGGGTGATGTCGCGGCGCTTGACGGCGATGGTCATGGAGGGGCTCGTCTCCATGCCCTTCATCATCTGGTCCTTGGACATGTCCGGATCGCCGAAGTCCTGGCCCGTCGCGCCCGCGTACAGCAGCCGCTGCGTCGCGTCGCTGCCCTTTTTGTACGAGCCCATGTGGGCCTTCTCGTCCGGGTTGGAGCTGGTGTCGACCTGGTCGCTGAGGTCCTGCGCGAGCGTGTACTCGCCGTGCTGGAGCGTCTTGGGGAAGTCCAGCTCGTACTCGGTGTCCGAGGCGTCCGCGCTCTCGGAGGGCTCGTCGCTCGGTGTGCCGCCGTCGGAGTCGTCCGTGGCGTCGTCGCCCGGCGACGGTTCCGACGTCCCGGACGACGCCTTGTCGTCCTTCTTGTCGTCGTCCCCGCCGGAGACGGCCAGCAGCGTCCCGCCGACGGCCAGCGCCACCACCACGACGGCGGCGACCACGATCGCGACGACCTTGTTGCTCTTGTTCGGCGACGCCGGCGGCTGGCCGTACGGCGCACCCGGGTACCCGGGCTGGCCGGGCATGCCCGGCTGTCCGAAGGGCGCACCGGGCTGCCCGGGCGGCGGAGCGCCGTACGGCCCGGAGCCGTAGGGGCCGGGCTGCGGCGGCTGGCCGGGTGCGCCCGGCTGACCCGGTGCGCCGGGCTGACCGGGAGCGGCGGGCGGCGGACCGGGCTGCCCCGGAGCGGCGGGCGGCGGACCGGGAGGCGGCGGCTGCTGGGCGCCCATCGGGCCGAAGCCGCCGACGGCGGGCTGGCCGGCGGCCTGCGTGGGCTGATCGGCGACGCCGGGGTTGCCGGCCGGCGGCGGGCCCTGCGGCGGCTGCTGGGGCTGTGGCGCCTGCTGGGGCTGCTGCCCGGCCTGTCCCCCGGGTCCCTGCTGCCCGGCGGCGCGGGGGTCGCGCGGGTCCGGCCCGTTCGGCTGGTTCGGTGGCTGCGGGGGCGTCGTCATCCCGTCTCCCTCCCGGCGAGGGAGGCGTGGCGTACCCCGTCCCCCGGCCCTTCCTTTACGTGGTACTTACCACGAACGGTACCTCTGTTCGCCTCCGCCCGGGCCGCCGGGGCGCCGCCGCACCGGACCACGGGCCCGCCGTACGAGCCGCCGGTCCCTCACCGTGCGTACGGGCCACCGGAGGCGCCCCGCGCGTACAGGGCGTCGATCTCCGCGGCGAGATCGCGGACGATGGCGGCCCGCTTCAGCTTCCTCGACGGCGTCAGATGGCCCCTCGCCTCGGTGAAGTCGCGCGGCAGCACCGTGAAGCGGCGGATCGACTCGGCGCGCGAGACCTGCGAGTTGGCCTCGTCGACGGCCTGCTGGAGGCTGCGCAGCAGATCGGCGTCCTCGGTCAGCTGCTCCCGCGTCAGCTGCTCCTTGTGGTGCATGCGCTGCCAGTGGGCCAGCCCCTCCGGCTCCAGGGTGACCAGCGCCGCCACATAGGGACGGTTGTCGCCGACGACCAGGCACTGGCTGACCAGCGGATGTGCGCGTAGCCAGTCCTCCAGGGGCGCGGGCGCCAGGCTCTTGCCCGCGGAGGTGATGATGACGTCCTTCTTGCGCCCGGTGATGCTCAGATAGCCGTCGGAGTCGAGCCCGCCGAGGTCGCCGGTGGGCAGCCAGCCGTCGGCGTCGGTGTGCAGGACGGCGGTGCCGGTGGCGGCGTCCCAGTAACCGGCGAAGACGTGGCCGCCCTTGACGAGCACCTCGCCGTCGTCCGCGATCCGCACCGCCGTACCGGGCAGCGGACGGCCGACGGTGCCCAGCCGGGGCCGCTGCGGCGGGGTGACGGTGGTGGCGGCGCTGGTCTCCGTCAGCCCGTAGCCCTCGTACACATGGATGCCGGCGCCCTCGAAGAACGCGGCCAGCCGGTGCCCCAGCGGGGAGCCGCCGCAGACGACGTGCCGGCAGCGGCCGCCGAGCGCGGCCCGGATACGCCGGAAGATCAATGTGTCGTACAGCCCCCGCGCGGTCCGCAGCCCGAGGCCGGGCCCGCTGCTGTGGCCGTGGTCGCGTGCCTCGACGGCCTCGCCGTAGCGCTGGGCGATCCGGGCGCCCCGGTCGAACGACGCGGCGCGGCCCATCTGTTCGGCGGTCGCGCGGCCGGTGTTGTAGACCTTCTCCAGCACGTAGGGGATGCCCAGCAGGAACGTGGGCGCGAACCCGGCCAGATCGGCGAGGAGTTCCTCCGTGCGGACGCTGGGCGCGTGCCCGAGCCGCACCCGCGCACGCAGACAGGCGAGGGCGACCATCCGGCCGAAGACGTGCGAGAGCGGCAGGAACAGCAGCGTCGCCGGGGGTTCGCCGCCCAGCGAGCCGAACACCGGGTACAGCAGCGCGACGGCGTTGTCGATCTCGGCGAAGAAGTTGCCGTGCGTCAGCACACAGCCCTTGGGCGGGCCCGTCGTGCCGGAGGTGTAGATGAGCGTGGCCACCGAGTCCGGCCCGACGGCCGCACGCCGCGCGTCGACCTCCGCGTCGGGTATCTCCCGCCCCGCGTCGATCAGATGGCCGAGCGCGCCGGAGGTGAACTGCCACAGATGGTCGAGCCCGGGCAGATTGCCGCGCTCCGCGCTCAGCAGCCGGGTCTGCTCGACGTCCTCCACGAAGCAGGCCCGCACCCCGGCGTCCTGGAGGATGTGCCGCGCCTGCGAGGCCGACGACGTCGGATAGACGGGCACGGTGATCAGCCCGGCGGCCCAGGCGGCGAAGTCCGTGACCGTCCACTCGTACGTCGTCCGCGCCATGATGGCGATCCGGTCGCCGGGCTCAAGACCCAGCGCGACGAGCCCCTTGGCGACGGCCTGCACCTCGGCGGCCAGATCCCGGGCCGGCATGTCCCACCAACTGCCGTCCGGGCGCCTGCGGCTGAGCGCCGGCTCGTCCGGTGCCTCGACGGCGTTGGCGAACGGGATGTCGCCGAGCTGTCCGCCGGTGACGGCCGGTACGAGCGCGGGCACCGCCGCCTCCCGGACCCTGCCGTCCACGACCCGCGTCACCGGCTCCGCGAACCCGCGCACCCACCCGTCGCCCGGGACCTCCCCCGGCGGCCCCCCGGCCGACCGCCCCGGCTGGACTGTCACTTCGCGGCTCCTCCACTGCGCGGGGCCGCACGACACCGACCGGCACCCGGACGCACACCGCCCCGACCGGCCGCGTCCCACGGCCTGTCGACCACGCCGGACCGCCCGCTCCGGACGGCCCAGGGCGCGACCTTACTCCGGCGTAAAATCTAGGTGACCCGGCACACCGAGGGGAACTCCCGGGCGCCACCTCCATCGGACACACACAGGACCCGGCGGTTTCCCCGTCCGGCCCCGCCACGGCCCCGGCGCTCCGGTCACGCCCCGCCCCGCACGGCTTCCCCACCCCACGCGTGGCCCCGTAACGCGACAACTCCCCGCCCCACCCCGGCCGTTCACTGCCCCGGCGACAGCACCCGCGGCCCCGCCCCGGCGCCGGGCGACCACCGTGCGCCGCGCATCAGGCTCTCCAGCCCCACCCAGCAGAAGTTCATCAGCGTCGCCGCGGCCTCCTTCGCGGAGTGTGCGCCGGGGACACCGTGCGGGTCGGAGGTGCCGTGCGAGTCGGAGGTGCCGTGCGAGTCGGAGGTGCCGTGCGGACCGGACGCGCTGTGCGGGTCGGAAGCGCCCTCCGGGGCGAAGGCGCCGCCGCGCGTGCCCTGTTCGCCCCGTGCGCCGTTCCCGCCGGGCCCGCCGCCCGTGGACGGTGCCGCCCACTCCGCGAGGGACTCCGCCGCGCCCACGAGCGCATGGGCCAGGCCGGACACCTCGCGCTCGGCCGGTTCGCTGCCGCACCCCGCATCCCGCGCCGCCTGCCCCAGCAGCCCCGTGACCAGCGTGAGCAGCTCCGCCCGCATCCGCGCCACCTCACCGGCGAACGGCTCGCCCTGGGTGCGCGCCCGGTACAGCACCCGCACCCCGGCCGGGCGGGCGGCCGTGTGCGCGAAGAACGCCCGCAGCCCGTGCCACAGTTGCTGGTCGGCGGGCAGCCCGCGCTCCCTGGTGCCTTCCCGCACAGCTGCGACGAGAGCCCCGATCTCCCGCCGCACACACGCCATGAACAGCTCTTCCTTCGACTTCAGATACAGGTAGACCAGCGGCTTGGAGACCCCCGCCGCCTCGGCGATCTCGTCCATGGACGCCGCCTGGTACCCGTGCCGGGCGAACGCCGCCACCGCGGCGTCCAGCATCTGCCGCTCCCGCACCTGGCGTGGCATCCGCTTCTGCCCCACGTCTCAACTCCCCTTTCCCAGGCGCCACGGCACCGAAGTTCCCCCGGACGCCCCGCACTTCCCCCGCTCCACGGTCCGGGCCAGCCTACGTGCGCGCCCGCCGGCGCCGCCCGACCGCCGGAGCCCCCCGCAGCACACACGCGAAAGGGCCCGGCCACCCGGAGACCGGGGGCCGGGCCCTGCGCACGGGCCGGGGGCGGCGCGTCAGCTGCCGGCGCCGGCGGCGGCGGGGACGGCCGCCTTGCCGGCTCCCCCGTCACCGCGGCCGCCGCTCTCGCCGGACGGGGCGTCGTCCACCATGTCGTCCAGGCTGAAGCTGCGGGCGTGCGCGAACGCGTCGCGGTCGAGGATCTTCTCCTTGGCCGAGACCAGGACCGGGATGACGACCTGCCCGGCGACGTTCGTCGCCGTCCGCATCATGTCCAGGATCGGGTCGATGGCCAGGAGCAGGCCGACGCCCTCCAGCGGCAGGCCCAGCGTGGACAGGGTGAGCGTGAGCATCACCGTGGCGCCGGTCAGACCGGCCGTCGCCGCCGAGCCGATGACCGAGACGAAGACGATGAGCAGGTACTCCTTGATGCCCATGTCGATGTGGAAGAACTCACCGACGAAGATCGCCGCGATCGCCGGGTAGATGGAGGCGCAGCCGTCCATCTTCGTCGTCGAACCGAACGGGACCGCGAAGGAGGCGTACTCCTTGGGCACACCGAGCCGTTCGGTGACCCGCTGGGTGAGCGGCATGGTGCCCACCGAGGAGCGCGAGACGAAGGCCAGCTGGATCGCGGGCCAGGCGCCCTTGAAGAACTGGAGCGGGTTGACCTTGGCGACGGTGGCCAGCAGCAGCGGGTAGACGGCGAACAGGACGAGGGCGCAGCCGACGTAGATGTCCGCCGTGAACGTGGCGTAGCTGCCGATCAGATCCCAGCCGTAGTCCTTGATGGCGGTACCGATCAGGCCGATGGTGCCGATCGGCGCCAGCCGGATGATCCACCACAGCGCCTTCTGGAGCAGCGCCAGCACGGACTCGCCGAGCTTGAGGATCGGTTCGGCCTTCTCACCGAGCTTGAGCGCGGCGATACCGACGACGACCGCCATGAACACGATCTGGAGGACCTGGAGTTCGGTGAACGGCGTGACGACGTCCTTCGGGATGATCCCGGTGAGGAAGTCGAGCCAGGAGCCGTGGGTGTCGGGCTTGGCGGCGTCCTCGGCGGACAGGCCGGTGCCCGAACCGGGGTTGGTGACCAGGCCGATGAGCAGCCCGATCGCGACCGCGATGAGCGAGGTCGCCATGAACCACAGCAGCGTGCGGGTGGCGAGGCGCGCCGCGTTGTGCACGTTGCGCAGATTCGTGATCGAGATGGTGATCGCGAAGAAGACGAGCGGCGCGACGGCCAGCTTCAGCAGCTGGACGAAGATGTCACCGACCTTCGTGAGCGTCGTGCCCAGCCAGGCGATGTCCCAGTTCCGGGCGACCCAGCCGAGCACGACACCGAGGACGAGACCGAGCAGGATCTGGACCCAGAACGGGATCTTGGGTATGCGGCGGCCGGGCGACGGCTCGGCCGTGGACGCGGCTTGCGCGGAAGACGACGAAGGGGACGACGGGGACGCCGAAGACGACGAGGACGACGAAGACACGGACAGACTCCGGAACTTCTCGGTAGGGGAGAGGAGAGGGAACAGCGGCGAGGGTTGCGCCGGAGAGTAGTCCGGCCGCGTGCTCAGCGACAGGTTGCCGACATGCACCGGCAGAGGTCGACGTGCAGCCGCTCCACGAGCGCCGTGCCTCGGGGCGCCTCGGAAGTGGGGGCTGCTGTGAACATGCCGGTCACGCTAACACTCCGTCTTTGGCCTACCCAAAGCCTGCCTTTGGGTTGTGGTTCCGGAAAAACTCAACGCCCCGCCGGGGAAAGGGCATTCCCGACGGGGCGTTCGGAGTGAGTGACGAGCGTCACACAGAGGAGGCGGAGGGTCCGGAGGCCCGGGGCGCACCGCCCGGGGAGCCGGCGGCCTCACGCTGGGCGGGCCGCATCGGCCCCGCCGGCCTTCCGGTGTGCTGGGCCGTCCCGGACCTCTGCTTCCGAAGGGCCTCCTCGGCATCGACCGCCGCGTCCTCCTGACGCTGGTTGGCCGCCAGCCGCTCCTTGGCCCGGCCGACGCCCTCGACGATCTGCTCCGACATCGCGTCCCGCTGCCTGCGCAGCAGCACATAGCTGAGCGGCGCGGAGAGCACCAACGCGAGCAGGACCACCCAGACCGGGTTGGACCTGCCGATGCCCGCGGGGACGATGCCGAAGTGCGCGAGAACGGCGACCACGACGAGGCAGCCGACGAAGATGCCCAGGCGCATGGTCGTGTAGCGGAGCGTCGCGTGCGACTTGGTGCTGCTCACGGTGTCTTCTCCATGCTTGGGGCTTATAGGCGACCTCACCAGTCAAGCACAGCCCCTCCGCCGCTCGGCGCCGCCCCCGCGCCCGGCCGCCGCACGGCCCGTGACCAGGCAGTCCGCCCGGGCCGCCGACCGTGCCGTCCGCGCCTGTCACCCACCCGTCGGCCCGTCGGCCCCGGTCGCCCCCTGCCACCGGCTCGTCGGCCCGTGGGATCAGCCCAGCCGCCGGGCGGCCACCCGCAGATCCGCGACGAGACCGCCGCGCACCGCCTCGCGGTCCCCCTCCCGGGCCCGCAGCACCGCCGAGGGATGGATCGTCGGCACGACCTGCTCCGTGCGCCCGTGCACCGTCCGCTCCGTGCAGGCACCGCGCTCCCTGGTGACCCGGAAGCCCGAGCCGAACAGTGCCTTGCCCGCCGTCGCCCCCAGCACGACGAGCACCTCCGGCTCGGTCAGCGCCAGCTCCGCCGTCAGCCAGGGAGCGCAGGCGCCCATCTCCCGCAGCGTCGGCGGCCGGTGGATGCGCCGCTTGCCCCGCCCCTGCTCGTGGGCCCACTTGAAGTGCTTGACGGCGTTGGTGACATACGTCTGGTCCGGGTCGATGCCCGCCTCCTCCAGCGCCGCCGTCAGCACCCGCCCGGCCGGGCCCACGAAGGGCTCACCGCGCCGGTCCTCCTGATCGCCGGGCTGCTCCCCCACGAGGAGGACCCGGGCCCCGGCGTCGCCCGCGCCGAAGACGGTCTGCGTGGCGTCCCGGTGCAGCGGACAGCCCCGGCACCCGGCCGCTGCCTCCCGCAGCGCCGTCAGCCCGGCACCGCCCGCCGCCGTGCCTCCAGCGCCTTCCGCGCCCTCGGGCAGGAAGGGCGTGGCGTCGTAGGCGTCCTCGGGCGTGCGGGGGCTCTCGCTGCGCGCCATACCGCCCGGGGTTCCCCCGGCGCCGGGCGCTACACGCGCATCGGCTGCGGGGCCTCGCGGCGGTCCGGGTCGGGGCCGTCGTAGGCGTGGACGGTGCCGTAGCCGGCGGTCCGCTCGACGGGCCGGAAACCGGCGTCGCGGATCAGCTCGACCAGCTCGTCCCGGCCCGGCGCGTCCGGCGCGGCCGCGCCCCGGGCCTCGGCCACCGGACCGGCCAGCTCGTCGGCGCCGAACTGGAGCGTCAGCTGTGCCGTCTGATCACCGAAGGCGGCCCGGTCGACGGCGATGTGCGCGACGTTGTCCAGCAGCAGCCGGCAGACGGCGAAGGTCTTGAAGGTCTCGGCACCGGTGACGGTACGGGATGCGGGCCCGCCGGACCGGCCCGCCGTGTGCCCGGCACCGTCCTCGTGCAGCAGTGGCGCGAACTCCCGGAAGCCGCCCGTCTCGTCCTGGAGCGCCCGCAGCCGCAGCAGATGGTCGACGACGTGCGCGGGCTCCTCGGTGTGCCCGAGCAGCAGCGTGCACACGCTGGACAGCCCCCTGGCGTGCGCGGCGCGGTGCACCTGCGCCCACTCCTCCCACGTCGGAAGGCCGGGGAAGTGCGCACGCACCCCGGGGTCGAAGACGCCGGCGTCGTCGCCCGCGAGCGACTCGAGACCGGCGTCGGCCAGTCGGGCCAGCACCCCTTCGATGCCGTCGGCGGCATCGGCGTTCGTGCCGCTCTCCGCGGCGAAGCGGCGGACGTCGGCCGCCGTGCAGCCGGTGAGCGCCACCCCGTCGGGCAGCGCGGCGCGCAGCGCGCGCAGCAGAGGCAGAAAACGGCCCGCCGGGCAGCCGGCGGCGTCCAGGCGCAGCTCCACCAGGCCGTCCGTGCCGCCCTCCTGGGCGAGCCGGACCACGGCGGCGGCGTGCTCCTCCTCGGTGGCCTCCCCGTCGGCGCCCGCCGGGGCCGCGGCCGCGACGGACAGCGGCCGGACGAGGGCGAAGTGGCCCGCGTCGCCGTTCACGCGGGTGCGTGCCGCGTGTGCGAGGCCGCCCAGCCGGGCGAGGTCGTCGGAGGCGAACAGGGCGAGGCCGTCCGCGGCGCCGAGCCGTTCACCGGCGCGGATCCGCTGCTCGACGGCCTCGATCCCGGGAACGTCCGGGCTGCCGGAGCCGCGCTCCGCACCGCTGCCGTCCCGCCGCACTTCCGCGTCCATTCCTCGCGCCACCTGCCCCACTCGTCCCGAGCCGCCCGATCCATCCGGCATGCCGGTCTCGTCAGGCTCGTCAGCTCTCGTCAGCTCTCGTCGGATCTCATCGGCTCTCGCCGGTTCCGTCCGCCCGTCGTCCGGTTCGCGCCGCCCGGGCGGTACGCCCGCACCCTACGTCAGGCCGTGCGGAGGTCAGCCGCCGGGCAATTCGCCGACCCGGTTCTCCCACTTCGTGGACAGGACGATCGTCGTCCGGGTACGGGAGACGCCCTTGGTGCCGGAGAGCCGGCGGATGGTGCGCTCCAGATCGTCCACGTCACCGGCGCGGACCTTGAGCATGTAGGAGTCGTCACCGGCGATGAACCAGCAGTCCTCCACCTCGTGCAGCTCGCGCAGCCGGCCCGCCACCTCCTCGTGGTCGGTGGAGTCCGTCAGCTGGATGCCGATGAGCGCGGTCACCCCCAGCCCCAGCTGGGCGGCGTCGACGGTGGCGCGGTAGCCGGTGATCACCCCGGCCGCCTCCAGCCGGTTGATCCGGTCGGTGACGCTGGGGCCGGAGAGGCCCACGAGCCGGCCGAGTTCGGCATAGGACGCTCTGCCGTTCTCGCGCAGCGCCTGGATGAGCTGCCTGTCCACCGCGTCCATGGATGCTGCTGCCTTCCCGTCGTCGATGCAGCCGGAGAGCCGGAGAGGCCCCGGGGGAACCCGGGAGCCCTGGGAACCCCGGGACCCGGGAATCCACGGTCACCGGGCTGCCGTGATGGTCGAACTGCCGTGCCGAAGCTGCCGTTCTGCCGTCCTCGGTGAGGTACAGACAACGAATCTAAGGCATGGAGCCCCTTCCGGGCCCATGTACGACGAAGGCCCTCGCCCGGTGGACCCCCGGTGGAACAGGGCCTCCGGGACCGCCCGCGCCCGCCGGAGCCGGCCGCACCCGCTCAGGAGCCGTCCGCGGAGCCCGGCGCCGCTGCCCCCAGCTCCCCCTCCCAGCGGCGGTACAGCCGGTGCGGCACACCGGCGGCGTCCAGCACCCGGCCCGCGACGAAGTCCACCAGGTCCTGGATGTGCCGCGCGCCGGCGTAGAAGGCGGGCGAGGCCGGCACCACGGCGGCGCCCGCCGCGTCCAGCTCCACCAGGTGCCGCAGCGTCTGCCCGTTCAGCGGCGCCTCACGCACGGCCACCACCAGCGGTCTGCGTTCCTTCAGCGTCACGCTCGCCGTGCGCTGGAGGAGATCCTTCGACAGCCCCAGCGCCACCCCCGCCACACAGGCGGTGCTCGCCGGGACGATCAGCATGCCCTTGGCCGGGTACGAGCCGGAGGACGGCCCGGCCGCCAGATCGCCGGCCGGCCAGTGCCGTACCCGCTCGGCGGCCTCCGCCTCGGCGGCGAACGCGTCCGGGCTGCCGTCGGCGCCGCGCGCCAGCCAGCGGCGCAGATCCTGTGCCGCGTGCGCGTCCCGGAACGGGTGACCGTTCTCGTCCAGCAGCGTCAGCCGGGAGGCACGGCTGACGACGAGGTCCACGTCCTCGCCGGCCGCCAGCAGCCCGCGCAGCACCGCCGCCGCGTAGGGGGTGCCCGAGGCGCCCGAGACGCCCACGATCCAGGGCCGCCGTCCGCTGTCACTCACGCCGTCGAGCGTACTGGCCCGGCCCGTACGCGAGGACGGGCGGGAGGGTCCGGACGCACCGCCACGCGCGTAGGCTCGACGGTATGCGTCACACCCGTCTGGCCGCCCCGGCCGCCTGTGTCTGCGCGACGGCTCTCGCCCTCGCCCTGTCCGGCTGCTCCGTGACGGAGAAGCTGACGACGGGCCTGAAGGTCAAGCACGCCTTCGAGAAGCTCGGGGAACAGCCGACGGCCTCCGTGCTGGTCACGGTCGACGGCGACCGCGCCGACTCCGCCGCCTTCCTGCGCGCCGCCGGCGCCCCCGGCGGCCCCGGCACCCGGCGCGCCGCCGATCTCCTCTCCCGCGGTGAACTCGCCTTCGCCGTCGGCTCGGACCGCGAGGAGACCCCGCTGCGGGACCTGAACCGCTCCGAGCGGCTGCGGTTCGCGACGGCGGTCAACTTCGGCGGCAAGGACGTGCTGGCGGCCAAGTCCGTCGAGGAGAAGCTCTACGTCCGCGTCAATCTGCGCTCCCTGGCCGCCCAGACGAACGGCTCGGCGAAGGACCGCCGCCGGGCCAAGAAGATCGTCGCGCTGGCCGACGACCTTCCGCTCACCCTCCGTTCGGCCAAGGACGCGCTGAAGGGCAAGTGGGTCGAGGTCGATCCGGAGTCCTTCGACGACTTCGCCCGCGCGGCGCAGGAGATCACCCGTGGCGAGAAGAAGAGCATCCGCGGCAACCGGCAGGCGTCGGCCGCGCTCCGGGGCGACGAGCGCACCAGCGAACAGGTGGGCCGCGCCACGGGAGCGGGCCGCGCCCTCAACGGCGAGTCCGAACGGGAATTCCTGGACGGCCTGGAGAAGACACTGGGGCGGCACGCCGAGTTCCGCAAGGCCGGCGAGCGCGGCGGCGCCGAGCACGTCACCGTCACCGTCCCGGCCCGCGAGGCGGCCCCGGACCTCTCGCGCGCCCTGGCCGCCCTGGGCGCGCACATCGACCCCGACCAGGTGCCCGAGAAGCAGCTGCGGGCCGATCTCCAGATCCGCCGCGGCCAGTTGACCGGACTCACCGTCGACCTCGGCCAGTTCGTCCCCGAGGACGGCGGCAAGCGCGTCCATCTGCCGCTGCGGATGGTCTTCGGCGGCGGCGACGCCGTCACCGTCGAGGCGCCCGACGGTGCCCGCGAACTCCAGCCGCAGGATCTGCTGGCCGCGGTGATGTACGGCGCCCTCGGCACCCGGGGGCTGTGACGGCGCCGCGCGGCGGCGGGGGAACTCACCACGCGCGGGGTGTCGTTGACCCGGGGGAAGGGCAGCGCTCCTCGCGAGAGGGAGGGCAGGCATGACGGGCACGGCGAACGGCTCGGGCGGCAGGGCCCTTGCGGCGGCGAAGCTGATCCTCGGCTGGGTGGCGCTGCTGTGGGTGCTGGAGGCGGTGGACCAGGCCACGGGCAACGCCCTGGACACCTTCGGGGTGCGCCCCAGACGGCTCGACGAACTGGTCGACGTCATTCCGAGCGCCTTCATGCACTTCGGCTTCGAGCATCTGATGGCGAACACCGTGCCGTTGCTCGTGCTCGGCTTCCTCGCCGCGCTGCGCGGCACGGCCCGCTTTCTGACCGTCGCACTGATCATCGTGGTGACCAGCGGCCTCGGCGTCTGGCTGATCGCCCCCGAGGGCAGCAACACGGCCGGCGCCTCCGGCCTCATCTTCGGCCTGTTCGGCTATCTGCTGGTCCGCGGCTTCGTGGACCGCCGTATCACGGATGTCGCGCTCGGCGCCGTCGTCGCCGTCTTCTACGGCTCGATCCTGTGGGGCGTCCTGCCCACCCAGTCCGGCATCTCCTGGCAGGGCCATCTCTTCGGCCTCGTCGGCGGCGTCCTCGCCGCCCGCCTCACCGCCGAACCCCGCGCCCTGGGCGAGTCCAGACCGGCCTGGCACTGAGGCCCGCCGCGGGCCGGGGCCCGCCGCGGGCGCCGCCGCCGTGCCGCTCTCACACCCCCAGGCCCCGCACGGCCAGGTCCAGCAGCGCGCAGACGAAGAACGCGATGCCGATGAAGCTGTTGACCTGGAAGAACGCACGGTTGAGGCGGGAGAGGTCATGGGGGCGGACGATGGTGTGCTCGTAGAGGAAGGCCGCGGCGACGATGATCAGGCCGAGCCAGTAGAAGAAGCCGGCCGCGGTCAGGGCGCCGAAGAGGCCCAGCAGGAGCACCGTCACCGTGTGGGCGACGCGGGTGGCGCGGATGGCGTTGGCCGTGCCGAAGCGGGCGGGCACGGACATGACGCCGCCTGCGCGGTCCGCCTCCACGTCCTGGCAGGCGTAGATCAGGTCGAAGCCGCCGATCCAGATGCCCACGGCGAGGCCGAGCACCACCGCGTGCCAGGACCAGGCGCCGGTGACGGCGATCCACGCGCCGACCGGGCCGATGGCCTGGGCGAGTCCGAGGATCGCGTGCGGCAGGTTCGTGAACCGCTTGCCGTACGGGTAGACGACCATCGGGATCACGGCGAGCGGCGCCAGCGCGAGGCAGAGCGGGTTGAGCAGCGCACAGGCCCCGAGGAAGACCAGCACGGCGACGACGGCGCCCGTCCACGCGGTACGGACCGAGACGGCACCGGTCACCAGTTCGCGCCCGGCGGTGCGCGGATTGCGGGCGTCGATCTCCCGGTCGATGATCCGGTTCGCCGCCATCGCGAACGTCCGCATACCCACCATCGCGACGGTGACCAGGAAGAACTGCCACCAGTGGACGCTGCGGCTGTCGCGGTACATCGCGGTGAGCGTCGCGGTGTAGGCGAACGGCAGCGCGAACACCGAGTGCTCGATGACGACGAGGCGCAAGAACGCCCGCACCCGCCCGGACTCTGCCTCGGGCCCGGGGCCCGGACCGAGGACCCCTTCGGCGGTACTCACTGGTGTGACCTTCCGTTCGCTGTGTCGGCCTCCCCCGCCGGCCTGCCTTGGTGTATGCCGGGCAACCGCCGCCCGGCCCGATGTGTCCTCACGGAGCCTCGCTCACAGGCCGTACTCCCGCCAGCGGCGGGAGACCAGTTCGGCGATACGCGGATCGGACTCGATCATCTGCGGCCAGCCGCCGTCGCGCGTGTACCCCTCACCGGGCAGCTTGCGCGTCGCGTCGATACCGGCCTTGCCTCCCCAGAACTGCTGGTAGGAGGCGTGGTCGAGGTGGTCGACGGGGCCCTCGACGACGCTGAGGTCGCGGGCGTAGTCGACGTTGCCCAGCGCGCGCCAGGCCACCTCGTGCATGTTGCGCACATCGCAGTCCGCGTCGACGATCACGATGAGCTTGGTCAGCGACATCATGTGGGCGCCCCAGATGGCGTGCATGACCTTCTGCGCGTGCTTGGGGTACTTCTTGTCGATCGCGACGATCGCGCAGTTGTGGAAGCCGCCCGCCTCGGGCAGGTGGTAGTCCACGATGTCCGGGACGACGATCTTCAGCAGGGGCAGGAAGAACCGCTCGGTGGCCCGCCCCAGCGGACCGTCCTCCGTCGGCGGGCGGCCCACCACGATGGACTGGAGCAGCGGGCGCCGGCGCGTCGTCACGCAATCGATGCGCAGCGCGGGGAACGGCTCCTGCGGGGTGTAGAACCCGGTGTGGTCGCCGAACGGGCCCTCGGGCAGCATCTCGCCGGGCTCCAGCCACCCCTCCAGCACGACCTCGGCGGCGGCCGGCACCTGGAGCGGCACCGTCTTGCAGTCGACCATCTCGACGCGCTTGCCCTGGAGGAAGCCGGCCAGCAGATACTCGTCGATGTCGCCGGGCAGCGGCGCCGTGGCGGCGTAGGTGACGGCGGGCGGGCAGCCGAAGGCGATGGCGACCGGCAGCTTCTCCCCGCGCTGCGCGGCCACCTGGTAGTGGTTGCGGCTGTCCTTGTGGATCTGCCAGTGCATACCGATGGTGCGCCGGTCGTGCCGCTGGAGGCGGTAGAGGCCCAGGTTGCGGATGCCGGACTCGGGGTCCTTGGTGTGGGTGAGGCCCAGGTTGAAGAAGGAGCCGCCGTCCCCGGGCCAGGTGAACAGCGCGGGCAGCCGCTCCAGATCCACGTCCTCGCCCTGGAGGACCACGTCCTGGACGGGCGCCTCCTTGACCTTCCGCGGCGGCACGTGCGCCATCGAGCCGAGCTTGCCGAAGGCTTCCCGGAAGCCGACGAAGCCCTGCGGCAGCTCCGGCTTGAGCAGTCCGCCGATCTTCTCGGTGATCTCGTCGTAGGAGTCCAGGCCGAGCGCCTTGAGCAGCCGGCGGTCGGTGCCGTAGACGTTCATCGCCAGCGGCATCGACGCGCCCTTGACGTTCTCGAAGAGCAGTGCGGGACCGCCGGCCTTGTTGACCCGGTCGACGATCTCGCCCACTTCCAGATGCGGGTCCACCCGGGCCTTGATCCGTGTGAGATCCCGGTCCCGCTCCAGCGCCCGCAGCAGCGAGCGGAGATCGTCGTAAGCCATGCGCCCCAGTATCCTCCCCCGCACGCCTCGCCCTGAGCGAGGGGGCGGCCGTGCGGGCCCTTACGCTGGCTGTAGCAGGGGTCCGGAACCCGAAACCACGGCCGCGGGCGACCCGTCCGGCGGCCATCGCACCCAGGGGGCGTTCCACATGATCAGGTACCTGCCGTTCCTTGTGATCCTGGCCGTGTGGATCTACGCGTTCATCGACTGTCTGAACACCCCGGAGAACGAGGTGCGCAAGCTGCCCAAGGCGGCCTGGGTGCTCATCGTCCTGCTGTTCGGCGAGGTGCTGCTGGGGCCGATCGCCTGGTTCGCGGTGGGGCGGCCGCGGCACAACTCCCCGTACGGGGCCACCAGGCCGCAGGAGCGCCGCTGGGTCGCGCCGGACGACAACCCGGAGTTCCTCAAGTCCCTCAAGCAGGACCCGCCCGGGGCCGCCCCGTCGTCGCCGTCGTCGCCGTCGTCCCCCTCGTCCTCCGCGGCCCCGCGTGACGAGAAGCCCGCCGCTGAGCCCGAGTACCCCGAGGACACCGGCGGCCGGGACCGCAAGCGCGACGACGGCTCCGAGGCGGCCGAGGCCGACGCCCCGCGTCCGAAGGACAACGGCGGCGGCAGCGGGCCCGACGACCCGCCGGCCGCGCGCTGAGCCCGTCCCCCGGCCCCGGCCCGCCTCGGCTCACGGCCCCGGCTCAGGGGCCGGGCGGGCACTTGCCGGAGAAGGACTTCCCGTAGGTGCGGTACGGCTCCTCCGGGCGCTTGCCGCCGCCCTCCGGCTCCGGGTGCTCCACGATGTGCACGCTCTTGCACACCGGCCACAGATCGGGGCTCGTCCGCGGGTTGAAGCCGTAGGTGCCGGCCGCTCCCTCGATGCACGGATCGCAGCCGGACTCGCCGCCCCTGCTGTCCGGATTGAGGTTCAGCAGCTTGTTGTGCACGTCCTTGCGGACGCGCTCGGCCGAGGGCCTGCCGTTCTCCTTGCCCTCGGCCGCCGCCGAGGTGTCCTCGTAGGCGAGCCCGGACGCCTCCGCCACCGCACGGACCGCGTCGTGGTACATCGCCGCGTAGCCGTCGTCGAGCGGTTCGTCGCCGAGGTCGATCCCCTTCGTCGTCCGCTCGAACCAGCTGCGGAAGCTGTCGAAGCCGGGCGGCGCCGCGTCGCTGTCGCGCTGCCAGGCCGGGTCGTAGGCGGCGGCGTTCACCAGCCGGATCCCGGCCTTGTGCATCCGCTTCGTGACGGTCTCTCCGGTCAGCTGCGGCGGCATCCCGATGCCGACCTTGACGATGCGCAGCGGCCGGCCGTACCCGCAGCGTGCCTCCGTGAGCCGCTCGACCAGCGCCGGCAGGTCCTCGTCACGCCCGGCGTAGAAGACGGTGTCGGACTTCGAGGCGCAGATGTCCAGCACGGGGATGCGGAACAGGTTCGGGGTGCCGGCCTCGTCGCCGCGGGTGCCGACGTAGCTGGCGGAGTTGCGCTTCAGCTCGTACCGGTCGCCGAACGCGGCGAGCACCCGCTTCTCCAGGTCCCGCGAGTAGGTGTCCTCGGCCCGCTCGTCGAGGACGAGGAAGCCGCGCCGGGAGTCCTCGGCGGCGTCCAGATGGCGGCGGAGCGCGTCGGTGAAGTGCTCGTTGGACGGCGAGGTCTTGAAGAAGTACCGGCCCGCGTTCATGTCCGAGGAGGTGATCACCGGGCCGATCGAGGGGATGCCGCGGTCGGCCAGCGCCTCGATGGTCTGCCGGGATTCGCTGGTGCTGCTGGGCAGTCCGACGGTGGCGATCAGCGGCGGGCCGTCGCCGGGCAGCGTGCCCAGGGTGCGCACGACCGGCTCCCAGTTCTTCATGTCCTTGCCGAGGTCCGCGAGGAGCAGCTCCAGCTTGGGCCCGGACCGCGCGTTGGCGGCGCGCTGGGCCGCGAGGGCGCCGGCCAGCCCGTGCCGGAGCAGATCGAGCGGCACGGCGCTGGTCTCGTCCGAGCTGAACGGCATGGTCAGCGCGACCCGGCGGCGCTGCCGCGCGTCCCTGCCCTCGCTGCCCTGTGCGCCCTCGTCGGCGGCGTCGGCGTTCTGCTCGGCGAGCCGCCGCAGCAGCGGGGTCAGCCCGGGGTCGTGGTGGAACTCGCCGGCGGAGATGCCCATGCAGGCGCCCTCGACGCGCTGGACGCCCCGCGGGCAGGCGTCATTCCCGCCCCAGTCGGGCACGGTGACCAGGGTGACCACCCCGGCGATCAGCAGCAGGCAGGCCAGCACCGCGACGGCCTTCTCGCCCGGTCCGAGCGGGCGGCCGGGCAGCGGGCGCAGGGAGATCCTCACGGCTGTGTCAGTCCAATCCGTAGACGGGATAGGGCCGCGACTGCGCCCAGGCCGCCGCGGGCCAGCTGCCGGCCGCCGCGTCCAGCACGGTGAAGCCCTCGGGATGCCGCGGCGCCAGGAAGTCCAGTTCCTTGCGCAGCGCGGCGCACAGCTCCTCGGTGGGGGCCCGGAGCGGGTCGTCCAGCAGCCACAGGGCGTGCAGCAGCCGGTCGACGGACCGCCACACGTCGGCGTCCCGGCCGTCCCGGCCCCCGGGAGCGCCCTGGTCGTCCCGGCCGTCCCGGCCGTCGTCGGGGTCCGGCCGCGGGTCCGTGCGCTCGCGCAGGCCGCGGGCGATACGGGCCCGTTCGTCGCGCCAGGCGTCGTGCGGCGGATGGGGCGCGGTCGCCACCCGGCGCAGGACGGCGAGCCAGCGGGCCGCGTCACCGCCCCCGGTGAAGCGGGAGGTGAGCCGGGTGACGACGGCGGCGGCACGGCCCCGCGCGAGGGTGTGCCGCAGCTCCTCGGCCTCCTCGGCGTCCGCGGCCGCGCCCGCGGCGCCCCCGCCGCCGTCCCGGCCGTCCCGGCCGTGCCCGCCGTCCCGGCCGTCACCGTCACCTGCCGTGCCGGCGCGGGCGGCGTGGTGCGCGGCGAGGAAGGCGTGCATGTCGTCCCAGCGGCGGCCCGGTTCGACCTGCGGTGAACCCCTGCGTGCCTCGTGCACGAGCAGCGCGTGCAGAAAGGGATGGGAGACGAACGACGGGACGGCCACGGGCCCCGGCCCACCGGCGGCGTCCTCGCCGCCGTCCCGTCCCTCGCGACCGTCGTGGCCGCCCGCGCCGGTGGACCCGCCCAAGCCGTCGGGGCCGCCGAAGCCGTCGGGGCCGTCCGGCGCGGGGCGCGGGGCCCAGCGTTCGCGCTCCAGATAGCGGGCTGCCTCGGCGACGCGGGTGCGTTCGCTGCCGCCCGGCCCGCCGCCCCCGGCCGTCGTCGCGGCGTCCGGGGCGAGGACGACGGAGGCCGCGAGGGCCTCGGCGGCCGTACGGTCGCGGGCCAGGCACAGCATCATCAGGTGGTAGCGCAGCGGGAGTTCGGGCACCAGCCGCTGCACCAGCAGCTCGCCGACCGGCCCGCCGTCCTCGGTCTCCAGGTCGAGCAGCTCGCCGGGGTCGACGTCGCGCACGGCCGACGCCGCGACGACGGCCTCGCACAGCAGTGCGCTGCCGTGCGGGTGCCCGCCGGTCAGCCGGTGCAGCACGGTCGGCAGCCGCGGGTGCACGGGCCGCGGGGTACGCCGGAGCATGGCCTGGATGTCGGCGGGCGCCAGCGCGGCCAGCGGCACCTTCAACACCCCGCCGGTCGGCTCCCGTTCGGGCGGCGGGGGCCGCCAGCCGCCGGTCGGCCCGTTCCCGGAGAGGCGGGCGGTCACCGCGTGCGGGTACACGGCGTCGGCCGAGCCGCCGCCGTCCAGATGTCCTGCCACCACCACCAGCGGATCGGGGGTCCGCGCGCCGCCGCGTGCGCGGTGGTCGAGCAGCCGGGCGAGGAACTCCCGGCCCGCGGGCGCGTGGGCGTCGTCGAGCAGCGCGAGCGGGCGCGGTCTGCGGTTGACGCGCTGCCACCAGCCGGACCAGTGCTCGGCCAGATCGTCGAGCAGCGCGGCCAGCAGGGTGCTCTCGACGGGCGCGCGCAGATCGCCGCCCTGGTGGAAGTCCAGGCACATGCGCACCAGCGGATCGCCGGGGTGCTCGCCCGGTGCCGCGGCGCCGGCCCGGTACCAGGAGACGACGGTCTCCCGTTCCCTGCCGCTCAGATGCCGCGCGAAGTACTCGCCGACGACGAGCCCCGCGACGGGTTCGACGTCCTGCTCGGCGGCCGCGCCCGCCAACTGGGCGCTGATGCGCGCCGTCCAGCCCTCGCCGTCCTCCTCCGGTGCACCCTGCGCCAGCGGCAGCAGCCGCTCGAAGCGCGCCGCCGCCAGCTCCCGCTGGCCCTCCTGGCCGCGCCGCCAGCTGGAGACGGCGAACAGCCCCGCCAGCAGCCGGGGGAAGCGCAGCCGGTAGCCGGGGGTCTGCCGGGCGAGCCCGGTCACCAGCCGCTCCAGCACCTCGATCACGCCGGAGGTGTTGGACGGCGGATCCAGCGGCACCGGCGCGGGCGGGCCCGGCGCCGTGCCCGGCGCACCGGCGCCCTCCGGCGCCCCGCAGTCGACGCAGTCGACCCGGGCGAGGGGCAGACCGCCGGTGAACCGCTCCTGTGCGGCGTCCAGTACGGCGGTCTTGCCCGTCCCGTGCCGCCCGGACAGCAGGACGACGGGCAGCCGGCCGGGGTGCTCCTGGCGCACCAGCCGGGCACGCCGCCCCGGCCCGCCGGGCTCCAGCCCGGTCAGCCGCGGCAGCAGCTCCTCCAGGACCGCCTCGCGTCCGTACAGCACTGAGCGCCTCCCCCTTCGGCCACTGCCTCCCCTGCGACCCCGAGCCGCGCCTGCCCGGTTTCGGCGTTCACATGCCCAGCGACGACCGCACGACCTGCGCGACGACGTCCTCCAGCATCGACTTGACCGCTCCGCCGGACGCCGAGCCCACCAGGTCGCGGATCCGGGTCAGCACACCGGGCCGGGAGGGATCCGGGGTGTTCCCGCCGGTACTGCCGTCGGTGGTGCCGTCGGTGGTGCCGCCGTTCGCCGGGTCGCCGGGCAGGGCCGGGCGCCCCGCCAACTGGCCGGACAGGTGCAGCAGTTCGTCCAGCGCGTCCGCGTCCAGGCCGAGTTCGGGCGCCAGGCGTTCGACGAGCAGACCGAGTTCGGCGGGGCCGAGCTGCACCGAGTAGGTCACCTGCACGACGGTCGGCGAGGGCGCGTCCCGGCGCTCCCGCCAGTGCCGTACGTACTCGTCCAGCCGGGAGCCGCTCCAGACGAAGTCCCGTCCGTCGGTGGTCAGTTCGACCCGCAGCAGATCCGTCGTACGCTCCAGCAGACCGACGGTCTCCAGATGGGTGACGGCCTGTTCCACCTCGTTCTGGGTGAGTGCGGTACCGAGGAAGAAGACGTGTGGTGAGTCGTAGAAGTCGACGAGCCGGAACGGCGGACGGCCCCGGTGCACCCGCAGCCACTCCAGCACCGCGTCCTGCGCGTACCGGGCGCGCTCGGTGTCGTCCTCCCGGCGCCGCTGGAGCCGCCGCGCCTGCTCGGCCCCGCTCGGCTCCAGCAGGACGACACAGCCGTCACCGCCGCCGACGCCCTCGTAGGGGCGGATGAAGCCGAGCCCGGTGAGATGGTCGACGAGGGCGTCGAGCACCGGCTGCTGGATCAGCTGCCAGCTGCGGAAGTCCGCGCAGTCCACGGGCACGTCCCCGCGGCCCTCGGCATGCTCCGCGAGCCACAGCAGGAGCCGCGGCGCGTACCGCTCCAACTCCATGTCGGTGCCACCGCCCCCGTGTCGCGCTCCGTCGCCCCGCCCGCTCCCCGTCGTCCTCGGCCGCCGGGCCGCCCCTTCGCCCCGCAACCGGCGCATCAGTGCCCAGGAGATTACACAACGCAACTCCCCCGGGGACAGGGGCGCGTGGCTCCCGTGACGCACCCGTGGCATACGGCATCACCCGGTGACCGGACCAGCCTCACCGGGCCCCGTCCGTCCCGTCCGCCCCGTCCGCCCCCGCCCGCGGGAGAGCACGCGTACGGCCCTCAGCCCTCCCCGGCCGCACGCCGCGCGTAGGCGGCCCGCAGCTCGGCGAGCCGGGCGGGCGCCCAGGCCGCGGGCGTCGCGGGGCGCCCCTGCAACGCGCCGTGCAGCAGCTCGAAATGCCGGTGCCACAGGGCCAGCCGCGCCACCGGCCCCTCGGCCACGGCTCCCGCGCCTCCCGCGTCGGCCCCGCGCGCCCCGTTGTCGGCATCGTCTGCGTTGCCAGCGTCGTCGGCAACGCCGACACCGCCGACATCATCGACGTCGTCGTCGAAGTCGTTGCCGAACCGTACGCGCGTCGTCTCACCGCCGTCCCGGCCCTCGTCCGCCTCCAGGACGAAGCCGAACGACCCGCGCGCGCCGACGGTGTACTCCGCGCAGCGGCGGCGCTCCCAGGCGGTGATCCGGCCGGGCACGGCGGGCCCGTCGCCGTTCAGCCAGCGCAGCGCGACCGCGCCGCCGGGACCCGGCTCGAACGGGTCGGCGGCGGCCAGCCAGCCGCGCAGACCGCCGGGTGTGGCGACGGCTGCCCACGCGCTCTCCAGCGGGTGCGGCAGCCGCAGCTCGAAGTGGATGGTGTGCGCCCGGCCGTCGGGACCGGTGTGCGCACTGCCGTAGGGGACCGGGCTGTTGGTGCTCATGGCTCCACCTTCATCCCGCACGCACGGCAGTGCCCCCTCAGATGCCCGCGTACGAGTGCTTGCCGTTGAAGAAGATGTTCACACCGTAGTAGTTGAACAGGAAACAGGCGAAGGCCAGGAGTGCGAGATATGCCGCTTTCCGGCCCTTCCAGCCCGCCGTCGCACGCGCGTGCAGATACGCGGCGTACGCGACCCAGGTGATGAACGACCAGACCTCCTTGGGGTCCCAGCCCCAGTAGCGGCCCCAGGCGTCGCCCGCCCAGATGGCGCCCGCGACGATCGTGAACGTCCAGAACGGGAAAACGGCCGCGTTGATCCGGTAGGCGAACTTGTCCAGCGAGTTGGCCGCGGGCAGCCGCTCCATGATCGAGGTGGCCACCTTTCCGGGCTTCTCCCCGCGCAGCAGCTTCGCCTCGTAGGCGTCCCGGAACAGGTACAGCAGCGAGCCGACGAAGCCGAGGTAGAACAGCGCACCGCAGATGATGGCCAGCGAGACGTGGATCCACAGCCAGTAGGAGTGCAGCGCGGGAACGAGCTGGTCGCTGTCGGTGTAGAAGACGGTGACCGCCAGCCCGAGGTCCAGCAGCACGGTGGTGACCAGCGGCAGACCGATCCAGCGCACCCGCTTCTTCGCGGCCAGGAAGCCCAGGAAGGCACCGACGGCGACCATCGAGAACGCCGTCGAGAACTCGTACATGTTGCCCCAGGGGGCGCGCTGCACCGACAGCGAACGCGACAGCACCCCGCCGGCGTGCAGCAGGAACGCCAGCACCGTGAGCGAGACGGCGATCCGCCCGTACATGTCGCCCTGCTCGTCACCGGCCGCGGCACCGGGGCCGTCCGGCAGCTCACCGCGCTTCCCGGCCGCGGAGCGGGTGACGACCTCGGGCGCCGCCGGCTTCTCCAGCACAGCTGTGCCGCCGGACTGCGACTTCACCTGGACGGAGACGCCGGACTGCGCCGGGACCCCGCCCTTCTCGGCGCCCCCGTCGGCGGTGAGGGCGGCGGCGGTCCTGGCCACCTTGCTGCGGCTGCCGAACGTCCACTCGGCGATGAACGCGAAGAAGGCGAGGACGTAGACGGCCATCGCGGAATAGATCAGATAGTTGCTGATCTGTGCGAGCTGCTCGTTGGGTTCGGCTGCAAGGATGGTCACTTGCCTGCTCCTTCGGAGGATTCAGCAGGATCGGCGGAATCCGTACCGCCGTCCGCTTCCGTGCCGGCGTCCTCGTGCGGGGCACCCTGACGGCCGGTGGGGTGTTTCTCGTCGGCGGCGTCCTTCGCTGCTGCGGCGTCGTCGGCGGGTTCGGTGGCCTGCGGTGCCGCGTCCTGCATGGCGGCGACGAGCGCGGCGAGTTCGTCGGGCAGCCGGGAGGACTCGCTGCGGCCCAGGCCGGCCGCCTCGACGACCGTCCGCCCGTCCGCGCCTGCGACCGCCCGCACCCACACCCGGCGCCGCTGGATGAACAGCGAGCCGGCCAGGCCGAAGATGGCGGCGAGCGCGCCACCCAGCGCCCAGCCGTTGCCGACCTGGTGGGAGACCTGGAAGTTCGCCCACTCCTTGACGCCCTCGAACTTCAGACTGCCCGCGCCGTTCGGCAGCTTCATCGTGTCGCCGGGCGTGAGCTTCTTCGCGAACGGGGAGCCGTCCGGGGCCTTGAACTTCGTCATGTTCTCGGTGTCCAGCTGGTACACGTTCTGCGCCGGACCGCCGTCGACCCCCAGATTGCCGTGGTAGGCCGTCAGGAACATCGCCGGGTTCTTCAGCATCGGCGACTGGGAGAACATCGTGCCGCTGTTCGGGGCGAAGTCGGGGACGAAGAAGCCCTGGAAACCGAGCTGGTCCTTGCGCCCCTTGGCGTCGACGTAGTCGGTGACCTTCACGACGCCGCTGGAGGTCTGGTTGTTGTCCTGCTGGAGGAAGGGAACGGGGCCGCGGTAGGCCACATTGCCCTTGCCGTCCTTGACGGAGACGACGGGAGCGAAGCCGTTGGCGATCAGGTACACCTTCGAGGAGCCCAGCTCCAGCGGGTGGTTGACCTTGATCGTGGTGTCCTTCTCCTTGCCGTCGCCGCCCTCCCAGTAGGCGACGTCGGCCTGGAAGTCCCGCGCCGTGCCCTTGTTGGGGCCGCTCTCCTCATAGGTGGCGTGGAAGTCCTTCAGCCGGAACCCGAACGAGTCGAGCATGTCGGCGGTGAACAGCGAACCGGACTGGAAGTCGTCGTACTGCGTGAGGGTGTTGGAGAACCCGTCGCCCTGCACGACCAGCTTGTTGCCCTCCGACTTCCACAGCTGCCCCGAGGCGAACGCCAGCAGCAGCACGATCAGCGCGATGTGGAAGGCGAGATTGCCCGCCTCGCGCAGATAGCCCTTCTCCGAGGCCACCGCGTCGCCCTGCACATGCGCCCGGAACCGCCGCTTGCGCAGCAGCTGCCGCGCCGCCTCCCGTACCGTCTCGGGATCGGCCTCGGTGCGCCACGTCGCGTAGACGGGCATCCGGTCCAGCTTGCGCGGGGCACGCGGCGGACGCGCCCGCAGCTGGCCGACGAACTGCCAGGTGCGCGGCACGATGCAGCCGACCAGCGAGATGAACAGCAGGATGTAGATCGCCGAGAACCACACCGACGTGTAGACGTCGAACAGCTGGAGCTTGTCGTAGAGCGGCGCGAGCGTCTCGTGCTGCTCACGGAACTTCTCGACCTTGAGCGCGTCGACGGGCGTCTGCGGAATCACCGAGCCGGGGATCGCGCCCAGCGACAGCAGGAACAGCAGGATCAGCGCCACCCGCATCGAGGTCAGCTGCCGCCAGAACCAGCGCACCCAGCCGATCACCCCGAGCGAGGGCACGTTCAGCCGCTCCTCGCCCGGAGCCGTCGACAGCTGTGCCGCGGCCTCCCGCTCCTCGCGCGCCGCGCCCTCCGGGGCGCCGCCGGCGTCCCCCGCCGGACCGCCCGTCTCCTGGCCGGCGTCGGCGCCGGTACCGGTCGTGCTCATGGATCAGATCCCCACGGTGAAGTCGGACGACCAGATCGTGATCTCGTAGACGATCCGGTCCCACAGGCCGGTGACGAGCAGCACCCCCACCGCGACGAGCATCCCGCCGCCGATCCGCATGACCCAGGCGTAGTGCCGCTTGACCCAGCCGAAGGCGCCCAGCGATCTGCGGAACGCGACGGCCGCCAGCACGAACGGCACGCCCAGACCCAGACAGTAGGCCACCGTCAGCAGCGCGCCGCGCTCCGCGCTCGCCTGCTGCGAGGAGAGCGTGAGCACGGCGGCGAGCGTCGGCCCCATGCACGGCGTCCACCCGATGCCGAACAGCACCCCGAGCATCGGCGCACCGGCCAGCCCTATCGCGGGCCGCTTGTGGATGCGGAACTCGCGCGAGGTGAACCGGGACAGCGGCCCCAGCATCCCCATGAAGGCGAACCCCAGCAGGATCGTGAGCGCGCCCAGCACCTGCGCGATACCGCGCTGATGGACGCGCAGGGTGTCGCCGAAGCCGCCGAAGAGCGCACCGCCGGAGACGAACACCGCGGTGAAGCCGAGCACGAACAGGCCCGCGCCGAGGAACATCCGCCCCCGGCGTGCCTCGGCCAGATCGCTGCCGCTCACACCGGTGACGTAGGAGAGATAGCCGGGCACCAGGGGCAGCACGCACGGCGAGAAGAACGACACCAGGCCGCCCAGCAGCGCCACGGGCAGGGCCAGCAGCAGCGCGCCGTTGAGCACCGTCTCGTTCATACCGGTGGCCGCGAGGGAGAGCATCGGCAGGTCACTTCGCCGCGATCAGAGGGTCGAGCGCCGAGCGCAGTTCCTTCTCGCTCAGCTCCTTCAGCGCCCGCACGGCGATCTTCCCGTCCCTGTCGAGGACGACGGTGGACGGGATGGCCTGCGGGGAGAGCGTGTTCTTGGGGAACTTGAGGATGAGCCTGCCGTTGGGGTCGTAGAAGCTCGGGTAGTCGATCTCGTAGTTGCGCTCGAACGCCTTGGCGTTGGCCTTGTCCAGATCCCGGGTGTTGATCCCGATGAACTGGACGCCCTTGTCCTCGGTGTCCCGGGCGACCTTGGCGAGGTTCGGCGCCTCGGCCCGGCACGGACTGCACCAGGAGCCCCACACGTTCAGCACGACGACCTTGCCGCGGTAGTCGGACAGCTTGAGCTTCTTGCCCTCGACCGAGGTGCCCGTCAGCTCGGGAGCGGACTTGCGCTCACCGGCCGGCACCTTGGTGATCTGCCCCGTGCCCTGCACGAACTTGGTGTCCCCACCGGAGGAGCCGGTCTTCTCCTGCCCGCTGCACCCGGTGAGCAGCAGCGCCCCCGCCGCCGCACAGGCCGCCAGCGGCACGAGACGGCGCGAGGCCCCTCCCCCGCGGCCGCCACCGCGCCCCCTGCGCACGGTGCGGGCGGCACCCGCACCGTCGGCGGGGGACGCTGTGCCCGCCCTGCGCGCGGCACGACGGCGGAGGGAAGCGCGGATCTGGCTCATGTGAAAAGTTTCGCATGACCTCTCAGGGGATCTTCCGCACCCCCCTTCCGGCCCCGTACGGCCTGGCAGCGGGCCTGTTCAACGCCCCGGCGCGGGGCCGTTCACGCCCCCACGGCGCCGCTGCCGCCGGTGTTCCGCCGGGGCCCGCCCCGCAGATGCTCCGGCACCAGATCGATCGCCGGCTCGCTGTAGCCGACGGAGACGATGCGGTCGCCCAGGAACGTGAAGCTCGTCAGCGACGCGAGGGTGCACTGCCGGCGGCGCGGGTCGTGCCACAGCCGGCGCCGCTCGACATAGCTGCGCAGCGTCCAGATCGGCAGCTGATGGCTGACCACCACGGCCTCGTGCCCGCGCGCCGCGTCCTTGGCGCTCTCCAGCGCCCCGCGCATCCGCACCACCTGATCGATGTACGGCTCGCCCCAGGACGGCCGGAACGGGTTGAGCAGATGACGCCAGTTCTCCGGCCGGCGCAGCGCCCCGTCCCCGACGCCGAACGTCTTGCCCTGGAAGACGTTCCCCGCCTCGATCAGCCGGTCGTCGACGCCGACGTCCAGCCCGTGCGCCTTCGCCACCGGCGCCGCCGTCTCCTGCGCCCGCTCCAGCGGCGAGGCCACGACGCGGGTGATGTCGCGCCCTTCGAGGTGCTCGGCGACCCGGTCGGCCATCCGCCGCCCCAGCTCCGAGAGGTGGTACCCGGGCAGCCGCCCGTACAGGATCCCCTCGGGGTTCTCCACCTCGCCGTGCCGCATGACGTGCACCACCGTGACGGTCTTGCCGTCCTCCCCGGCTCTCATCGCGCCGCTCCCTTCCGCATCCGCTGCCATCCCGTCCCGTCCGCTCACGCCGGCACCGCCTCGGCCGCGGCACGCGCGGCGGCCGGCAGGGCCTCGGCGATCTTCCCGAGGGCCCGCTCGTCGTGCGTGGCCGAGACGAACCAGATCTCGAAGCCGGACGGCGGCAGATAGACGCCCTGCGACAGCATCGAGTGGAAGAACGCCGTGAACCGGAAGGTCTCCTGGCGCCGGGCCGCCTCGTAGTCCTGGACACCGGCCGTGCCGAAGTCCCCGAAGAACACCGAGAACATGGTCCCCGCCGTCTGGAGGGCGTGCGCCACGCCCTCCTTGTTCAGCGCCTCGGAGACCATCTGCTGCAACTGCCGGGAGGCGGCGTCCACCTTCGCGTGCGCGGCGAAGTCGTCGGCGGCCAGCGCCCGCAGCTGTGCGAGCCCCGCCGCCGTCGCGACCGGGTTCCCGGACAGCGTGCCCGCCTGGTACACGGGCCCGGCCGGGGCGAGGTACTCCATCACGTCACGCCGGCCGCCGAAGGCCGCCGCGGGGAAGCCGCCGCCCATCACCTTGCCGAACGTCATCAGATCCGGCACGACGCCCTCGACGCCGTACCAGCCCTGCGGGCTCGCCCGGAACCCGGTCATGACCTCGTCCGAGATGAACAGCGCGCCGTCCGCCTCGCACAGCTCCTTGAGCCCCTGGTTGAAGCCCGGCTCGCCCTCGGAGGCGGGCCGCGGCGGGACGATGCCCATGTTGCCCGGGGCCGCCTCGGTGATCACACAGGCGATCTCGCGCGGGTGGGCGGCGAATGCCTCACGAACCGCATCCAGATCGTTATACGGCAGCACGATCGTGTCCCCCGCCTGCGCCCCGGTCACCCCCGGGGTGTCCGGCAGACCCAGCGTGGCGACGCCCGAGCCGGCCGAGGCGAGCAGCGCGTCGACGTGACCGTGGTAGCAGCCGGCGAACTTCACGACCTTCGAGCGGCCGGTGAAACCGCGGGCCAGCCGGATCGCCGACATGGTCGCCTCGGTACCGGAGGAGACGAGTCGTACCTGCTCAACGGGGTCGATACGGCGGACGATCTCCTCCGCGAGCGCCACCTCGTCCTCGCCCGGCGTGCCGAACGACGTACCGCGCGCGAGCGCCTGCTGCGCCGCCGCCGTCACCTCCGGGTGCGCATGGCCGAGGATCATCGGCCCCCAGGAGCAGACGAGATCCACGTACTCCCTGCCGTCCGCGTCCGTCAGGTACGGACCGGTACCGGACACCATGAAACGGGGCGTACCGCCCACGCCGCGGAAGGCCCGCACCGGAGAGTTCACGCCTCCCGGCGTCACGGCGGCGGCACGTTCGAAGAGCGACTGCGATACTGGGGCGCTGTACGAGTAAGTCACGAAAGCCATGGTGTCAGAGCCCCGTACGTGAGGGGCCAGGGGCGTTTCACGGTCCGTGAGGCGGGGAGGTCTCTGACACGATGATCGGGCCGCGCGTGACGGCAGTGCGGTCCGGACGAGCAGTCGGGTGGTGACATGCACCGCGGTGGCGGACTGGGAGAGGGGACCGGCGGCCCCTTTGAGCCTGGCCCGGGGCGCGCTCAGGGGCGTCACCGGCGTGATGCGGCGAGCCGGCGCGAAGCGGCGGAGATCCAGAACAACGCGGGGATCCGGAACAACACCGGAGACCACGCTGAGACCCAGAACAGCAGGGGTGGCGGCCGAGTGGGGGTGACCTACAAGTACTTCGGGGCACCGGATGGCGCCACAGCCGCTCGCGTTCCCATCTCGATGCGCCCGGAGGAGCTGGGCGGGGACGAGTTGGGACAGGGCATGTTCACCAAGATCAAGCCCGAGACGATGGCGGCGATGGTGCTCACCGGAATCGAGGGCATACCCCTCAACCGCGTGCCCCCGCTCGAACTCGTCGTCCTGCACCCCGACTACGCCGTGGTGAAGCTGCCGATGACGGTCGTCGACCCGCTGCGCGGCATCGGCGAGGAATCGGTGGGCGCCGCGGCCTTCATCTGGTCCACGGTCCCGGACCGCGCCGGCCCCCAGGACGCCTTCAGCGTCTACCAACTCCTGCACCGGTGGCAGGACTTCTCCGACCGCCTGCACGAGGCGGGCCACCAGGCGTACTGCCTGGTCTGGCCCTGATCCCCCGCCGGCCACACGCACTTCCGCTCCTGACGCGGCCCCCGGTGCGCACGGACAGCCCGTGTCCCGCGCGCTCGGGGCCCCGCACGAGCGCCCGGGCGAGCCGGGCACGGTCGGCCCGAGGGCCCAACTCCCCCGCACGGCACGGAGCGTCGCGCGCTCCGTCTAGCCTCGCCCCATGCTGCATCTGCGGTTGATCTCGCCACCGGACCGGACGCCCGCCGTCGTCGCTCTCGTCGAGTCCACGGTCGGCGCCACCCACCTGGCGGTTCTGGAGGGCGCGGCCCGCGCCCCGGCGGGCGATGTCGTGCTGTGCGACGTGGCGCGTGAGGCGGGCGACGAACTCCTCCAACAGCTGCGCGCGTTGGGCCTGGACCAGGACGGGGCCATCGCCGTCGAGAACATCGATCTGTCCCTCTCCCGGCGTGCCGAACGCGCGGAGGAGGAGGCGCCGGGCGAGGGCGTCGACGCGGTGCTGTGGGAGTCGCTGGCCGGCGCCACGCACGAGGAGTCCGGGCTCACCGTCACCTACCTCACCTTTCTCACGGTGGCGACGATGCTGGCGGCCTGCGGCATCCTCGCCGACAGCGCGATCCTGATCGTCGGCGCGATGGTGGTGGGCCCGGAGTTCGGCCCGCTGGCCGGGGTGTGCACGGCGCTGGTCCGCCGGGCGCCCCGGCTGCTGCTGCGCTCCCTCGTCGCGCTGCTGGCCGGCTTCCCGGTGGCGATGGCGCTGACGGGCGGGTTCAGTGTGCTGATGGACGCGCTCGGGCTGTTCTCCTACGCCGACTTCGCCAGGCCGCACCCCGTCAGCGAGTTCGTCTGGCAGCCCGACAAGACCTCGTTCGTGGTGGCGCTGCTGGCGGGCGTCGCGGGCATCGTGTCGCTCACCTCGTCCAAGTCCGGTGCCCTGGTGGGCGTCGCGATCTCCGTGACGACGGTGCCGGCCGCCGCCAACGCCGCGCTGGCCCTCGGCTACGGCAACATGCGGGAGACCTGGGGGTCGTTCGTCCAGCTCGGGGTGAACCTGGCCGGCATCGTGCTGGCGGGCACGCTCACCCTGCTGTGCCAGAAACACTTCTGGGAGCGCCGGCGCCGCCGCACCGGGCCCGTGCAACACCCCTGACCCGGCCGGGAGTTCCGCATCGCGACGGCCGGGCGCGCACGGACCGGCCCGGACACACCGGCGCCCCGCGGCGGTCCGTCCGCCGCGGGGCGCCGACGGCCTCGGCCGGGCCGTACGGTGAACCGGTTCAGCTCTCCTTCCGCCCGGGCCCCGGCTCGTCCTCGGGGCCGTCCCCGCCCGGATCGTGGCCGGACTCCGCTGACCCGGCCCCCTCTTCCGCCCCGGTCTTCTCCTCCTGACCGGTCTGCTCCAGCTCGTCCGCCTCCGGGTTGAGGGAGGCGACATCGGTGGCCTGGAGGGAGGGCTCGGGCGCCGCCGGGCCGATCCGGAACTCGAAGTCGCCGTCGTACAGCTCGTGTCCGGCGATGACGGCGCTGCCGACGGCCTCCTCACCGCGCTCGCCCACCACGATGAGCGGGTCGCGGCGCAGATCCTTGGTGAGCGCGATGCACAGGCCGATCATCACGATCGTGAACGGCACCGCGACCAGGATGGTGAGGTTCTTGAGTCCTTCGAGCGCCTTGTCCCCGCCCCCGCCGATGAGCAGCATGATTGCGGCGACCGCACCCGTGAGGACGCCCCAGATGATGACGACGAGCCGGCTCGGCTCCATGGTGCCCTTCTGCGAGAGCGTGCCCATGACGATCGAGGCGGCGTCGGCGCCGGAGACGAAGAAGATCGCGACGAGGATCATCACCACGAGGCTGGTGGCGCTCGCGATCGGATACTCGTTCAGCACTCCGAACAGCTGGCCCTCCTGGGTCGCCTCCTTGGCGAGCCCCGCGCCGTTGGCCTCCAGGTCCATGGCGGTACCGCCGAAGATCGCGAACCAGATGAGGCTCACGACGCTGGGGACCAGGATGACGCCGCCGACGAACTGGCGGATCGTACGGCCGCGGCTGATGCGGGCGATGAACATGCCCACGAAGGGCGTCCAGGAGATCCACCACGCCCAGTAGAAGACCGTCCAGCTGCCCAGCCAGTCCGCGACGCCCTTGCCGCTGCTCGCGTCCGTGCGACCGACCAGCTGCGGCAGATCGCCGATGAACCCGCCGAGCGAGGTCGGGATCATGTTCAGCATGAGGATCGTCGGCCCGACGACGAACAGGAAGACCACCAGCAGACCGGCCAGCACCATGTTGATGTTGGACAGCCACTGGATGCCCTTGGCCACCCCCGAGACGGCCGAGGCGACGAAGGCGACGGTCAGCACGGCGATGATCGCCACCAGGATCCCCTGGCTGACGTTGTCCATCCAGCCGACTTCCTTGATACCGCTGCGGATCTGCAAGGCGCCCAGGCCCAGCGAGGCAGCGGATCCGAAGAGCGTCGCGAAGATCGCCAGGATGTCGATGACCTTGCCGAAGGCGCCGTTGGCGTTCCGCTTGCCGATCAGCGGGGTGAACACGGCGCTTATGGTCTGCCGGCGCCCGCGCCGGAAGCAGCTGTAGGCGATGGCCAGCCCCACGACCGCGTAGATGGCCCACGGGTGGAGCGTCCAGTGGAAGAGGGTCGTGGCGAGGGAGGTCTCCATCGCCTCGGCCTTGTTCGCCGGGTTGGTACCGGGCGGTGGTTCGGAGAAGTGGGTCAACGGCTCGCTCACGCCGTAGAACATCAGCCCGATGCCCATACCGGCGCTGAACATCATCGCGACCCAGGAGACGGTCTTGAACTCCGGCTCCTCGCCCTCCTTGCCGAGGGTGATCTTCCCGTAGCGGCTGAAGGCGAGCCACAGGGAGAAGATCACAAAGCCCGTGGCCGCCAGTACGAAGGCCCAGCCTCCGTTGTGCATGGTGCCGTTGAGCAGTTTCGTCGAGACGTCTTCCAGGGAATCCGTCGCCGCCCCGCCCCAGATCACGAAGGCGAGCGTCAATGCCGCCGTGACGCCGAACACGACGCGGTCGGTCTGCGGCCCCCGGGTCAGTCCCCCGCTGGAGGCGTACGCCTCCTCTGTCTCAGGTTTCACGTCTGTCTATCGCCCTTCCTCCGGTGAACTCCGGACCTTCACTTGTCACGGTTTCCGCAAGGGCTTCGGGACGCCGCCACGCGCACGCGGTGGCGGTGACCGGGCCTCCCCGCCGGGCCCGGACGCCTCGAACTCCCGCTTGCTTCGCCGATTTCCGGTGTGCTCACAGGTCCTGACTCCCTTTCAGGTGTCATGATCACGACCTGCGCGCGACAGGGACCCGGCAAGCCTAGGGCGCACTACCCGGCCAGGAGCCCTGTCGGAGCCGCCCGGTGGTACTTCTTTGCAGAGCCGGAACACGGAAGGGTTGTCGGGTACGGACAAGCCGGGCGACTCGACCCCCGCACCGGTACCCACGACACCGCCGCACCACCCCGGACACCCCGACAACCCGCCCCGGACGGGCGGCCGTCAGGAGAGGGGGAGACGGCGACGGGGAAAGAAAGGGGCGGCGGCGGAGGCTCAGCCCGCCTCGTCGGGCGGGGGAGGCGGCGCGTCCCCCGTGAGGTACCGCTGGATCGTCGGCCCGAGCCAGCGGACGATCTCCTCGTGGCTCATGTCCACCGCGGGCGGCAGCTGAAGGACGTACCGGCACAGCGCCATGCCCAGGATCTGGGAGGCCGCGAGCGCCGAGCGGGTGGCCGCCTCCTCGGCATCCGGGGACAGTTCGTCGGCCAGGGGGCGCAACTGCGTGCGGAAGATCCGCCGCATCTCCTCGGCGCCCTCGGGATTGGTGGCGCCCACGCGCAGCAGCGCGGTCAGCGTCTCGTCCTGCTCCCAGCGGGAGAGGAAGTGCCGCACCAGCATCGCGCCCACGTGCCGGCGCGGGATGTAGTAGACGTCCGGCATCTTCAGGTCGAACTCGACGGCGGCCGCGAACAGGCCCGACTTGTTGCCGTAGTACCGCATCACCATCGACGGGTCGATGCCGGCCTCGCGGGCGATCAGACGGATCGTGGCGCGCTCGTAGCCGTCGGCGGCGAAGCGGTCCCGGGCCGCCCGCAGGATCGCGGCCCGCGTCTCGTCCGACCGGCGCCGGGGCGCCTCCGGCGGGTCACCCCGCTGCTCCTCGCCCTGTGCGGCCTCGGCTCCGTCCATGCCCACAACTGTAGGCCAACGAGCGTTGACACGCCATCGCGCCGCCGCTTACGGTGGTGCCAACAAGCGTTGGCCACCAGGCGTTGACCCGTGTTGACCAGCCCTGTTTGACCAGCGCTGTTGAGCACCGCCGTTGACCACCGGGCATCGACCACCGGGCGTCGCCGCCTCACCGGCTCCCGTGCGGCCCCGCGCCCTCCCCTGCGACCCACTACCGGCCACCGACATCCACTGATCAGGCAACACCGGCACCCGACGACATCCGCTGACACGCCCGATCACTCGGGGAGGCAGCCATGGCACGTTCCCGCCCGTACTCCGCCCTCCACCCCGCTTCCGACACCCCTCCCGACCCCAACAACCGGAAGCCCCCCACCCGCTCCGGCAGTTCCGGCAGTTCCGGCGACCCCGGCAGCTCCGACAGCCCCGCCGACACCGTCGGCTCCGACGGTTACCGCACCTCCTCCGGTGACGACGGCTCCTCGCGGACGGGGCCCGCGCCCGCGCCGGGCCAGGGGGAGCACCGCGCACCGCCCGAGCCGGAGGTTCTCGTCGTCGGCGCGGGGCCCACGGGCCTGCTGCTCGCCGGGGACCTGGCGGCGGCCGGGCGCCGCGTCACCCTCGTCGAGGAGCGGGACGCGGCGGTCGGCAACCTCACCCGCGCCCTCGTCGTGCACGCCCGGACGCTGGAACAGCTGGACGCCCGCGGCCTGGCGGACGAACTCGTCGAGGCCGGCCATCCGATCGACCGGCTACGCCTGTTCGGCAACGCCACGCTGCACCCCACGACGCTGCCGACGCGCTTCCCCTTCGTCCTGATCGTCGGGCAGTACGTGGTCGAGCGGCTGCTGGAGCGCCGGGCCCGCGCCGCCGGCGTCGACTTCCGGTACGGCGCACGGATGACCGCCCTGCGGCACCGCCCCGGGGGCGTCGAGATCGAGGTGCGGCAGCCCGACGGCGTGCACACCCTGCGGGCCGGGTACCTCGTGGGCGCCGACGGTGCGCACAGCACCGTCCGCCGCGAGCTGGGTGTCCCCTTCCCCGGCAGGCCCGTCCTCCGCTCGCTGGTTCTGGCGGACGTCCGGCTGGACGCCCCGCCCCGCGACCCCTTCGTCGTCTCGGCCTCCGGGCAGACGTTCGCCCTGGTCGGCTCCTTCGGGGACGGCTGGTACCGCGTCATGGGCTGGGACCGGAACCGTCAACTGCCCGACGACGCACCGGTGGAGCTGGCAGAGGTACGGGAGACGGTCCGCTCCGCGATGGGTTCGGACTTCGGTATGCGCGATCCCCGCTGGATCTCCCGGTTCCGCAGTGACGAACGCCAGGCCCCTGCCTACCGGGTGGGGCGCGCCTTCCTGGCGGGGGACGCCGCACACGTCCACTCCCCCGCCGGCGGACTCGGCCTCAACACCGGGCTCCAGGACGCCGCGAACCTCAGCTGGAAACTCGTCCGGGCCCTGGAGGCGGCGCAGGCGGCGGGCGGCGAGGCCGCGTCCGCACGCGCGGCGGACGCCCTGCTGGACACCTACGAGGCGGAACGCCGCCCCATCGGCGCCCTGATGGTGCGCACGAGCGGCGCCCTCGTCCGGCTCGGCCTGCTGCGCTACCCCGGCAGCGGCGCCGTCCGCACCCTGGCGGCCACGGCGGTCAACCGGGTCCGCGCGCTCAACCAGCGCGCCATGGGCACCGTCTCCGGCATCCACCTGTCCTACCCGCCCGCCTCCCCGGGGTCCCAGGAGCCGCACCGCCGTGGGCGCCGGGCACCGCTGCCCGGGCTCGGTGGGGCGCCGGCGCCCCACCCTCTGACCGGCAAGCGTGTACCGGATCTGCGGCTCACCTCCGGCCGGCTGTACGAGGCCCTGCGCGAGGGCAGGTTCGTACTGGTCACTCCCCGTGGGGCCGCGCGCCGCCCGGCGGACCGGCGCTTCGTCCAGGTGGAGTCGGCGGGCCCGGGCCGGCGCACCCTGCTGGTCCGCCCGGACGCCCATATCGCCTGGGCCGCCGAGGGCCCGGAGCCCGCCGGCCTGGAGGAGGCGCTGACCGCATGGACGGGCCCGCCCACCGCCCGGGGCCGAGCGGACAAGGACCGCATACGGGCCGACGCATAACCTGCGGTCATGTTGGTTGCGCGCTCCGTCCTCCTGTTCGCCCTCGCCGCCCTGTTCGAGATCGGCGGTGCCTGGCTGGTCTGGCAAGGCGTACGTGAGCACCGCGGATGGCTCTGGATCGGGGCGGGCGTCCTCGCGCTCGGTGTCTACGGTTTCGTGGCCACCTTCCAGCCGGACGCCCACTTCGGCAGGATCCTGGCGGCGTACGGCGGGGTCTTCGTCGCCGGCTCGCTGATCTGGGCGATGGCCATGGACGGTTTCCGCCCCGACCGCTGGGACGTGGTGGGCGCGTTGGTCTGCCTCGCCGGCGTGGCGGTGATCATGTACGCACCGCGGGGCAACTGAGGCACAGCGTGACGCATCTCACGTGTAGCGCGGCCAACTGCCGTCACTCCCCGGAAAGTTGGCCGCCACACCGGCCTCCCGGCCCGGCGGAGGGCCATGGCAGGCTGTTCGAATGGGCAGCGGACCACCCGAAGGGGAAAAGGCCGACATCGTCGGCCATAGCCCCCGCCGACCGGACGCCCGTACGGCGCGTGCGGTAGACATTGGGGCACCCGTCGCCCGTGCCGGCGGACCCAGTTCTCGACCCGAACCAGGAGGCCAGCCGTGCCGCGGAGGGCAAGGACGTACGCCAGGTACGCGATGTACGCGACTCACACCGCGGTGGCCGTCGCACTCGTCGGCGCCCTCTCCGCCTGCACCGGCTCCTCCGGTTCCGACGGCGAGGACGACGGCAAACCCGGCAGCGCCTCCGCCTCCGCCTCCGTCGCCCCCGGCAAGTACCGGACGCTCCCCGAGCCGTGCGGCACCGTCAACCGCGGCACCCTCAAGGACATGCTCCCGGGCGCCGGCGCCACCCCGTCCGACGGAACCGACGGCGAGGGGCCGGACGAGGGCAGCAGCGCCGACCCGTACAAGGGCGAGGCCGGCGTGACCTACGACACCGACCGCAAGGTCGGCTGCCGCTGGAAGAGCGCCACCACGCTCGGCACCCGCCATCTGCACATCGACTTCGAGCGCGTCGTGTCCTACGACCCCGCGGTCAGCGACGACGAGCAGGCGGAGCAGCTGTACGCCACGAAGGCCGAGAAGGCACGGATCCCGGCGGGTTCCACCCCCGGCGAGGAGAGCGACGAGGCCGACACCGGCGAGAGCGAGGACGCCCCCGAGGACGGAAAGACGCCCGACGGGAAGGCGTCCCCGCACAAGGAGCCCTCCGACGACGGCACTCCGAAGGCGACGCCCTCCGACAAGAAGTCTTCCGACAAGAAGCCCTCGGACAGCGCCTCCCCCGGCCAGGACGACGATCTGGCCCCCCGTACTCTGGACAACATCGGCGACAGTGCCTACATCAACGACAAACTGGACACCGGCGATTCCGGTCTGCACCGGGACATCACCCTGGTCTTCCGCACGGCCAACGTGATTGCGACGGTCGAGTACGACCAGTGGGTCACGGACAAGCACCGGATCCCGGAGAGCCGCGAGCTACAGGACAAGGCGCGGAAGCTCGCCGAGCAGCTGGCCGCGAAGTTCGACGAGGAGGAGTGAGCGATGCGCGCGTGAGCATCCTCACGCGGCAGGCGGGGCCCCGGCGGCCGTGACCGTTCCCACGCTGTGGGAGCTGCCACGAAACGCCCACACCGCCCCGGGCGCCACGTACCGTGCCCTGAGCACAGCCACCCCCCCGGCTCGCGCAGAGCTCGCCCAGAGCTCGCCCCAGCACCGGACGGCGCACCGGCTCCCGCCGGCGCGCTCCGGGGCTGGCGACGAACCCCCGGAAGCGAAGGAACCATGCACCGAAACGCCACGCGCAACGCCCCACGACGGAGCAAGGCCGTCACGCTCGCCTGCACGGCGGTGGCGCTCCCCGTCCTGCTGGTCGCCGGCTGCTCCTCGGACTCGGACGACGGTGAGAAGAAGGAGAGCCCCTCGGCCTCCGCCAGCTCGTCGAAGCCCACCGTCGCCCCGGCGAAGTACAAGAAGCTGCCCGACTCCTGCGACGCCCTGTCGAAGGACACCGTCAAGGACCTGGTCCCGGGCACGAAGAACGAGGCCGGAAAGCGCGTCGGCTCCGGCGATCTGAACGACGCGGGCAGCTGCCTGTGGAGCGGCCTGGACAAGTACGACTACCGGCAGCTGACGGTGTCCCTCAAGCGCTTCGACTCCGACGAGTCCCTGGGCGCGGGCGACAAGCGCGCCGGTGAGTACATGAAGCAGCAGCTCACGGACACCACCGGCAACAAGGAGAACAAGAAGCCGAAGGAGTCGAAGGTCTCCGGCGTGGGCGACGAGGCCATCTCCATCGCCTATGAGACGGAGAAGAAGGACTCCAAGGACAAGTCCGAGGAGTACAACGCGCACCGCCTGGTGGCCCGCACGGCCAATGTGGTCGTCACGGTCGACTACGAGGGCACCGGCTTCGAGAGCGGGAAGAAGCCCAGCGCCGACGACCTGAAGAAGAACGCGGAAAAGGCCGCCAAGCAGGCCGTCTCCAAGATCAAGTAACAACCCCGGCCCCGCACTTCCCACGGGGCACACACGCCAAGAGGCAGGACCCCCGCTCCAGGGCACCACGGAGCGGGGGTCTCCCAGAGGGGGCGGAGCCCCCGACGCCCGGCCGACGAGGCCAGCGGGGACAGGGACGAAGCCCCATGCAGGGGGCGAAGCCCTCAAGGAAAGAAACCCGGGAAACCGACCACGCCGAGGCGCTCCCGGCCGAGCCGGAAACCGCAGCTCCGGGAAGCACCGGCCAAGCCGAGGAACTCACAGCCAAGGCCGAGGCGCTCATAGGGGAGAGGGGGCCCGACGGCGAAGCCGAGCCCCCGGTGCCGTCAGCCCCCCAACAGCTTGCGCACCCGCCCGGCCCCCACAGCCAACAGCAGGGTCGGCAGCCGGGGCCCGGTCTCCCGCCCCACGAGCAGCCGGTACAGCAGGGCGAAGAATCCCCGCTGTGCGACCTTCAGTTCGGGGGTCGGCTTGGCGTCCGGGTCGAGCCCGGCCCGCACCTTGGGCACGCCGTAGACGAGTTGGGTCAGCCCCTCCAGCGACCAGTGCTCGTCCAGCCCGTCGAGCAGCAGCCGCAGGGAGGCGCGCTGTTCCTCGTCGAGGGAGGCGAGCAGTTCGGCGTCGGGCTCCTCGCGCACCTGGGTGCGCTGGTCGGCGGGCACCTGGGTGTTCACCCAGCGCTGCGCCCGGTCGAGCCGGGGCCGGACCTCGTCGAGGCTGTGCACGGGGTGTGCGGGGTCCAGCTCGCTGAGGATGCGCAGCGTCTGCTCCTCCTGTCCGCCGGTGATGTCGGTGACGGAGGCGAGCGTCCGGTACGGCAGCGGGCGCGGGGTGGCCGGGAGCGGGCCGAGCGCGGTGGTGGAGGCCCGGGTGTGCGCGGCGAGGTCGGCGGGCTGTGCGCTGCCGTCGGCGATCTTCCGGCCGAGGGCGTCCCACTCGTCGTAGGTGCGCTGGATCTCCTGGTCGAACGCGATCTTGAAGGACTGGTTGGGCTTGCGCCGGGCGTACAGCCAGCGCAGCAGCGGGGCCTCCATGATCTGGAGCGCGTCGGCCGGGGTGGGCACGCCGCCCTTGGAGGAGGACATCTTGGCCATGCCGCTGATGCCGACGAAGGCGTACATCGGGCCGAGCGGCTGCTCCCCGCCGAAGATCTCCTTGACGAGCTGACCGCCGACGACGTACGAGGAGCCGGGCGACTGGTGGTCGACGCCGGAGGGCTCGAAGATCACGCCCTCGTAGGCCCAGCGCATCGGCCAGTCGACCTTCCACACGAGCTTGCCGTGGTCGAACTCGCGCAGCAGCACCGTCTCGCCGTGCCCGCACACGCAGGTGTAGCTCAGCTCGGTGGTCTCGTCGTCGTAGGCGGTGACGGTCGTCAGGTCCCGGTTGCACACGGTGCAGTAGGGCTTGTACGGGTAGTAGGTGCCCGCTCCGGCGCCGGATCCGTCGTCCTCGGCAGCGGCACCGGAGCCCTCGGCGGCCTCGACCTCGGCCTCGTCGACGGGCTTGTTCTGCTTCTTGCCCTTGCCGCCCTTGGCGTTCTTGTCGAGGGTGCGGTAGCGGTCCAGCACGGCGTCGATGCGCTGCCGCTCGCGCATGGCGAAGGCGATCTGCTCGCGGTAGGCGCCGGAGGTGTACATCTGCGTCTGGCTGATGCCGCGGAACTGCACGCCGAGCTCCAGCAGCGACGCCTCCATGGCGGCCTTGAAGTGCTCGCCCCAGCTGGCGTACGGGCTGCCGTGCGGCGCCGGGACGGAGGTCAGCGGGCGGCCGATGTACTCGGCCCAGGACTCGTCGACGCCGTCGACGCCGGCCGGGACCTTGCGGAACCGGTCGTAGTCGTCCCAGGAGATGATGTGCTCGCACGCCACCCCGCGCCGCTTGATCTCGTCGGCGACCAGGTGGGGGGTCATCACCTCGCGCAGATTGCCGAGGTGGATCGGCCCGGAGGGGCTCAGCCCGGAGGCGCACACGAGGGGCCGTGTCCCGCCGTCCGGCTCGGCTTTGCCCGGCTTCAGACCTCGGCGTTCCGCTTCGGCGATGACTTCATCGGCGATACGGGAGACCCAGTCGGCCTCGTGAGTGGTCTGAGCCACGTCCGGCACTTCCTTCTCTCTACGCTCTGCAAGCCTGCCGCCCCATTGTCCCACCCGCGCACGGCCGACGGTCCCACGGCCGTCCGTGGGATAATGGGCGCCTCATCCTTGACACACCGACGGAACGGTCAGCACTCCATGGCTTCGGTCCCCTCACTCGCCGCTACGGTCAGTCAGCGCGTCTCGGACGCCCTCTCGGCAGCCCTGCCGGAGGCCGGCTCCGCGGACCCGCTGCTGCGACGAAGCGACCGGGCCGATTTCCAGGCCAACGGCATGCTGGCCCTCGCCAAGCGACTCAAGGGCAATCCGCGCGAGCTGGCCGCCAAGGTCACCGACGCGCTCCCGGAGAACGACGAGATCGCGGACATCGAGGTCTCCGGCCCCGGCTTCCTCAACATCACCGTCGCCGACGGCGCGCTCGTGCGGAATCTGGCGGCGCGCGCGGAGGACGAGCGGCTGGGCGTCCCGGTCACCGACAGCCCGCGCCGCATGGTGATCGAGTACTCGCAGCCGAACGTGGCCAAGGAGATGCACGTCGGCCATCTGCGCGGCACGGTCATCGGCGACGCCCTGGTGCGGATCATGGAGCACCGCGGGGACGAGGTGATCCGCCGCAACCACATCGGCGACTGGGGCACCCAGTTCGGGATGCTCATCCAGTACCTCATCGAGCACCCGCACGAGCTGGACGAGTCCGGCGCCGAGCAGGGCACCGAGAGCGGCGGCAACGCGGCCATGTCCCGGCTCAACCGGCTCTACAAGGCGTCGCGCGAGAAGTTCGACGCGGACGCCGAGTTCAAGGAGCGCTCGCGCCGCCGGGTCGTCGAGCTCCAGGCGGGCGACGCCGAGACGGTCGCGCTGTGGCAGAAGATCGTCGACGAGTCGAAGCGGTACTTCAACGCCGTCTACCACAAGCTCGACGTCCTGCTCACGGACGACGACGTGGTCGGCGAGAGCGCCTACAACGACGATCTTCCGGTGCTGGCCCGCGAGTTGGAGGAGTCGGGCGTCGCGGTCCGTTCGGACGGCGCGCTGTGTGTCTTCTTCGACGACGTCAAGGGCCCGGACGGCAACCCGACGCCGCTGATCGTGCAGAAGGCCGACGGCGGCTTCGGCTACGCCGCGACGGACCTGGCCGCGGTCCGCAACCGGGTCGGCGTGCTCAAGGCGGACACCATGCTGTACGTGGTGGACGGCCGTCAGGCGCTGCACTTCAAGATGGTCTTCGAGACGGCCCGCCGCGCGGGCTGGCTGCCCGAGGGCGTCGCCCAGCACCTGGAGTACGGCACCGTCCTGGGCACCGACGGCAAGCCGTTCAAGACCCGTTCGGGAGAGTCGGTCCGGCTGATGGATCTGCTGGGCGAGGCCGTCGAGCGGGCGGCCGGGGTCGTCCGGGAGAAGGCCGAGCAGGGCGGTCTGGGCCTGAGCGAGGAGGAGGTCCAGGACCGGGCGCAGCAGGTGGGCATCGGCGCGGTCAAGTACGCCGACCTGTCGACGTCCCGCTCCCGTGACTACGTCTTCGACCTGGACCGCATGGTCTCGCTGAACGGCGACACCGGCGTCTATGTGCAGTACGCCTACGCCCGGGTCCGCTCGATCTTCCGTAAGGCGGCGGACACGGCGAAGCCCGTCGCGCATCCGGAGGTGGAGCTGGCCGCGCAGGAGCGTGCGCTCGCCCTCCAGCTGGACGCCTTCGGTGACACGCTGGCGACCGTCGCGGAGACCAACGAGCCGCACAAGCTCGCGGCCTACCTCTACGAACTGGCCACGCTCTTCGGCCCGTTCTACGAGCACTGCCCGGTGCTGCACGCCGACACCGACGAGCAGCGCGAGAACCGCCTGTTCCTGTGCGATCTGACGGCCCGCACCCTGCGTCAGGGTCTCGCCCTGCTGGGCATCCGCACGCCGGAGCGGCTGTAGGGCCTCAGCCGTAGGCAAGCCGCCGTAAGGCAGGCGCCGTAGGCAGAGGACCGTAAGCGCAGAACATCAGGCAGAACGCGTCAAAGGGGGCCGGCGTCCGGGACGCCGGCCCCCTTTCGTGTGCGCGGACGTGACGTGTGCGCACTCGACCGTCGACGTCCGGCGCGGGCGGGCGAGCAACTCCGTGCAGCGCCCGCTCTGTCCGGCCCGTTCAGCGCAGCAGCCGTGTGGCCGCCTCGACGGCCCAGTAGGTCAGGATCATGCTCGCCCCGGCCCGCTTGAAGCCGGTCAGGGTCTCGGTGATCGCCGCGTCCCGGTCGAGCAGTCCCGCGGCGGCAGCGTTCTCGATCATCGCGTACTCGCCGGAGATCTGGTACGAGCCGACGGGCACGTCCGCCCGCTCGGCGACGTCCCGCAGGACGTCCAGATACGGCATCCCGGGCTTGACCATCACCATGTCGGCGCCCTCGGCGAGGTCGAGCGCCAACTCGCGCAGTGCCTCCCGGGAGTTGGCCGGGTCCTGCTGGTAGGTCTTGCGGTCGCCCTGGAGCGAGGAGGCGACGGCCTCCCGGAACGGGCCGTAGAACGCGGAGGAGTACTTGGCCGTGTAGGCGAAGACCGCCACGTCGGCGAAGCCGGCCCCGTCCAGCGCCTCGCGGATGTGGGCGACCTGCCCGTCCATCATTCCGCTGGGGCCGACGACGTGTGCACCGGCGGCGGCCTGCGCACGCGCCATCTCGGCGTACCGCACCAGCGTGGCGTCGTTGTCGACCCGGCCGGCGGCGTCCAGGACGCCGCAGTGCCCGTGGTCGGTGAACTCGTCCAGGCACAGGTCGGACATGATGACGAGGTCGTCGCCGACCTCGGCGCGCACATCGCGCAGCGCGACCTGGAGGATGCCCTCCGGGTCCGTCCCGGCCGTGCCCTCGGCGTCCTTCTTGGCCTCCTCGGGCACGCCGAAGAGCATGATCCCGCCGATGCCGGCCGCGACGGCCTCCGCCGCGGCCTTCTTCAGCGAGTCCCGGGAGTGCTGCACGACGCCCGGCATGGAGCCGATCGCCACCGGCTCGTCCGTACCCTCGCGGACGAACGCCGGAAGGATCAGATCCGCCGGGTGCACCCGGTGTTCGGCGACCATCCGGCGCAGGGCCGGGGTGGTGCGCAGCCGGCGCGGGCGCGCCCCCGGAAAGCTTCCGTACGCGCCGCCGGTTCCCTCGTTCGTGCTCACGAGCGTGCCCTCCTCCGTGCCGGGCGCTTCTCGCTCGGCCGCTTGACCGTCTCTCCCGCCTCCAGGGCGTCGGCCCGCCGCTTGGCGCCGAAGTCCGCCAGCGCCTCCGCGAGCTTGAGCACGGAAGGCTCCGGCGACATGACGTCCACCCGCAGGCCGTGCTCCTCGGCCGTCTTCGCGGTGGCCGGGCCGATACAGGCGATGACCGTCACGTTGTGCGGCTTGCCCGCGATACCGACCAGGTTCCGCACCGTGGACGACGAGGTGAACAGCACCGCGTCGAACCCGCCGCCCTTGATGGCCTCCCGGGTCTCGGCGGGCGGCGGCGAGGCGCGCACCGTACGGTACGCGGTGACGTCGTCGACCTCCCAGCCCAGCTCGATCAGGCCGGCGACCAGCGTCTCGGTGGCGATGTCGGCCCGCGGCAGGAACACCCGGTCGATCGGGTCGAACACCGGGTCGTAGGGCGGCCAGTCCTCCAGCAGCCCGGCGGCGGACTGCTCCCCGCTCGGCACCAGATCCGGCTTCACACCGAAGGCGATCAGTGCCTTGGCCGTCTGCTCGCCCACCGCCGCGACCTTGATCCCGGCGAAGGCACGCGCGTCCAGCCCGTACTCCTCGAACTTCTCCCGCACGGCCTTGACGGCGTTGACGGAGGTGAAGGCGATCCACTCGTACCGGCCGGTCACCAGTCCCTTGACCGCCCGCTCCATCTGCTGCGGGGTGCGCGGTGGTTCGACGGCGATGGTCGGCACCTCGGCCGGCACGGCACCGTACGAACGCAGCTGGTCGGAGAGCGACGCCGCCTGCTCCTTGGTGCGCGGCACCAGGACCTGCCAGCCGAACAGCGGCTTGGACTCGAACCAGGCCAGCTGTTCGCGCTGCGCGGCGGCACTGCGCTCGCCGACCACGGCTATGACGGGCTGCCCGCCGTCCGGCGAGGGCAGCACCTTCGCCTGCTTGAACGTCTGGGCGATGCTGCCGAGCGTGGCGGTGAAGGTGCGCTGCCGGGTCGTCGTACCGGCCAGCGTCACCGTCAGCGGCGTATCGGGCTTGCGGCCGGCCGAGACCAGCTCGCCCGCCGCCGAGGTGACCGCGTCCAGCGTGGTGGAGACGACGACGGTGGCGTCGCTGGCTCCCAGCTCCGTCCAGCACCGTTCGTCGGCCGTCCCGGCGTCCACGAACCGCACATCGGTGCCCTGCCCGTCGCGCAGCGGCACGCCCGCGTAGGCCGGCACGCCCACGGCGGCCGCGACACCCGGCACGACCTCGAACGGGATGCCCTCGGACGCCAGCGCGAGCATCTCGCGGGCGGCGTCCGAGTCCAGTCCGGGATCACCGGCGACCGCACGGACGACCCGCTTGCCGGAGCGCGCGGCGGCTATGGCAGACTCCACCGCATCGACAGCCGCATCCTCCGCCGGTGCGGGGGCAGTTGATGCCTCGTCAGCGGTTGGCTGGAGTGGTGTGTCCGCCCCTGCGCGCACATGGGGGCGTACGACGGCATGCACGCGCGGATCGGCGACCAGCACGTCGGCCTGCGCCAGCGCCTCCACGGCGCGCAACGTCAGTAGCCCCGGGTCCCCGGGCCCGGCACCCAGGAAGGTGACGTGCCCGTGTGCACCGTGCAGGTGCGGTCTCGCGACTGCCGTGTTCTGGGCGGTGCTCGACTGGTCGACGCGCGACTTGTCGGCGGCGGTGGGGCTCAAAGTGCTCGCTCCCCCATCAGACCGGCCGCACCCTTGGCGAGCATCTCGTCGGCGAGTTCACGGCCCATGCGCTCAGGGACCGTGGCGTCGTCGGCGGACGCCGGTACGGGACCGGTGGTGGACAACTGCACCAGCGTGGAGCCGTCGGTGGTGCCGACGACGCCGCGCAGGCGCATTTCGGTGACAACCTGCCCCTCGACAAGCAGGTCGGCCAGCGCCCCGACGGGCGCGCTGCAGCCGGCCTCCAAGGCGGCGAGCAGGGTTCGCTCTGCGGTGACCGCGGCCCGGGTGTACGGGTCGTCCAGCTCCGCGAGCTGTGCGGCCAGGTGCGCGTTGGACGCCGCGCACTCGACGGCCAGTGCCCCCTGGCCGGGGGCGGGCAGTACGGAATCCGGGGAGATCAGCTCCGTGGCCTCGTCCAGCCGTCCGATGCGCTGCATCCCGGCCGAGGCCAGCACGACCGCGTCCAGCTCGCCGGAGCGGACGAAGCCGATACGGGTGTCGATGTTCCCCCGGATGGGGACCGTCTCGACCTCGACGCCGAGCGCACGCGCCCAGGCGTTCAGCTGCGCCATGCGCCGGGGCGAGCCGGTGCCGATCCGCGCGACGCCCGGAGCCGCGGCGAGCGCCAGCTCCTCGAAGCCGAGCCCGTCCCGGCCCACCAGCACGTCCCGCGCGTCCGCGCGCGTGGGCACGGCCGCGAGCGTGAACCCCTCGGGCTGGGTGGTGGGCAGGTCCTTGAGCGAGTGCACGGCGAAGTCGATCTCGCCGCTCGCCAGGGCGTCACGCAGCGCGTTGACGAACACGCCGGTGCCGCCGATCTGTGCGAGGTGTTCCCGGCTGGTGTCCCCGTAGGTGGTGATCTCCACCAGCTCCACGGGCCGGCCGGTCAGCCGCCTTACCTCATCGGCGACCAGCCCGGACTGTGCCATCGCGAGCTTGCTGCGGCGGGTACCCAACTTGAGTGCCGGGCCCTGTGCGGACTTCATGGCCGCTCCTGTTCCGGATTGCTGACAGCGGCGACCGCTTGCGGGTCGAGGTCGAAGAGTTCACGCAACGCGTCGGCGTACCCGGCGCCACCGGGTTCGCCCGCGAGCTGTTTGACGCGCACCGTCGGCGCGTGCAGCAGCTTGTCGACGACGCGGCGCACGGTCTGCGTGACCTCCGCGCGCAGCTTGTCGTCCATGCCGTGCAACCGGCCCTCCAGCCGGGCGAGTTCGGCGGCGACCACATCGGCCGCCATGGTGCGCAGCGCCACCACCGTCGGAGTGATCGTCGCGGCCCGCTGTGCGGCACCGAACGCGGCGACCTCCTCGGCGACGATCGCCCGCACGGCCTCGACGTCGGCCGCCATCGGGGCGTCGGCCTCGGCCTCGGCCAGCGACTCGATGTCGACCAGCCGCACCCCCTCGATCCGGTGCACCCCGGCGTCGACGTCCCGCGGCATGGCCAGGTCGAGCACCGACAGACCGGCGGCGCGCGGCCGTTCGGCCCGGCCGACGGCGCTCTGGACGGCCTCGGTCGTCAGGACGACCCCGGCGGCGCCGGTGCAGGACACCACCACATCGGCCGCGCCGAGCGCCTCGTGCACCCCGTCCATGGGCAGCGCCCGGACGAAGTCCGCGTCGCCCCGCTCGTCGGCGAGGGCGGCGGAGAGCCGCTCGGCCCGGGCCAACGTCCTGTTGACGATCACCAGTTCGGCCACGCCGGCCCGCGCCAGCGTCGCCGCGGCGAGGGACGACATGGACCCGGCACCGACGACCAACGCGCGCTTGCCGTACGCCCATTCCTCGACGGACGCCGACCCGGCGGCCAGCTGTTCCAGACCGAACGTGACCAGCGACTGACCGGCCTTGTCGATCCCGGTCTCCGAGTGCGCCCGCTTGCCCACCCGGAGCCCCTGCTGGAACAGATCGTTCAGCAGCCGGCCCGCGGTGTGCAGCTCCTGCGCCAGGGCGAGCGCGTCCTTGATCTGCCCGAGGATCTGCCCCTCGCCGACCACCATCGAGTCCAGCCCGCACGCCACCGAGAACAGGTGGTGCACGGCGCGGTCCTCGTAGTGCACATACAGATAAGGGGTCAGCTCCTCCAGCCCGACACCGCTGTGCTGGGCCAGCAGCGTGGAGAGGTCGGCGACACCGGCGTGGAACTTCTCGACGTCCGCGTACAGTTCGATCCGGTTGCAGGTGGAGAGCACCGCGGCCTCCGCGACCGGCTCGGCCCCCACCGCGTCCTGCAACAGCTTGCCGCGCGCCTGCGGCTCCAGGGCGGCACGCTCCAGCACGCTCACGGGCGCGCTGCGGTGACTCAGCCCGACGACGAGCAGACTCATGCCGGCATCACGGCGGGCACATCCCCGTCAGGTCCGCTCCCGGTGCGCTTCTGGACGGCGACGGCCGGCGGCGCCGCGGGCGGCGCGGTGTCCGTCTCGGGCTCGCCGGCCGGCTCCTCGCCCGCCTTGCGCTGCTCGTGGAAGGCGAGGATCTGGAGCTCGATCGAGAGGTCGACCTTGCGGACGTCGACCCCTTCGGGGACGGACAGCACGGTCGGCGCGAAGTTGAGGATGGAGGTGACCCCGGCACCGACCAGCCGGTCGCAGACCTGCTGTGCCGCACCGGCGGGCGTGGCGATCACGCCGATGGAGACCCCGTTGTCGCTGATGATCTTTTCGAGCTCGTCGGTGTGCTGCACGGGAATACCGGCGACGGGCTTGCCGGACAGCGTCGGGTCCGCGTCGATCAGCGCGGCGACCCGGAACCCACGCGAGGCGAAACCGCCGTAGTTCGCCAGGGCCGCGCCGAGGTTACCGATACCGACGATCACCACGGGCCAGTCCTGGGTGAGCCCCAGCTCCCGCGAGATCTGGTAGACGAGGTACTCGACGTCGTAGCCCACACCGCGGGTCCCGTACGAGCCGAGGTAGGAGAAATCCTTGCGCAGCTTGGCCGAGTTGACCCCCGCGGCCGACGCCAGTTCCTCCGAGGAGACCGTGGGGACGGAACGCTCGGAGAGCGCGGTGAGCGCCCGCAGATACAGCGGAAGACGGGCGACGGTGGCCTCGGGAATTCCTCGGCTCCGACTCGTCGCCGGTCGGTGGTTTCGGCCAGTTGCCACGGTGCTCCTGCCGGTTACGCGAAGCGGTGAGCGGCCGGTTGTGAGGCACTCCCCCAGACCGCTCCATCGCGCCCAGGCTATGCCTTTGTGAACGCGTGCACAAAGATGGTGTCCGTTTTGCCCGGCCAACGTGACCGGCGCCACACGCACCAACGGGGACACGCGGTCACACTCCTCACGTATACGCCCCCGAACGGCAAAACGCCCTCGATGGTAATCGAAATCGCCCCGCCGCCCGACCACACGGAACGTCCGACCGAGGCCCCCGCGCAGGGACTTGACCAGCGCTTCGACCGTTCTCGGCGCTCCGTCACCGCACCGGCGCGCAGCGTCGCCGTCAGGCGGTCAACGCGCTCCGCAACCGCTGCGGATCGACCCGCCAGAAGTCGTGCTGCCGCCCGTCCACCAGCACCACCGGAATCTGCTCCCAGTACAACCGGTACAGCTCCGGGTCCTGGTTGATGTCCTTCTCCTCCCACGCGGCCCCGGTCTCCTCGCACACCCGGGCGACCACGTCCCGCGCCACATCGCACAGATGGCACCCGGGCTTCCCGATCAACGTCACTGTCCTCATCCCCCCATTGTCCCGCCCGGCCACAACTCCACCGCCCGTCCCGGCACCGGGCCCGCACCCGCGCGGACTCCTGGGCACGGGAGCACCGAACAGACTGGCTATGCTCGCCGCATGGCCCTTCCCGCATGGCTCACCTCCCGCAAACGCTTCGCGACGGCACGCAGCGTGCTGGCCGGCGAAGCGTCCGCGGAAGCGGCACGCAAGCAGGAGCTGGAGCGGGAGGCCCGGGAGCGCGCGGCGGCGACGCCGGACGAGGCGGAGGGCGGCGAGCCCGAGTTCCCGGTCGTCGGCGACGTCCGCGCGGCGGCCTTCTTCGACCTGGACAACACGATCATGCAGGGCGCCGCCCTGTTCCACTTCGGCCGCGGCCTGTACAAGCGCAAGTTCTTCCGCAAACGCGAACTCACCCGCTTCGCCTGGCAGCAGGCGTGGTTCCGGCTCGCGGGCGCCGAGCACGCCGGCCATATGCAGGACGCCCGCGAAAGCGCCCTGTCCATCGTCAAGGGCCACCGCGTCGCCGAACTGATGGCCATCGGCGAGGAGATCTACGACGAGTACATGGCCGGCCGCATCTGGCCCGGCACCCGCGCCCTCGCCCAGGCGCATCTGGACGCCGGCCAGAAGGTCTGGCTGGTCACGGCCGCCCCCGTGGAGGCGGCCACGATCATCGCCCGCCGCCTGGGGCTGACCGGCGCCCTGGGCACCGTCGCCGAGTCGGTCGGCGGCGTGTACACCGGCCGCCTGGTGGGCGAACCCCTGCACGGCCCGGCCAAGGCCGAGGCAGTCCGCGCCCTGGCGGCGGCCGAGGGGCTCCATCTGGAGCGCTGCGCCGCCTACAGCGACTCCGCGAACGACATTCCGATGCTGTCCCTGGTCGGTCACCCCTACGCGATCAACCCGGACAGCGAGCTGCGCGCACACGCCCGCGAGATGGGCTGGCGGCTGCGCGACTACCGCACGGGCCGCAAGGCGGCGAAGGTCGGCCTCCCGGCCGCCGCGGGCGCGGGCGCGCTGGCGGGCGGAGCGGCGGCGGCGCTGGCCCTGCAACGCCGCCGCCGCTGACGCGGCCCGGCGGCGGTCCGGCCGCTTCCTCGCACGTCGCACCGGTGCACGACGCGGAACACCCGGACGTGCCGCGGGGAGCACCCGCGTGAACCCCGGGCGCGTCGCACCGGGTGTGCGCCCCCGCCCGGCGCCAAATCAGCAGTCTTACCCGGGGCCCTCGGCAACCAGTCCCCGCCACCCGCTCCAGGCGTAACTCGGACACAAGTCGTCCCGGAAGCGACAGATTCAGCCAACAAACCGCTCACTCTGCGGTGTCGATTCCCGCCTCACTGCGGCGCCATTCCGTAACAGAACGAACCGAATCGACGATTTTGGCAACTAGGTGTAGTGCTGCCTGTACGAAGCGTTATTCTCCTCAGACGCAATCCGGTACCCACCCGTCCCTACGCCGGGCGAACGGTCCCGCACTGCACGTGATGGAAGCTCTGCCTCTGGGAGTCCCGTGTACCCACACGTCGGGGTTGACGCCTCGGGCCTGGCTACGCTGCGCACGACAGTCATCGACCGACTGCGTGCGTACGTCCCCACTGCGTACGCCGTCCCCGCCCTCGCCACAGCCGCACCTGTCCCCGTAGTCCCCCTCGTCTCCGTAGCGCCCGCCCCCGTCCCCGCCGGCCCCCGCTACGCCTTCGCCGACCGCGCCACCGGCGCCACCGCCGCAACGCCCACCGCGCCCGCCGCACCCACCGCCCGCACCTCCGCCGCTCCCTCGGCGGGGCGCCGCGCCCGCAGCACCACCGCCCGTCGCCCACCGGCCTCGGACACCGAGAGCCGCCGCATGATGGACCTCGTCGAACGGGCCCAGGACGGCGAGGCGGACGCCTTCGGCCGGCTGTACGACCAGTACAGCGACACGGTCTACCGCTACATCTACTACCGCGTCGGCGGCCGGGCCACGGCCGAGGACCTCACCAGCGAGACCTTCCTGCGCGCCCTGCGCCGGATCAGCACCTTCACCTGGCAGGGCCGCGACTTCGGGGCCTGGCTCGTGACCATCGCCCGAAACCTCGTCGCCGACCACTTCAAGTCGAGCCGCTTCCGCCTCGAAGTGACCACCGGCGAGATGCTCGACGCGAACGAGGTCGAGCGCAGTCCGGAGGAGTCGGTTCTCGAATCCCTCTCCAACGCCGCTCTGCTGGAGGCCGTACGTAAGCTCAACCCCCAACAGCAGGAGTGCGTCACGCTCCGATTTCTGCAGGGGCTCTCGGTCGCCGAGACGGCCCGGATCATGGGGAAGAACGAGGGCGCGATCAAGACCCTCCAGTACCGCGCCGTCCGCACGCTCGCCCGGCTCCTCCCGGACGACGCCCGCTGAACCGGCCGGTCCACCGACGCCCGGCCGCGCGGGCGTTGGCGCGAACCGTACCGTGGGTGCGGTCACATCATCGTGACTCCGTAACCCGACTGGCTTGCCGCTCGTTACGGGGGTTGCAGACTCCCCCGTAACCGTGGCATGCCCGCGCGCACTTCACCCGGAGTGGCACGAGCGGCTGCGCAACCCTACCTGTGCCGTGGGGAGTCGACCGTGCTGACGAGAGGAGGTGCCGCCGGTGATCGGATCCATCCCGACGAGCCGACGGGCACTCGCCTTCGCCCAGGCCCTGGATGAGCAGCGGCTCGACGAGGGTACGGCGGCCGACACTACGTCTCCCGCCCCATCGGAAGGCGACGACGGAGCGCCACCGGGAGACCCCGCCGGCCAGGGCGAGCGTGCGCTGCTGGCGCTGACCGGCCAACTGGCGGCCCTGCCGAAGCCGGAGCTGGACCCGGAGGTCAAGACCGTCCAGCGGGCGCAGCTGATCGCCGCCATGGAAGCGGCGTTCGCCGACGGTGAGAACGCGGCGGAGGGCGCGCACTTCCCCGAGCAGCGCGACGCCCGGAGCGCTGCGCACGGCTCCGGGCGGGGTGCACACCGCGCCCCGGGGCTCGCCTCACTGAGCAGGCTGCGCCCCAAGTCCCGGCTCGGCAAGGGACTTGCGGCGGGCGGGCTGGGGGTGGGGGTCGCCGCCGGGGCGTTCGGCGGCGCCGCCGCGGCCAGTACGGACGCCCTCCCCGGCGACACCCTCTACGGCCTGAAACGCGGCATGGAGGACATCCAGCTCGACCTCGCGGGGGACGACGCCGACCGCGGCAACGTCCTGCTGGACCACGCCTCCACCCGGCTGAAGGAAGCGGGCCGGCTGATGGAACGCCAGCGCTCGGGCGCGCTGGACCACGAAGCGCTCGGCGAGGTCCGCAGGACGCTGGCCGGCATGCGGCACGACGCCTCCGAGGGCCACCGGCTGCTGAGCGCGGCGTACGAACGCGACGGCGACATCCACCGGTTGCAGCGCCTCTCCACCTTCTCCGAGAACCACCGGGCCGGCTGGGCCAAGCTCCGCGACCGGCTCCCGGCCCAGCTACGCGACGTCGGTGACGAGGTCAGCTCCGTCTTCGACGCCATGGACAACGACGTCAGCCCGCTGCACGCCCTCCTCCCCCGCACCTCCGAGGAGAGCGACGCCCCGCACGAGCGGCACTCCGACTCCGCGGACCGCACCGGCGAGGACGAGCCCTCCGCACAGCCGAGCCGCTCGTCCTCCGCGGGCGCGGACGGCCGGAGCGAGGACGCGAGCCGGGCACCGGACCCGTCCGGCACGCAGCAGGGCGGCGAGGGTCTGCTCGGCGGCGATCTCCTCGAACCGCCCGACAGGTCCGAGGCCGCGGAGCGCCCCTCCGAGTCCGGCGGCGGCTCCGACCACGGCCGGTCCGGCCCGGGCAAGCCCGAGGTGACCCTGCCGCCGCTCGTCCCCGAGGTCCTGCCCGACCTCGGACTCGGCGGCAGCGGCAAGGAGTAGCGGAGCGGCGGCACCCCGCGGGAGAACCGGGAAGCCGCCGTGACTCCCCGAACCTCGGCGAAGCCTGCCGAAGCCTGCCGAACTCCGCTGCACCACCGGCGGCGTCCGGTCCCCTCGCGAGGGGGCCGGACGCCGCCGTCGTATGCCGTACGCGGCGGGTCCGACAGGGCCGAGAAGGCCGACCGGACCGACACGGCCGACGGGGCCGACGGGGCCGACGGGGGCCCGCGCAGGGATCAGAAGAAGACCGAACGGCGGCGTACCAGCAGCTTGTAGAGCGTGTGCTGGATGGTCTCGCGCACCTGATCGGTGAGCTGGAACATCAGCATCGGATCCTCGGCGGCCTCCGGCGCATACGCGTCGGTCGCCAGGGGCTCGCCGAACTGGATCGTCCACTTCGTCGGCAGCGGCACCGCGCCCAGCGCCCCCAGCCACGGAAAGGTCGGCGTCAGCGGAAAGTACGGAAGGCCGAACAGCCGCGCGAGCGTACGGGAGTTGCCGACCATCGGGTAGATCTCCTCGGCGCCCACGATCGAGCACGGCACGATCGGCGCCCCCGTCCGCAGCGCCGTCGCCACGAAGCCGCCCCGGCCGAACCGCTGCAACCTGTACCGGTCGGCGAACGGCTTGCCCAGGCCCTTGAAGCCCTCCGGCATCACCCCGACGACCTCGCCCCGGGTCAGCAGCGCCTGCGCGTCCTCGGCACAGGCGAGGGTGTGCCCGGCCTTGCGCGCGACCTCGTTGACCACCGGGAGCGAGAAGACCAGATCGGCGCCCAGCAGCCGCAGCCGCCGCTGCGCCGGGTGGTGGTCGTGCACGGCCACCTGGAGCATCAGCCCGTCCAGCGGCAGCGTCCCGGAGTGGTTGGCGACGACGAGCGCGGCGCCCGCGGACGGTATGTGCTCCAGCCCCCGCACCTCGACCCGGAAGTACTTCTCGTACACCGGCCGCAGCAGCGACATCAGGACCTGGTCGGTGAGCTCCTCGTCGTAGCCGAACTCGTCGACCTCGTACTCGCCGGTGAGCCGGCGGCGCAGAAAGGCGAGGCCCCGCGCGGCCCGCGCATCCCACGCGTCACCCAGCACCCGGCCCAACAACCCACCCTGGCCCGGCTCCTGCCGCCCTGTCTCCTGCCGACCCGGCCCCTGCTGCTCCGCGTCGCGGCCCGGCGGGAGAGCATCCGCCTCCGACCGCTGTTCGGGGACGGACGACAGCGGCGGTCCGCCGCGCCGCGGATCCCGGCCGCCCGCCGACGGCCGGTGCCGCGGGCGCGCGCCCCGGTCGGTGGAGGCGGCGCGGGGCCGGCCCTCGTCGTCGCCGAAGGGTATGACCTTCGCGTCAGTCATTCCGCTCTGCCTCCTGACGATGCGGCGGGCGGACCCGGGCACCGGCCAGCACGGCCGCCGCCCGGTCGACCGCGCCGCCCAGCAGCCCGGGCGGCAGCGGCCCGGCGCCCCGCTCCCGGGCGAACGCGGCCAGCGTCTCCTGCGTACTGCGGCGGGGCGTGAACCCCAGCACCTCCCGGGCGCGCACGGTGCTCACCACCCGGCCGTGCGTCAGCAGCCGGAGCTGCTCCGCCGACAGCTCCAGGGCGCCGGCCCGCCGCAGGACCCCGCCGCCCCAACGGAGCGCGGGCAGCGGCACCGGCACCGTGAGCAGGCCGAGCCGGCGGGCGCACTGGGAGAGGAGCAGGACGCCCGCGCCGGCGATGTTGAACGTCCCGGCTTTCACGGTGCCAGCGCGCGGCTCGCCCGCGGCCAGCCGCAGCGCCTCCACCGCGTCGTCGTCGTGCACGAACTGCAACCGCGGGTCGTGGCCGAGCGCCGTGGGCAGCACCGGCTGCGCGAAGCAGGCGGCGAGCGGCGACTCCCGCGCCGGGCCCAGGATCTGCGCGAACCGCAGCACGGTGACGGCCACATCGGGCCGCCGACGCGCGAACCCCCGCACATAGCCCTCGACTTCGACGGCGTCCTTGGCGAACCCGCTCGCCGGCAGCGCGCCGGGGACGGTCTGCTCGTCGAAAACGGTGGGATCCCGGGGCGCGGAACCGTACACACCCGTCGTCGATTTGATCACCAGACGTCGCACGGCGGGCGCCTTCTGACAGGCCCCGAGCAGCTGCATCGCGCCGATGACATTGATCTCCTTGGCGAAGGCCCGGCCGGCGGCGCGCCCCTCGGGCCCTGCACCCTGGGCGTCCAGATGCACGACGGTGTCCACCGCGTGCTCGGCCAGGACCGTGCCGATGGACGGCTGCCGGATGTCCGCCCGGACGAAGGAGGCCGCGCCGAGCCCGCGCACCGGCTCCACGGCGTCCACCGCCACGACCCGGTCGACGTCGGGCTCCCGCTGGACGCGGCGGACGAACCGGACGCCCAACTCCCGCGCCGCACCGGTGACGAGCACGACCTTGCCCACCCTTCCTCCCCTGGCAGTCCGGCGAGCCGTGAAGATGCCCGACCCCGTCGTCCACACTCCCGGCTGCCACCGTATCGGGTGGCCATGACGCCCGGATTTCCCCGCCGTGACACCCCCGCACCGCCACCGCTCGCACAACCCGGGCACACAGAAAACCGCCGCCCCTCCCCCGTACGGAACGGAGGAAAGAGCGGCGGTCAGTTGCGCGTTGTGCGCTCGCTCACTTCTTGTTGCGGCGCTGCACACGCGTGCGCTTCAGCAGCTTGCGGTGCTTCTTCTTGGCCATCCGCTTACGCCGCTTCTTGATGACAGAGCCCACGACTACCCTCGCTCACGGATCATCCCCGCCGGGACGGGGAGAACTCATTTCGAATCACTCGGTGCGGGGCGTCCGAGCCCACACGACCTACATGGGGTCAGCCTACCGGGCACCGGGGAATGCTTGCGAACGAGGGTCGGGGATATTCCGGCTCGCCTCCGGCAGCCGGTTCTCCCCGCCGCCGGCCTAAGCGCTCTCCACCCCCACGAAGGAATCCTGAAGGTACTCGTGGACGGCCTTCTCCGGGACCCGGAACGACCTGCCGACCCGAATCGCCGGCAGATGACCGCTGTGCACCAGCCGGTACACGGTCATCTTCGAGACACGCATCACCGCGGCCACCTCGGCCACGGTCAGGAACACGACCTCGTTCAGAGGCCTCTCGCTACCAGCCATGTCACACCTGAACCTTCCGCACATGTCGGGCACCGGCTTCCCCTCCGGTGACTCCTGCTCGCATGTGCGCTCTACCCCAGATTAGGGGCGGCTGATGCAAGTGGGGAAGAGGAGTAGTGATCGGCCGCCTACCGTGACAGACACGCTCGATTGAGTACATACCGAGTAAGCGCGCGGTAGTAATCGCACTGCGCAGCGTCATCCCGTGGATGGCTCCACGCCCCCCGCGCCACGACCTTCCCCCGCACGCGCCGCGGAACGTCCGCATCCGCCGCCCCCGCGGCCCCGCCCCGGAGCTGACCTGCTGCGCAGCACCGCCGACGCCGCCCGTCCGGCCTTCCGTCGACGCACAACTCCCGCCCGTTCACCCGGGGTTCGCCCTCGTCGGCCGGGCGGGGAGCGCACCTGCGCGCCCCGCGCATGATCCGCTCCCCGCGCGCCGATTCCGACCTCGGGAGCGACCCCCTCCTACGTAGGAAAGGCTGCACAGACGTACCCCATATCGGGTCGCTATGTCGACACTTGCCCCCTGCGACAGTCCTAGGACACCGTCTCCTCGCGCCGACAGAGATGAGACGCAAGTGACGTAGCGGACCACGAGTCCGCCAGCGGGGCCGCCGCTCCCCTCCCTCCCCGGCCGCCGGAACACAGCCGAAGTACCGTGCCCGGCCCGCCGGTTCACCGCCCCACCACCGCTCCTCCCGGCCGACGACGGGCCACCGCCGGCACCACCGCGCCCCGGAACCGCCTTCGCGTCTGCCGGTACCCTCCGCACACCCGCCCGGAACCGGTCAACTCCGGACCGTCCCGGTCAGGTTCGTCGCCACACCCGACCGCGGTCCCGCACACCACCGACCGCGAGCCGACCCCGTACCGGCCGGGCTCCAGGCCCGGCGGGATCGGCGGGCCCGCCGTCCCCGCC